>CANSMW010000005.1 GCA_947648215.1 uncultured Clostridium sp. | reverse complement strand
AATACTTCCGTCCTGCTCCATCTTCGGTACATGGCACCCATACAAATTCATTTCCATTCGTCTCAGTTCCACTATTGTCTCGTATTACAAAGCCTGTATCCTTTGTTCCTTCTGTATGTTCAAAGCCTTTTGGTACTGGTACTCCATCTACCATTGTATAGTTATCTCCACTTGGTGTAGTAGGTGTATTTATTCCCGCTATGATATTATCTGCTTCTCCTAAAAATTTTGCTAAATCTTCCTCTTCTTTTTTCGCTGCTTCTTGGTAGTTTCTTCCTGCTTCTTGGGCTCTTGTTAAAATTCCTCTTTGTCCTACGGTTAGGTTAATGGTGATTCCTGCTAAGATTAATAGCACGATAATGGTGATTACGAGTGCCACCAATGTGATACCTGCCTTGTTTTGATATGTTTTTTCTCTTTTATTCATATTTTTTCTTTTGCCTCCTATTTTTATTTTTTTGCCAGTAGGGGGTGCACACCCGTGCAACCCTTTAATTATTGATTTTTTCTACATCTTGGGTTGCATAATACGCGAGCCCCTACTGGCACATTTTTTCTATTGTTTACATTTTTTTCATAAATATGCACATTGTCTCCTATTTTTCTTTAAACAACAATAGCATTGTAAATACTTTCTTTTATTTAATTGTCAATGTACACATTTATTTATGTCTCTATCTTACTATTAGACTTAATTATTGTCAAGAGAGTGTTTCCACTTTTTCTGTTTTGTCCTTAAACGATTTTTTCAATTCCGTTAAAAGAAAAATAGAGTTATGCTTTACAAACACAACTCCATAAAAGTTTTAAATTTTTTCTATATAATCTTATTATATGGTATTCTATCATTACTCATTCTTCTATTTCTTCCTTTTTCACCAATTCCTTAAAAATTCTTCCTCGTTCTTGGAAGTTTTTAAAATACCCATAACTAGAGGCTACTGGTGATAGTAAACAAATGCTTTCTTGTTTTGTTAATGTTTTTGCTTGTTTTACTGCTTCTTCCATGGTTTGTACCATTATTGTGGTATGCCTTATTGAAGAGCTTAAATTAGAATAATGTCTTTAAAGAATGGAAAGTTGTTAATAGGTATAAATAAAATTAACAAAAATACTATTAAAACTTCTTTTTTTAGTGTATAATAGTTTTGCAAGTGACAAAAAATAAGAAAAGGGGACAAAAAATGATATACGGGCTAATGGAAGTAGAAAAGCCAAAGATGAACAAGAAAAAAATGATAATTGCTGTTAGTATAGCTATTATTGTAATAGCTTTGGTTTGTATTGCTATTTTCTATTTTGCTAAAATTCATGGACAATCCGTAGAAAATGATAATACAATTCAAACAGATACTTCGATTATGGTACCAGAAGAAACAAAACAAAAACAGAAGCATATAGCAGTTGTTAATTTCTTACCAATGTACTCAGAGGAGGCAAAAGCAAGGTTAAATAATATTTATCATTCTGGAGAAAAGGCAGTCTATTTAACTTTTGATGATGGACCATCCAAAACTGTTACACCACTTATTTTAGACCTATTAAAACAGGAAAACATAAAAGCAACATTTTTTCTTCTTGGCTCTAGGGTGGAGTTAAACCCTAGTATAGTAAGAAGAGAATATGAAGAAGGACATTATATTGCAAACCATGGTTACTCGCATGTATATCCACAAATTTATAGTAGCATAGAAGCCATATTAGAAGAATATAATAAAACAAGGCAAGCTATACAAAATGCCATAGGATTAGAGTATGAAGGGCATTTATTCCGTTTTCCAGGTGGTTCGACGGGTGGAAAATATAAAAAAATAAAGGAAGAAGCAAAGCCAATACTTGAAGAAAATCAAATTGGTTACATTGATTGGAATGCATTAACCAATGATTCAGCAGGAGCCAAAACCAAAGAAGCCTTATTACAAAACATGATAGAAACGGTAGGAGAAAAAACAACGGTTGTTATATTAATGCATGATGCAGGAGATAAAATTTTAACTTATGAGGTATTACCAGAAATTATTGCCTACTTAAGAGAAAAGGGATATGTTTTTAAAAATTTTTATGACATTATGGAATAGAGTCTTGACAGAATACAAATTTAGCAATAAAATACATTATGAACAGAATTTCAAAAGAAAAGGAGGGAAAATTTATGCCACTTGTAACAACAAAGGCAATGTTTGAAAAATCGATAAAAGAACATTATGCCATTGGTGCTTTTAATGTAAACAATATGGAAATTATACAAGGAATTATGGATGCAGCCAAGGAAGAGAAATCTCCAGTGATTTTACAAGCATCTTCAGGAGCCATTAAATATGCAAGGGTGAACTACTTAATGAAAATGATTGAGGCAGCAGTAGAAGAAGCACCAGATATTCCAGTTGCACTTCACTTAGACCATGGACCAGACTTTGAAACTTGCAAGATGTGTATTGATGCAGGATTTACCTCAGTGATGATTGATGGTTCAAAATATGATTTTGAAGAAAATATTGCACTTACGAAGCAAGTAGTAGACTATGCACATGCACATGGAGTCGTAGTAGAAGCAGAACTTGGAAAATTAGCAGGAATTGAGGATGATGTAAATGTAGCCGCAGAGGATGCTATGTATACCGATCCAGAACAAGCCAAAGAATTTGTAGAAAGAACTGGCTGTGATTCCTTAGCCATTGCGATTGGAACAAGCCATGGAGCTTACAAATTTAAAGGAGAAGCAAAATTGCGTTTTGACATACTGGCAAAAATTAAAGAGTTAATTCCTAATACGCCAATTGTACTACATGGAGCATCTACCGTAATACCAGAATTAGTAGAAATGTGTAATAAGTATGGAGCAGATATTCCAGGAGCAAAGGGCGTTCCAGATGAAATGCTTCACGAAGCAAGTAAAAATGGAGTATCCAAAATTAATGTAGATACCGATTTAAGGCTTGCCATGACAGCACAAATTCGAAAAGTGTTTGCCGAAGAACCAAGTACATTTGACCCAAGAAAATATTTACAACCAGCAAGGGAAGAAATTAAAAAAACGGTACAGCACAAAATAAAAGAGGTATTTGGCTCTAGTAATAGAGTTTAAATATAAATAAAAATTTTAAGTAAGGGGAGAAAGAAATGAAAAAATTAACAAAATTAGGTTTATTAGCAGTTATTATGCTAATTGCAGTAATGCTTTTAACAGGATGTGGACAACAAGGGGAAGAACAAAAGAAAGATGAATTAGAAGGTTTAGCTGTTTATACAGAAGAAGAAACATCAGATTACACAACATTTACCGAAATGGCTGGAGTAGAATTAAAATATCCATCAAACTACAAATCAATTGGAAAATCAACCCAACCAATGTTTATGGATCCAGATGTAACAGGAGCAAGTTTCAACTTAGTATCTGACAATTTCCCAAGTGCATTAACTTTTGAAGGATATGTAGAAGCATCACTTCCAGGAATTAAATCACAAATGACAATTAAAGACGATAATATTAATGTAGAATACATTAATTTAAATGGTAGAAAAGCTGCAAAATTAGATTATGTTGCATCTAGCCAAGGTCAAACAATGGCACTTACACAAATCTTAATTAAAAAAGATAACAAAGCATATGTATTAACATTAGCATCTTCAGAAGCAGACAAAGATGCAGTTAGTGAAAAATTTGATAAAATCATTAAATCATTCAAATAAGTAATTATGTTAGAATAAAAAATAGCAGAACCTTTCGGGAGGTTGCTGAAAAAGTAGTCCAAAATTAGCTCTCAAAAATCGTGAACTAGAAAAAAATTTCTAATTCACGATTTTTGTATGTTTTGATAGGTTAATGTGATATGATCGATACAGTTGAAAGGGCTGATATAACTGTGTTAAAAGAAAATAATCAATTGAGTTTTTGTTTAAGTTCACATGCATCACTTTTTGATGTATTGATAGAAAAAGATAACTTTTGTAGACAACTAAAAGATATGTTTGATTTCTCTTTTGTTTATGATGAATTAAAAGATAAATATTCTTCAACAATGGGAAAAATGCTGAAGATGTAATAAGAATGTTTAGATATCTTCTACTTAAAAATTACTACAAATTATCAGATAGAGATTTGATAGCAAGAACTAAAACAGATATGTTATTCAAATATTTTCTGGATTACTTGCCAGAAGAAGTTAATTTAATTGCTCCAAGTTTGTGAACAGTGTTTAGAAGAGAAAGATTAAGTAATAAAGAAAATCAAGAAGAAACATCAACAAATTTAATGGATAAATTAATAGCTAAAACAGTAGAAATAGCTTTAGAAGAGAAATTGAGTACTCAAAAGATAAAGATGTAAAAGTTGGACACAAAAACAGCTGATACATCTTTCTTTTGGTATAAAACGCATATTGCAATGACATCAGAAAGAATAATAACAGCAACAATAATAACAGCAACAATAATAACATCAGGAGAGAAACATGATGGAAAAGAGTTACGAAAATTAGTTGAAAAATCTCAAGCAAATGGTATTGAAGTTGAGGCTGTTATTGGTGATGGTGCATATTCTGAAAAAGAAAATATAGAGTATTGTGAAGATAATAATATAAAACGAATAATTAAGTTAAAGAAAGAAAAAATAGAAAATAATGGGTAGATATATGGATATATTTTATACTTTTTTACTATTTATAAGAAAAATCGTGAATTAGAAAAAAATTTCTAGTTTACGATTTTTGAGAGCTAATTTTGGGCTACTTTTTCAGCAACATCATTTCTATCGTTCCTTTTCTTTCACGAAATTAATCTTAAAGGCTTGCAATCTTAGAAAAACATGATATAATATAAAAGCTAATTTTTAAAAATTGAAAGGATGAAAAAAATGAGTATAAAAATTGAAAAAACAGACAAAAAAGATGAAGTAAAATTAGAGTTTACCATTGAAGCTGCAAAATTTGATGAAGCGATGAAAAAGGTATATTTAAAAAGTGCAAAATATTTTAATATTCCAGGATTTCGTAAAGGAAAAGCACCAATGCAAATTGTAGAAAAATACTATGGTGATGAGATCTTTTATGAAGATACGTTTAATGAAGTAGTACCAGAGGAATATGAAAAAGAATTAAAAGAAAATAATATTGAAGCAGTTAGTCGTCCAGATATTGATGTAAAACAAATTGGAAAAGGACAAGATTTAATTTTTACTGCAATTGTTCAAACAAAGCCAGAAGTGAAACTTGGAAAATATAAAGGTATAGAAATTAAAAAAGTAGAGTATAATGTATCCGATGGTGATATTGAACACGAATTAGGACATATGCAAGAAAAAAATGCAAGATTAGTAACCGTAGAAGATAGGGAAGTACAAAAAGATGATATTACTGTTATTGATTTTGAAGGATTTGTTGATGGAAAACCATTTGAAGGGGGAAAAGCCGACAACCATGAATTAACTATTGGAAGCAATACTTTTATTCCGGGATTTGAAGACCAAATTATTGGAATGAAGACAGAAGAAGAAAAAGACATTAATGTAAAATTCCCAGAAGACTACTTCTCTGAAGAATTAAAAGGAAAAGACGCAACCTTCAAAGTAAAATTACATGAAATTAAGAAAAAAGAATTACCAGCACTTGATGACGAATTTGCAAAAGATGTCAGTGAATTTGACACCTTAAAAGAATTAAAGAAAAGCATTCAAGATAAGCTAGAAGAAGAAAATAAGAAAAAAGCAAAATACGAAACCGAAGATGCAGTTGTAAAAGCAGTTTGTGATAATGTGAAATTAGACATTCCATCTGGTATGATTGAAACAGAAATCGATAACATGACAAAAGAAATTGAACAAAGACTTATGTACCAAGGAATGAAACTAGAACAATACTTACAAATGCTTGGAAAAACGATGGAAGATTTTCGAAAAGAATACGAAGAACAAGCAACCACATCAGTTAAAAATCGTTTAGTATTAGAAGCCATTATCAAAGAAGAAAAAATCGAACCAGACAAAGAAGCAGTTGATGCAAAAGTAAAAGAAATGGCAGAATTATACGGCAAAAAAGAAGAAGAACTAAAAGAAAACGAAGGATTCATGAAATACATAGAAGAATCCATGAAAAACGAAAAAGTAGTAGAATTCCTAGTAGAAAATGCAAAAATAAAATAAAATGGTAGGGGTCGGCCTTGTGTCGATCCAAATAGGCGAAAAACCAAAAGAATACAAGGGGATAAAAAATAAATAAGGAGGAAAATGTTATGGTAGAAAAAAACAGTTTAGTACCATATGTAATTGAACAAACCAATAAAGGAGAAAGATCTTACGATATTTTCTCAAGACTATTAAAAGACAGAATTATCTTTATGGGAGAAGATGTAAATCCAACATCAGCAAGCTTAGTCATTGCACAACTTTTATTCTTAGAATCGGAAGACCCAGACAAAGAAATCTTTTTATACATTAACTCACCAGGAGGTTCTATTACCGATGGTATGGCAATTGTAGATACGATGAATTACATCAAATGTCCAGTTTCTACCATTTGTGTTGGAATGGCAGCAAGTATGGGAGCAGTATTACTTGCCTGTGGGGAAAAAGGAAAACGTTTTGCTCTTCCAAATGCGGAAATTTTAATCCACCAACCATTAATTGGAGGACATGGAATTTCTGGGCAAGCCACTGAAATTAAAATTCATGCAGATCACATGGTAAGAACCAGAGAAAAATTAAACAAAATCTTAAGCGAACGCACAGGTCAAACTTTAGAAACCATCGAAAAAGACACAGAAAGAGATAACTATATGACAGCCGAAGAAGCACTAACCTATGGACTAATTGACGGAATTATGGACAGAAAAACCAAAGAATAAGATTACAAAAATGTAATGTGAAAGGAATGGAACTTAAAATGGCGAAAAATCCAAGTGAAAGAAATATAAAATGCTCTTTTTGTGGAAAATCACAAGAAGCGGTAAAACGCGTGGTAGCAGGACCAGGAGTATATATCTGTGATGAGTGTATTTCTTTATGTAAGAACATTATCGATGAAGACTATATAGCAGAAGAAGAAAACGGTTATACCATTGATGAAGTAAATACACTTCCAAAACCGGAAGAAATTAAAAAAACACTAGATGAATATGTTATTGGACAAGAAGAAGCTAAAAAGACCTTAGCTGTTGCAGTATATAACCATTATAAAAGAATTAATACAGAAGACGAAATTAGCGATGTGGAAATTCAAAAAAGTAATGTATTGTTATTAGGACCAACGGGTTGTGGAAAAACCATGCTTGCACAAACCTTAGCACGAATTTTAAATGTACCATTTGCCATAGCAGATGCCACTACCTTAACCGAAGCAGGTTATGTAGGAGAAGATGTTGAAAATATTTTATTAAAACTAATTCAAGCAGCAGATTACGATATTGAAATGGCCGAGAGAGGAATTATCTATATTGATGAAATTGATAAAATTTCAAGAAAATCCGAAAATCCATCGATTACTAGGGATGTTAGTGGAGAAGGAGTACAGCAAGCTTTACTAAAAATTGTAGAAGGAACCGTTGCATCTGTTCCACCACAAGGTGGACGTAAACACCCACACCAAGAATTTTTACAAATAAATACCTCAAATATTCTATTTATTTGTGGAGGAGCTTTTGAAGGATTAGACAAAATTATTGAAGAACGAGTGGGTAAAAAAACAATTGGTTTTGGTGCCAAAATTGAAAGCAAAAAAGAAATTGATAAATCCGTTATTTTTGAACAACTATTACCACAAGATTTATTAAAATTTGGATTAATACCAGAATTTGTAGGAAGATTACCAATTATTGCAACACTAAGAGAATTAGACCGCGAATCTTTAGTACGTATTGTAACCGAACCAAAAAATGCGTTAGTAAAACAATACCAAAAACTATTAGAATTAGATGACGTAAAATTAGAATTTGAAAAAGAAGCATTAAATGTCATTGTCGATAAAGCCATTGCAAGAAACACAGGAGCAAGAGGACTACGTTCAATTATAGAAGACATTATGAGAGACATTATGTTTGAAGTACCATCTAATCCAAAAATAGAAAAATGTATTATCACAAAAGCAACGGTAGAAAATGGAGAAAAACCGGAACTCGTCATTAACGAAGAAAAAGTTGCGAAAAAACACATTAAAAAGAAAAAAATTGTACCAAATAAAACGTCGGAGACGGCATAAAAAAAGTACTTGCCAAAATAAGAATTACATGATAAGATTATAGTCATAAAAAGAAATGAAAAACGAAAAAAAGGACAAGGCGAGTAAACAAAAAGCAAAAGAGAGCTAGAGGTTGGTGTGATTCTAGTTGCAAAAAAAGTTTACCAGTTATCACCTTTTTGTTGTTAATCTGAATGGTTAGTAAGATTAATCGTGTTACTTACGTTATCAAGTAAATGAAGTGAAAAATTGCAAAAGCAATTTTTAAAATAGGTGGTACCGCGGAAGTTAAATCCATTTCGTCCTAAGATAAGATGAAATGGATTTTTTGTATCTATTTAAAGGAGGAATGAAAAATGGCAGAGCAAAAAGAGATGAATTATAGTGACACATTGAATTTACCAAAAACTGATTTTCCAATGAGGGGAAATTTACCACAAAATGAGCCGAATATTTTAAATGAGATATTTGAAAAAGGTTTGTATGAAAAAATGTTAAAAAAGAATGCAGGAAAGGAGCCATTTGTATTACATGATGGACCTCCATATGCGAATGGAGAAATTCATTTAGGGCATGCCTTAAATAAGGTATTAAAAGATACGATTGTAAGATACAAAAACTTACAAGGTTTTGATACACCTTATATTCCCGGTTTTGATACTCATGGTATGCCAACCGAAAAAAAGGCAATTGAGAAACTAGGATTAAACAGAGATGCAATTCCTGTTACGCAGTTTCGAGATACCTGTAAACAATTTACGATGGAATACAAAGATAAACAAATTGAAGGATTTAAACGCTTAGGTGTATTAGGAGATTGGGATAACCCATATATTACTTACCAACCACAAGTGGAAGCAAAACAAATTGGAGTATTTGCCAATATGTATGAAAAAGGCTATATTTATAAAGGACTAAAACCAGTTTACTGGTGTACGGATTGTGAAACAGCCTTAGCAGAGGCAGAAATTGAATATAAAGATATCAATTCTCATACAGCATATGTAAAATTCCCTGTAAAAGATGCCAAAGGAAAATTCGATGAACAAAACGTATCGTTCGTAATCTGGACAACAACACCATGGACTTTACCTGGTAATATGGGAATTACCATTGGAGCAGATTACGAATACAGTCTTGTGGATATAGGAAAAGAAAAAGTAATAATGGCTACCGAATTAGTTTCAAAAGTAATGGAAAAAGCGGGCATTAGTGAATATAAAGAAATTGCGAAATTTGAGGGAAGCAATTTAGAAGGAATTATTTGTAAACATCCATTTTTAGAGAGGGATTCCAAAGTGGTACTAGGTTCAGATGATACTATATTAGTAGAATTAGAAACTGGTACTGGTGCGGTTCATACTGCTCCTGGATATGGTAAAGAGGATTATCTTTGTGGGTTAAAAAATGGATTAGACATTGTTGTAACCATTGATAGTAAAGGACATCAAACTGAGGAAGCAGGTCCATTTGCAGGTATGTATTATGCAAAATCCGATAAAGAAATTATTAAATGGTTAGAGGAACATGGGTATTTATTAGTAGCTCAAGATGTAAACCACTCTTATCCACATTGCTGGAGATGTAAACATCCAGTTATTTACCGTGCAACCAACCAATGGTTTGCTTCTATTAATGGATTTAGAAAACAAACTTTAGAGGCAATTAAAAATGTAAAATGGTACCCAGCTTGGGGAGAAGAACGAATTACCAAAATGGTAGAAGAACGAAATGACTGGTGTATTTCTCGCCAAAGAACATGGGGAGTGCCAATTCCAATTTTCTATTGTGCAGATTGTGAAAAAGAATATGTAACAAAAGAAAGCTTAGAAAAAGTACAAAAAATATTCCAAAAGCAAGGTTCAAATGCGTGGTTTGATTTACCAGAAAAAGAATTAATGCCAGAAGGAGCAACCTGTCCTCATTGTGGTAGTAAAGAATTTAAAAAAGAAACCGATATTATGGATGTATGGTTCGATTCTGGTTCAACACATGAATCGGTACTAGCCGAACGTGGACTTCCAGAAGCAAATTTATATTTAGAAGGAAGTGACCAACATAGAGGCTGGTTCCAATCTTCACTATTAACTTCGGTTGCAACCAAAGGAAAAGCACCATATAAAGAAGTATTAACACATGGTTATACCATTGATGAACAAGGAAGAAAGATGTCAAAAAGCCTTGGAAATGGAATTGACCCAAAAGACGTTATTAATGAATCTGGAGCAGATGTGTTAAGACTTTGGGTATTATCGGCTGACTATAAATCAGATATTAGTGGTTCAAAAAATATTTTAAAACAAGTGATGGAAGTATATCGAAAAATCCGAAATACAGCAAGATATATCTTAGGAAATATTAGTGATTTTGATGTGAGTAAGCCAGTGGCTTATGAAGAGTTACAAGAAATTGACAAATGGGCATTAATCAAGCTAAACAAATTAATCAAAGATTGTATTAGTGCATACGATGTATACGATTTCCATAATGCTTATCATGCCATTAATCAATTTTGTGTTGTAGATATGAGTGCGTTCTACCTAGATATTATAAAAGATCGCTTATATACTTACAAAAAAGATTCAGTAGAAAGAAGAGCAGCCCAAACGGTTATGTATGAAATTCTATCTGCACTTGTCCGAATTCTAGCACCAATGACTTGTTACACAGCAGAAGAAATATGGAAATACATGCCACATAAGGCAGGAGAAAATACGGAAAGTGTTATGTTAGATTATTATCCAAAAATAAATCCTAAATACGATAATCCAGAAATAGAAGAAAAATGGGCTAAATACATCAAAATAAAAGATGAAGTAGCAAAAAAATTAGAACAAGCAAGAGCTAATAAAGAAATCGGATTATCCCTTGGAGCAAAAGTAACATTATTTGCGGATGGTAAAGAATATGATTTTATCAAAGGAAAAGAAGAATTATTAAAAGAAATATTCATTGTATCTGATGTAGAAATCAAACAAGGAAAGAAAGAAGAAGATAAAGACGCCATTGTAGGAGTAAGTGTAGAACAAGCAGAAGGTGAAAAATGCGAAAGATGCTGGATGTATTCAAAAACCGTAGGACAAGACAGCAATCATCCACATATTTGCCATAGATGTAGTGAGAATTTACAATAAATATACAAAGATATGTAGGGGGCGATGCCCACATCGACCCGAAAATATGAATGTAATTCCTCTCCACAATTGACGAATCCAAAAAAACATAGTATAATGGTAAACATAAACCAAGAAAGGATAATGTATCAAAATTTTGCAATAGAAGGAGGAAAGGACATGAACAATCAACAAAAATTTGCAAAAATTGTTACAGAAGTAACTGGGACAAGAAAGAGGTGCAAACAGTATCTAGAAACTCAAAAGGACAAGGAACAGCCAGAAACAAGAATGGTACTTGAAGAATTAGACTTCAAGCGCCAGTGGGATCCGCATTTTACATTCTGTAGTACTGATTATGGAATGTATACCCAGATGAAGTGGAACAAGAAAAGGCGGATACAGGCAATACCAATATGTTTCTTTGTTACCTTGTATGAGTTGGATGTAAAAAGAGCATTTCCAAAACAAGACATTCAGATTCCCTATACCTTAACAGGATTTTGGAAGATGGAACGGGCGGTTAGTCTGTTAGAAGATTTTGTTCATTTGCAAAATGAATGGCAAAATACACTTCTTTGGGGCGCTAGACGTTTAGCACAAATTAGCCGAAAAAAATCTCAGAAATACGTAGAAATCATAAATAGCTTTCTTTTGCTAACAGTAACACATAATGGCTGGAAAGATATGATTTTCTATGAAGGAGATATGAAATTCTGCTTAAACAAAACGAATGTAAAGTTAAATGTGGTTCCGCTCTGTAAGCTGTTAACAACTTACTATGTAAGTGTAACAAGAAAAATTGACGAATACACAAGTCAATATACAGACGGAAAAGAACAGCTAAAGAAATTTCATACAGCCTTAACAGAGTTTATGACAAAATACTTTACACAGCACCTGATATAATTCCCAAAAGAACCAGATGGCAGATTTGTTTTTGCCTTCTGGTTCTTTAGAATATTTTTGCCGATTTCCCATATAATATAAAAAGGAATAAATAAAAAAGAGAGGGACGACAAAAATGGAGAAAATAAGATATTTTGACCATGCGGCAACAACAGCGACCAAAGAAGAGGTGCTAAAGGAGATGTTGCCTTATTTTAGTTTAAATTATGGGAATGCTTCTTCTATGTATAGCGTTGGAAGAAAGTCGAGAAAAGCGGTAGAAGAGGCAAGGCAAAGGACAGCTCATGCTATTGGGGCAGATACAAAGGAGATTTATTTTACTTCATGTGGGAGTGAAAGTGATAATTTAGCCATAAAAGGGGTAGCATATGCAAATCGTGACAGAGGAAACCATATTATTACCACCAAAATAGAACATCCAGCAGTACTTCATACATGTCAGCATTTAGAAAAAGAAGGATTTCGTGTAACGTATCTAAATGTAAATGAGGAGGGATGCATTAATTTAAGTGAATTAGAAAATGCGATAGGCAAAGAAACGATTTTAATTAGTGTGATGTTTGCTAATAATGAGATAGGAACCATTCAACCAATAAAAGAAATAGGAGAAATTGCCCAAAAACATCAAATTTATTTCCATACCGATGCCGTGCAAGCCATTGGAAATGTTCGTATCGATGTAAAAGAATACCATATCGATTTACTATCGATGTCTGCTCATAAATTTTATGGTCCAAAAGGAATGGGAGCCCTATACGTAAAAACAGGGGTAAAATTTGAAAAGATACAAGATGGAGGACATCAAGAAAGAAACATGAGAGCAGGTACGGAAAATGTGGCAGGAATTGTAGGGTTAGGAAAAGCCATTGAACTTGCCTATGAGAAATTTGATGGGTATAATGAAAAATTAATGAGTTTACGTGATTACTATATTTCGCAAATACAAGAAAAGATTTCCAATACAAAAGTAAACGGACATAGAACAAAACGTTTGCCAGGAAATGCCAATATTTCTTTTAAGTATATAGATGGAGAAGCCTTATTATTAAATTTAGATATGAAAGGAATTTGTGCATCATCTGGTTCAGCATGCACTTCTGGCTCATTAGAACCATCCCATGTACTAGTAGCGATTGGCTTATCACCTGAGATGGCAAATGGAGCATTACGAGTTACCTTTGGAGACGACAATACAAAAGAAGATGTGGATTATTTGGTGGATAGTCTAGTGGAAATTGTAGAGAAATTAAGAAGATTATAAAAAAAGAGAAAAATTGTTGCAAAATAGGTAAAATAGTTATAGAATAAACATGTAACCCAAAAACACGAAAAGTAAAGTAGGAGGAAAATGGCTAAAAAGACAAAAAAGTAGGAGCGTCCATATGATGGATATCGACGGGATCCAGTTTGGAGACAACCTGAAAATTATAGCACGTACTATATTTTTCAGGTTGACAAGCAATGTAAAGTTCCAATACGGAATATCGAAGAAGTAAAGACGGAATTACAACAAAAGTATGGAGGAGATTAGCATGCAGAAAAGAGAGGATATACGGAAAGTAAACAAAGGCAATTCGTTTTTTGACGTTTTTTTACCAAGAAGTTACAAAGAAAATCAAGAATACAAGTTAGTTGCTGGTATAAGTAAGGCAGTTTTTTCCAGGGGGAAATAATCATATGCAAACATTAAAAGTAAAAATCTTTTCTGATGGTAGTGTAGGGCTAGAAATGGATTCGAAAGATATAATGTCACAAAGTGATGTAGAGGAAATTACAACAGAAATTTTAAACCAGAAAATTGAAACACAAGTTTTCTATAATCAACAGTTAGTGACATTGTATCCGGTGCAAGGAGGAATAGGAGCAAAAGGTATAGGCTATATTGCTCCATTGTTAGGAAATCCTTTGGCAAATTTATTTTTAGCACTGTGTGAAGAATGATTAATGATTATAATAAGCCAATGAGGTTGTGGGGTCGCAAATTTGCGACCTCAAAACTATTTTTTTCATAAAAATTCCTTGCGTAAAAGTGTATTTCGTGATATAGTTACAAACGGATTATTTTAATTTTAGGAGGAAACGTAAATGGGATTATTTAAAACCTATAGTGAAAAAGAAGTAAAAAGAGTAATGCCAATGGTAAATAGAATTAATGCATTAGAAGAAGAAATTTCAGGATTATCGGATGATGAGTTAAAAGCAAAAACGGAATATTTTAAAAAGGAATTAGAACAAGAAAAAAAATTGGATGATATATTAGAAGAAGCGTTTGCAGTAGTTAGAGAGGCTTCCAAAAGGGTACTAGGTATGAGACATTTTGATGTGCAATTAATTGGTGGTATTATTTTGCACCAAGGTAGAATTGCTGAAATGAAAACTGGTGAAGGAAAAACCTTAGTTGCTACCTTACCAGTTTACCTAAACGCCCTTACAGGAAAAGGAGTTCATGTAATTACTGTTAACGACTATCTTGCCAAACGTGATAGCGAATGGATGGGAAAACTATACAAATTTTTAGGGTTAACGGTAGGACTTGCTATTTCTGGTATGGAACCAGATGAAAAAAGAAAAGCCTATGCCTGTGATGTTACCTATGGAACCAATAATGAATTTGGGTTTGATTACCTAAGAGATAACATGGTAATCTATAAAAACCAAGCTGTTCAAAGAGATTTACAATTTGCTATTGTGGACGAAATTGATAGTATTTTAATTGATGAAGCACGTACACCATTAATCATTTCAGGACGTGCGAATCAATCGTCAGACCTTTACAAAAAAGCTAACGATTTTGTAAAACGTCTACAAGCAAAAGTCATTGTAGAAGAAGATATTAAAGATGAAGAACAAGCTGAAGATAACGAGAATTATGATTATATTGTAGACTTAAAAGCAAAATCTGCATCTTTAACCATAAAAGGAATTAAAAAAGCA
Organism: uncultured Clostridium sp.; assembly: GCA_947648215.1. Taxonomy (GTDB): domain Bacteria; phylum Bacillota; class Clostridia; order TANB77; family CAG-508; genus RGIG8482. The sequence goes on along the minus strand of CANSMW010000005.1, from coordinate 98,372 downwards.
GAAGAATTTTTCCACATTGATAATTTTAACGATTTAGACAATTCCGAAATTGTACACCATGTAAACCAAGCTTTACGTGCACATGGCGTTATGAAACGTGATATTGATTATATGGTAAAAGATGGAGAAGTATTAATTGTAGATGAATTTACAGGAAGAATTATGTATGGAAGAAGATACAACAATGGGCTTCACCAAGCTATCGAAGCAAAAGAAGGAGTAAAAATTGCAGATGAATCCAAAACCCTTGCTACCATTACCTTCCAAAATTACTTTAGAATGTATGCAAAATTAGCAGGTATGACAGGTACGGCTATGACAGAAGAAGCCGAATTTAGAGAAATCTATAATTTGGATGTTATTGCCATTCCAACCAACAAACCAATGATACGTAATGACCAAAACGACATCATTTATAAAAACGAACCTGCCAAATACAGGGCAATTGTAAAAAGTGTAAAAGAAAGTTATGAAAAAGGACAACCTGTTTTAGTAGGTACAGTATCCATTGAAAAATCAGAAAAACTAAGTAAAATTTTAAAACAGGAAGGAATTCCACACTCGGTATTAAATGCCAAATACCATGAACAAGAAGCAACCATTATTGCACAAGCTGGTAAATTTGGAGCAGTTACCATTGCCACGAACATGGCAGGACGTGGAACTGATATTATGCTTGGAGGAAACAGCGAATACCTAGCAAGAGAAGCCATGAAAAGACAACGTTATACCGATGAACAAATTGAAGAAGCAATGGCATTTAATGAAACAAACGATCAAGCCATTTTAGCTTCTAGGGAAAAATTTAGAGCATTAGAAAAACAATATGAAGACGAAATCAAAGAAGAAAAACAAAAAGTAATCGATGCTGGTGGACTAAAAATTATTGGTACAGAAAGACATGAATCAAGAAGAATTGATAACCAGTTACGTGGACGTAGTGGACGTCAAGGAGACATAGGAGAATCCAAATTTTACATTGGTTTAGATGATGACCTAATGAAAATTTTTGGTGGAGATATGATTACCAATGTGTATAACACACTTGGAGCAGAAGAAGATATGCCGATTGAATCAAAAATTATTTCAGGTGCAGTGGAAAAAGCACAAAAACGAGTAGAAGGTAAAAACTTTAGTATTCGTAAACACGTACTTCAATATGATGATGTTATGAATACACAAAGAGAGATTATTTATGCACAACGTAAACAAGTATTAGATGGAAATAACCTAAAAGAAAACATTATGCATATGATAACTGAGTTAGCAACAAGTATTGTAAGTAGCTATTTTGTAGAAGAACCAGTTAATAAAAATTCTTTAAAAGAAGAAATTAGAACGGTTTTTGGAATTGAAACCCTAGAAAGCTTACAAGATAAAAAATTAGAGAGCCAAAAGGTAATAGAAGAAGTAACCAATAAAGCATTAGCTCGTTACGAACAAAAAGAACAAGAAATAGGAGAAAAAGACCTAAGAGAATTAGAACGAGTTGTTATGCTAAAAGTAGTAGACCAAAAATGGATGGATCATATTGACGCCATGGACGAATTAAAAGACGGAATTGGACTTCGTGCGTATGGTCAAAAAGATCCAGTAATTCAATACCGTATTGAAGGAACCAACATGTTTGATGAAATGATATATGACATTCAATATGATGTAGTAAAAATTCTATTAAACATCCAAAAACAAACTGAAATAAGAAGAGCCGAAACCGCAAGAATTACCAATGCTTCCCTAGAAAACATAAACGATGTAAACGGAGGGGCAGAACAAACCCATGTAACCGTAAAAAATGAAGGACCAAAAGTAGGAAGAAACGACCTATGTTCTTGTGGAAGTGGGAAGAAATATAAGAATTGCTGTGGAAGAAATCAGTAATATCAAGGGTTACAAGAAACGAAAGATATGCTAAATATGATAAAAAATAGTCATTTGACAGCGATTTGACATCGGTAGATTAAAATATGGATGTCAAAACCATAAAAGTATTGAAAATACTGTGTTACAGGCTCGATGTCAATATTGATAATAGTAAAGAGAGTTAAACATTTTTATATGTATAACTCTTTTTTATTTGCTAAATTAAATATTTGGAGGTAAAACTATGGTCAATGTGAGAAAGAGAGGGAACGGTTATCAATACTATTTTGAAATCGCACCAGTTGATGGAAAAAGGAAACAAAAGGTAAAATCGGGATTTAAAACAAAGTCAGAGGCTTATAATGAAGGAATGAAAGCATATAATGAGTACACCAATACAGGACATTCATTTACACCAAAAACAATATCTTATAGTGATTATTTAGATTATTGGATGAAGGAGCATTGTGAAATAAATTTGAAGTATCATACAATACAAGCATATAAAAATATCATAAAAAATCATATTAAACCAAGATTAGGATTTTATAGATTATCACAAATAACAACATCAACACTTCAAGAATGTGTGAATAATATTTATGTAGAAAGAGGCTTTTCAAAAAATTTTTTAAAAAACATATTAAAAGTATTGAAAACATCATTTGGATATGCCACAGATGTTGTTGGATTTGTTAAAGAAAATCCTGCATTAAAAGTTAGATTGCCTAAATATGATATTCCAGAATCAGATCCTGCACATATTTTTACAAAAGAAGAAATTACTATGATATTAGAAAGATTTAAAAATAATCACGCATTTTATTATGCAGCTTTGACAGCATATTATACAGGACTTCGAGTTTCGGAAGTATTTGGATTAACTTGGGATGATATAGATTTGGAAAATAAAACATTAACAGTAAATAAGAACATAATAGAAAAAAACCAAAATGGTAGTACACACGGAAGGCATTTAAGCGGTAAGGCAAAAACAGTATGGTATTTTGGAACTTGTAAAACACCAAGTAGCTATAGGACTATAGATATTGGAGATACACTAACAAATGCGTTAAAAGAATTTAAAGAAGAACAAGAAAAATATAAGCAAGAATATGGAGATTCATATATGAAACATTATGCAAAAGAAGTGGTTAATCAATATACTAATAAGCCAGAAATAAAAATAATCAATGCTTTTGCAGAAATAGAGGTTGCATTGCCAGAAGTAAATTTAGTATTTGTAAAAAATAATGGTGTATTTGAAGGTACAGCCACAGCTAAGTATCCATTTAAGGTTATTCACTACGAATTAGGAATTTCGTGTAGATTTCACGATTTTAGAGATACACACGCAACAAGACTAATTGAATCTGGAGCAGATATAAAAGCAGTATCAAAAAGACTAGGACATAGTACAATAAGAACAACCTATGAGATATATGTAAGAGTTACTTCTAAAATGAAAAATGATACTGTAGAAAGATTTGAACAATATGCAGTAAATTTATAAAAAATAATTGAATATATAAAAGCTATTTCAAAAAATGAGATAGCTTTATTTTTTTGGGAAGGAGAATGAAAATGCAAAAGTTAGAATTGGAAAAGCCACATAAAACAAATACAACATATTCAAGAGAAACTGCAAAAAGAGCACTAGAAAATGTGGTACAAAAAATAAAAGAAGCAAATGAAAATAATGAATTTATTTATAGAATTACGAAGGCAGTTCTATTTGGATCATATATAAATTCAACTAAAGAAAAGATTGGAGATTTAGATATTGCTATATATGTTGAACTAAAAAATAAAGATATACCAGAAGTTGAACAAAATATTGCTAGAGCAAGAACTTCATATAACTATGTTCCATTCATATTAAAATTTATATATGGAAAAGAGGAAGTCTTTAAGTATATAAAAGATAAGAAGAAAGTATTAGAACTACACGATGGAATTAAAGTCGATGAAGATGCAAAAAGGTTTAATGAGCCAAGCTACATTTATTTCGATGAAAATAAAGTGATTTATGAGGAGGTGTAACAATGATAAAATTTATATTAGGAGTAATTGTTGGAGCAAATATATCACTTATCTTATATGCAATAATACTTGCTGGAAAGAGAAGTGATCCATATAATGAATGATGAAAATAAAATAGGATATTATGCAATTATTCCATCAACAATTTTATTTAATGAAAAAATCAAGTCAAATGAAAAATTACTATATGCAGTAATAACAGTATTATCAAACAAAGAAGGATATTGTTTTGCATCAAATAGTTATTTAGCGAATTTACTAAAAGCACAACCTCATACTATTTCAAAATGGGTTTCACATTTGAGAGAATTAGGTTTTGTATGTTTAGATATTATTAGAAATGATAAAGGGGAAATAATACAACGAAGAATTTATCCTAATGATGTACCCTATGCGATAAATAGGACATACCCCTATTCGACAAATGGGACAGAGGGTATGTCCCCAAAAGGACAATATAATAATATAATAGATAATAATATAAGTAATAATAAGATAGATAGATTATTTAATTATATAATAGATAAAGAAAATGAAGTTCCAGAAGAATTCTCAAATTTGGAATATAATGAAATAATTGTAGCATTAAAACGATATGATATGTATTATCCTAAAGAAGTAATAGAAAGTATCTCTAAAGAGAATTTGAAACGAATTAAAGATATATCATACGCTATTATTTTAATTGTAAAGAATAAATTATTCCATTTAAGTAATAAAGTAAGTAGGGATAAATTGATACAACTTTATAATGAATGTAGAAACAGAGAAAATGAATATAAAGGAACTGAAAATCAAATTGAAAATTTTATTAACTATTATTATAAAAGTATAGAAAATGAATTAACGAAGGAATTAGAAGCACCTTCTTTTTTTATGCCAGATAATAGTGAAATAGAAATTTAATACAAAGTAAAGGGGGTGATTCTTATGCCATATCCATAAGTAAATAATATTAAAATACTAACAGAAAGGAGAATTTTCGATGAAGATTTATAGAGTAATATTCACAAGTATTGATATTGATGAATCAGATCATACAGTAAATGTAACAACATTCTTCAATAAAGATAAAGCATTAGAATTTTATAAAACACAATTAGATGCTTTAAAAGAACAAGAAGAAGAATTGGAAGAATACACTATTGATGAAAATGAAGAATCATACGAAAGATATTTGAATGGGCGAGCGATGGAAGAATCCATTTCATTGTACTTTGAGGAGGATAATACCTATGATGAGTTAGTTTTACAGACACAAAAAAAGATGCAAGATGAAAAGGATAAAGAATATGAAATGTAAGAAGTTATTGGTTATAACACTAATTCTTATATCTATTTTAGTATTTTCTATATGTATTTATTTTTTATTAAAAGATATGCAAGAATTAAACGAAAGCAATGAATCTACAGAGAACTTGATTGAAGAATCCATTGAAATAAATGAAGAAACACAAAAAAAGTGTATAGACTGGGAACATCTAAAATCAATCAATGAAGATATAATTGCTTGGATTGAAATTGAAGGTACAAATATAAATTATCCAATTCTAAAAGATAAGGATGTTTATTATTTAAAACATTCATTTGACAAGAAATATAATAGCAATGGCTCAATATTTACAACTAATGCAGCACCTTTTGAAGATGCAGAAACTATTGTATATGGGCATAATATGAGAACTGGAAGTATGTTTTCAAATTTAAGCAATTATTGGAATGAAGATTTCTTTTATTCTCATCTTAAATTTAAAATCTATACTCCAGACTGCGATTATGAAGCAACAGTATTTAGTGTTTATTCAATAGGAATAGAAATCGAGAGTAATAATATAAAGCTACTAGATTTTAATGAAAGAATAAAATATTATGAAAAAACAAGTAAATTCCATATTGAAAACAATACTAATATTAACAAAATAGTTAAATTATCAACTTGTTCTTATATCAATGCGAAAACAAGACCAACAGATCAGAGATATTACATTGTTGCTAATATTATTCCTATTTAGAGAAATTTGTGAAAAAGTGCTGACAAATAAAAAAAATCACGTTATTATTATAGTAGGAGGTGTCTATTATGATGAAAAAGAGAATCCTTATAATAATAATTTTGATATTGGTTGCTATTGGAATTATAGGAAGTATATATTTTATTTCTTATAGGAATGATAGCAAAGCTAAAAGTGATAATGAAAATTCAATAACAGAAAATATGGTTAATGAAATTGCAAATGATACAAACATAGTATCAAATGAAGTTGCAGGTAATTCGATTGAAGAAAGCAAAGAAAATACAACAGTAGAAACAAGTAATGAAAAGCCAGAAACATCTACAGTTAAAGAAATTACTCAAACAAATACACAAAAAACTACTAAAACAACGAGCAGTCCATCAAATAATAATTCAAGTTCACCAAAGAAAGAAGCTGTAACAAAGAGTACAACAACTCCAAATACTACAACACAAAAACCTACATCATCTACTTCTCAATCATCAAGTAGTCAAAATAGTAAACAAGAAGTAACTAAAACAGAGCCAAAAGTTGAAAGATGTACTAATAATAACAATCACGGAATGAATGTTGGAAATTCTGGAAAATGGTTTGGCTCAAAAAATGAAGCTATTGCATACTATAATCAACAAACGAAATATTGGGGAGATCAATGGGAAAATGGTGAGATAGATAATGATAAATACTACAAAAATTGTCCTTCTGGATATGAAGTATGGGATTGTATGTATTGTGGTAAATGGACTATAAATTTTTATTACAGATAAAATTAAACTATATTAAGGTCAAGATTAAGTTCTTGGCTCTTTTTTTATGGGAGGAAGTTATGATAGATAAAGTGTTAAGAAAACTTGAAAGATTAAATTTAAAAAGATCTAAATTTGTAACAGAACAATCCAATATACAAAAGAACATTGATGATATAGATATTGAAATAAAGAATTATACTGCTTTAAAAAAGGATTATGAAAAGTTAGAGAAAAAATATAATGATTTAGCAAATACTCCAGAGGGTAAAAAGAAATGAATGAGCAGGATGAAAAGATATTAGAACTTTATTTAAAAGATGCAAGAAAAAAGAAAATATTTTTATTTGCCTTTACAATAATCTTTATAATAGGCATTATTTTTTATAGTTTATATGCTAAATACAGAGATGTTTCAAAAGAAATAGATAACACTATTCAAGAAGAAACAAAAACAAATATTATCAATGAAAATATCACTAATGAAGAAACTACTCCAAATATTGAAAATACTACAGTTGAAGAAAATGTAGAAAATCAAAATAAAGAAGATAAGCAAACAGAAGAAATTAAGCAAGAGGCAAAGGAAGAAAAAGAACAACAAGAAACAATAGATAAAACTAAAACACAAGTTAAAACTTCATCAAGTAACAATAATGAGAAAAATACAAAAGAAAAACCTAAAAATAAAGACTTTTTATTTACAGATGGATACACTATGGATAATGTAACACAAGTAGCACAAGACTATTTAAAATCTTATGATTTTAGTGGAGAGTGTGTTCCTATAAAGGATAATGAAGGTGTTTATTTAGGAATGAGGGTTATATTTTATTAAGGGGATGTATATCCTCTATTTTTTATGAATTTTTAAGAAAAGGAGATTTTTAAAGTGAAAAGTATTAAGAATTTTATTTTAAACAAAAAAGTAGTTGCTATATTACTACTTCTAATTACGGTACTAACTAATATTAGTCCAGTTTTTGCAGCATCTGGTAGTGGCAATTTTGTTGGAGGACAATATGCTTCTAATATTAGAACAACAGATCACGCTGCTAATTCTACTGGAATTTTAATAAGAAAATTGATAAATCGTACTAATGGAGAACAATATACTGTATTCTGTGCTGAACACGGAGTAGATTTTAAAACGGGCTCTATTTATAATGGTAACTATTACACACCTACAGATGCTACAATTAAAAGAGCTTGTAAAATTGCATACTTTGGATGGTATAAGGCAAATGGAGGTTATGTAGTAGATGGAGGAATTTTAGATGATTCTTGGGCATACGAAGTTAGATTAAGCTATGTATTTACACAGCAATATATCTGGGAAACTTTAGGACAATCTAATGCAACATTTAGAGATGCAAATATACAAAGTAGATATGTTAATTTTAAAAATGATATAAATAATCAAATAAACAATATGCAAAAAAGACCAAGTTTTGATGCTACTACTGTTACAATAGAAGCTGGTGAAACTAAAGTATTAACAGATACAAATGGAGTATTAGCAGATTATTCAAGTATTGATAATTCAAGAGATAATATAAGATTTCAACATAATAAAGGAGAAAATACATTAACAATAACTGTATCAGAAAATTGCGAAGTTGAAAATTTGAATATTTCTGATAATACATTTCAAAGTTGGGGATTAGTAAAAGAAGAATCTAAAGACCAAGATACAACTGTATATTTTTCTTTTACAAGTGGAGTTCAAAATCAGTTAATGGCATTACATTACAACGATCCAGTACCTATGGCAATGAGTTTGAAAATAAACTTAACTGGAAGATTAGAACTAACAAAATTAGATACAGAAAATAATTTGATTGATGGATCTGTATTTAATATCACAGGACCAAATAACTATAATCAAGATGTAACTGTTACAAATGGAAGAATTGTTGTAGAAAAATTAAAAAGAGGAACTTATACTATAAGAGAAAAATCAGCACCTACAGGATATTTATTAAATACTCAAACATATCAAGTAGAAATAAGTCCAAATCAAACAAGCCAACAAGCAGTACCAAATTCGGAGCCAACTGGAAAGATTCTTGTTTATAAAGTTAGTGAAAATAATGACAAAATTGGTGGTGCAGTATTTAAAGTAACTGCAGCAGAAAAAATCACAAATAAAGCAGGAAGTAAGACATTTTATAACGAAGGGCAAGAAGTTGCAACAATAACAACTGCATCTGGAACAGGTATAGCACAAATTGATAATTTACCACTTGGAAAATACTATGTAAAAGAGATTTCTGCACCAGAGGGATATTTATTAAATCAAAACACATATACTGCTAATTTAGTATATAAAGACCAAAATACTCCAGTTGTTGAATTAAAAGTTGAAGGTGTTAAAGATACAGAGCCAACTGGAAAAATTATTTTATACAAAGTTAGTGAAAATAATGACAAGATTGGTGGTGCAGTATTTAAAGTAACTGCAGCAGAAAAAATCACAAATAAAGCAGGAAGTAAAACATTCTATACTAAAGGACAAGAAGTTGCAACAATAACAACTGCATCTGGAACTGGTATAGCACAGATAGATAACTTACCTTTAGGAAAATACAATGTTAAAGAAATTCAAGCACCAACTGGATATTTACTAAATGAGAATACATATACTGCAAATCTAGTCTATAAAAATGATACAACTCCAGTAATTGAAATACAAATTAAAGGAGTTGTTGATGAGGAGCCTAGAGGAACAATATCTATAATCAAAAAAGATAGTAAAACAGGCTCTATTGCACAGGGAGATGCTACATTAAAAAATGCAGTATATAAAGTATATGCAAATGAGGATATTTATAATGTTGCTAAATCTAAAAAATGGTATTCAAAAGGAGATTTAGTTGCAACTAGAAATACAGATGAAAAAGGAGTTTGCCAAGATGTTACAGAATTACCACTTGGAAAATACATTGTTAAAGAAGAAACTCCACCAATAGGATATTTAATAGATAAGAAAGAATATGAAGTAAATCTAAAATATAAAGATCAATATACAAAGATAATTACTGGAAATGCTAATAGCACAGATAAAGTAAAAGAAATGAGAATTCATATTTTTAAAAGTGGAATTGATGTTAATTCTGGAAAAACACCTGGATTAGCAGGTGCAGTATTTACTATAAAATTAAATAGTGCAGTACAAAGGGCTTATGATAAAGGTTATACTTATGAAGAAGTTTGGGGAGGAATTGATGAGTTCGGAAACACAGTAACAGTAGATAGTAAAAGAGTTGCCGAAGCACAAGTTATTGCTCCTACTTATGAATCAATAGAAACAGATGAAAATGGAGATGCTTATACACAAAAAGTTTTACCTTATGGAACATTTATTGTAAAAGAAACTAGAACTCCAAAGGATTACGAGAGTGCAGCAGATTTTAAATTTTCAATTACTAATGATGAATCTGAAATTCAAGATGTTGCTAAAAAAGTAAAAGATTTAGTAGTTAATAATGAGCAATTAGAAACTTATATTAAACTTATTAAGAAAGATAAAACTTCTGGAAAAACAGTATCATTAAATAATGCTACATTCCAAATTAAAGCAACAAAAGATATTTATGACAGAGCAACAAACAAAATTCTTTACAAAAAAGGTGAAGTTATAACACAAAAAATCGGTAGTACAACATATAATTCTTTCACAACTAATGCTAAAAATATGGTAGTACCAGCTAATAGTTATAACAATAAAGAAGGTGATCCAATAGGCTCTGTAATAACTCCATTAAAATTGGAAGTTGGAACTTATGAGATTACTGAAATTAAAATTCCAGAAGGATTTTTACAACTTGAAAATCCAGTTGCCTTTAAAGTTGAAGGAATAAGAGATTATGACAAAGATCAAGATGGCGATTTCATAAAAGAGGTTGTTGTTAAGAATGAACAACCTACAGGAACTTTAATTATAGATAAATCAATCGCATTGAGAGAGGATGCAGATACAAGTTTAGTTGATGTATCTGATTTAAGTGGTATTCAATTTAAACTTGCTGCTAAAGAAGATATTATAGATTATTCTGATGGAAGCATCATCTATAAAAAAGGACAAGAAGTTAAAACTTATAATCTTGACAAAAACGGAGATTTAAAAATTGAAAAATTACCTATGGGAAAATACGAATTACAAGAAATTAAAACACTTGATGGATTAGTTTTAAATGACACAATATATGATGTGGAATTTATTAAACAAGATGATGTAACAAAAGTATATACAGTAACAAAAGATATTGTAAATGATACAACTATGGTAGAATTTTCAAAAGTTGATATTACTGGAGAAAAAGAACTTGAAGGAGCTAAATTAACAGTTCTTAATAAAGAAGGAAATGTAGTTGATTCTTGGACTTCAACAAGTAAGACACATAAAATTGAAGGATTAGTTGCTGGAAAATCTTATATTTTAAGAGAAGAAATTGCTCCAAATGGATTTGTTAGAGCTACTGATGTAGAGTTCAAAGTTGAAAATACAAAGGAAATTCAAAAAATTACAATGGTAGACAAAGTTGTTGATATGACTAAAAAGAACATTGCTGGAGATGAAATTGAAGGTGCTAAAATGCAAGTATTTGATAAAGAAGGCAAATTAGTAGATGAGTGGACTTCTAGTAAAGAAGCACATAAAATTAGTAATTTAGTTGAAGGAGAAAAATATACTTTACATGAAGAAATTGCTACAAATGGCTATGTAAAAGCAACTGACATCGAATTTGAAGTAACATTAGATAAGGAAACACAACACGAAGAAATGATAGATAAAGTTGTAGATATGACTAAAAAGAATATTGCAGGAGATGAAGTCGAAGGAGCAAAAATGCAAGTATTCGATAAAGACAATAATCTTGTTGATGAATGGGTATCTGGAAAAGAGCCACATATAATCAATAATTTAGTTGAAGGTGAAACATATACACTTCACGAAGAAATTACTCCAGATGGATATGTAAAAGCAACTGATATTACATTCACAGTAACAACAGATAAAGAAACACAACACGAAGTGATGATTGACAAAGTAGTTAAGATGAGTAAAGTTGATGTTGGTGGAGATGAAGTTGAAGGAGCAAAAATCCAAGTATTCGATAAAGACAATAATCTTGTTGATGAATGGGTATCTGGAAAAGAGCCACATATAATCAATAATTTAGTTGAAGGTGAAACATATACACTTCACGAAGAAATTACTCCAGAGGGATATGTAAAAGCTACTGACATTACATTCACAGTAACAACAGATAAAGAAACACAACACGAAGTGATGATTGATAAAGTAGTTGAAATGAGCAAAGTTGATGTTGGTGGAGATGAAGTAGAAGGAGCTAAAATTCAAGTGTTCGACAAAGATAATAATCTTGTTGATGAATGGGTATCTGGAAAAGAGCCACATATAATCAATAATTTAGTTGAAGGAGAAAAATATACTTTACACGAAGAAATTGCTCCAGATGGATATGTAAAGGCTACTGATATTGAATTTGAAGTTACAATGGAAAAAGAAAATCAAAAAATTGTGATGATTGATAAAATTGTTGATGTAACAAAAACAGACTTAACAAATGGAGAAGAATTAGAAGGTGCTGAATTAGTTGTTACAGATGAAGAAGGAAATGTTATTGATAAATGGATTTCTAGTAAAGAGCCACATCACGTTACTGGATTAGAAGAAGGTAAAAAATACACATTAACTGAAATTACTGCTCCATACGGATATGAAATTACAGAATCTATCGAATTTGAAGTTTCTTTAGATAAAGAAAATCAGTTAGTAGAAATGAAAGATATGCCTATTCTAAAATCAGTTAGAGTTGAAAAATTAGATAAAGATACAAAAGAACATATTAAATCAAACAAATTTGTATTTGGAATCTATGAAGATGAGGCTTGTACTCAACTTATTAAAGAAGCAGGAGCAAATGAATATGAAGGAACTGCACTATTTGATGAGTTAAGATATGGAACTTACTATATTAAAGAAATTAAAGCACCTTTAGGATATAAACTATCAGATCAAGTTGTTAAAGTAGAAATAAATGATAAAGGTGTATTTGCAGATGGTGTTTCATTGGAAGAAAAAGATGATGTTTATAGTTTTGAATATTACAATTCTTTACTTCCAAAAATTCAAACAGGAAACGAAACAAACTATTTCTTATTAGGAAGTTTAGCAGTAATTTCTTTAATTGGAGTAGTTAGTGGAATTATACTATTAAGAAAAAAACACAATGAAAAATAATTTGAGTGGGTGAGATTCCCACTCTTTTTTCATTTGTGAGAAAAGAGGCAGATTATGATTGAAAGCAATGTAATATACAATTTTGAGGACTTTAGAACAATCATATCAAGTAAATCTAAAATAGATTCTTACTACTTAATATATGATGACTTTTATTTTGAACAGATTGATAAAAATACAAACCTTACTAGAGATACATTTACAATTACCGGAAGATTTGCAAAATCGTTCAACATAATTAAGTATATGATTTTTAAAGTTAAAGATAATTATTCAACAAAAGAAATATATGACTTTATTGAGTTATCAAGACAACATACAAAGATACTTCTTACAATATACAATCCAAAGAAAAAGGAGTGTTTTTTGTTGTTTATAAGTAATAAAGATGATTCAAAGTTAGAAAAAGAAATTATAAATTTATTAGAAATGGAGAAATAGCTTATGCAACAACAAGTTAGAATTATAACAACAAAAAAAGGATATGAAGAAATTATGAGTTTTCTACGATCTCATAATAACAAAAAATTAACAAAAGATATAATAAATGATACTACTTGCAAATATATCAATGATATATATTTTTTTAAGTGGGATAATCCTAAATATTTTAGACTTTTAAAAAATCTATTAACTGTTATTATTAACAAAAATATAACACATAGAGTTTGTATTATAGATAGAAATTATATTAAACTATATGATAATACTCTACTAGAAGATGAATATAAGGATATTCCAATGCCTTCAATGACTTGCGAATTTAATGATAAAGAAACAATAAGAATGTTAAAACTAATTGATAATGGAGGTAATGATAATGAGTAAATCAGATATTAGAATAGTTACAAGTATAAATGGTTTTGAAAAGTTAAAGCTGTTTGTAAAAAGTTATATAAACAAAAATGTGAATGATGATTCAATAAAGAATCTTTTAGAACAATGTGATTTACAACACAGAAGCAATAAACAATGTTATTTTGGTTGGAATGAATATAGGGGCTGGGAAGAATACACTAATAATAGTGTAGCAGCAATTATGGAAGGATTGAGATTTTTAGAAGAAACTGATTATTCTTACAGATTTTATAGAATTGGCGAAGATAAAGAGGATTATGAAGAACATCATTTTGATTCTACAAAAGAAGGAGAGGAAGATTTAGAATATCCTAATATTACAAGAGAATTTGATGATAGATATGTTGTTGACAGATTATATCAAGAGAAATTCAATGCACTAGAAGAAAATAAGGGAGAAATTGAGATATGAGTGTTTATGATGAAATATTATCAAGTTCGAGTATAGTTAATGTTCTTGAACATTATGGACTAAAAGTCAGTAGAAATAAATGTACTTGCCCTTTCCATAATGATACACATCCTTCTATGATGGTAAATACAAATAAAGGTATTGCAAAATGTTTTGCTTGTGGCTCTGGAGGAAATACAATATCCTTCATACAAAAGTATGAAACTGAAATCAATCACAATGCCATTAGTACAGTAGAGGCAATGCAAAAAGCAATAGATATACAACATTTGAATATTACTATTCCACAAAATAATACTATACCACTAACAGAAGAACAAAAGAAACAAAAAATATTATCTAACATTCTAAAAGATGCAATTACTATTTGCGAAAATAATTTAAAAACTAAAAATATTGATAGCGAGAGAACTCTTGATTATCTAAAAAGTAGAAATTTATCTACACAAATAATCAATAACTTTCATATAGGATTTAATCCTACTTATGATAATATAACAAATAATTTGTTATCAAAATATAATATGAAAGACTTGATAGATGTAGGGATTACGAAAGAATCTAAAAATGATTATATTGATATATTTAGTCATAGAATAATGATTCCAATATTCAATCAATATGGAAATCCAGTTGGATTTGGTGCGAGGGTATTAGATAGCAATTCTAAACCTAAATATATAAATACAATGGCTACACCTTTATTCAATAAAAGTGAGCTATTATTTAATTATCATAAGGCGAAATCTTTTGCTAGAGATTATGAAATAATAGTAGTTGAAGGATATATGGATGTTATAAGTGCAAATGCAATGGGATTTGCAAATACTGTAGGAATAATGGGAACAGCCTTAACAAAAGAACAAATTGAATTACTAAAAAAACTAAAATGCGAAATTACTCTTTCACTTGATAATGATGATGCTGGCAAAAATGCTATGATTAGAATAATACCAGAGTTATTAAATGAAGGATTAGAAGTAAATGTATTAGATATATCAAGATTAAATGGTAAATACAAAGATTTTGGTGATTTACAAGTAGCAAATATCCAAAAAGAGGATATTTACAAAACAAAGGTGTCAGCCTTTATTTTTTTGCTTGAAAATAAGTATTTACAAGAACAAAATCTAAATACTGATAATGTATATGCGATTTATAAAAAAATGCAAAAAGATGGTTTGATTAAGGATACAAAAGATATTATTTGTTTTAAAGAATATATTGTAGCCAATACAAATTTTAGACTAAAGGAGGTTGAAGATATTATTATGCCTAAAAAAATTGAACAATTATCCAGAGTAGAAAGATATAAAGGATTATACTTTTATTATTTTATAATGAATCATTTAAAAAAATATGCTATAGATCATCAAGATAGAATTTTGCAAAAGTATCTTGAAAGTAACGCATTAAGTGAAGAAATTATTGAAAAAACACTAAATAATGAAAATTATTTAAAAGATGGAGAAAATACAATAGATATTAAAAGATATGTAAATGAATATATCTATACTTCGGATGAGTATATAAAATTCAAAGAAGATAAAGCATTTATATTAGAAAAATTACTAAACAATGTAAAAAGTTATGATGTAAATGGAAATACAGTAGATATAAAATTAACAATAGAACAAAAGAATATAGTATTAAAGCAATATGAAGAAAGTTTTGATTCTAGTGTAAAAGAGCTTATAGAAAATAGCCCAGATGAATACGAGGAATTATATGTTGCAAATAATGGGGCACAATTTGCTAAATTATTTCCTAAAACTTATGTAGAAGCAATGAAAGAACAAGCAATAGAAAGATTTAAAAATGAAAATGTTATGGAAGCAGTACGATATGCTCTTGCATATACAGAGGATATGAAATCTGCTTTAAGTAGTAAGTATGTAAACAATGATAAATATAAGACATTGCTTGTATTCAATAACAACAAAAATATTTTAGGATTAACTCCAGAAAATATAATCAAAGATACAAAAGAGGAAAATGAAAAAATACAAGAAATAGTAAAAGAAAAGCAAGAAGATGAACTACAAAATACAGAAGTTGAAACTGCAAAAAATAATAAAGATATGTCTATTTTCATCAAGTTGTCTGGTAATGAAAAAGAATCATATAAAGGAATTTATTTGCCTATTGATAGTGGAACACAAGTATTTATTCCAAAACAACTATATAGGAAAGATAATGATAAATTGCAAATATTAAGTTCTCATTCAAATTCTGCAAATATGAGTGAATATGCAATAGATGAAACACAAAAGACTAAAAAATGGATGTCAAGACTAACTTTAGATGACTTCTATCATAAGTATTTTAAATTATATGAAATTTCAATGGAGAAAGAGGTGATTCCAAGTGCAAGCTACTAATAAAAGTGATGCAACACAAGTGTATGAAGGTGCAGAAAGAGCAACTAAAACAGGAATAAAAGATTTTTTTAAGTATATTTTAAAGCCTTTTTCAATATTTAGTTATCATTATTTTGTTGAAGGAATAAAAGCAGTCCAAAAAGATGGACCAACAAAAGAATTAGAAAAAATAACTAATTTATCTTATGATGAAACAATTAGAGTAATGAAAAAATGCCAAAAGGATGGTATTAGGGTTGTTGCAAGTGAAAGAAAATTAACTACAGATAAAAGTGAATTTGGTAAGAAAAAGTCTTTATTTCAACAGAAAAGAATAACTAGATATGCTAGAAGATTAAAGAATTTGAGTGATTTTAAAGCACATTTTCCTAGAATAGCAAAATTTCTACATATAAATAAACTTATGGCTGTGTATGAACAGAAACAAGCAGAACAAGTAAAATCACATCAAAATAAAAGATATAATATTTATTTTAACAAATCTAAACAAAGCTATATGAACGATAGGATTGCAGATTTAATTGAATACAGAACTAGAATATCAAAAGACTTATTTGATGAAAATACACAAGTTGCGATTGAAAAAGCAAAAGAAGAAGGAATGGCTCTAAATGTTCAACAACTTAAAGATTTATCTGATAAATTACATTTACACGAAATTGGTGAAGTAGGAATTGATGAGTTTACAAAAGACTTTTGTATTCATTCAATGCCTTTTTCTTCTTTTATGAGTATTCAAGATGAGTTAGATGCAGTAGAAATACCTTATGGATTACGAGTAACTGTAGATGAGGAAGAAGATAAACAAACTGCAAATGTATATTTTGAAAATAAACATTTAGAAAGATATTCGGAACTTGGATTCAATAATGCAGGGCAAATTCGTGTATATGGATCAGACAATAAAAATCTTCAATGGAATATAAAATCACAAGATGAACTTATTTCTTTTAAAACTAAAGTGGGAGAACAAGAAAAACAGACTTATGAAACATTAAGTGGTAAAAATTATATTATGAAAAGAAACGAAAATGAGTGTGTTTGGACTGTTCTTAAAAATGATGTAAAAGAACTTGCAGAAAAGGAAAAAAAAAGAAATGTAGTGAATGAGGATTTGGAAAAGCATAATATATTTGAAGAATTAGAGAAAGAAGTTGCAAATTCTAATACTATTACAGAAGATAAGAATATTGAAATAAATATAACAGATGAAAAAGAGGTAGGTGATTAGAATGGAAAATTTACAAGAAAAAGCATACTTTAACATAGGAAATAGTGAATACTATGAAGGTTATCATATAAAAAATGAGCGTTGGAATGGATGGGCTAGACCATACTTTGAAAGAAGTATTGCAGAACTATTTGTAAACAACTTTTCTACGAAAGATTTTCAAATTGTTTATGATAAATACACAGATTGTTATATTTGCAAAACACTAGAAAATGATAAAGTTATTGTAACAGATATAGCAGAGAAAAAGATTATAAATACAAAAGATGGAACAAAAGAAGTTTACGATTTTGGCTCTATAGGTTGGACTTGGGATGATTATACTCTTGATGAAATAAAAACAAGAGAGAATATTCATATAATTACTCCAGATAAAGTAAATGAAAAGGAATCAATAAATTTAGATTATTAAAAGAAGGTAGGTGAGATAAATATGCTGGTGAAAAGGAATAAAAAAAGTTCTAAAGTAATATTTGTAATAGTTTTTGCTATTATATTTTATTATATGTTACGAGTTACAACACTTGTATCAAATAATGGAGGAAATTGGTCTTTAGACTATTTTACTATCGCTTTGAATGAATTATATAAAATAAACACTCCAATAGATTTTTCAAGAAACAATATTCTTGTGTCTATGGGGGTGTCTTTTTTTGCTTTAATGGTTTATGAAACTTACAAAATGCAAAATAAAAAGAATATACAAGAAAATACTTATGGCTCTGCTGAATGGAAAACTGCAAATGATATAAAAGACAAAAGAGATAAGAATTTTGAGAATAATATGATTTTAACACAGACAGAACTAATTTCTAAAAATATGAAAATTAGCAAAATGAATAGGCACGTTATTTTAATAGGTAGGCCTGGAAGTGGTAAGTCAAGATATTATTTTAAGCCTAATATCTTAAATGCAAATGGAACAATAATTGTAACCGATCCTAAACGGAGAGTTACTTCGAGATTGTGGTTATTCATTAAAACAAAAGGGATATACAATAAAAGTTCTTAATCTTGATGATAAATCTTGTTCGGATTGCTATAATCCACTTATGTATATTAAAGAAAATAATAATGATATTGGCTATTATGATGAGGAACATCCTATACAAGAAGATGATGTAATGAGCTTAATAAATACAATAATGGCAAATACTAAAAGCGAAAATATACAAAATACTTCTGGAGATCCATTCTGGGAAAAAGCAGAGATGATATATCTTCAAGCATTATTCTACTACACTATTCGCCACTATGATAAAGCACATCAAAATTTTACAACAGTTTTAAATTTAATTCGTTTATCGAATCCAGATTCAACTGGTGTTTCAAATTTAGATAGACTTTTTGATAGTTGGGCCAAAGATGAGCCAGAAGCAATAGGTGTAAAACAGTATAAGCATTTTAAGGTTGCAGCATCAGCACCAAAAATGATGAGTACAATCATTATGGTTGCAACTGCAAGATTAGCTTCATTTAACATTAAAGAAATCGCAAATATGACTGAAACTGATACTATGGAACTAAAAAGAATAGGTATGCCATTAGATGACAATTCTCCATTATTAAAACAAATAAATAGTGAATCTAATAAGCCTATTGGTAATGGTAAAGTTGCTTATTTTGTAATAACGAAACCTAGTAATAATACATTCAACTATTTAGCTAGTATTTTTTATACACAGATATTTGAGATTATTGATGAAAATGCAAAGTTATGTGGTGGAAGTTTAGCAACTCCACTTGAAATTTATATGGATGAGTGGTCGCAACTAGGAGAAATACCACGATTTGTCGAAGAACTTGCATATTTAAGAGGTTTAAATGTTGGAATTACTGTAGGTTTACAATCATTAAGTCAATTAAAACAAAAGTATAAAGATAGCTGGGAATCTGTATTGGATTGTTGTGATAGCACTTTATTTCTTGGAGGTATGAGTAAAGAAACATTAGAATATTTAGTAGCATTACTTGGTAAGAAAACTTGGTATAAAAAATCATCTGGTCGAACTTATGCAAGACAGGGCTCATCTTCTACTAATTGGGATGTTGTTGGTAGAGAATTAGCCACTCTTGATGAGTTATCAAAAATGCCAAGTCGGTAATTGTGTATTATTTATAGCAGGAATAGGAGCTTTCTATTCTAAACTTTATAATTTGAAAGAACATCCAAACTATTCTGACTTATATGAGCCACGAGAACACAATGATAAAAAACTATATAATCACAAAAGAGAATTGCAATATGGTATTAACGCAGACTACAAAATATTATGCGATTCTGGTCTACCATTTGCTATTCCTATTGAAAAACTAGAGATAAAAGAGGTCGATAAAAACGATCTGAAGAATCTTAAAAAGACTGGAGTAATCCAATTTGAGGATTTAGTAATTAAAAAATAATTGAATAAGAAAGAGATAAATCTTGAAATCGGATTACTTTGCTGATTAAAAGAATTTATCTCTTTTTAATTGGAGGTAAAAAGATTATGAAAAAGATAAAAAATTTATTTAGAAAATTAAAAGAAAAATTTATAGTGGCTGGAACAAGTGTAATGGGAACTTTAATTCTTGCAGAAACAAGAGTTTTAGCAGATTCTAATACACAATCTATTGATTCATTTATAAATTTTGCGTGTGATTGGCTAACTAAAATTGGTGGAGTTATCGCTTTAGTTGGTGGTGTAATGTTTGCACTACGGATGGCAAAGAGAAGATGCAGAAGGTAAATCAAGAGGTTTAATGACACTTATGGCTGGTTTTATGCTAGTTGCAATAGCACAATCTAAAAATATATTTGGATTATAAGGAGGAGAAATAATTGGATGGAATTATAAGAATTCTATATAGTTTCAAATTTACAGTTTTCGGAATTGAAATTGATAGTGGAAATTTAATTGGAACAGTAGAAAAATTAACTAATTTCTCTAATGTAACAGGAATAAATATATGGTCTATTGGAAAAACAGTCAATGATGTTATTGTTCCAATAGCATTAAGCCTTTTAATACTTTTCTTTATGATTAACTTAATTAAGAAATCAATGGAAGTTGAGAGAATAAGTTGGGAACGAGTAGTGATGGCTTTCGTTTCTTTTCTCTTACTTAAATATTTTATTCAACACGGATACGATTTCTTATCTAGTATTATGAATATAACAAATGACATTTTTGTTAGTATTACACACGCCATAAATAATAGTAATTCTTCAATTAACATTGCAGATACTTTAATAAATGCAGTACCAGATGGATTTGTAGATAGTATTATGACTTATGGTTTATATTTAATACTATTCATTCCATTTATGACAACGATAGTACAAATTTTAACACAGATATTTTTAAGAGTAGTGAAACTAATATTATGCTTTGCCTTTGCTCCAATTCCTATTGCACTTGCTGCTGATGATGAGGGGAGAGGTAAAGCAATTCAATACTTCCTTTTTGCAGCAAGTGTTGGATTAGAGGCAGTAATTATATACTTGGCAACAAATATTTACTCTATTGGGCTTGCTGGATTAAGTAGTACAGTAGGCTCAACTAATGCAATATCAACAATAGTTGCAATGCTATTTTTAAATGGAATGTATTTAGCAGTAATACAATATGCAAGTCAGTTTGCAGAAAAATTAACGGGAGGTCATTGATAATGGATAATATAGAAATTACAGTATTTGATGAAATAAAAGATTATAAAGAAAAGATATATTTCTTTAATATTAGACAATGGATATTTGCAATTTTAATTGTAATTACAGTTGTTCCTACATATTTAATCTTAAAAGATAAAATTGGAGAGGAGGCAACAAGTTATATAGTTATTGCAATAGCTGGAGTTTTAGGATTTATAGGATTTGTGAAAATACACGAACTACCAGCAGAAAAGATAATGCCTTATTGGTTTAGACATTACTTTCTTTTTTCAAAGCCTATACACTATATAACTGATGAAGAATATATGCTTCAACATCAGAAGAAAAGTAAAAAGAAATCAAAGAAAATAGACAGTTCTAAAGCTACAAAAGCTGAAATTAAAGAAATAAAAAGAAAACAAAAACAAGCAAAGATGCTTGAAAAGGCTAGAAAGAAATATGGTATTAAGCCAGAAAATACTGAAAAGGAAACTATAAAAGAAGAAAAAGAAATTAAAGTAAATCAAGTTAAAGAATCTAATAATTCAAGTAAAGATGAGTTATCAGAAAAATTATCAAAACTATCAAAAGAGCAGCAAGAAGCACTTTTGAAATTGTTAGAAAGGTAATCAAAATGAAAAGAGAATGGGAAAAAACATTACTAGAATATTACTTAAATAATTACAATGCTAAATGGATTCGTGTTTTTCATAATAAGCATCCAGCTATGGCAACAAAGGTAATATTCTATACCAAATTCAAAAGATTGGTAAAAAAACAGCCATATTGTGGCGAATTAACCTATATAAATTTATTTAATAGATTAAAAGAGGGAGATTGGTATAATGTAGCCAATCTCCTTAAAGATTATAAGGAGGAATAGCATTGAAAAAGGTAAAAGAAAGTAAAAAGGATAAAGAAAAGAAAGAACTTTTTTTATTGACTATATTAAGAAATATTGTAAATAAATATAAAATAGCAAAGCCAAAGACTACTCCACAAATTATTCATACATTCTTTAAAGACTTTAATGAAAAAAATTCAATTATACAATTAGATGATATACATTATTCTGTTTGTTTTGAATATCAAGATATTTCATTTGCAAAAGCAAATTATGATGAACAAGAGAACATTTTTCTTAAATGGGTTGGATTTTTACATTCATTTAATTATAACGATCATATTCAAGTTATTTGTTTTGGAACACCAGTAAAGACCAATGATTATAAACAAAACTTTATATACAATACTAACAATCTAAATGAAAGTGAATCTAAAATTGCAAATGAATTTAATGATCTTATTGAAGTAACAATCGGAGATAAAGAAGAAATATTATGCGAGAAAAGACAAGTTGTTATTACTACAAAAGCAGAAAATATGAAAGAAGCACAAGATATATTTCTTCAATATCAACTAAAATCAGAAGAAAAATTTAAAGAACTAAAGTCAAAAATAACAAGAGTAAATATATTAGAAAGATTAGGAACTTTATATAATATATTTCATAATACACTACCAGAAGAAAGTGGAATTGATAACTTTATTGAATATGCTAAAAATAATAATTTAAGTATTTATGATGTACTTGCTTCAAAAGAAGATGTTTCTTTTAGAGAAAAGAATTATATAAGAATTGGAGAAAACAAGTTTATTCGTGTTTTATATATTGATAAATTACCTAAATCAGTTACACCACGATTTTATAATAGAATAACTACATTAAGCAATTATAACATTATTACTACTTTAAACATTACACCAGAAAATCCTGCTAAAGTAATAAAAAAAGTAAACAAAAAAATATCTGGAATGAAAACTGAAAGACTAGAGAAAATCAAAAAAGCAAATAAAAATAATTATAGTTATGAAGCTGTATTAGATGAAAAATTAGAAGATTCAATAAGTGATGCACAGAGTTTACGAGATGCACTTCAAAAGAAAAAGCAAAAACTATTTGCTAATAATGTTTTAATATGTATTCAAGCAGAATCTCTTAAAGAATTAAATAAGGCTACAAAAATAGTAAAAGATATTGCAAGTGAATATTCAATTATATTATATAATTTAGACTGGCAACAATTAGAAGGACTGCAAAATTGCCTTCCATTTGGTTGGAATAATTTACAAATACAGAGATCTTTAACTTCGGAATCTACTGCTACTAATGTTCCTTTTAACACAAAGGACTTGATGCACCAAGATTCTATTTTTTATGGAATAAATCTTGTTTCAAAGAATCCAGTATTCTGTGATAGAAAGAAATTATTAAATGGAAATGGATGTGTACTTGCAACTTCTGGAGCAGGTAAATCATTTTCAATAAAACTTTTAATAGAGCAAGTTTTATTAAGATACCCAGAAGATGAGGTGTGCGTGATTGATCCACAACGGAGAGTATTATCCGTTAATTAAGGCTTTTGGAGGTCAATCATTAAGTATAAGCACTAATACAAATACTTATATAAATCCATTTGATAGTTCTCTACAATATGAAAAAAATGACAAAGAAGCTATAAAGAATAAGTCAGAGTTTGTACTTGCATTTATTGAATCAATTTTTTCAAGATTGTCGGAAGAACAAAAAACGATTGTTGATAGATGTACTAATAATATTTATGAAGAATATCAAATTCATAATTACGATAAAGAATATGAGCCAGATTTTAAAAAGTTTTATGATGAATTATTAAGACAGCCAGAAAATGAAGCAAAAAATCTTGCATTAGTTATTGAAAGATATGTAATAGGTGGAATGGATATATTTTCAAAGAAAACTAATATAGAAATAAAGAATCGTTTTATAGCTTTTGATATATCAGAATTACCACCAAGCATCCAAACAACTGGCTATTTAGTTGTACTAGAACATATTATGAATAGACTTCACAGAAATAAAACACTTGGAAAACATACCTGGATATTTATTGATGAATTCCATATATTACTTGCAAATAAATTCTCTAGTGAATATATTGCAAAAATTTATAAAACAGGAAGAAAAGAAAATGCAATACCTACAATTATTACACAAAATATTGAAGATGTAATAAAAAATGAGGATGGTCGTAAGATATTATCTAATTCGGAATTTGCTATGATTTTAAAACAGAAACCTTTAGATTTACCACCTATTTGTAAGATATTTGATATTAGTGATGAAGAAGCAAGATATGTAATGGATTCTCCAGCAGGTCAAGGAATTATTGTTTATGGAGATGATAAAGTTATTTTTAGAAATCAAGTGTCAAAAGATTCTTACATATATGAACTAAATCAAACTTCAAATATGCAAATAAGTAGAGGGTAGATTATGGCAAATGATAATAATAAAGATGTAGCAAATTCTCTTAATAAGTACACAGATTATGCTCATAAAGGTACAAATTTAGTATTAGATAGTGCAGATAGTATAAATAAATGGTATGCAGAACAATTAAATAAAATAACTGAAAGTGATGTTGATACTTCAAGAATTGAAACTGGAATTGATAATGTAGAAGTAACTAATAATAGTGAAACTAATGAAAAACAAATATCAACTAAAGTTAAACAATATAATGAAATTCAAACAAATAAAGATAACAAGAATAAAATAAAAAAAGTTAATAATATACAAACTGCATCAAAAAATGAAAACAAAGATGACTTATTAGAAAATAGTGAAAATAATACTAATGGAACTATATTAGAAAAAAATGATAGGAAACTAAAAACATCTGAAAGAATTTCAACTCTTATAAAAGGTGCTAAATTTGTAAATAATTCTGCTCAAAAAGTAATTAGAACTGGAAAAGATATAAGTACAGGATTAAATGAAAATGGCACAACTGCTTTTGAAAATACATCAACTCGAATAATGACTAAACCTATAAAAAAGGTTGCTAATAAAGTATCCAACAAAATCACAAAAGAAACAGTTAAATATACTAAAAAAGCTACAAAGAAAATGGGAAAAATGAGTGTAAAGCTAGGAAAGCAGATAATATCTAAAACTACTAATGTTATGATTAAATTGATGAAGTTATTAGTCAAATTAGTAGCAAGTGTAGTCAAACTGATTCTATCTATGCTACCAGAAATTGCACCAATACTTATTATTATAGTTATTATAGCTGCATTTTGCAGTTTTTTTGGTATTGGAATGAGTGAAGATACAAAGAAAAACTATGAAACATATATGATAAATACACAAAATGAATATGATAAGAATACAGTTGAATTTTACAATTCTGGAAAAGTTGTTGATGGCACAATAGAAGGTAAAGGGATGATTAACTGGAAAGCACCACTTTCTATAGTGCAAATGTTAAATGGTGATTTGACTTTTGATAATGCAGAAAAAGAATTACTTGGAAAATTTAAAGATGCAGGTTTATTTGAAAAAATTACAGATTCAACTTATACCTATGAGAAAGAAATTGAAACAACTAATAGAGATGGTACAGTAACAAAATCAAAAGTAACAGTTACAGAAACAAAAAAGATTGTTAGTAATCCATC
The DNA here is from genome assembly GCA_947648215.1 of uncultured Clostridium sp. GTDB lineage: Bacteria > Bacillota > Clostridia > TANB77 > CAG-508 > RGIG8482. The sequence continues at coordinate 72,412 of CANSMW010000005.1, read as the reverse complement.
ATTAAATTCTTATATTGATTGGTGTAATAGTAACTTTAATGTGATTAACAATTATAAGAAAAAGAAAAAAGTAAAATATGATTCTCACCAGACTAAATTTACAGATGATGAAATTGCACAAATAAAGTTATTGTATAATTCCAATTCATTTTTTGAATTATTTAGTGCAGATTTTCAATCTACTTATGCTTACTTAAATGTAAATATTGGAGATGAACAGTTAAATGCTATATATCAAGAATTTTTGAAGAATGTAGGCAAAAGATATTTAATGGATCACAGTAATTTAAAATATGATGAATGTATGGATTATTATGATTGTTCTTCTTGGGTTATACATTGTCTTGCTCACACAGGTATTGTAACTATACCAAATACTGGAGCACAGGGAATCTATAATGGATATTGTAATCCTATAGATGTAAACGATAGACAAGCAGGAGATTTGATATTCTTGAAAGATACTTATGATACTGGACAGCCTGGAAGTATATCTCATATAGGAATATATATGGGAACTTTAACAATAGATGGTGAAACTGCTGAATATGTTATAGATACTGGAGGCAATCCATCTGGAGTTAGAATTAGAAAATATAATAATGGATGGTGGAATGGTCCAAATTTTTATGGATTTGGAAGATTGAAACAATAGAGGCGAATTACATTGAAAAAAATATTAAGAATGTTTTTATTAAGCATATTTATAACAATTATGCTGTTTATATCAATATGCTTTGAGGATTTTAAAGTAAGAATGGGTATTATAATTTTTATGTACTCATTCTCTTTTTTTATAATTGTGAAATGTGAAGGAGGAGTACAGATGGCTGAAAGTAGAATAAAGATAAGAGCTACTGCAAATGAAATAAATAAAAATTTTAATGAAACTCCATCAAAATATTATAACATTAAATATTTTAAAGGAGAGAAATACTGCGAAGGCAAAAATGATATTCCAATAGTATTTGAAACTTTGATAAGACACAATGAAATAGGTGATAGAACTATTGAAAGAAGTTCACCATATACTTTTGATACGCTAGAAAAAACTTTAGAACAAAAAGTAAAAGAATATAAGAAAGAACAAATTACAACAAAAGATGACAATGAATATACGGATATAGAAATATAGGAGGGAATTATATGGGATATAAAAAGGGACTAGGTGTTAAATGGTATATACCAATGACAAAAAGAGCATTTGGAGAAAGTACAGTAGCAACAAGTGATTTGATTGAAATGCTATCAAAAGAATACTTAACTGTTGAAGATGTCTATAATGCAATAAATTATGATCCAGATGCAAAAAAAATTGTAAAATACTACATTGATAAAGGATATAAAAATTATGTGTTTAGAGATTTCTTTAGAAATACACCAACATATAGAAAAGTAGAAAATGGAGAAATTGTTACTATAAAACGAGAAGAATTAAAGAAACATTTAGATATAAACAAAGATGAAAATAACTATGAATATGACTATTAGGAGGTACACTATGGATAACACAATTCAAATGAATCTATTTGAGTATTTTTTTGATAAAGAACAATTTTCTGTAGAAGATGCAACGAATCTTGTTAAGAATATTAAGAATATGCAAGTGAATAACGAATCAATCCGAGCCCGTATTTATGAGGGAGTAGAAAAAGGAATATTTACTAAAATAACGAGAGGTGTATATAAAGTAACAAGTCAAATAGAGGGAAAAGATAATACTTGTTTACTTATAAACGGAGATGGTAGGGATTTATCAATGATAAAGGATAAATCCATTGATGGTATAATTACAGACCATCCATACGATTTACAAAAGGCTTTAACTGGTGGTAATAGAAAATTTGCTACATTTGAATTATTTAGATATGAAAGCAATGACTTTAAAGAAAAACAAAGGGTATTAAAAGATGGGGCTTTTCTTGTTGAGTTTCTACCAGAGGAATCGGAAGTGAATTTTGATTACTTATATGAAATTAAGAAAATGGCACAAGAAAATGGATTCAAATATTTTGCTAAAGTTGCTTGGAAAAAGGGCAACTTTATTTCTAATACTGGAAGAAAAAGCAAGAATGTTGAAGATGTTATGATTTTTAGTAATGGGGAGCCTAGAAGTTTAAAGTTAGATGCAAAGAAAAATCTAGCAATAGCAAATGAAAATAATTTAGATGTAAAAGGAAAATCATCTTATGAGGTCAGAGATATACTGCAAGAAAATAATCTTGATGTTTATTATATGAAAGGAACTGCAGGGATGCTTCCAACTGCATTTGATTATCAACCTAAAAATTCAAAAGACAAAATTATGGAAGCAGAAAAGCCAGTAGAGTTGATTGAAGAAATAATTGAATATATTTCTAAACCTTATGAAACTTTATTGGACCAATATGCAGGAAGTGGCAATTTTGTAATTGCTTGTTATAACAAAAAGAGAAATGGAATTGCTATTGAGAAAGATACAAAAATGTTTGAAAAGATGAAAAATAATATTGAAAGTAATTTAGATGTTAAATTTGAGGAAATACAACAGTACGAGAATTTTGACTATGATTATTAAAATTGGAGGTGTTTTAATTGAAACGAGAAGAATATGAAAAAGAGTTAAAAGAAACTATGCAAGAGTTAAAAAAAGTATGGAAAAAATGTTTAGAAGTGTTTGATAATTGTGATTTTGATTGTAATGACTATATTGTAGAGAATTATCCATTTAATAGTTCTTTTGATGAAATAAATGTTGAAGATTGGTGTGATACCATAGTGGATAAGATTAAGGAAAATAATGTTGAACAAAAAAATAATAAAATTTTAAACGAAAGAGAGGAACAAGAAATTGAGATATAAAGGGAAAATAAAAGAATTAAATCATATTGTTGTATCTGATCCAACTTATGAAAGAAATGTTTGGTGCAGATATGAAAAGAATAATCTTAATGAAGGAAATTGGGGAATTGATATTGATATTTATCCAGTCGAAACACCTATAAATGATGAGATTTCTGTTAAGGGAACAGAATTCTATTTGTTTTTATATAAAGATAAAAGAATTTGTGAACTAAAAGATAATGGTACTATAAGTTATTTTAAAGGAATTGAACTTAAAGAAACTGATATTGGTATGGATACAGCTTGCGTTGCTCTAGGAATAAATGATAAAGCAAAAGAAATAAATGATTCACAAGATGATTGGAAACCAGAATTTGCATTAAATACATTAACAGATGGAATATTTGGAACAGTTAAAGAAGGCATTGCAAAAGGAAATCAAACTGTATTTATATGGATTTCTGGATATTTAGATGAAGATACAGGATATACAATGGATGAAATTGTTGATTATTTAAAGGAACAATTAAATATTACAGAATTAGAAAAGGATTTACAAAGACCATATATCATAAAGCAAGAGAATTTATTGGCAAAAATGAGAGATATAACTTTAAAATTTAAAGAAATAACAAAAGAAGATTCAAAACTTTTACAATTCTTCAATAAAGATAATAGATTTTCTAACATATCATTTGCTGGAACTTATTTGGCTGGTATAGCAGTTAGAAATGAACAAAGAAAAGCAGGAAATTTAGAAGGAAAAATGGAAGAATCTCCATATTCTAAACAACAAGAAGATTTAATTGATGAATATACAAAATTAAGAGTTGAATTTGAAAAGACAGAACAAGAAATTGAAAATAATATTGATATGGAGGTGCAATAATTATGAATTTTGATGAATTTTTATTAAGTGATGAAATAGGGCACAAATTTGACAGAAATTATCTTATAAAACTAAAATTTAATGATACTATTGATTTTATATATAAGCCTTCTTATGGCGAATTTGAATATAATCATAATTTGGAATTTTTAGGATTATTCGATAAAAAGCATAAACAGTTATATGGATCATCTTATTATTTTAATTATGAAAAAGGATTAGACAATAGTTATTATAAAGGAGATATAAGCGAGATTAAGAATAAATTATTTGAAGATGCTTCTAACCTTTTGAAAAGTTACATATTAGAAAATAAAGAAGATTTAATGAAGTCAGCGAAGCATATATTTGATAAATATATACTTATTGAAAACAACAACTCTACAATAAAAAATCAAGCAATAAGAGATTATATATATCAACAAGATGATATGCAATTAAAATTTTCAATAGATACTTATAATTATGAAGATAAAATGAAAGAACTCATAATATCCTATATACAGAATCCAGAAGAAATATCATATAAAATTTATGAAGAATATATTAACAATAAAGATAGTAGATGTCATTCATATAGTTATGGTGATCCTAGCTTTAAAGCAACAGAAAAAGAACTAATTGGAACTAGATTATTAGAGCAAAAATTTAGAGATGGATTAGTGCAGGAATTAAAAGATAATCCTAATAATGAGTATAAGAAAAAATACGATATAATAAATGCAATAAAAGATTTAGAGGCACAAATGATAACATTAACATTAAAACATAACGGAGAAGCTGTAACTATAAAATATCCACGAAAACAATTATATAATTTTAGTTTTTCTGATTATAATATTCCAGATGTAAAATCAAGAGAAATAATAAAGGAATTATATAAAGATTTAAAAGGATTTGATGATTTTTTATTAGAAGATATTGCTTCAATACAATATAGCAGAAAAATACTATATGAGGATAAAAATCTGTTAAATAAAGATATAGAAGAATCGAAGGAATATGATAATCCAGATATTGTAGATGAGATGTTTGATTAGATATTAAGTAACTTAATGTCTTTTTTTTTACTCAAAATTTAATTATAAGGAGGAGAAAATTATGGAAATACAAGATTTTGGAGAAAAAATTGGAGGTGCTAAAAAAGATCTTTGGAAAGATAGAGGACTTATGATTGATGATTTACTGGAGATGAATGATGCAGAAAAAGGTAAGTTAATAAAAAAGGACAATGTATGGAAAAAGCCAAATTATCAAGAGATGGTTAATAATGGACTACCTATTAGAGTAGCATATTTTATAAAAATGTTAAGAGATGCAACTCCTACAAAGCCAGTTATTACTTATTTTGACAGAAGTCCAGAAGCTATAAAAGGAAAGCAAGAAGGTTATATTGAATTTGTTGGAAAATTAAGAGATTATGCTATGAATTTATCTACAGAAAATGAAGTGTTGAATTTTTACAACGATTTTATGAGTGAATATGTTACTTATCAAAATTCATATTCTGTTGATATATCTCCAGCAGCATCTGACTGCATAGACAATAAATTATTACACTTAATGCAAATAAAAAATTTTCTAAACATAGATAGAGAAATTAAAAAGAAACAGTTTTGCTATACTGATGATGAAAAGATATTAGCACAATTCAATATTTTTGAATATACGAAAGAGAACGCAGAATTTACTAAATATGATGGCAGAGATGTAATAAGATTTACAAGAGGATATGGAATATACTTTATTTATCCAAAAGAAGAATTTAGCGATTCTAATACTTGGAAAGAAAATACTTTCTTCATTATGCAAAATGGAAAAATACTAATTAACAATTTAGAAAGTATTGAAGAAGCAAGAAAATATATATTAGATAACTTTAAGGATAATACTAAAACAACAACCACAAGAACTAGAAAGAAAGGATTTATTCCTAAACAACTTGAACATATTTCTCGTAATGGTGATGATGTTAGAAATGGAAAAAATATAACTGGAGAGGATATGATGAAAAACTTTAATTTTAAAGGTGGAGAGTTTGGAAATTGGCTAAATGAAAATGATAGACAACAGTCTTTAAATTATGGCTTTGAGGCTCTTATGGATTTAAGTAAAGCATTATCAATATCTCCAGAAGATATTTCACTTGGTAATCGTTTATCTATTGCTTTTGGATCTCGTGGAAGTGGAAATGCTTTAGCACATTATGAGCCAGATAGAGAGGTAATAAACTTAACGAAGATGAAGGGAGCAGGAAGTTTAGCTCACGAATGGGGCCACGCACTAGATGATATTGTAGGAAAAAAATTAGATTATAAGGGCTTCTTCACAGAAAATTACAGGTATTCAGATTCTTCATCAGAAACATTAAAAGATATGATTGAAACTATGAAATATAAAACAGTTTGCAATGAAGATACAATAAAATCACAGAAGGAAGAATATGAAAAGCAATTAAATAGAATGAAAAATTTTGTTAATACTTTCTTTCCAAAAGAGCATTTAAACGAGGAACAAATAAAACAAAAAGATGAGTTAATACTAAGACTAATAGATAATTCGGAATCTGCATCAAATAACTTAATGGAATATAGATTAAGAGGAACTGGGAATAAAGAAATTGATGAATTATCAAAATTGCGAGGCGAAACTGTTGGTAGGATTATTCCTAAAGATGAGAGAATTCGATTAGCATACTTACAAAATAATCTTATACAATATAAAAAAGCTATTGGAACTCCACAAAAAATAAAAACAGATTTTTATAAGAATTCTATTACATTTGATGATATGTTTGCTAAAACAGATCACGGATATTGGCAAAATAATCCAGAAATGTTTGCAAGAGCATTTGCTTGTTATGTATATGACAAACTAGGATATACAAGTGATTATTTATGTGGACACGCAGAATTAGCTTTAGGTCTTGTACCAAATAAAGATGGAGAATTAGAACTAATAAAAGCATATCCAGAAGGTGATGAAAGAATAATAATAAATGAGAAAATAGAAAAATTTATAGAATTCTTAAAAGAAAAAGAAATATTGCATAATTATAGTTTGAATAAGGCAGTAGATACTTATGATGACTATGATTATGCTTTTTAAAAAGGAGGAAAAATATTATGAGCTATTATCATATACAAAATATAGATATAGACAAAGAAAAAGGAACGATTACAGGTCAATTTGCAGACAGTAGTGTATCTCCTATGACATATTTTAAATCTGAAATAAAAGGGAAAGATATTCACGAAAAATATAGTCATTTAATGTATGACATAATTGCTGGTAATTATCATCCAAATAGTTCTTCTAAATACTACGCTTTATGTAATGGTTGGGCAGACCCACCTTTAAAAAACTTTATTGGAGATTGTAGTATTTTAGGAGTAGAAAGGACTTATGATAAATATAAAAATGTGATTGATGCTTTAATAAAAAACAAAGAGCCAGAAATTATAAAATCAGAAATTGAATTACACTATAAACTAGATTATGGAAAAAATAAAGATTATAAAGATTTAAGTCAAAAGGTTAGAGATGTTAGTAATTTTATGCAGGGAATAAGAAATAATAAAAATTTATCTCATAAAGATAGGCTAATTATTTTTAAAGAATTTAAAGAGAAAATTGGATTATCATTTCCTTTAGTTACAATGATAGGATTTGAACATTCTACAAAAATGTATTTAGATTTTAATATAACAAATGATGATTATACTTCATATAAAATTACAATAGAAAATACAGAAACAGGAGCATTAAAGACTTATAGAAGTGAAAGTATGAATATTACCTGGATAACTGATTATGAAGAAAATGAAATGGCTTATAAAATGCAAGATTATGAAAAAAAGTTTATTGTATATGAAAAATATAAAGAATTTCTAAATAAAAATATATTTAAGGAACATTCTCAAAATGATATTGTTAAATTAGAAAAATTAGATTTAAAAGATAATGAAACAAGAATCTTTTTAGATATGTTATATGAGGACGATAGAAGTAAAAACTTTAAATATGATAATAAAACTAAAGAGATAATATTTAATCATACAAAGGAAGTAGATATTACAGATGAAATGTTTGGATAAAAATACAAATATAACAACATTCAATAAAAAGGGGGTTGTTATATTTTTTTAGGTTAGAAGGGAGGCGTAAATACTATGAATGAAATGGAAAATTTTTTAAATTTTGGTGCAGTTGTAAAAATAAGGCGAAGTTATGATGATGATCTTTTCAAGTTTATTGAACTTATGAAAAGTGTAGGTTTTCTAAAAGAATATGCTGAATATTTTGAAAAAAGTTGTTGTTATGATAAAGAGTTCAATGAATTTTCGGAAAGTAAATTTTGGCACTATGTAGAACTAAATAATGGAAATAGAAATGATACTTGTATTGAATTTCAATGGGGCAAAGGTTTTACTTGGGGAAACAGAAAAGATTATTTGAATTACGATAGTGAAATGAAAATATTAAATATTGATGAGCTTATAAGAGCTTGTAATAAAGAAGAATTATTTAAAATGAATTATGAATATACAAACTTTGGTAAAGAATTACAAGATAAAGAAAGTGCCTCTGATTTAGATGATTTCTTGAATTTTTATGAGTGGTCTATTACAAAATATCCAGATGGAAAATATAACATAAAGGATGAACAATGTAACACTTTTAAATTTGATGAAAACACTACATTAAATGAAATTATTGACAGAGTTTACTTTAGAATGTTTGACTATTTTACAGATGAAGAAGATATTGAAGATCTTATGAAAGAAGATTCTGAATATGTAAAAAAGAAATACGAAAGTTATATGAAAACTGGAGAAAAACTACATCTATTAGATGAAGAAAATAAGAAACATTATACAGAGTGGTTTCAAGAAATTATAAAAGAAAATGAATCAAAAGACACTATTGAAATCAACAATGATATGTGAAAAATTTTGAGAAGGGAGTTACTAAAATGGATGAAAAAAAGAAAGAAAAAATCGTAAAATATTTTAGACAAATGCTAAATGTATATGACTTTCAATTAGTAATTGATATTAACAAAGATTTAGAAAATGTATTTAGACTAAATGATATTCAAAAAGGAAATCTAAATGGAATAGAACAAGAAGAATTTTATACATTAGCAGACATAATAGAACGATTAGATTCATATCATCAAGATTACATATACCATCCATTAGAAATGAAACAAGATGATAATATAAAACTAAAAAAAGATGATTGGGATTTAGTTGCAAAAAGATATATTGAAAATGATACAGTAGCAAATGTATTAAGTCAAATTCATACAAAAGAATATATTGATTTGATAACTAAAAAAGAAAAATTTGAAATGCAAGATATTATAAAAATACTTGATGAAGATGAAAACTTTTACAAGAGTGTTTGCAAAAAATATGTAGGTACAATGTCAAAAGAAATGTTACTGGAAATTGATAATAAGATATTACATATTTTTATTAAAGATGAGTATATAGATTTAAAAGAAAATGGTAAGATAAATAGTAAAAATTATAAAGATTATTTAGATGGAAATTTTGAAGTATATGAATATAATTTTTATCAAGAATTATACAATTCTACAATAAAAAACGAAATTTCTTATGATCTAAATGATTTAGAATTATTTGATTCAAATGGTAAATGGAATTTCTATATTACTTTTGAAGAATTGAAAAAAGTAGGATATGGATATAGGGTAAAAGACCAATTTCCATTGATAGAAAAATATGCTCTGCCAAAAGAAAAAATATTTGAATTTTTTGATTATTTTACATTAGAACAACTTGAAGATTTTGAAAAAACTTTACATTTATATTATGAAACAGATGATATGTATTATGATAAAGAAACTTTAGAACTACATTCAAAATCTAATAGTAATTATAACTCAAATATAATTTGTTTAGCAGAAAAAGCTACTACCTATGAAGATTTTATTGAAGATTATATAGAACACTCACCAACTTATTATGATATATCTCTTTCAAAGGTTATTGAATATTTTAAAGAAAATAAAATAAAAAACTTATTAGATTATGGAAGCGATAGAGATGAAGGTTTATATAACTTATCTTCTATGTATAAAGAAGTAATTGATAAATTAAATGTGAAATATTTTGATGTAAGCACAAGAGATAAAGAAGGATCAGATGGAAAATTTATAACAACAATATTATTTGAAGATAAAACAGAAATAGAAATTGAAACAAGTGCTTGGAATGGCATAAAAGCTGTAACGGAAAATGTGCTATCAATTTATGAAACTTATGAAAAATTAAGAGAAAAAATGAAATCAAATGAGGTAAAAAATGAAAACGAATTTGAGTATGATTTTAATTAAAAAATTGAACGAAAGTGGAGTAAAAAATGCTCCACTTTTTTCAAAAATCGAAACAAAAAAATATCTCCCAGCGGGCAAAATGGGTTTTAGGGCTTTTGCCCTAAACAGCGAAAAGGGTGTCAAAACACCAAGCTGGCGAATATTGGGCATTAAAAATGATCCTCAATATTCGGAGCAAATAAATTGCTCTGGATTTCTTGTCCTACGCTTCGCTAGTACAAGAATATTTTAAATATAGAAATGGAATATATAAAAGTTAAAAAATTGAAGTTAAGGAGGCAGATTGCTATGGAGAATCAAGAAAATAAAATGTGCTTTAAAACAAAGTCATTAGGTGAGTTACAAATTCTAGCATTAGTAGATAATTGTGCTTTAATCGAAAAGATGTATGATACACCAGAAAAATATATTATAGCAAATGGATTTGATATGAAAATTAAATCTTGGAATTTTGGAAGTTACTATGAAGAATTTAAGGAAGCATTAGAAGATTTTACAGATAGAGTATTATCTAATAGGCATATAGAATCAAGTAAACAAACTATGCTAAACAAACTTTATGATTTAGGAATCACAATGAAAGAATTAACAAATAATTTTGATAATAGTAACATACAACACGAAGTAGTACATTCGGATAATGAAGTAATTGAATATGAAAATGAAATATAAGGAAAGAGGAATATATTTATGGATAGTCAAAATCAATTAGATAATATTTTCTTATCTTATAATAAAATACTAAAAAGATTGAAAGCTAATAATGTTACAACTAAAAACAATAATGAAATTACACACAAAGATTTAAGACTAGCAGTATCAACTATGTTAAAAAAGCATCCTAATTGTAGATGGCAAAGCGATAAAATTAAAAGTAAGAGATATTTTATTTTGATAGAAGGATATTTATGGATTAGATATGTATATTTTCAAAAAGAAAAGCCTTTAATTGATGCTGATATTGAATTTTTTGAAAAGCGAATTAAGGAATATGAAAAATTATTAAACATAAATCCTAAAAGTTTATTTAAGGAAGATATATATGTAAAAGAATTAGATTCATATTTTAACAGATCAAAGCCAACTATAAAAAGAGCCATTTATAAAATGATAAAAGCAAATACAAGTTACAGATATATTAAAAATAATGAATTTGTAATTTCTAAAGAAGGGAGTAAATGGTTATCTAAAAACTGTTTCAAACAAAAGTATTTAGAATTATTAGAACAATATAAAATGGAATTGACAGAGCAATATATTAAAGCAGGTTACATATATGATAATTTTTTTAATCTAAATTAAAAAAAGGGGCTGACAAAATAATGTTTTTACGTTATACCCTGTATAGATGGTCGATTATCAAATCTTAAAGTAATTACTTTTACATTAGGAGGTGGAGCATATATCAAAATTTAGCGAACACCGAGATACGATAGTTGCGTTATTAGAACTTATGACAAAAGTTGATATTTTAAATAAAGATAAGCAAAAAATATATGATGCTATTATGAATATGCAAAGTAAAACTGAAACACAAAAAGATAGATTTACACGTTATATTGGAGTAAAGCCAAAAGAATTTAAAAAGGAAACATATAAGGAAATTGCAGAATCTTATGGATGCTCTATATCTGCAATTAGATGTTCTGTGTATTCAACACAATCAGGACTATATCGTATTCAAGATGATGGTTATGCAGTATTAGAAAAGATTTATAAGAAATATCAACATTAGAACAATTAAAAATAATAATATTATTATCCAATTAGAAGTGAGAATTTTTATTCTTGCTTCTTATTTTTATATAGGAAGGAATGATAAAAAGTGGAACTAAATGCAAAGCAAAGAAGGGAAAGTATAAAAGTTTGGTTATCAAAAGAAGAAAGAAGTTTAGTAGAAGCAAAAGCAGAATTTTATGGATATAAAAGACTTGCACCTTATGTTAGAGATGCAGTAATTTATGAAAATGTTACTTATGTTGATTTAAAGAGTAAAGAGGAACTATATAAAGCATATTCCGATAATACAGAACAAATAAAAAAGATTGCAAAAGAAATAAGGCACATAAGTAAATATGCAACACAGTTATCAAGCGAGGATTTAAAAACATTAACAAATACAATGTATGGAATATTAAGAAATCAAAAAGCTATGATTAAACTTATTGATGAAAAATTAGATTTAGATGTATGGAAACAGATAAATCATACAAAAGTTGAAGGAGTGGAGGAGAATAAACAATGCCAGTTACAAAAAGATTAGCACATTTAGGAACTGCAAAAAACTTAATTGAATATATTTTGGATGAAAAAAATAATGGAGAAAAAGTTGGGATTGCAAGTAGCTTAAATTGCAATGTAAATACTGCATTTTATGAATTTAGAGATGTTCAAAATAAATATAAAATGACTGGAACTAGATCTGCATATCATATTATACAAAGTTTTTCTCCAAAGGATAGAATAACTGTAGAACAAGCAAATGAAATTGGATTGAAATTATGCAAAGAATTATATCCTAATTATCAATGTGTAATATCTACACATATTGATAAAGGACATATACACAATCATATATCTGTAAATGCAATAAACTTGTTTGGAAAGAAATTAGAAGATAGACTTGCAAATCAAAAAGAAGGTCTGTATGGATTAAGCGATACAAGTGATAAAATTGCAGCACAGTATGGTTGTTTTATTATGCCTAAAAAAATTTATCATAAATCAAGAGAAAGAGATTACTATTACCAATATAAAAGACAGACTTGGAAAGAACAAATACAAGAGGATATTGAAAAGGTTATTTCTAAATGTAATAGTATTGATGAATTATTAGATGAATTATCCATTAGAGGATATGAGATAAGGAGAGGAAAACATATTTCGGTTAGATGTTTAGGTATGCAAAGATATGCAAGAATAGACACAATAAGTTCAAAGTATGCAACTAACAATTTATATAAATTTTACAGAGATAGGACAAACATTAAACTACTAGCAATAAAAACAAATAAGACAGAATTTAATTCTATATTATTTCAAAAAGCAAATGAATCTAAAATTGCTATAGAAAAAAGTCAGTTGCAAACTAAAGGAAAAGTCTACAATGAATATCAAAAAACAAAATATCAAGAAATACAACGATATTATAAACTAAAACAACAATTAGAATATTTAGATAAGTATAATATCCGAGATTTCAATGATATTGAAAGAGAAATATCAATTAAAAGAGGGCAGATAAAAGATAAAAATATTGAAATGAAAAAGAATCAAGATAAATTTAATAAGATTCTTAAAACTACAGAAATGGCAAATGATTATATTAGACTTTATGAATTATATAAGTATGCTATGTCTTATAAAGAAATAGATGAGGATTATGTATTACCACCAGAAGTTGATATATTTATAAAATTACAAAATGATTTGAATATAACTTCTGTTGATGAGGCAAAGCAGTTAATTAAAGATTCAAGATCAGAACGAATCAAAATAAACAAAAAAAGAAATGAGATATTAGAACTTCAAAGGGAACTTAATCATTTAGAAACTATAAAAGAAGAAAAATTATCAAGTAGTGGTTTATACATACATAATATTAAATTTGGTGGAAATAAAATAGACTACAAAAATTCGAATGATAACGAGTATTGTATAAATTTACCTTATACAAACTTCAAAATACATATAGATAAAAAATTTACTGCTTATAATGAAAAATATCAGTTTTATACATTATATTTAGTAGATGATAAAGAGTACGAACTATATGATAAAGACAATCAAAAAATAGGTATTGCAAAAGGAACAGATTTAGAAAAACTTGTTTTAGAAAAGAAAAAAGAGATTGATTCATTATATAGTAAATAATTAAATACAAAATTCGCTCCAGATTAAATTCTGGGGCTTTTTTCGTGTGCAAAGGAGGAATTACATTATGTTAAAATTATTAAGCCTATTTACAGGAATTGGAGCTTTTGAAAAAGCATTAGAAAGATTAAATATAGATTATGAATTAGTAGGATTTTCGGAAATAGATAAGTATGCTATTAAAAGTTATTGTGCTATTCATAATGTATCAGAAAATAAAAATTTAGGAGATGTAGCAAAGATAGAAATTGATAAAATACCAGATTTTGATCTTATGAGTTGGGGATTTCCGTGTCAAGACATATCAATAGCTGGTAGAATGGAAGGTATAAAAGAGGGGACTAGAAGCGGATTATATTATGAAGGGTATAAAATATTGAAAGCTAAAATGCCTAAAATTAGTATTATTGAAAATGTTAAGAATTTGACAAGCCAAAGATTTAGGAGTCAATTTGATTCAATATTAAATGATATATCAGAACTAGGATATAATAATTATTGGAAAATATTAAATGCAAAAGATTATGGAGTTCCACAAAATCGAGAAAGAGTATTTATTGTTTCTATTCGTAAAGATATTGATAAAAACAACTTTACTTTTCCATCTCCAGTAACATTAAATTTAAAACTTAAAGATATTTTAGAAGATAAAGTAGATGACAAATTCTATTTAACGGAAAATGGAATAGGAAGGTTAATTAAGAAGAACAACAAACTACTAAAAGATTATCAAAATCCTAACATAAGTTCTTGTCTTATAGCAGGTTATCACAAAATGAGTGGAAATCAAAATCAATATATTGCAGAATCTAATAATGTTGAAAGAGTAACAGGATTATTTGATACAGAAAAATCAAAACATCAAGCAGGAAGTGTATATAATCCAAATGGAATATCACCTACACTAACTACTATGGATAATGGAGGACATAAACAACCTTATATTCTTGTTAGAGAAGGAACAAAAAAAGGATATGCAGAAGCAAGAGAAGGAGATTCAATAAATTATTCATATCCTAACAGTACAACAAAACGAGGTAGAGTTGGAAAAGAGGTATCACAGACAATTCTAACTTCACCTAGTATGGCTACAGTTATTGAAACACCTAAACCTATTTGTTTGAATAATCAAAAGAGGCAACCTAGTCTACAAGATAGAATATATGATACAGAAGGAATTGCAACAGCGGTTACTGCTAGTCAGTTTAGACCAAGTATAGCAGAAAGAAAAATGTTTAATCCATACAATCAAAAAGAGATAAAAGATATTGCTCCTACACAAACAACAACTTGTGGAATCATAAGTTCAAGTGCAGCAGTATTGATTTCAGAGGATGGAAATCACTTTATGAAAATACGAAAACTAACTCCTCTTGAATGTTGGAGATTGATGGGGTTTGATGATGAGGATTTTAATAAAGCAAAATCAGTAGGAATATCAGACACACAGGCTTATAGACAAGCTGGAAATAGCATCGTTGTCAATGTTTTAGAAGCAATATTTAAAAATTTATTAAAAGATATGTAAAAATTATTAAATAGCAAGAGTTCAAAAATGGCTCTTGCTATTTTTTTTGACTTTTATGTCATTTTCAAAATAAAAAAGTCGCAAAAATAAAGACAAAAAATAACTTTTATGATACAATGATG
The DNA here is from genome assembly GCA_947648215.1 of uncultured Clostridium sp. Taxonomy (GTDB): domain Bacteria; phylum Bacillota; class Clostridia; order TANB77; family CAG-508; genus RGIG8482. The sequence continues at coordinate 56,810 of CANSMW010000005.1, read as the reverse complement.
GCAAATTAGAAAATAGAGGGATTAAAATCTTAATGGAGAATAATTATGTAGGAGGATTCATAATGAGTGAAGATGAAAAGTTTATTGACATTGCAATAGAATTAAGTAAAAAAGCAATATATCCTTATGGAGCTATAATTGTAAAGAATGGAGAAATTATTGGTAGAAGTGATAAAGATGTACCAGTTTCTAAAACTGCATTTTCTCACGCAGAATTAAGGGCAATAGAAGATGCAATGGAACATTTGGGAGGACACCTATGTGCAGAAGGTGGTAAGGATTGTGTAATTTATTCTTCTTGTGAGCCGTGTGCAATGTGTATGGGAGCAATTCTATATACAGGAATAGAAAAGTTAGTATATGGAGCAACATTAGAAGATTCAAAAGAGTGTGTAAACGATATATTGGTAAAAGCACAAGTTGTTGCTAATAATTGTAAAAATAGAAAGATAGAGATTATTAAAGAAGTACATAGAGATAAAGCAGTAGAAGTGTTAAAAAATGCAAAATAGAAATGGAGAACAAAAAATGAAAGATTTATTAAAAATAAATTGCTTTGATATTCAAGAAACAATGATTATTGTAGGAAGTTGTTTAGAAAGTATGCAACCTAAAGCATATAAACAGTTAGAACAAATTTCTACGAACATTTATGATGTATGCCTAGAGAAAGAACACTTAAATATGGTGGTAACAAAAATAATTGGTATGATAGCAAGAGGCAAAATAAAAAAATTGATTTTTGCTACTGTAGATAAATCACCTCATTGCATACAACTTCATTATATTATTAAAGAATTAGAAAATGCTGTTGATATAAGCAATATTGAAATAACAAATTATGTAGCAGTTGATAATAAATTGATTGAAATACCATTAGAAGTAATAAGTTTATCTAAAAATTTATCTAAATTAAAAGAAAAAATATAGACTGGAGGAGCTAATATGGAAAATATAATTAAAGTTGGTTTAGGAATTGTAATCAGAGATGGCAACAAAATTCTTTTAGGGCATAGATGCGATAATTATAAAGATACTGGAGGAATTTATGAGCCTGGAAGTTGGACCATTCCTGGTGGTAAACAAGAATACAATGAAACAATGATAGAAGGAGCTATAAGAGAAGTTAAAGAAGAAACTAATTTAGATATTTCGGAATTATCAATTTTTGGTGCAACAGATGATATTCAACCTAATAAGCATTTTGTAACTATTCAATTAGTTGCAAATAAATATAATGGAGAATTGAAAAATTTAGAGCCAACAAAACATAGCGAATGGAAATGGTTTGATATAAATGATTTACCAGAAAATTTATATTCTCCTGCTAAAAAGTTTATAGAGGAATATCTAAAAAGAAACAAATAGGGAAAGGTAAGATAGTGAATAAATATAAAATATTGATATTTGATTTAGATGATACTTTAATAGATAATTTGGAAAATGTTAAATATGCCTTTAAAAGAATGATTGAATCAAAAAATGAAAAATGTAGTAATGACAGTTTTAGAGTATGGTATAAAATAGATAAGCAATTTTGGAAAGATTGGCAAGATGGACTAATTGAATTACCAGAACATTTAAAGAGTGAAACAGGCAAAAAAAGTGATGAATTTTTAAATTGGTTAAGAGCACAAAGAGTTTTAATATATTTTAATAATGAAATTTCTTTAAATGAGGCAATAAACTTGAATAATATTTATATGAATGCTTTAACCGAAAATGTTATTGCAATAGAGGGAGCTTATGAAACATTAAAGTATTTATCAAATAAAAACTATTATATTATAATTGCTACTAATGGACCTAAAGTCGCTACAAGAGATAAATTGTTAAAAATAAACTGTATAGATTTTGTGAATGAAATACTATCTGCTGATATGTTTGGCTATATGAAACCTAATAAAGAGTTTTTTGAAGGAATAGAAAAAACTTTAAATAATTACAATATTAAAGAATATTTAATGATAGGTGATTCATTGAAGTCAGATGTGGGATTTGCTATGAGATGTAATTTCGATAGTTGTTGGTTTAATAGAAACAATGAAAAATTATGTGATGAATATAAGCCAACTATGACTATAAATAATTTAAAAGAACTAATACAAATATTATAAAAGATAGAAAGATATATGAATTGAGGTATTTATGGAAGATATAATTGATATTCATTTAAACGGACAACTATATTTATATATGTCAAACACAATAAAGAATAAAGATTATGATATTTACTATAGTGATTTGATAGATGATGAATATTGGAACTTTGCTTATTTAAAAAACAGAGAAGTTTCTTTAGAGGATATTTTTAATGAAATAAAATCTAATATGAATAAATTAAATAGAAATCCTATTATTTATATTACATCTAATATTATAGATTCAAAATTACAAGAAAACATTAAAAACTCTAAATTAAAGTCATTATATACAGATGTTTGGATGACATTAGATAATTTAGAGCAATTTGAATCATATAAAAGTAAAATAGATTTTTCTGTTTACAAAGTTGATGAAACATTAAAGGAACAATTTATTCAAGCTGTAATGGATGGATTCTCTGGAGATAATCCAGAAGATCCGTATGAGAGCCTATCTGATGGATATAAAATTGCATTAGAAAAAAGTTTTGATGAAAATAATAGCGAATATAAAGTTATTCATTATTTAGGAAGGAAAGAAAAAGAGGCAATTTCTACTGCAACTATTGTATATAAAAAAGATAAAGCTATTATATATAATGTTACAACAAATAAGAAATATCAGAAAAATGGTGTATGCAGACAGATGATGTCAGATATAATAAAAGACTTAATAAAATTAAATATAAATGAAGTTTGTGTGCAAACGGAACAGGGATTTTATACAGAACAAGTTTATAAAAATATGGGATTTATAGAAAAATTATTAGGAAAAGCATATATAGAAGGGGAATAAATAATGTTTATAGCTGCTCAAATTTTTGGAATATTAGTGATAATATCAAATGTTCTTGCAATGCAAATGAAGAATAAGAAACAAATAATTCTTATGTTTATATTAGCAAATTTGTTTTCTGCAATAAATTTTATATTATTACAGAGTTATAGTGGTGCGATAATTTGTATATTTGCAATAGTGCAAACATTTATAAACAAATTATTTGAAAATAAAAATAAGCAAGTACCAAAGATTGTTATTGGAATATATATTATTATATCTATTATATTAGGGGCAATAACATTCAAAGGATATATAGATATTGTGCCTATAATATGCTCAATATTATATACTTTAACTATAATACAAGATAAAGAAAAAAACATAAGAAGAATATCTTTAGTAAATATAATATTATGGATATTATATGATATTGTGTGTCAAGCATATACTGCAGCAATTTCAGATTCGCTTATGACAATATCTACAATAGTTGGTATGTATAGATTTGATTACAAAAAAGAAAGCAATAATAATTTATAAAGAGGTGTAAGATGTTACAAGAAATAATAGAAAAAAATCTTAATAGAATAGAAAAAGATTTGCTTGAAATAGAAGGTTTACAAAGTATTGACTTTATTGATATATTTCCAAAAAGTGAAGAACACAAAATACAACTGGATGATGAAGTAAGTAAAATAAGTAAGCTACTTGAAAAAACAGAAAGAGGAAATATTTATTTACTTAATCAGCCTATACAAACAAATTATGGAGAGTTAAAATATTTAAAGATTAGATATTTTGATGAAACAAGACTAAATTGGGAAGCAGCAGCTGATTTTGTTGTAGAAGATAGAGATATTTTAATGGATAAAGTAGGGAAAGATAAAAAATATTCTTATATTAAAAGATCAGAATGGGATGCGATTGAATTTAAGACAGAAAATACTTTAATTTATTTTTTAAATCCTTTGGCTTCTGAAGTATATGGAAATAAAAATTAAAATTATGGAGAAATAAAATGATAAAACTAATTGAATTTAAAAAAGAAAACTATAATGAATATATTAAAATGTATAATGAATTTATACAAAATAAAAGTGATTTAATACCAGATGTTTTAGAATTAGAATGTAGAACACAAAATGATTATAGAAATATTTTAGTAGAACTAGCTAACAGAAAAATTGGAAAACACGAAGATTTAGATTGGTATAAGAATAGTTATTACTTTTTAGCATTTGATAATAATAATTTAATTGGAATTGGGTGTATTAGAAATAACTTAACTCAAAAAGGCTATGATATTTGGGGAAATATTGCTTATGGAGTAAGACCATCTCAACGAAAAAAAGGATATGGAACAAAAATAGCAGAGCAATTAGTAGTTAAATGTAAAGAGTTAGGAATGAAAGATATAATATTATGCCATTATGAAGATAATATCATTTCTCCTAAAATATTTAGCAAAATAGGAGCAGAATACACAAATAGCATAGATTCAACTGTTAGTAATAAGAAAATTAAAAGATATAAAATAGAATTATAGGAAGGTTTAACAATGAAAAATAAATTACTAATATTAGCATATATGGGAACAGGAAAAACGGAATTAGAATATCGTTATAATAATGTAGTAGACCTAGATTTTCAAGATTATAAGTATATTTATGATGAATCAATAAGAGATTTACCACTAGAACAAAGAAAAGGACAGACTTCATTGCGTGTTGAAAATCCAGAATATCCTAATAATTTTATCAATGCTGTTCTAAATGAACTAGAAAAAGATAAAATTGTGGTATCTCCATTTATAGAACACGTTTTTAAAGCTATTGATAGCGATAATTTTAAGAATAATGTGAAAAATACTAGAGTTATTTTAGTTTTTCCAATGTCAAACAATTTTGATGAGTATGTAGATAGATTTAAAAAAAGAGGAAATAACGAAGAATTTATATTAAGGCGAAAAAAAGAATTTACTTCTTTAATTGAACTATTTGAAAAGGCAACTACTGATAATTATGAAAAAATTATTATAAAACCAAAACAATATTTATCAGAAGCACTTATTGAATATGGGGTAGATTTAAAAGAAAGGTAGAGAAAAATGAATAATTTTATTTATAATATTCCAACAAAAGTATATTTTGGAGAAAATCAGTTACAAGAAAACTTAAGTCAAGAAATAAAAAAATATGGTAATAAAGTATTGCTAGTTTATGGAGGAGGGACTATAAAGAAAATAGGACTTTATCAAGAAATTATAAAGGAACTTCAAGATTTTAATATAGAAGTATATGAATTTTCTGGAATAGAGCCTAATCCAAGACATACTTCAATAAACAAAGCTGCTAGTATTTGTAAAGAAAAAGATATAGATGTTATTTTAGGTGTTGGTGGTGGAAGTGTAATAGACAGTTGCAAAATCATAGCAGCAGGAAGATATTATGATGGAGATATATGGGATTTTGTAACCAAAAAAGCTGAAATACAAAAAGCATTACCTATAATTACTATATTAACACTATCGGCAACTGGATCTGAAATGAATACGACATCTATTATTTCAAATATAGAAACAAATGAGAAAAAAGGTGTAAAAAGTCCATTAACTTTGCCAAAAGTATCTTTTTTAGATCCAACTATTACATATTCGGTGAATAAATACCAAACTGCTTGTGGAAGTTGTGATATTTTATCACATATATTAGAAACATACTTTTCAAGAAATAATGGATTATATATGTTAGATACTGTAATGGAAGGACTAATGAAAACTGTAATAAAGTATTCTAAAATTGCTTACAATGATCCTAAAAACTACGAAGCAAGAGCAAATTTAATGTGGGCTTCATCTTGGACCATAAATGGATTTGCTAGAATGGATAGGCAACCTAATATATGGGTTTGTCATCTATTAGAACATCAATTATCAGCTTTTTATGATATTACACACGGATTAGGATTGGCTATTTTAACTCCACGATATTTAAGATATACATTAAATGAAAATACTGTAGATAGATACTATCAATTCGGTGTGAATGTGTGGAATATAGATGCAAGTTTACCAAAGATGGAAGTTGCAGAGAAATCAATAGAATGTTTAGAAAAATTACTTTATAAAGATTTGGAATTAACAAATAATTTATCTGACTTAAATATTGATGATAAACATTTTGAAGAAATGGCAAATCGTATATGTAGCAATGGTATAGTAGAAGGTTTTATAGATATGGATAAAGAAGATATAGTTGAAATTTTTAAAAAATGTTTATAAACATTTAGGAGGAAGAATACAATGAAAAATATTATTTTAACAGGTGCAAGTGATGGATTAGGAAAGGAATTTGCAGGGAGATGTTTGAAAGATAAAGATTATAATATCATCGCACTATGTAGGACAAAACCTAACTATGAATGTGATTTTATACAAACAGATCTAACTGATGAAAAATCTATTGAAAATACTTGCAATATTATTAAAGAAAAATATAAGAAAATAGATGCAGTAATAAATTGTGCAGGTGTGCCTGGAGTACAAAAATTAGAAGAAGTTACTTATGATGTATTAGATGATTTAATGAAAATAAATGTACTTGCACCAATTTATTTAATTACACAACTAATAACTCTTATAAAAGAAAGTGAAGCAGATATTTTAAATGTAGGCTCAACAATAGGAACAAAAGCTGGATATACAGATCAGATTGCTTATACAACTTCAAAATGGGCAATTAGAGGAACAAGTTATAATTTACAATTAGAATTAAAGAAATATAATTGTCGTGTAATACAATTCAATGTTGGAGGAATGAATACTAGGATGCACACAAAATGGACTGGAAAAGAGATAGAGCATCCAGAAGAATGGATGAATCCATCAGATATTGCAGACTTAATGATGTATATATTAAATTTACCTAAAATGATTGAAGTAAGTGAAATAACAATAAACAGAAAAGTTGTTTAGGAGGTCCAGTTATGAATAAAGAAAGATATGAAAGATGGATAAAGGAATTTATGGATTCTTGGAAAGAGTTAGATTGGGAAAGAACTTTAAGAACATTAAATGAAAGTGTAGAATATTATGAAAATCCAATAGATGAGCCTTGTGCAAATTTTCAAGAAGTAGTAAATCTATGGAATGTTATTGCTGACAATCAAAAAGATATAGATTATAAATTTAAAATTATTGCATTTAATGAATCAACTTGTATTGTGAATTGGCAAATGACTAGAATAATGACAAAAACTAATACAAAGCAAGTTATAGATGGTATTTTTCAAATTTCATTAGATAATGAAGGAAAATGCACATATTTTAAACAATGGAGATTTACAAAATAAAATTTGGAAGGTGATGGAATAATGGTAGATAAGAAAGTTGTTTTAGTAACAGGTGGAGCAAGTGGAATAGGGCTTGGAACAATAGAATATTTGTTAGAGCAAGAAGTTTATGAAATAATTTCTCTTTCAAGAGGCGATAAAAATATATTGTTAGCAAAAGAAAAATTGGGTAATATGGCAAATAAAGTTGTATTTTTACAGGGAGATATTAGTAATGAAACAGATTGCAAAAGGGTATATAATGAAATAGATAGTAGATATGGTAGATTAGATGGTCTAGTAAATTCTGCAGGAATTATTAAATTAGGTGGAATAGAAGAACAAACATTAGAAGAATGGAATAATTCTATAAACATAAATTTAACAGGAATATTTTTATTAACAAAAACATTGTTGCCATTATTAAAAAAAGGTATAAATACATCAGTTGTAAATATTTCTTCTATGTCATCAGAAAGAGCAGGTGGCTCAATAGCTTATTGTGCAAGTAAAGCTGGAGTTGATATGATTACAAAGTATTTAGGTCAAGAATTAGGAAAATACAATATAAGAGTAAATAGTGTAAATCCAGCAGCAGTATATACTAACATTTATGTAGCAAGTGGGGATTATACACAAGAAGGTTATGATAAATGGTCGAAAGATAAAGAGGCATTATATCCTTTAGGAAGAATTGGAGATGCAAAAAAAGATATAGCACCAACAATAGAATTTTTACTATCAGATAAGTCTTTATGGACTACTGGATCTATATATTTAGTAGATGGTGGAAAGAGTATCTAAAAATAAGAAAGGTGAAAATATGGAATATAGCTTTAGAAAGTGTACTTTAGAAGATTTTGATTTTTTATTTAATTTAAAGAAACAAAATTTTAAGTGGTATGTTGATAAAATTTGGGGTTGGGAAGATGAGGAGCAAAAACAAAGGTTAAAACAAGATTTGAATGAACATTTAGAACATAAAAAGATTATTATAGTCAATAATGAAATGGTAGGAATATATGTAGTACATACAACAGAGAATGGTGATTTATTTATAAATGAGATAAGCCTATTAAAAGAATATCAAAATAAAGGTATAGGAAGAAAAATTTTAGAAGAACAATTAAGAGAAAATCACAGAAAAGGTATTAGAACAGTATTACAAGTATTTAAAGATAATCCAGCTAAAAAATTATATGAAAGATTAGGATTTAAAGTATATGGAGAAACAGAAACACACTATCAAATGGAGAATATTAAATAGAAGGGAAAAGATATAATGAAAATTATAAAGCTTGAACAAGCAGAAAAGTCTAACAATAGTGAGAAATGTAAAGTATTAGAATATAGCTTTAAAGATAAAGATATAGACTGTGCAACTGCTGTTATAAATGGAAGATACCCAGATATAGGATATTGTATGAATGAAGAATGTAAAGAATTGATATATGTTATAGAAGGCAAAGGAACATTAAATAAAGCAGATGAAATAATAGAATTTAAAAAGGGAGATGCAATTCTAATAGATAAAGGAGAAAAATATTATTGGGATGCAAATTGTACTATTGTTATGCCGTGTACTCCTGCTTGGTATCCAGAACAACATAAATTAGTAGAATAAATAGAGAATGGAGGAAAAATAATGAAGTACATATATACAGAAAAAGATTTAGATTTGATTTCTTGGGAAAGAATAGATGGATTTATTGATAAAATTTATAAAGATGTCAATAACTACTTAAAAGAAAATCATTTAAAGATAAAGTACATTAGTCCTATTATGCGTGGTGGAGAAATTCCAGCAGTAATATTTTCACATTTATTTGGCGTTATTGATATGTTACCTATTCAATTAAAACATAATAGCGAAACTAATAATATTGATAAGAAAATAGGATTAGAATATATTGATAATTCTAGTATTGATAACAATGAATGTATTTTACTTGTCGAAGGAAATCACGTTACAGGAAAAACTGCTAATATAGCAGTTGACCTAATAAGACAAAAATTTGGTGATGATGTAAAAATCATTTATGTTTCACTAACAAGAGATTATACATATAGAAATAGTGTTAATAATGTTTGTTATACCACTTGGGCAATGACTACTAATGAAATGAAAGAATTGTCAAAGAATGAATGTAAAGAATTAAATATAAATTACAGTTTGGTATCTGTATATCCCTGGGAAAATGTTAAAGAAGAATTAAAGGAATTAAATAATGAATAATAATAGGAGAATGAAATTATGAATTATAGTTATGTAATGGGAATCAATAATATTGATGCACTTAAACAAGATAATTTTAAAATAAAATCATTTGGAAATAATTGTGGAGTTATATTTGATGATAACAAGATTGAGTTATTTGAAAAATATATATGTGAAACGCTTGAAAATGGATTTTGGAATGAATATTTAGGCAAAGATAAGGTATTTATCTTTAAATTCAAAAATGGCGAAATAAAGAAATATGTGTTAAATAATAATAATGAAAAAGAAATATTGAAATTATGCCAAGAATTTGCAGAATGTGAATTTGAATCTATTGATAAAATGTTAAGAGATAATAGCTTTTATGCAGAAACTTACTATGCAGGAAATATTATAGATAAGACTTTTATTGATTTTTTGATTAGAGCAAAGAAATCCACCTATGCTAATAGTACAATAGAAAAAGTCGCAGAAAGTAGAGTTGGATCATCAGACTATAATTATGAAGAAATAATTGATAATAAAAAATATACATACCACGATACATATTTTGGTGGAATTAAATTTATGGGTGAGGAAGTTGTATATTGTGATAATAATAAGCCAATATGGGGAATGAATTATTATGGTATAACTTATGATGATGCACTAGGCGAAGAAGCAATGGATAACGCATTAAGACCAGCACTAATGAAAGTTGGTGAAGATAGAAATATAATTCCAGCAAGAGGGCCAATTAAATTTGAAAATAATGGATATATCTATACTTTTAAAACAAATGGAACAATAGAAAATTTTGATGGAATTGAGCAAGTGTATAAAGATAATAATTTAATATATGAGCTTCATTGTTCTGGAGGAATAATAAAATAAATAGAAATGGAGTTGAACTTATTATGGATAGAAAATATATAGAAAATTGGTTAGACATTCTAAAAGAATCTTGGTTAAATAAAGATTCTAATAAAGCTGCATCATTATTTACTAATACAAACTTTTATCAAGAAACACCATTTTTAACACCTTATACTAAATATGAGGAAATTGCAAAAGAATGGGAGAATATTGATAATCAAGATATAAAGAAGTTGGAATTTAAAATTCTAGCAATAGAAGATAATACAGTAATTGTAAATTGGATATTTCAAAGAGATGTTACAGAATTTGATGGAATATATGAGATAAAATTCAATGATAAGAAGGAATGTATATATTTTAAAAGCTGGGAAATGCAGAAATAAATCTAGCTTTATGGAGGAAATATGGATAATAAATTAGAATACAAATATATAAAGGATATTGATAAGAATAAATTGGCAGAATTATTTTCATCAGTCGGTTGGAAAACAGCAGAATATCCTAATAGATTATATAATGCAATAAAGAATAGTGATTTAGTTATTTCAGTATGGAATAATAAAGAATTAGTTGGTTTAATATCTACAATTAGTGATGGATATATAAATGTTTTTATTACATATTTGTTAGTTAAGCCAAATTTTCAAAAACAACATATTGGAACAAATTTAATGAATAAAGTTTGTGAACATTATAAAGGCTTTGGAAGAAGAATCTTATCGACCGAATTAGATAAAGAAAAATATTATAACAAATTTGGATTTACTATTGATGGAATTGTAATGTTTAATAAAGACTGGTCTGATGATAAGGTTAATTAGTAAAATTATAGGAGGTTTTTATTGAAAGAAGAAAATAGTGTAAATATAATAATAGAAAAATTAGTAAAAAGGTGTAATCTAGGAGAAATCATAGAGAATCCTATCAGAGTATCTGGAGGATTATTAAATAGAATGTATAAAGTAAAAACAACTATTGATACTTATGCAATAAAACTTTTAAATCCAGAAGTTATGAAAAGAGAAAATGCAATAAGTAATCATATATTTGCAGAAACAGTATCTAATATAGCAAAAGATAACGGAGTTAGTTGTTTGCCTGCAAAAGTAATTGATAATGAGGTATTACAAAAAATTGAAAACTACTATTTTCTAGTGTTTAATTGGTTTGATGGATATAGCATAAAAGATGAGGAGCTAACACTTGATAAATGCAAAAAAGTTGCTAAAGAACTATCAAATCTTCATAAAATAGATTATGCAGAACTTAAAGAAAAATGTAAGGCATATTACGATACAAATGAGATAGATTGGATTTTTTATTTGGAAAAAATAGATAATAATAAAATAAAAAAATTATTGACTGAAAATATAGAAAAGTTTAGAAAACTTGATAAAGAAGCAATAAAAAATTTAGAAATAATTTCTAAAAATATGTTGATTAGCCACAGAGATTTAGATTTACCTAATATACTTTGGAATAAAGAGGGAGAGCCTGTTCTAATAGATTGGGAATCATCTGGTTTAATAAATCCTAGTATGGAAGTTATAGATACTGCTTGGAACTGGAGTGGAGGTCAAAAATATTTTGACAAAAACAAATTCAAAGTTTTTGTAAATACATACAAAGAAAATGGTGGAGATTTAAGCGACTTTGGTGAAGCATTAAAAGCTGATTATAAAGCAAAGTTTGGATGGCTAGAATACAATTTAAAAAGGGTAATAGGCATTGAATGTATAGATGATGAAGAAAGAATGTTAGGAGAAAAAGAAGTCATAAGAAGTATAGATGAAATCAATCGTTTTTATTTATATAGTGGTGATATGAAAATATAAAAGAACAGGAGTATTTGGTTATGATAATAAAAAGTGAAAGACTAATTTTAAGAAGTTGGGAATATGAAGATATTGATGATCTAATAGAAGGATTAAATAATATAAATGTTTCAAAATGGTTAGCTGCTGTTCCATATCCTTATACTAAAAAAGATGCAGAAGAATTTATTGCTTATGCAAAACAATTAGAAAAAGAATCAAAAAGTTTTATGCTAGCAATAGTTTTAAAAGAAAGCAATAAAGTGATTGGAGGAACTTCAATAGAATCTATAAACAAGAAGGATGGAACTGCTGGTGGTGGTATATGGCTAAATGAAAAATATCAAAAAAATGGATATGGCATAGAGGCATTTAGTACAAGAATAAAATATGCTTTTGAAGTATTAGGATTACGAAGAATTGAAAATGGATATTTTACTGGTAATGAAAAATCTAAAAATATGCAACATAAATTAGGATATAAAGATGAAGGCATAAGGAGAAAAAAATATTTATGCCTAGCAACAAATGAATATGCAGATGAATGTATAACAGGTTTATTAAAAGAAGAATTTATTGAAAATTATATTTAAGGAGTAAAATTATGATAAATAAAAATAACATATTCAAAATAGGAATAGGAACTTGGAAAATAGATTATGCAAATATTGACAACGATATGGAAGCATTGCTTCATTCTTATAATATAGGACAAAATTATTTATCTCTATCAATGCTTTATAATAATGGAGAAGTTGTTAAAAAAATAAAAAAATTTATAGACAAAATTGATAGAAAGAGAATATTTATTGCTACAAATTTAGAGCCAACTATTGAATATATAGGTGATATTGAAAGTCAATTAAATCAATATTTACAAATTCTTGATTTAGAGTATGTTGATATGCTCCAATTACATAAACCTTCATTTTCAAAGATACCTTTAATGGATGTTTATAAAGAAATTAAAAGATTAGTGGATTTAGGCAAAGTAAAATATATTGGAATAAGTAATGTGAATTTAGAACAATTAGAAGAAATAAATAGAAAAATAAAAATTGATTTTTTTGAGGGTATATATAATTTAGAGTGTAAAATATATGAAGATATAAATGTTTTAGATTATTGTAACAAAAATGACATACAATTTTTATGTTACCAACCATTAAGAAGAAATCGAACTGCGAAAAGAAATTATCCTTTACTAATAGAATTGGCTCAAAAATATAATAAAACACAAAATCAAATTATACTTAATTGGATAATAAAAGAAAAAAATATGACGGCATTAGTAAAATCTACAAATATAGTTAGAATAGATGAAAATAAAGAGGCTTTGAATTTTAAAATGAGTTCAGAAGATTATCAAAGATTAAATGATTTTAGAAATGAAGAATTTGATAATATAAAAATAGATTGGGATGATAAAGGTGGAATTTCAATAGATCAATTAGCAAATCAATTTGATTAAAAGAACAAAATTTATATATCAAAATGCTGATATGGCAGTATAAAACAATGTACTAATGATAGTAACATATAAAACAAAGAAGGGAAGTAGCAGTAATGAACATATTAAACGAATGTACTAAAAAAGATGTAGAACTAATAGAAAAAGCAGGAGTAATTATTGAAGATAAGGATTATAATCAAGAAGAACTAAAAAGATGTAAAATGCAAATTGTAGATTATATAATGAGCCATAGTTCTAAAAATGGAGATATAAGCAAATTACAAGAACAATATAGTAATGTGTTTAGATGTATTGATAGTATATAAAATTTTATATAAGAAAAATAGCTACTATTGTTGAAATGGTGGCTTTTTTAGAAGTTTTTTGACTTTACAAAATTGACATAATGTGTTATAATTAAAAAGTAATATTTTTAAGGAGAGATATTTGGTGAGTAATGAAATAACAGTTAAATTAAAATGTAGTATAGAGAAAATGTATAACATACTAGAAAATAAAGGATTTGAAATAGTTGATAAGTATTTTTTAGATGATACATATTATATTTCAAAAGATTTAGATATAACGAAATTATCGCCTATAGAAATATTAAATCACTATATTTTGATAAGAAATATAAAACAATATGAGCCAAGTGATTTTACAAGTAACTATGATATTATTAAAATGACATATAAAAATAAAGATATTGCACCGAATGGAGATATTATTAGCCAAGAAAAAGTTGATTGTGAAATAAAGAATTTAGAACAGGGCAAAAGTTTTATAAAAGCAATCGAATATAAAGAAATAATGAATATTAGAGAAAGTAGTTTAGTATATGGCAAAAATGGACTTGAAATTGCAATTAAAGATATAGAAAATGGAGATAGCTTAATTGAAGTTGAAACAGTAGAAAATAATGAAAGACTTGATACAGTAGACAAATTAAAACAAATGATAAGAGAGTTAGAAATACCAATAGATGAAAGCGATTTTTTTGTAAAAAAAGCTGAAATGGAATTAAAGAAGATATTGGGGAGATAGAGAATAATGGTTAATGTAAATAATATAAACCTAAATCTATATAGAACTTTCTTAACTGTAGCAGAATCTGACAGTTTTGCTGAAGCTGCTGAAAAATTAAATGTAAGTGATAGGATTGTTAGTGCAAATATCAATGCACTTGAAGATCAATTAGGAGTACAATTATTTTATAGAAAAAATAAAGGCTCTAACAAAGGACTAAAACTAACAGAGTTCGGCAAAGAAACATACATTCAAGCTAAGAAATCAATCGGATTATTTGATTTTATACCAACGATAATAGAAAGTAAAAATAGTTTAGAAAATGGAAAAATATCTGTAGGATGTCCTTCACATATAACAAAATTCTTTTTAAGAAAAAGACTTGTTGATCTTGTAAAAGATTATCCAAATATTCAAATAAATTTAGACACAGAATCTAACAGTAAAGAACTAATAGAATCCTTAAAAAGTAATAAAATAGACTTTATTATTTTAGATGTTATTCCTCCAGAATATAAAGAAGATTTAGAGATAGAAGAAATAGAAACTATTGAAAATGTCTTTGTATCTAATAAAAAAATAGAAATAAAAGATATAGGAGATTTTAATAATTATAAATATATTTTGAATTATGAAGATAGAATTTCAACTGTAGAATTAAACGAAAGACTAAAAGATTACAATATTTCTCTTGATGCAATATTAAGATGTCCTACTACAGAAGATAGAGTAAATGCAGCACTAGATGGAATAGGAATCGCCTATGTAATGAAAGAAACTGCTCGTAGATATATAGAAAATAACGAATTGTATGAAGTTAAAGTTCCTATAAAGTTACCTAGAAACAGTATTAAAATAGTATATTTGAAAAATCAATTAACAAAAGTTGATAAACAATTTATAAAAAAATATCTAAAAAAACAATAAAACTACTAAATTTTATAAGCATATATTGAATATCCAAAGAGGATATTCTTTTTTTTACCTACAAAAAAATGTAGGATACCCCTCAAAAGTGTTGATTTACACTTATTCCTAATAAATATATAATACAAATACAATTTATGAAAGAGGGATGAATTATGAAAATTAAAAAGAAAGTATGTTGGAATATTGTTTCAAGATGCAATCAAAATTGCAAATACTGTCATCGTTTCATAAACATAAGAGAACTAGATTATAAAGAGAATGAAAAGATACTATATAATCTAATAAGAGATGGAATAACACATATTACCTGGACTGGTGGGGAGGCACTATTATATCCAGAGCTGTATAAGTTAATCAAAATATCAAAAGAGAACGGAATCTATAATAGAATCATAACAAATGGAAAATTATTAGAGCAGAACTACGAAATATTGAATTATTTAGATGATCTAACAATGTCATTAGATTCTATAAATAATAGAACTAATGATATATTAGGTAGAGGGGAGAGGCACTTTACAAATATCCATAATATACTTGATTATATAAAGTCTGGAAACTATAAGAAATTGAAAGTGAATATAAATACAGTAGTAAATAAACAAAATCTTGAAGAAATTGAAGAATTAGGTGATTTCTTAAATAATTATAAAATCGGTATTTGGAAATTATATCAATTTATGCCACTACGAGAAACTGCTGAAAAGAATAAAGAATTATTTGAAATTACAAACTTTGAATTTGATAAAGTAGTAAGAAAAGTATATGAAAAGTATGAAAATATTAGTAGTGTAACTTTTAAGAAACAGGAAGATTTAGAAAAGAATATTTTAATTTTAGCCAATGGGGATATAATAAAAACGGAAAATGGTATAGACTTCTTGCTTGGAAATGCAATAAACGATAATGTAATCAAGTATATTGATGAATATGTAAATATGAATGGAGATAGTATTATGAAAAAGATTAGAGCGTTAATCGCTTATGATGATGACAAAACAAAGGATGAGATTGTTAATATATTAAAAAGAATTGAAGATGTAGAAATTGTTGCTACAACTCAAAATCCAGAAGATACTTACAATAAAATTATTGAATTTAAGCCAGAAATGGTCTTTTCTAAATATGATTTTGGAACTAATATGAATGGACTTGATATAATTAAACAATCTAAAAAAGTATTAAATGATAATGTACCAGCATTTAACTTTATAGCTTTAGACATTCCAAAAGAGGAATATTTGGAAGCTAAAAAGATTATTGGAGATAAGATGAATACAGTAATTAGAGAACAAACCCAAACAAGATATGAGGGAATTATAGATTCTTATAAAGAATACTTAAATGCACAGTTTTAAAAAGAAAAGGTAGGATACTTCTAATAACTAGAATATTCTACCTTTTTTCTTTACCCTAATCAAATAAAAAACGATTCTTTCTATAAAATCTTTAAGGGATAATTTATTACCACTATTGTATAATACCTTATATAGATCATCTGGGCAACCATATATATTGGTATTATTAAATGGTCTAATGCAACTCTTTAATGAATCTCTAACTCGTGATTCTGGAACTTCATATTTGTAAGCAAGATATTTTAATACTGTAGTTAAAAACTCTAATTCATCTGGTCTATAATAGCAGTAAACAATAGCATCTCGCATATATTTATATCCAGCAGACATACAATTAAAGTTTAGAGATTGTAAAAGCCAATCAATTTCACCAACTTCTAAATCTGGAGTATTATAATCAATAGACATTGTTCTTATAGTTTCAACTAACTCATTATTTAAAATAGGTTTATATATAATCTCATTGATTTTTGCAACATTATTCAATTTAATTTTATAGTGTGGCGATAGTGTTAGAATAGTATTACATCGTTTTTGCTCTAAAGGATTACAAGATAATCTATTTACTATATCTTCAATAGACATATCAGATAAGTTATTATCTAAAACTAAAATATCTGGATTCATATCCCAATACATAGTTACTGCATCTTTTCCAGTAACAACATTATCAACCCTATAATTTTTGTCATTTGCAAGTTCGTGGCAAAGAATATCAGTTTCTCTAGTATTCTTGTTGCCGATAAGTATATTAACCATAATTTAGCCTCACAAATGTTTCTCCTATTTTTTTCCACATTATATCACAAAAATTATGTCAATTCAATACTGTAAACTTCTTTTTTTGTACCCTTTTTAGCCTTTTCCATAGGGGTTTGTGTCGAATGTTGTCGAATAACAAAATACAAGCAAAAATCTATACATAATAACAAGAATATGATATAATTCCATTTGAGATTGGAAGTGAGAAAATGACAGATGCTTTTGTAATTAACTATATAAATGATAAATTGAATGAAAGTGAAGATAAGAATTTTATAAGATATACTTTTTACGAATTAAGAGTTAAAAACAATTTATCAGAATTAGAAATAGATAAGTTCTTGAAGATAAATAAGGACTATTTTGAAAACAATGGATATGAAGTATATTTTGCAGGAGCAAAATATACTTATAAAAATGCAAATATGACAGTACAACCTAATGAATTGTTGATTGCAATAAAAGAATAAATAGGAGCTAGTTTAAGCACTAACTCCTATTTTGTTAATATGTTTCATTTGTATCATAATATACTTGTCTAATTTCTGACTTTGTTTGATGATCTTTTCATAAGGAGCATTGGTTTCAATTAGTTTTTCTAGTTTTGCAGTATTTTTCATAATTAAATAGATTGTTTTAGAATCCATAAATATCAACTCCCTTCATATATATCTTATCATATTTACATAAAATAGTGTGTTGAAATTTGTCGAAAACAAGAAAAATGTTAAAAATATAGAATAATTTGTGTTTTTATGATATTATAGTTAAAACAAAATAGTAATTAGAAAGGTAGATGAAGTATTATGAATTTAAAGAAAATTGAAAATTTTATTGATAAACAAAAAGTTAGTTTTATATGTTCTGTTGATAATGAAAATTATCCTAATGTAAAAGCAATGCTAAAACCTAGAAAAAGAAATGGATTAAAAGAATTTTATTTTTCTACTAATACTTCATCTATGAGAATAAAACAGTATCAAGATAATCCTAATGCTAGTATATACTTTTATCATAAAGGACTAATTAAATATGTTGGGGTTATGTTAAAGGGTAAAATGAAAGTATTAACAGATCAAGAAACTAAAAATATGATCTGGAAAAAGGGAGATACAATGTTTTATAAAAGAGGTGTAACTGATCCAGATTATTGTGTTTTAAAATTTACTGCAACAAGTGGTAGATATTATTGTGATTTGAAAACAGAAAATTTTGATATAGAGTAATATAAACCACAAGTTATAGAGGAGATTCTTATGAGAAAATTAACAAAAAGGTATATTATAGATTCTTTAGATAATTTGAATTTAAGTAAGCCAATCAGATATGAAAGATATTATATCAATGATAAATTAAGAGTTCAAAGAAAAGATAACAAATACCAAAAAGAAATATTAGATAATTATAATAATGTTATAGAAAAAATAAATATATCTAAAGTGGAATTTTTAGAATTAAAAGAAAGTTCATATTCAGAAATAATTAGAGATAGTTATTTGTTTTTAGAAGATAGTAGGGTTTCCATAAAGAAATATTTAGGAAAATATGAAGGATTATATAGAGTAGAAGTTACTTTTAATTCATTAGAAGAAAAAAATGAGTATAGAAAAGAAAGCTGGATGGGACAAGAAATAACAGATTCTTCATTAGCTTTTGATAAAGATTTAAGTAAATTATCTGTTGATGAATTTAAAAGAGAATTAAGAAAATATTTGAAACAGTAATAAAAATTACAAATTGTCGAGTAGGAGGAAATAATTTGAAAACTTTAATTATTTATGCTAGTAAAACAGGGACAACAGAAAAATGTGCTAAAGAAATAAATAGACAATTAAAAGATTCTAAAATGGTAAATATTCTAAATCAAGATGAAGATATAAACAAATATGATTTAATTATTGTGGGAACTCCAATTAGAATGGGAATGATAGACAAAAAAGTAAGAAAATTTTTGATTAGTAATATTGAAACTTTAAAATCAAAAAAAGTAGCATATTTCATTTGTTGTGGCTTTAATGAAAATTGGAAAAGTTATTATGAGCAAAATATTCCAAAAGATTTATTAAATAGTGCTATTATTTATGATACTTTTGGAGGAGAAATGGATATACAAAAACAAAAAGGTTTTGATAAATTTATTACAAAAATGGTAAGCAAAAACATAGACAAAAGTAAAGAAATCAAAATATTAAATGAAAATATTGATAGATTTATAAAAAAATTAAATAAGTAATACTACTCAATTTGGTAAGGAGGTAAGAATATGAAAAAAGAGAAAAGAGAGAAAGTGAGTTTTGTAGGATTTCTAACTGCTTCAATATGTTATTTTATTGGAGCTATATTGAATTTTATAGATAAGAATACTGGAACAGCAGTAATGTTCTTGTGTTTAGGCTTTTCGTTTTTATGTTTGGCATTTACTCATTTAGATAAAGAGAAAAGCAAAGATAAAAATAATAGAGAAGAATAATTTTAAATTACAATAAAGAGAGGTACTTGTGATGAGCAAATATGATCCATTATGGAATTATTTAAAGAAAAGTAATAAGGATAATTATAAATTATCTTATGGGGAAATTAAAGATATTTTAGGATTTGATATAGACCATTCATTTTTAACTTATAAGAAAGAATTAAAGGAATATGGATATGAAGTTAGTAAAGTATCAATGAAAGAAAAGGTAATAATTTTTAATAGAGCATAATGACTATTGCTAGGAATGGAGGAATAATTATATGAAATTTGGACCAGATAAAAATAGCAAATTTCCAAATCCTAATATTAAGGAAGTTTGTTTTATAAAAAATGTAATAACAAGACCTAATATAATAGTTGGAGATTATACATATTATGATGACAAAAATGGGGCTGATAAATTTGAAGAACACGTTACACATCATTACGAATTTAATGGAGATAAACTAATTATCGGAAAGTTTTGCCAAATAGCTTCTGGAATAGAATTTATAATGAATGGTGCTAATCATTGTATGAGTAGAGTAACAACATATCCTTTTAATATAATGGGAAATGGTTGGGAAAAGACTACTCCTACAATGGAAGATTTACCATTAAAAGGAGATACTATAATAGGAAATGATGTTTGGATAGGGCAAAATGTAACAGTAATGCCAGGAATTCATATTGGAGATGGTGCAATAATTGGTGCTAATTCTGTTGTAGCAAAAGATATTCCACCATACCATATTGCAGTTCGGAAATCCGTGTAATGTTATAAAAAAAAGATTCGATGATGAACTTATAGAATATTTAGAACAAATACAATGGTGGAATTGGAATGATGAAAAGATATTCAACAATTTAGAAATATTATGTAGCAATGATTTACGAAGAATTAAAGAAATAAAATCATAAAGATAAAGTCAATATAGAGGAGATTAAAAATGGTAAATATTTTAGTTCACGGATTAGGACAAGATAAAACAAGTTGGAGTGAAGTAAGAAAACAATTAAGTAATAATAGGATAAATGTTGAAACACCGAACTTATTTTCTATTGTAAAAAATTATCAAGTAAATTATGAGAATATGTATAAAACATTTGTTGATTATTGTAATAGTTTTAATGAAAAAATAAATTTAGTAGGACTTTCACTTGGTGGAATACTTGCTATTGATTATATAGCAGAATTTCCAGAAAAGGTAAATTCAATAATACTCATAGGAACACCATACGAAATACCAAAAACTATATTTACTATACAAAATATTATTTACAGATTTATGCCTAAAAAGATATTTGATAAAATAGGTTGCCCTAAAAAAGATATGATTAGATTATTAAATTCAATGAGTAACTTATCTATTCCAGATAAAGTTCCAACTATAAAATGTAATACACTAATTATATGTGGGGAAAAGGAAAAAGATAATATAAATATGAAAAGTGCAAGACAGTTGAATAAAGTTATAGTAAATAGTAAATTTAAAATTATAGAAAATGCAGGACACGAAGTAAATATTGATAATCCAAAAGAGCTTGCTAATGTAATTTATGATTTTTGGAAAGACAATGATATAAAGTAACCAGATAATTACAAATTGATAAGTCAATAAGAAGTAAGAGAGGATTATATAATGAAAATAATAACATTATGTGGAAGTTTAAAATTTCAAAAAGAAATGATGGATATTGCAGAAAAGTTGTCTTTAAAAGGTAATTGTATTCTTACACCAGTTTATCCAGTTTTAGAGAATTATGAAAGAACAGAGGAACAATTAGAAAAACTAAAAGAAGCACATTTTAAAAGAATAGAAATATCTGATGCAATATTAGTAATAAATAAAGACAACTATGTTGGAAAAAGCACAAATTTAGAAATGGAATATGCAAGAAAACTACAAAAAGAAATTATTTATTATACTGATTTAATGAAAGAAGATTAGTTATAGAATAAGGTAGGTATAAAGTGAAAACAGATTTAATAACAATACCAAATATAGGAGAAAAAACAAAACAATCTTTATTAAATATAGGCATTACTTGTATTGAAGATTTAAAAGGAAAAGATCCAGAAGATTTATATTTTAAAGATTGCATAGCAAAGGGATTTAAAGAAGATAAATGTCAGTTATATCTTTTTAGAATGGCTATATATTATGCAGAACATACTATCTGGGAAGAAGAAAAATTAAAATGGTGGTATTGGAAAGATAAAGAATATCCAGAAAATTGATGTAAATAGGAAGATTATAAGCAAAGGAATTGAGTATGAAAATACTATAGTGAAGTTTGGATTCCAATTAGAAAAAACAATAATGTAGATTTATAGGAAGATATTAAGAAATTAGTATCTCCTTTTTTAAAATATGACAGACAGATGTCATATTTATATGATATAATACTTGCAGGAGGAGAATATGCAAGTAAATAATAGATTATTTGAAATAGTGTATATACTAATGCAGAAGAAAAAAGTTACAGCAAAAGAACTAGCAGATAAATTTGAAGTATCAACTAGAACTATATATAGAGATATAGAAGCATTAAGTAGTGCGAACATACCAATTTATGCAAGTAAAGGAAAAGATGGAGGAATAGGACTTTTAGATGAATATGTACTAAATAAAACAATACTTTCTGAAGAAGAACAAAATCAAATTTTATTTGCTTTGCAGGGGATGATAAAAGTAAGAGGACAAGATGAAAAAGATATTTTAGAGAAGTTAAGTACATTATTTAATAAAGAGATAAACGATTGGATCAGAATAGATTTATCTAACTGGAGCAAAGATAATATGCAAGAGAATAGATTTGATATTATTAAATCTGCAATTTTGAACAAGAAACTAATTGAATTTAACTATTATAATTCCAATGGAGAAGAAAGTAGAAGAATTGTAGAGCCATTGCAAATATGGTTTAAAGATAAATCCTGGTATTTAATAAGTTATTGTAGAAATAAAGAAGATTACAGAATATTCAAAATTGCTAGAATAAAAGAAATTAAGACATTACAAGAACATTTTGAAAGAGAACTACCAAAAGAGCAAAAAGAAGAAAAATATAATTTTAAAAACATATTACTTGAATTAGAAATAAGTAAAGAAATGGCTTATAGAGTATATGATGAATTTGAAAATAGCGAAATATCTAAAAAAGAAAATGGAAACTTTATTGTAAAAGTAGAATATCCAGAGAATGAATGGGTATATGGATATATTTTATCTTTTGGAGAACATATAAAAGTTATAGCACCAAATAGAGCAAAAAAAATTATAAAAGATAAATTAGAAAAAACTTTAAAAAATTATTTATAATATGACACACAGTTGTCAAGTTAAGTGTTATATACTTCATCTATAGGAGGTATAAATTATGAAATATGAAATTGTAGAATTAGAGGAAAAGGTCGTTGCAGGAATTAAAATAAAAACAACGAATAAAGATGGAAAGGCTGTGCAAGATATAGGAATAACTTGGCAGAAATTATTTGCAGATGGAATTTATGAGAAGATGACAAATAAGGTAAATAGTAAAACAATAGGATTATATACAGAATATGAGGGAGATTATACAAAACCTTATACATTTATTGCAGGAGCAGAAGTAAGTCAAGAACTACAAATAGGCGAAGAATTAAAAAGTATTATTGTTCCAAAGGGAAAATATGCTAAATTTATAATAACAGGAGATGTGCAAAATTCAGTAGGACAGGCTTGGCAAGAAATATGGAATATGGATTTAAAAAGGAAATACACTTGTGATTTTGAAGAATATCAAAATAATTCCGAAGATATGCAGAAACAAGAAATTCATATTTATATTGCATTAGAAGATTAGAGAGAAAGGATAGAGATAAATGGCTTTTGATTATAAAAAGGAATATAAGGAATTTTATATGCCAAAGAATAAACCTAGTATTGTAGAAATTCCTAAAATGAATTACATTGCAGTTAGAGGAAAAGGAAATCCTAATGATGAAAATAGTGAATATAAAGATTCAATAGGACTTTTGTATTCGATTGCTTTTACTATAAAAATGAGTTATAAGGGAATATATAAAATAAATGGTTATTTTGAATATGTAGTTCCACCACTTGAAGGATTCTGGTGGCAAGAAGGAAATAAAAGTAGTATAGATTATAAAAGTAAAGACAAATTTAACTTTATTTCAATTATTAGACTACCAGACTTTGTAACAAAAGAAGATTTTGAATGGGCTACCCAAGAGGCTACAAAGAAAAAGAAACAAGACTTTTCAAAAGTAGAATTTTTAACTTATGATGAAGGAATCTGCGTTCAATGTATGCACATAGACTCTTATGATGATGAGCCTAAAACTATTAGTTTAATGCACGAATATATGATAGAGAATGGATATGAACTAGATATTACTGATACTCGTTTCCATCACGAAATTTATTTAAGTGATCCAAGAAGATGTGATGTAAATAAGTTAAAAACAGTTATAAGACATCCAATAAGAAAAAGGAAATAATTATGGAATTTATAAAAGCAAAGACAATACTCCAAAAAGCAACACACGGAGAAGAATGGTTTGGAATTGATTATAATATGAATCTCTATAAAGGTTGCTGTCATAAATGTATTTATTGTGATAGTAGAAGTAACTGCTATCAAGTAGAAGATTTTGATAGAGTAAGAGCAAAAAAAGATGAAATAGAAATATTAAATCAAGAGTTAAGAAATAAAAGAAAAAAAGGAGTAATTGGAATAGGTGCAATGTCAGATACATATAATCCTTTTGAAAAACAATATGAAATAACAAGACAAGCATTAAAGCTGATTTCATATTACAATTTTGGAGTATCAGTCGAAACAAAAAGTAGTTTAATTATTAGAGATACAGACATATTTAAGGAAATAAACAGAAAAGCAGATGTAATACTTAAATTTACAATTACATCAGCAGATGATAGTTTATCAAGAAAAATAGAGCCCAATGTATGTTCTTCTTCTGAAAGACTAAAAGCAATGAAACAATTATCAGAACAGGGATTATTTGTTGGAACATTACTAACACCAATTATTCCATTTATAACAGATTCGGAGGAGAATATCAAAAATGTAATAAGATTATCTTATGAAAATGGAGCAAAATTTATATTCTCAATGGGAGGAGTTACATTAAGAGAAAATCAAAGAGAATATTTTTATGAGCAGCTGGATAAAATATTTCCTAAATTAAAAGAAAAATATATAAAAACCTATGGAAATAATTATTTTTGCTATCCACTAAATAAGAATTTAAGCAAAATATTTAAAGAAGAATGTGAAAGATATGGGCTACTTTATAGAATGAGTGATATAGTCAAAGAATATAAAAAAGAAATGAAACAAGAAGAACAATTAACTTTTATATAGAAAATCTATTTATGAATTTAAAGAGAGTATTATGCTCTCTTATTTTTGTATATCTAACCTATTATTATTCGTTCACGAAGAATAATGACAAGTATTATTTGCCTATTATTTTTTATATAATACAAATGGTTGTAAAATGAGTAATGGGAGGTGTATATATGAGTGCAATAGATAGATTATATTCTATTGATAATAAAACAATTAAAAAGACAGTTAATATTGATGATAGTTTATACAAAAGACTAATGAAATTTGTCAATAAAAATTATGATGCATCTTTTAGTGAAATTGTTAATGTATGTATCGAAGAATATATAGAGGCAAATAATCCATCATTTTACGAAAAGCCAAAACTTGAAACAGTAACATATAGAAGTATAATGATAAGAAAACAAAACTTAAATAATTTGCAAAAAATGTATAAAAAGACTGGAATTACAGTAACAAGATTATTAAATTGTGCCATAAAGGAATTTTTAGAAGAATATGATAATAAAAGATAAGTTGAATACTTGCCATTTATCAACTTACCTTATATTATAAAAGCATTTATAGTTTATTATGTAATAACTTATGTAATAAACTATTTTAATTTTTCTGTTTCGTTTCTAGCTTTAAGACCTATATAATATGATAAACAATTTTGATAGGAAGTAGCATCTAACGAAGCATTTTGGTATTTTCGTAAAAGTTCTCTTTGTTTTTCATCTAAAGAAGATACTAACTCTAAATTTATTTTCGCTAATTTTCTATCAATCTCTATATACTTTTCATATTGAAGTAATAAAGGTAGATTCTGTTCAAATTTTTCATCAACATAGTCAATATCTATTTGACTAAATAAATCGTTATCAATCTTTGATGAAATATTATTTTTCTTATTCATAAGACCTCCTTAAAAATCTGATTCTTCATTTAAAACATTTTGTATAAAGTTTCTAATTGTTTTTGGTGCTTTAGCACTACTAGGAATATAATCTCCTTTAGTCCTAAAGAAAATTGCAAATCCAGCTAATTTCTTTTCAACAAAGAAAGGAAATATCATTTGAGCAGAATATTTAGTTGTATCATTTTCTGTAATTTGTTTTAAATTGTTATTTAAAATTAAAAATAAATCCTCTGAAAATGTTTTATCTTTCCATTCATTTGCTAAATTTAACATATCATTGCTTAATGACTTATGCCAGTAATCATCATAATTAAGTTCTTTTTCATTTTGTTCATCTATTACTCCATACAATATTTTTTCTAAATCAGCCATTAAAAAATTAGATCTTAACATAGGAATATTACAATCGTGCAAGAGTTTTACGCACTTTTCTGATATTTGCATAATAGATTCTACCTCCTTCCATAAAATAGTAAAACAATTATATAATAAAAAGATTCAATATACAACCTACTATCGTGTATATATACACGAAATAATTAAGTTACATACAACAAAGTTTTTAAGTATAATAATCGTGAAAAGGTTAGAAAATAAAGCTAGGAGGTGCAATATGAGTGCTGTAGATAGATTGTATAAAAAGGATAATTCTACTGTTCAAAAAAGCATAAATTTAGAAGATAAATTATATACAGAACTAAAGCAACTGGTAGAAAATGAATATGATGCTACAATTAGCGATGTAATAAATGTTTGCATAGAAGATCTAATATCTAATGGAAATATAAAGTATTATGCCAAGCCAGAAGGAGAAATAACTATATACAGAAGTATTATGATACGAAAGGAAAATGTTAAAGCATTAAATAATATAACTAAAGAAACAGGAATTTCATTGACAAGATTAGTTAATATTGCAATGAAAGAGTTTTTAGATAATTATAATAAGTAAAATCAAAGACCTAAAATAAAAAGTGAATTTAGGTCTTTGATTTTTTAGAATCCTTTGTAAAAAGATGCAATTTTGTTTTAGTACAAATTGCATCTTTTTTTGTACCCTTTTTTCTTTTTTTCTACCCAAAATTCTTTTTTTATACCCATTTTAGTTCAAAATACAAAATCCAGATTATAGTGTCCGTAAATTGAGTTCCAAAACTCCTAACATCAGATGAAATCAATTATATAGACACTCCAGACAAAGAAATTGAAAAGCAGAATCTGGAGTGTTGTATATTATGGAACAGTTATTTTATAAAGATAACCTAATATATGGGAATAGAAGCATCTATATAAAGATTTTTTGTATTAGTTATAATGCTTTTTTTATTTCTTTTTTAGGACTTGTTAGAAACAAGTCGCCACCTCTAAACAGTTGAATTTTCAAAGAAATTTAATTGTTGGAGGATTTAAAATGAAAAATAATTATAAAGAAATTGATAAATATGAAAAATCAAAAGAAAAGACAATAGATTATGATGAAGCAAATAAATATGATTTCTATGTTAAATATTATATGAATTTTGCAATAGGTACAAAATATGAAGATTGCGTTGAAATAACTAAACAAGATTACGATGATCTTATTAAGAAAATAAACAATACTAAAAAAGCTATGATAAAAGTATTTGCCACATATACAGTTGGTTTTTATAAAAATCCAGAAACTTATGTACTTCAAGCAGTAGATAAAGATGTTTATTATTGTTTATATAAATCACAAAGATATGAGAAAAACAAGAGAAGGCACGAAAGAGAAAGACATTTAGACCGATTTTTTAGACAAGAAGATATAGATAACATTCAAAGTAAAAATAATCTTGAAAATGATGTATTAAGAGAAATCGAAGAAAAAAGAATAAGAGCATTTTTAAAAGAAACTCTTTCTGAAAAGCAAAATGACAGATTCTATAAAAATAAAATGCAAGATATTCCTCTTGTTGTAATAGCGATAGAAGAAGGCTCTACACCAGATGCAATAAGAGATAGTGTAAATAAAGCAAAAAAACAAATTAGAAATAATTTAAAAAAATTATAAAAGTAGCTTCGGTTTTTAATAAGAAGTGGGTTTATATATAGAAGGGAGGAAATGAGAGTATGAAAATTATAAATAACAAATCTCATTCAAAGCTAAATAGAATTGGCTTGATACCTAATCTATATAGTTCTAAATCTAAAATAAGAAGCCCACTTCTTATTAGTTTTGTCAAGCAATTAAAGTGTTAGCAAAAAGTTAAGTAAAGAAAGTGAGGCACTTATGAAAAACCGAAAAGATGTAATTTTAAGTATGTACTTTATTGAAAAATTAAGACCAGCTGATATTGCAAAAAAACTAGATATTTCAAAAAGTGCAGTAACACAAGTATTAAAAAAAGACAAAAGATATGTTGAGATAAAACAGGAAAGAAAAATTAAGAATCAAAGGAAACATATTGAAGAAACAAAGGAACATATAAAAGCTAAAAGAAAAATTGCACAATTTAAGAATAGTGCAGATGATTTGATTTTGAAGAATATGCACAATCAAGCAAGTATGGAATTATCACAGCCTAAACGATTATCAAATATGGCGTATCGTAATTGGAATAAAAGTGCTTATTCTTATAATGAAAAGAATAAAAGATTTGAATTTAAAGAAGAACTAGGTCGCAGTTTTGATGTACCTAAATATGTAAAAGTGGAGGTTTTATAATGGCAAGAGAATTATATAATTGGGATCAAGTTAGAGCTTATGCTTTAATTGGATTAAATAATTTACTAAAAACAGGAGATAAAAACAATATAGATTTGAAAAAGTTTAAAAGAGAATTAGATCCACTACAAACTTCATTTGGAAAAGAAGGAGTAGTTGGATATGCAAATAGGCTATTAAATAAGGAATAGGAGATGTTCTAATGGAAAAAAATAATGAGAAAGTATTTCCACAAAAGAATAAGAACATTGAAAACGAAAGATTGATTTATACAGTTCAAGAAGTTGCTTCTCTATTACATTCAAGTCCAAACTACATATATACTCTTATTGAAAAAGGATATTTACCAGCCTTAAAGTTAGGAAGTATTAAAATTTTAAAAACATCGTTACAAAATTTTTTAATTGATAATGAGGGACAAGACTTATCAGATATTAACAATGTTAAAAAATTAAATTTGGAGATGATTAGGTAAAATATGGGAACAGTAAATGTAAGAAAAAGAGGAAAAACATATCAATATTATTTTGAAGCTGCTCCTATAAATGGAAAAAGAAAACAAATATGTAAATCAGGATTTAGAACAAAAGTTGAAGCACAAGAGGAGGGAAATATTGCATATAACGAATATTTAACTACAGGACTAAATTTTAAAGAAAGTAATATTTCATATAGTGATTATTTAGATTATTGGATGCAAAATTATTGTAAAGTAAATTTAAGATATAATACAATTCAATCATATAATACTATAATAGAAAAATACTTGAAACCTAATATTGGTATGTATCGTTTATCTGCTTTGACAAGTGTTAAATTACATTCTTTTATAACAGATATATGTTGTAAATATACATTTTCTAGGACATATTTCTCAAATATATTGAAAGTGTTAAAAGGATCATTTAGAGAGGCTTGTGATGTATATGGCTTTATAAAATATAATCCTACAATTACATTAAGATTGCCTAAAATAGAAGAAGAAAAAAGAGATGC
The DNA here is from genome assembly GCA_947648215.1 of uncultured Clostridium sp. Taxonomy (GTDB): domain Bacteria; phylum Bacillota; class Clostridia; order TANB77; family CAG-508; genus RGIG8482. The sequence continues at coordinate 26,708 of CANSMW010000005.1, read as the reverse complement.
AAAACACATATATAGTCAAGAAGAAATTGATAAAATTTTAACTAGATTTAAAGATAATGATACTTTTACTTGTGCCTTTCTAACATCTTGCTATACAGGAATGAGAACTGGTGAAGTATTTGCATTAACTTGGAATGATATAGATTTAGAAAATGGTACTATACATATTCAACATAATGTTTATGATAAGAAAAAAGATGAAAAAGGAAAATGGTTTTTAGGAAATACAAAAACATCAACAGGGGATAGAATAATCCATATAAGTAATACATTATTAAACGCATTAAAGAATTATAAAAAGAAACAATCATTTTTTAAAAAGTTATATGGCTCAAATTATCATTATTACCATTTGGAAGAAGTTAAAAATGAATATGGCAAAGTTATAGAATATCGTATTGTAGAAAATGAAGATAATTTACTAACAATAGATACATTAAATCTAGTTTTTACAAGAGAAAATGGTGTATATTCTGGAACAGATATAACTAGATACCCATTTAAAATTATTCATTATGAATTAGGAATAAAAAAATGTAGATTCTATGATCTTCGAGGAAGCTATGCTACAAAGATATTGAAAAATGGCATCGAAATTCGTGATGTTGCAGACTTGTTAGGACATAGAAATATAGAAACAACAGAAAATTATTATATATCTAGTTCTGCTGAATCAAGAAAAGAAGCAAATGATGTATTTGAAAGTGTAACACATTCTGAAATAATAAATAAAATTTCAAATTATAGCTATTAACATTAGTTTAATAGCTATTTTTTAAATTTAAACATAAACGTTGTAATTTTATTTTTTTTATATTATAATAATCTTGTAAATAAGAAAATGTTTTATAAAAATGTTTAATAAAGTATTATATTTAGCAGGATGGATGTCAATGACATCATATTGACAGCGAAAGTAAAATACAATAAATATTATATGTATGATAAATATTTTAAATATGAAAGTGCATTGTCTAGTAATATCAACAAAAAAGGATAATATAGAAAATACTATAAATACTTATAATATTTGAATATCCACTACTTGTGGTTCTGGGAAGAAATACAAAAACTGTTGTGGGAAATAAGCTAGTATAGTCAATATAAGGAGAGTATTTGAAGTGGACAGTAGTGCCATCCACACACCTTTAAAAGGTCAAAAAAGATGCAGGATTTGGCACACCAGCCAAATAACCAACAGTAAAAAAAGGTAGAGATTTAGGTCTTTACCTTTTTAATATATGCGATAAGGGAACTTCTATAAAAAGATTACATCTTTAATATGCATATGATACAACACAAATGTTCGTAAAATCGAAAAGGGGGTTCATAATGTTAGAAGGTGCAAAAATGAATGATAAACTAATTGGAAATGAAAAAACATACTGTTTTATAAAGATGAAGAATTAAATGAAAATAGCACATGTGCAAAAATTGCTCATATGGGTAATGATAGAAAATAAACTTACAATACAAAATATTATGATTTAGATATTAGATGAAAAAGAAATTAAAAACTTGAATAATTTAGTTAACTTATTTTTTATTTCATTATGACGTTTTAGAGGGAAAAGGTAAAGTTTCACACAAACAAGCAAAAGAAAAAGCGGAAAGTGAATATGAAAAATATAATGTAATTCAAGATAAGAATTATGTTTCTGATTTTGATAGACTGTTAAATGAAACAAAGCAAATAGAAAACAAATAATTGGCATACTTTTTAAAATGTTAAATATAATATACTTTTATTTTTGTGAACGAGTGTGGACAATGTCCTTAATTTGTTCGCAGTAGAAAATATTTATTGATAAAATGTTTGACATATAAGTTTCCATATAGTAAAATATTTTTAGTAAGACCTAGACAATGTAGCTACAAGCTTACAAATACATTGATACATAAACAGATGGCAGGACCAAGAAGTAAAAAAATACAAAAAAAATAGAAAAAGGTAAGTTAAAAATAGGAAAAACAAAATCTAAAATTTATAGAGACATATTTGTAAAAAACAAAATGACCCCAGAGAGATATTATGGATTAAATTTTTGCAATTTAGGATGTAAGGGAAAAAACACAGTTGAGTTTAGAATATCAAATGGCACAATAAATCCAGAAACAGTAAAAGAGAATGTTTTTCTTTATGCATCCTTAATAAAAAGTGCAGTAGATATGACAAGATATCCAGAAAAATTTATAGAAAAAGGCTCAAGAAGAATATGATGAAATAGAAAGAAAAAAGATTGCCCAATATAGTCCAGATAATATTTTTAAGAACAAAAATATATTAAAAAGAGCAACTTCAAATGCTGAGAATGAAAAAATAGATAAAGAAGAAAAGGCACTTACAGTGATACATGAAAATTTCTTTAAAAGAGTGTTAAGTAAAATAAAAATCTTATATCAATCATAACGAAGAAAGATATTCAAAGGAAAATAGATACCATAGTCTGAGAGGGTTAAAATTTATGTTTTAATTCTCTCAGACTATTGAAGTATAAAAAAATTTACTCAAAATCAGTTGTAAAATATGCAAAAAAATGATAAGATTTAACTATCAATTTTACAAAGGAGAATACGATGATAAGAAAGAAAAATCAAAAAGGAGTAACTATTGTAAGCTTAGTAATAACGGTAATTGTATTGATGATTGTGGCAGGAATTGGTGTTAAAGTAGGTACTGACCAAATAACCAAAACCAAGGATAATACCGTAGTATCTGAACTAAGCATGGTACAACATGCCATATTAGAGCAGTATACGAAATACAAAACAACAAAGAATGCCAATTATTTGGTAGGAAATATGGTAAGTGGGGAAGAATTAAATAGCATTACAAGTACCTTAGGAGTTACTTTAGTAACGGTTCCTTCTAGTTATTCGGAAAAAGAGAGGGCATATTATAAACTAGATAAAGCAAGCTTATTGGAAATTGGCATTAAAAATACAGACGATGAGTATGTTGTCAATTATATTTCTGGAGAAGTTATGAATATCACGAAAAAAGCAACAAGTGAAGGAAATGCTCTTTATGTAAGGGCGAAGAGTTTTTAGCGTAAAGGAGAGAATATGGAACAAAAAGAAATTGTGCAAACTCTTACAAAAGTTTTAAAAACATCGACTGTTTTGGAAAATGAACCAATGAGAAACCATACAACATTTCATATTGGTGGAAATGCAGATGTGTATATAAAAGTAAAAGAAGAGGAAGATAGTAAAACCGTTTTTCTATTGGCAAAAGAACATCACATTCCCCTTACTATAATAGGAAATGCAAGTAATGTATTGGTAACCGATAAGGGAATTCGAGGGATGGTGCTAGAAGCCAATCTAAAAAAACTTAAATTTGAAGAAAAACAAGAGGGAACGAGGATTACCGTTCGGTGCGGGAGAAAGCCTAACGGCTCTTGCCGTTAAGTGCAAAGAAAAACAGCTTACTGGTTTGGAATTTGCTTATGGAATTCCGGGGACAATTGGAGGAGCCATACGTATGAATGCAGGAGCACATGGTGGACAAATGCAAGATGTTGTAACCTCTGTTACCTATATCGATTTTGATGGAAATCGAAAAACATTGGCAAAAGAGGAATTACAGTTTGATTATCGCCAAAGTATTTTTTCGAAGCATCAATTAGGAATGATTACAGAGGCTACACTAGAGGTAAATAAAGGAAACCCAAAGGAAATAGAAGAAAAAATGGCAGCGTATGCGACTTACCGAAAAGAAAAACAGCCAATCTCGTATCCAAATGCAGGAAGTACTTTTAAGCGAGGAGAGGATTACATTACCGCAAAACTAATTGACGAATGTGGATTAAAAGGGTACCAAATTGGTGGAGCAAAAATTTCAGACTTGCACGCAGGCTTTATCATTAACACAGGAAACGCAACAGCAAAAGATGTACTAGATTTAATCAAATACACAAAACAAAAAGTTTATGAAAAATTTAAAAAAGAAATCAATTTAGAAATTGAAATACTAGGAGAAAAATAGCAATAAACAATATAAAAAGCTACGAAGCCCTACAAAAAAGGCCCCTTTACTTAAGGGGGCTGTCGCGAGATAGCGACTGGGGGTTCTTACAAACCAAAAAAAGAAAGGAAAGAAGAAGAAAATGAAAGGATTTTTAGCATGGTTTAAAAACAGTACAAAAATGAAAAGATGGCTTATGATGATTTTAGTAGGAATTGTGTTATTATGTTATGGAATAGCACAAATACTAGTAAAAAATGAAATGACCATTCTACAATTAGGAGGAGTGGCAGTATTATTTGTACTAGGATTTACCTTTACCATTTTAGGAATTATTTTTGCACAAAAACGTACCTTAGAGCTATTAGTAGAAGCCAGTGATGTGCGTTTAGCAAAAGGAAAGAAAAAAGACATTAATGTAAATTCACTTATTTTTAATAGAAAAGTTTATGATAAAGGACCAAATGTTGTTGTCATTGGAGGCGGAAATGGTTTAAATACGGTACTTAGAGGCTTAAAAAACTATACCAGTAATATTACCGCGATTGTTACGGTTTCAGACTATGGAAAATTACCAACCGATTCTAGAAAACAATTAGAATTATTACCAATGGATGATATAAAAGAATCGCTAATTGCTTTATCTTATAACGAAGAGGAAATGGAACGATTACTAAACTTAAAATTTCGACATGGCAATTTAACCAATTTATCTTTTGGAGATGTTTACCTATCGGCTATGAGAGATTTAGAAGGAGATTTTACAAAATCCATTGAAAAAAGTAAAGATATTTTACGAATGACAGGAAGAGTATTACCAGTTACTCTTGACGAATTTAAAATATGTGCAGAGCTAGAAAATGGAATGGTAGTAGAAGAAAAAGAGAAAATACCAGAAATTGTATTTGATAAAGTAACCAAAATTAGCCGAATTTATATTACACCATCCAACTGTGTGCCAGCACCGGGAGTGCTAGAGGCAATTAAAAATGCAGATGCTATTATTCTTGGACCAGGAAGCCTATACACCAATGTAATACCAAACCTACTAGTAAAACACGTTTCAAGAACGATAAAAGAAAGCAAAGCCATTAAAATTTATGTAAGTAACATTATGACAGAACCGGGACAAACAGACAATTTTGGAATTTCAGACCATATTCAAGCAATTCATGACCATGCAGGAAAAGGTATTATTGACTATTGTATTTATGATACCGGAGAAGTGGTTCCAGAGTTTGTAAGAAGGTATAATAAACAAGGGCAAGACTTAGTAGACCAAGACATTATACAAGCAAAAGAAAAAGGAGTTCGCTTAGTACAAAGAGACTTATCTACTATTGTAGAAGACAATATACGCCATAGCCCAAAAGCAGTAGCAGAAGCAATTATACAAATTATCTGTGATGACTTAAAATATCGAGACATGCAAAATGACCCAGAATATGTCATGTTAAATACAAGATTAAAAGAAGAAAAGAAAGCCAAAAAACGTAATACCGCAAAAAGAGCAAAAACAAGAGAAGATAAAAGACCAAATAGAAAGTTAGCCTCAAAAGCCGGCAGACATGAAAGAAAATCCAGCAAGTTCGCTGAAAAATACCACGAAAGAATTCGCTCCATTCAAACTAGTGAAGAAAAAAGAGAACAAAAAATAGAATTCATCGAAAAACTACAAATGGACGATGACAAAAAATAATATATAGGGGCGACTAGATAGAACAAGGAATAATAAAATTCATAAAAACGTTCGACAAAGAGTAATATGTAGGGGCGACTAGTAGTCGCCCGAGAACTACAAAGACATACAAAAAAGCCCCTTTAACAAGGGGGCTGTCAGCGAAGCTGACTGGGGGTTCTTAAAGCCGAGATAAGAATCCTCAATTGAAATAAAGAAAGATAAGAACCAATAAAAGGAGAAACACAAATGAAATTTGGAAAAAAGCAAATGAATTTAGAAGAAGGACTAACCAAAGAATGGATTATTACCAATGGTATAGGAGGGTATGCCTCCTCTACCATTTTAGGATGTAACACAAGAAAATACCACGGATTACTAATCGCACCCTTAACCCCTCCTGCAAGAAGATTTCTAATATTATCCAAAATTGATGAAAGTATAGAAATAGAAGAAACCAAATACAATCTCTATACCAACATGGGAAAAGATTATATATCCGATGGGTACCAATATGAGCAAAGCTTTGAAAAAGATTACATTCCTATTTTTACTTACAAAGTAGAAGACATAACCATAAAGAAACTAATTTGTATGGAGCATGGAAAAAATACAGTAGGAATTTTATATCGTATTAAAAACGGAAAAAAGCAAGCCAAATTGACACTAGCACCAATTATGAATTACCGAGATTTTCATCAGGTAAATAAAGACCATACCTATGAGGTAAAACAAGAAATAAAAAACCGAAAAGTAAAGGTCATTATCGACGATAATCGCGATACTCCAGTTTATATAAATGCAAGCGAAGGAAATTATATTGAACACATACAAGATACCTTTCAAAATATGTTCTATGTAGAAGAAGAAAAAAGAGGATTTTTAGCCGAGGAAAATCATACTGTGATTGGCAGATACGAAATTGAATTAGCACCAAAAGAAGAAAAAGAAATTTCGATGGTATGTTCCTTGGAAGAAAATATTGATGCTTTAAACGTAAAAGAAATGATTAATAAAGAAATTGTTCGTATTAATGAATTAGTATTAGAATCTGGTTTTGTTTCGCTAAAAGAAGAAACAAAAACGAAAGAAGAACAAGAAAAAATAAGAGACTATATTATTGCTACGGATAACTTTGTGGTATACCGCCCATCTTTTAGACTACATACGTTAATTGCAGGGTACCCATGGTTTTTAGATTGGGGAAGAGATGCCCTAATTTCTTTTGAGGGATTATTGCTAATACCAAGGCGTTTTGAAATTGCAAAAGAAGTATTATTAACATTTACCAAAAACATCAAATTTGGGTTAGTACCAAATGGATATTCCGGATTTGACAATAGACCTTTATATAATAGTGCAGATGCTTCTTTATTATTATTTGAACAAGTCAAAAAATACATCACTTATACAGGGGATGAAAAATTAGTAAAAGAAAAGATATATCCCTATTTAAAAGAAATCATACAAGCCTATCAAACGGGGATTGATGTAGATGATAATAATATCTATGTAGATGAGGATAATCTATTAGTAACAGGAACACCAAAAACACAAAATACATGGATGGATGCAAAATATGGAGACTTTGCTGTAACCCCAAGAAATGGAAAAGCAGTAGAAATGAATAGTTTATGGTATAATGCTCTAAAAATTATGGAGGAATTAACTACTGGGTTTGAAGGAATAAAATTAAGCAAGCCATATGGGGAGTTAGCCAAAAAATGTAAAACGGCGTTTGGTGAAAAATTCTATCAGGCAAAACGTAAGTGTTTATATGATGTATTAGGGGATAGCAAAATAAGACCAAATCAGTTATTTGGTTTAGCACTATCCTATCCAATCCTAGATCCTACTTCCAAAGAAGCAGAAGAAATGATGAGTACAGTTACCAAAAAACTATTAAATTCCTATGGTTTAAAAACTTTAGCCAAAGGAGAAGAAAACTATACGGAAACCTATGAAGGAGATGGCTATAAACGAGATACAAGCTATCATCAAGGCATTACATGGCCATGGTTACTGGGGATTTATGCCGATAGTAAAAAAGCAATGATAAAAGCATGTAAAGATAAGAAAAAGAAGAAAATTTGGCAAGAAGAATATCAAAGTTTCAAAGAAAACCTTCGAAAAAATTTTGATAAAATGTTCTATAAAGAAGGAATGGTAGGAAGCATTAGTGAACTATACGATTCCAAAGCCCCATATCTTCCAAAAGGAGCTTTAGCACAAGGTTGGAGTGTAGCCGAAGTGTTTCGCATTTTACTAGAAAAATAGGAGAAAATTATGAGAATATTAGGAATAGACCCAGGTTTTGCCATAACTGGGTACAGTATTATCGATTATATTGGCAACAAATTTAAACTAATCACTTCAGGAGCAGTGTTAACAAAAGCAGGAGAATCCTTTCCCTTACGACTTCTAAAACTAAATAACGACCTAGAGCAAATTATAGAGGAGTATAAGCCAGATGCTATTTCAGTAGAAGAACTATTCTTCAACAATAACGTAAAAACAGCCATTAATGTAGCACAAGCAAGAGGTGTCATTCTAGTAGTAGGCTGTAGAAAACAAATTCCGACCTTTGAATATACACCGCTTCAAATAAAACAAGCAGTAACAGGCTATGGAAGAGCCGACAAAATACAAGTACAAAAAATGGTAAAAACCATATTAAACGTAGAAAATTTACCAAAATTAGACGATACCACAGATAGCATGGCAGCAGCCATATGCCATGCCCACAGCGCCAAATTTTCACAAAAATTGTAGAACCATAGAACCCCCAGTCGACTACGTCGACAGCCCCCTTAAGTAAAGGGGCTATTGGTTATTGTTCTAATATAGAAGAAGGACAGCAAAACAAACATAAACAAGGAGCAAGAAAATGACAATTGAGATGTTAGAGAAGGAATTAAAAAAGGGAAAATTAAGCGAAATCTATCTTTTTTATGGGGAAGAAACTTATTTAATGGAAGCTTGCGTAAAAAAGATAAAAAAACTATTTGGGGAAATGGTAAAAGGAATTAATTATGTTGAAATAGATGACACCAATTTAGAACAATTAATATCCGATTTACAAACCCCTAGTTTTGGGTATCCCAAAAAATTAGTTGTGGTAAAAAATACAGGGCTTTTTAAAAGGGAAGTAAAGAAAAAAGGAGCAGGATTTCAAGAATTAAGAGATAAAATTTGTGGCTATATAAAGGAAAATGGGGAAGATATTAAAAAAGATAATGTGCTTATTTTTATAGAAGAATCGGTAGATAAAGGAAAAATGTTTTCTTGCCTAGAAGAAATTGGGGCTAATATTTGTAATTTTGAATATCAAAAATTACCAAATATTGTAGCAAGATTAAAGGCTATTTGTAAGGCATATGAGGTGAATGTGGAAGATGGTACTTTAAAATATTTTGTAGAATGTGTACGGAGTGAATTTGCAAGATTTAATGAATGAAATCCGAAAACAAATTGAATATGTAGGAAGTGGCGGTACTATTACCAAAGAAAGTATTGATTTACTAAGCATAAAGAAAATAGAAAGTGTTATTTTTGACCTAACCGATAGCTTAGGAAAAAAGGACACAAAACAAGCTATGGAGGTTTTTGAAAATCTACTATATGCTAAAGAACCAATCCAAAAAATTTTAATTACACTATACAATCACTTCAAAAAACTATACCTAACAAAGCTTGCCATAAAACAAAACCGAAATATTCGGAGAAAGTTTAGCATTAAAACCAAACCAGGCTTTTTTAGTAGGAAAATACAAAACCCAAGTAAGTTATTTTGAAGAAATTGAACTAAAACAAATGATAAATGAATTTATCGATTTAGATGCAAACTACAAATCTGGAAAAATCGATTTAAAACTAGGATTAGAAACGATTTTGACAGGGCATTGTTCGAAGTAATAAAAAATAGGTATAAAATCTCTTCTTTTTCAAACAATAAATAAAAAGGAGAGATTTTTTTATGATGAATAAGATGAATTTTAGAACTGATTTAGCATTAGAAAGACGTGACTTGTATCGAAAAGCCAATCAATTAGATAAGGAGATTGATGGGATTGAAACAGAAGAAGAGGAAAATGGACCACGAATTCGAACGGCTCGTGTGAAGGTGTTAAATGAAAATGGAGCGGGAGCAATTGGAAAACCAGTAGGAAATTACATTACCATTGATATTCAAAAACTAAAAGTAGCAACTGAAGAGGATATACAAGAATCGGCAGAAGTGCTTGCAAAAGAATTACGAGCATTACTAACCAAACATGCGACACCAAAAGATGAAATTTTAATTGTTGGATTAGGAAACCAATATGTAACACCAGATTCGTTAGGTCCAAAAGTAATTAATGATATTGATGTAACAAGACATATTTTAACCTATATGCCACAAGTATTAGGAGAAGATACAAGACCAGTAAGTGCGATTTCTCCAGGGGTACTTGGAACCACCGGAATTGAAACGTTAGAAATTCTAAAAGGAATTGTGGATAATGTTCACCCAAAATTATTAATAGTAATTGATGCATTAGCTTCTAGGAGCATAGAAAGAATAAGCAGTACCATACAACTAGCAGATACCGGAATTACTCCCGGAGCAGGAGTTGGAAACAAAAGAAAAGACCTAAGCCAAGCAACTCTTGGAATTCCCGTTATTGCATTAGGTATTCCAACCGTAGTAGACGCTGCCACCATTGCAGCAGACAGCCTAGACTTACTCATTCAAAAACTACAACAAGACGCCAATTCCAATGATTTCTTAAACAATCTACAAGAAGAAGACAAATACGAAATGATAAAAGAAGTACTAGTTCCAGAAGACTACAACTTCATCGTAACCCCAAAAGAAATCGACGACCTAATCGAAAACATGAGCTCCATTGTAGCAAGAGGAATCAACATTGCCACACAGCCAGAGAATGTGAATGAATCGATGTAGAAAACTATTTAAATTCTAATATTCGAAAAAGAGCAGATATGAAATCCGCTCTTTTTCTTAGAACAATGTTTGCTGTCCATTAGGACAATAAGAATTGAATGATGGCATTCTGAATATTTCCCTGTTTGAAAATAAAAGATGTTGAACTTTCGGAAAAATACTCAGAATTCTCATAGAGGCTGACAATGTGCTGGCGTTTTTTCTCCACCTCTTTTGAAAGCTCATCGGCACATTTTTCAATGGTCTCTTTATAAGGGGTAAGAAATTTATTGAAATCTTTGCGGGTGATGAAAGCTTTTGACACTCGAAGAGATTTCTCCCACACTTTGTCATAATCAGGTTCCCCAAAATCAACATGATATTGGGAAAATTTCGCCCAATATTTTTCCACCACAGGTGTTACCTGATCTAACTTGCAACACCAAGCAGTTTCATAATCAAACACAACAAAAGCCTCTTTCATGAGTTCCGTTAATTCAAGTAACCGCTTTTGACTGTTATTCCAATCAAAAACTGCTTTTGCTACAGTACAATCACTCATACTATGTTCTCTCCTTTCCAAAATAAAAACTGCATTTCTTTGCAACAAGGGTATTATATCACAAAAACATAGCATAGTAAACATTTTATGTGCAAAATATAAAGGAGGCTTTAATTGGGTAATGCTCCGAAGAAATAACTATTAAAAAAGGCCCCTTTACTTAAGGGGGCTGTCGTTCGAAGAACGACTGGGGGTTCTTACACGATAAATAATGTATGGAACACATACAATAGTATTAAATGCACTGGATAAAAGGTGTATAGAGCATATTTCATATTTGGTCCTTTTTCGCCATTGTAGAAATGGATGAAGACAAGAGGCAGAATAGTGCAGGCCCATAATAGTCCGTATTCGAAATATAGTCCTGTGGTAAGGGCAAGTGGTATGTATTTTACAAGGCATAAGGCTATGTAGGATAGGTTCATAAGCCATTTTTTCTCTTTAAATATGTGGAAAATGAAAATCATTAATACACCAAAATACCCATAATCGGTTTTGAAAAAGTCAGCAGTTAAGGCAAGGGATGCAACTAATAGTATGCCAATTCCTTTATTTTTGCATTGCTCATAACCAATAATGGCAAGTAGTCCTAAAAATAGAGTAAAGAAAATGTTTAAACCGAGAGTTTGCTCGGAACATCGAATTAAACCACATAAAAGGTACTTGTGAAATAACCCCAAACATGAATAAACGGATGCAATAATTGGTTTTGCTTTTGGTATGGGCATACCCTTCACTAATGCCAAAAGCAAAAATAGGAAAGGCAATTCGCCCCACATAATTAAAATTTGAAAAACGACTATAAAGGGCATATCCCAAATGGTCAAAAAACATAGTAACCATGGCAATTATTTTCAACACAAAATTCGACATAACATTATTCCATCCTTCCTCTTTTATAAAAAGACATATTTGTAATAACAAACCAAAAGGCCCCTTTACCTAAGGGGCTGTTGCCGATAGGCGACTGGGGGTTCTTACGAATTCAATTTTTCATTGGTTTCTTTTTCTTCATTATAACGTTCCACAAAATAGATAGGGCGACGTTTGGATTCGTTAAAGGTTCTTCCTAAATATTCACCAATTACCCCTAAAAAGATTAACTGAATTCCACCAAGGAATAGAATAACTACCATGGTAGACGAATATCCGGGAACGTCAATTCCATAAATAATGGTTTTTATAATAATGGCTAGCATGTAAATAAAACCAGCAAGAGAAACCAAAATTCCCATAACAGCGGAAAATCGTAGAGGGGTGGTGGTAAAAGAAGTTAAGCCATCAATGGAAAGATTAATTAATTTCCCATAATTCCATTTTGTTTTTCCAGCAGCACGTGGGTCACGGTCAAATAAGATTTCCTTTTTATTGTAACCAATCCAACTAAATAGCCCTTTGGTATAACGTTGCGATTCACGAATGGATTTTAGAGCTTCTACACAACGCCTATCAAGCAACCTAAAATCACCAGTATCTTTTTGAATTTCGATATTGGTAACACTTTGTAACATTTTATAATACATTTTTGAGGTAAATTTCTTTAAAAAACTTTCTCCTTTTCGAGATTTTCTTTTGGCATATACATCATCATAACCTTCTTCCCAAAGCTTTAGCATATCGGGAATTAATTCTGGTGGGTCTTGTAAATCCGCATCAATAATAATCACACAATCGCCTTTGGCATAATCAAGACCAGCAATCATGGCCGTTTCTTTTCCAAAATTCCTAGAAAGGTTTAAGTAGCAAATGCGATTATCCATACTTCGTAACTCTTTCATAACAGCTAAGGTATTATCTTTGCTTCCGTCATTTACCAGCAATATTTCAAAACGGTAAGAAGAAAGGTTGTCCATAATATTTTTTAGTCTTTCATATAGCATATGTAATACTTCTTGTTCATTGTAAGCAGGAACAAGAATGGTAACTAATTTTATATCTTTTTCCATAAATAAACCTCCATACAAGCTATTATACCGTATAATTTGTATGGAGTAAAGAGATTTTACCTATTCTTTGGAAACTTGTTTACTGGTTAAACGATACACGTGGCAAATATCGCAATCCGTGCAAATGGAAACTCGAGAATCGAAAATTAATTTTAAAGTAGTAATAAATTCATCTTCATATTCATGGATTAAGTGGATATATAGTTTTTCTGGTAAAAGCGTTAACAAGGTATTTAAACAGTAATCATTAGAAGAAAAAGAAATATCCGATAAGTAGGTTGCATTGGAAAGATTCGTATCAATAGGGATGAAATCCTTATTTCCATCAAGTAAAATTGAATCCTTATTACGATAGACTAGATGAATGACATTAGTAGAACTTTCTTTGGAGGCTACATATAAATGTAAAATATCGATAAATTCATGGTATTCGCGTTCAATTAGAAAATTACTAACCGATAAATCGGTATGATAATCTAACAGGTCACGATATTCTTGTAATCGAAAATTGACAAACCCCGAAAGTACAATCGAATGATGTTCTGATAGGTATCGATCAAAAGAAGAAAAAATAGATTTATATTTTTCTTCGTAAAGTTCTGGTTCATGAAACGCTTCAAAACAAGTATCTAAAATGGTTTGTTTTTCAATATCGTTAAAATAAAAATAATGATAACGAATTAAGTTTTTTACCATTTTTCTTTCATAAAAAAAGAGAATACATTTTGTTAAAATATCACATACATAAGTATAGAAAGTAGCAATATCATCACCAGTATAATGAATAATCACATTATGATAAATCTTAAAAGAAAGATTGGATAAATAGATATGTTCTAGGTTAATATTTGAAAATTCTTTTAGTAGATAGTCAATGATATATTTATTATTGCTTTTTACACAGACGGATTTCATGCCCTAAAAGTCTCCTTTCATTTTTGGTGCCATAAGTTAGTATCTACCAAAATGGTTTTTGCTATACATTATTTTATGCAATTTGGAGTGGATTGGAAACTTGTTTTTAAATTTCATCTTGTTTTTCTTATGCTCATATGATAAGATAAAGAAAAAATGAGATAGGAGTGATTTTTTTTGAAAATAACGGACGTACAAGAGTTAGAAAAAATTGCAAATCAAATTCGTATCGGCATTGTGAAAGAAGTATACCATGGAAAATCTGGTCATCCAGGTGGTTCTCTTTCTTGTGCCGATATTTTAACAGTATTGTATTTTAACCAAATGAACATTGACCCTAGGATACCAGATTCACAAGCAAGAGATCGATTTGTCTTATCAAAGGGACATGCTTCACCAGCCCTATATAGTACCCTTGCCCAAAGAGGATATTTTGATCAGGAAAAACTATTGACATTTCGTGGAATTGATAGTGTTTTACAAGGACATCCAGATATGAAACATATTCCCGGTGTAGACATGAGTACGGGTTCTTTAGGACAAGGTTTATCTTGTGCTAATGGAATGGCAATGGCTTCGAAATTAAATAAGGACGGAAACCGTGTGTATTGTTTAGTAGGAGATGGCGAAATAGAAGAGGGACAAATTTGGGAAGCAGCCATGAGTGCGAGCCATTACAAACTAGATAATCTATGCGTGATTGTAGATAACAACAATTTACAAATTGATGGAAGCATAGAAGAAGTTATGAGTTCATACCCAATTGATGAAAAATTTAAAAGCTTTGGCTTTCATGTAATAAACATAAATGGACATAACATAGAAGAAATCATAAACGCCTTTAACGAAGCTAAAACCATAAAAGGAACCCCCACTGCTATTATTGCCAAAACCATAAAAGGAAAAGGTGTTAGCTTTATGGAAAACCAAGTAGGATGGCACGGAAAAGCACCAAACGAAGAACAGTACAATACCGCAATGCACGATTTAGGCGAAATATAGAATAATACAAGAAAAAGGCCCCTTTATTTAAGGGGGCTGTCAGCAAAGCTGACTGGGGGTTCTTACAAATAAACAAGGATCCAGTAGAGAGGAGATAAAATGATGAACCAAGAAATAAAAATTGCAACAAGAGAAAGTTATGGAGAAAAATTAGCCATGCTAGGCGAAACAAACGACAAGATTGTCGTATTTGATGCAGACCTAGCAGAAGCAACCAAAACCAGTGTGTTTAAAAAGAAATATCCAAATCGTTTTTTCGATATGGGAATTGCAGAACAAGACATGGTAGCAACTGCAGCACGGAATGGCAACTTGTGGCAAAATACCATTTGTTAGCACTTTTGCCATATTTGCAGCAGGAAGAGCCTATGACCAAATTCGTAACAGTATTTGCTACCCAAACTTAAATGTAAAAATCTGTGCTACCCATGCAGGAATATCTGTCGGGGAAGATGGAGCAACCCATCAAATGCTAGAAGATATAGGGTTAATGAGAGGACTTCCTAATATGACTGTTGTAAGTGTATCTGATGATACCCAAACCAAATGGGCAATCGAAGAAATCTTGAAAATACAAGGACCGGTATATGTTCGCTTAGGACGTTTAAAATCCCCAATCATCTACGATGAAAAACAACACTTTGAACTAGGAAAAGGTATTCAAATAGGAGAAGGAACCGATGCCACAGTATTTGCAACAGGACTTATGGTATCAGAAGCAATCATGGCAAAAGAAGAACTAGAAAAAGAAGGAATCCACATTCGTGTAGTCGATATTCATACCATAAAACCAATTGACCGTGAATTAATTGTAAAATGCGCCAAAGAAACCAAACGACTAATTACCATAGAAGACCATAGTATTATAAACGGATTAGGAAGTGCGGTATGTGAAGTGCTTTCCGAAGAATACCCATGTAAAGTAACAAGACTAGGAATGAAAGACACCTTCGGCAAATCCCGGAAAAGCAGAGAAGCTATTAGAATATTTTGGGTTATGTAAGGATGGAATTATAAAAGAAATCAAAAGTGTATAAAAGTATTAAGAAAAATAGGTACATGATTTATGATAGTGCTAAAATTATAAATTTATGTCATAAAAATGTCATAAAAATTTAATAATCTCCCAAAAAGTACACAAATTCTTATAATGAGAAGAATTTGTGTATTTTTTTCTTATTTTGGTATTGCAATAAAACAATTTTACTGGTATTATTAGAGAGGATATATAATAGGACAACTTTATATAGGAGAGAAAACATGATTGAATTTAGAAATGTAATGAAAAAGTATGATACAGGAACAGAGGCTGTACATAGTGCAAATTTTACAATTGAAAAAGGAGAATTTGCTTTCTTAGTAGGATCATCCGGTTCTCGGAAAATCAACCTTAATCAAACTAATTCTAAAAGAAGAAGAGCCAACTTCTGGTAATATCATTATTAACGGAAAAGATACTACTTTCTTAAAAAAGAACCGAGTACCTTATTTACGTAGAAGTATGGGAATTGTGTTTCAAGATTTTAGGTTATTACCCGATAAAACCGTATATGAAAATGTTGCGTTTGCTATGTATATTGTAAAAGCATCCCCAAGGCATATAAGAAGACAAGTACCTATGGTACTATCACTGGTAGGCCTAAGCCAAAAAGCAAAAATGTATCCAAATGAATTATCAGGAGGAGAGCAACAAAGAGTAGCACTTGCTCGTGCACTAGTTAATAATCCTTCTATGTTAATTGCAGACGAGCCAACTGGAAACTTAGACCCAGATACTGCATGGGATATTATGATGTTATTAAATGAAATTAATATGAGGGGAACAACGGTTATTGTTGCCACTCATGCAAAAGACATTGTCGATCGAATGAAAAAAAGAGTTATTCAGATTGAAAAAGGTAATATCGTAAGAGATGATAAAAAAGGTGGGTATGACAGTGAAATATAATGTAGTAAGCTATTTTATAGGTGAAGGAATACGAAATGTATTTAAGAATAAAAAATCAACTATGTCAGCAATAACAGTTATGTTTTTGTGTATGCTTATTTTTGGTGTATTCTTTATTATCGGAGAAAATATTAACCATATTATGAGTACAGTAGAAGAGGCACAAGGGGTACAAGTTTATTTTAAAGTAGGAACAACCGAAGAACGTATTAGTGAAATTGGCGAAGAAATTAAAAAAATTGAAGGAATTAATAGTGTTCAGTTTATTTCCAAAGAGGATGGATTTAACGAATATAAAGAGAATTTGAAAAACAATGCAAGTGCTTTAGAGGGAATGTCTAGTGAATTCTTACCAGATTCCTACCGTATTACGTTATCGAACCTAGAATTAAATGAACAAATACAAAGTAAGATTACAGAAATTGTAGGAGAGAACATGCATGCAAATGGAATTCGTAGTAGTAACGAAACCATTGCAACCATTATGAAAATAGGAAGAGGCATTCGTTATTTTACATTTGCATTATTGGTAATTTTAATTTTGTTTGCGGTTGTTATTATTTCTAATACCATTAAACTTACTGTGCATGCAAGAAGAAAAGAAATTTCCATTATGAAATATGTAGGAGCAACCAATAGTTTTATTCGTGGACCTTTTATTGTAGAGGGAATTCTAATCGGACTGATTGCAGCAGGAATTGCTATTTTAATTGTAGGAATGATTTATAATGGTGTGATTCCAAATGCAGAACAATCTGAAGTGATTAAAAAATTAGAAATTACATTTGTTACTTTTTCCGATATGTTCCGATTACTCATTATGGTGTATTTAATTTTAGGTATGGGAATTGGTGTAATTGGAAGTAGTATATCGATGAGAAAATATTTAGAGGTATAAAAAAAGGAGGAAAACAGATGAAAAGAAAAATAATAGCAATTATGATGATAATAGTGATGTGTGTAAGTCTAAATGTAAGTATTTTTGCTGCCTCAATGACAGATTTACAAAACCAAAAAAATGAAGCAGCAAATGAGATGAAAGATGCCAAAGATCAATTAAAAGATGTAAAAGAAGAAAAGTCGGAGGCATTATCAGCGATTGAAGAATTAAATGCACAAATATCGGAAAGCCAAGAAGAATTGGACCGATTAAATGCAGAAGTAAAACAACTAGAGGCTTCCATCAAACAAGCCCAAACTGAATTAGAGGAAGCTCAGGCAAAACAAGAAGAACAACAAAAAGCCTTAGAAGATAGAATTGTGGCACAATATACATCAGGTTCTATTTCATATTGGGATATTTTATTAAACCCAGAAAGTCCACTAAAATTTCTTTCTAGTTTATTTATGTTTGAAAAAATAGTGGATTATGATAATCAATTAATTGAGTCCATTGAAAAGGAAAAGCAAACCATTGAGGAGAAGAAAACACAGCTAGATGAACAAAAATCGAAAGTAAAGACAGCAAAAGCAAATGCAGAAAAAGAAAATGTAAAATTAAGAAATGCCAAAACAACGAAAAATAGTAAAGTAGCACAATTATCAGCAGAAGAAAAGGCACTACAAGATAAAATAGATGAATACCAAAAAGAAATGGATCAAGCAGAAGCAGAAATGAAAAGACTTGCAGCATTAGCCGCAGCCAATAAAAAACCAGGAGCGGTATTTAATGGGCAGTTAAAATTTCCATGTCCAGCATATTCTAGAATTTCTTCTTACTTTGGAGTTCGTTCTTCACCAGGTGGAGGAGTTGGTTCAAGAAACCATAAAGGACTAGATTTAGCAGGTTCTCATGGAATCCCTATTATTGCAGCAGACAGTGGAACGGTTATTAAAGTTTCTAATACTTGTTCACATGATTATCCAAAAAAAGTTTCTACCAAATGTAGTTGTGGTGGAGGATATGGAAATTATTTGATGATTGACCATGGAAATGGATTAGTAACCTTATATGCACATTGTGCTTCTATTAATGTTTCAAATGGACAAAAAGTATCAGCAGGACAAAAAATTGCTTCTGTAGGTTCTACAGGATATTCAACAGGAAACCATTTACACTTTGGTGTATTATTAAATGGTACGTATGTCAATCCATTACCATATATTACATAGTTCTATAAGAACCTGACATATCTACAGGTAAAGCCTGTGGGTGAAGTACTTAACAAACCTTGTTACTTTCGTAATAAAAAAAGAAATTAGAACGGAAAATGAAAATAACGTTCTAATTTCTTCTCATTTATTTATAAAATGTAAGAGGAAACAAAAGACTTATGAAAAAGTCTAATTATATTGTGTGAAATTTTCATGAAATTATACTATAAATTTTAAAATATAGTATAATAAATAATAGAAGTTAGAAAAAAAGCTTGAAAATAGCTATGTAAAGCTAATTTATAAGCAAATCTTTATGAAAAACGTAAATGTTGATACTAGGTTTATAGGTAAATCCTTTATAAAAACCTAAATATAGAATACGAGGTATGTAAGAAAAATGAATTCAGAAAAAACACAAAAAATTTATAAAGCTATTATGCTAAGTGTCATTGTTGCGGTGATTACTTTTATTGCAACGACTCTTTTTATGTCGCAATACATGGGAAGTAATATTCGTTATGTTACAACATCTGGTAAAAATGGTGATATTTCATCCACTCTTGCTAGTTTTCGAAAAATTATCGATAAAAAATTTTTAGGTGAAATTGATGAAAACAAGATGTTACAAGAAACCATAAGAGGCTATGTAAAAGGCTTAGATGACCCATATACCGAATATATGACAAAAGAAGAAATGGAAGAGTTTACCTCAGATGTTATGGGAAATTTTACAGGAATTGGGATTTATTTAACAAAAGATACGACCAAAAATGCTGTAATTGTGATTTCTCCGATAAAAGATTCACCAGCACATAAAGCAGGGATATTGCCAAATGACATTATTTCCAAAGTAGATGGTGTACCTTATACAGGAGAACAATTAAACGAAGCATCAAACAAAATAAAAGGAGAAGAAGGAACAAAAGTAACTCTTGAAGTTATAAGAGGAAATGAAACCCTAACCTTTGAAGTAGAAAGACAACATATTAAAGTAAATCATGTAGAAGGTAAAGTATTAGAAAATAGCATTGGATACATTGAATTTAATTCCTTTGATGAAGGCTGTAGTAAAGAATTTAAAGAAAAATTAGAAGAATTAAAAAATCAGAATATCACTTCTCTTATTATTGATATTCGTAACAATGGTGGAGGTTTAGTAGATGAAGCAATTGACATTGCTGATTATATTGTAGACAAAGGTTCGGATTTACTAATTACCGTGGATAAAAATGAAAAAGAAGAAATCACCAAAGCAAAGGAAAATCCAATCATTAATATGCCAATTGTATTATTAATCAACGAAAGCTCAGCAAGTGCATCAGAAATATTAGCAGGAGCACTAAAAGACAATGGAAAAGTAACCATAGTAGGAGAAAAAAGCTATGGAAAAGGCGTTATTCAAGAGTTACTAACCCTAAGCGATGGAAGTGGCTTAAAAATAACCACAAACGAATACTTCACACCACATAGAAACAAAATTAACAAAGTAGGAATTAGCCCAGATGTAGAAGTTCATTTAAGTGAAGAAGCAAAAACGAAATTAGTGCTAGAAGAAAAAGAGGATAGCCAATTACAAAAGGCAATTGAAATATTAAAGAAATAGAGAAATAAAGAAAGCAGTATATAAAATGCAATTAGATTAGTTTGGAATAATAGCTATTTAGATTTTTTTCTAAATAGCTATTGACATAGGAATTAGAAAATAGTATAATCTATTTAGATATATATCGAAATACTAATAAAGAGGTGATTCACTTGGGAATGTCAGAAACATTGAAAGCCATTAGTGATCCTGTAAGAAGAGAGATACTAGAATTACTAAAAGACAGTAGAAAAACGGCAGGAGAAATTGCAAGTTGTTTTCATTTAACAGGAGCAACTGTATCATATCATTTATCAAACTTAAAAAAAGCAAATCTAATAACCGAAACAAAACAGAAAAATTTTATCTTTTATGAGTTAAATAGTTCTGTGTTTGAAGATGTTTTGGTTTGGATTTATAAGTTAGGAGGAAATAAGAATGGAAAAGAAAAATAGAAGATTATTCATATTGAGTGTTATGGTATGTTTATTACCAATGGTATTAGGGATTGTTTGTTATGACAAACTACCAGAACAAATGCCAATTCATTTTACAATAAACGATATACCAGATAATTATGTACCAAAGAATTTTGCATTATTTGGTTTACCAGCAATCATGGCAGTTGTGCAAGCCATTTGCATTTTATTTACAACCAAAGCAAATAAACTAAAAAATAAAGAAGAACCTAGAATTATAAAAATAATGGAATGGTTTATTCCAATAATGACAGTAGTATTTTATAGTATTATGATAAGAGTTGCTTTAGGAAATAATGTATATGTTGGAAAAAGTGTATGCCTTATTTTAGGAATTTTATTGATGATAATTGGAAATTATACCCCTAAAATGAGTTATGAAGTTGGAGCGAAAATGTTTCATCCAACTCCTAAAAGTGAACAATCCTTTCGCAAAATGACCAGAATTACAGGATATTCTTTTATTGGAATAGGAATTGTTTTCTTAATTATCATGTTATGGGTGTAGAATAGAAAAGTAAGAATACAAGAAAGATTAGCTGTAAAAGTTAAATCTTTCTTTTTTTGTTATAATATGATATAAATAAAAGAAAAGGAAGGACTACTAAAATGGAACAAATCAATAAAAAAGAATTAAGTAAGTTATTTATTGAAATAAAAGGTAATAATAGGGTAGCTTTTGAAAGATTGTATAGTAATTACCATCAATTAGTATATGGTATTGCCTTTAGCATTGTAAAAAACAAGCAAGATGCCGAAGATCTAGTTCAAACCGTATTTGCTAAAATATACACTATGGAAAAAAGTAAATTACCTACGAAAAATGAAGCAAGTTGGTTGTATTCGATAACAAAAAATGAAACCATTAATTTTTTGAAAAAAAGCAGGTATAATATCAGTTTAGAAGATATTTATGAAATAGAAGATAATAATGATGAAATTAATCGTATCATTGATAAGGAAAGTTATGATAAACGAATACGAGGTCTTAGTAATAAAGAAAAGGAAATCATTTCGTTAAAAGTATTGGCGAATCTATCTTTTGATGAAATAGGGAAGATGTTAGAAATTCCTACAGGAACCGTAAAATGGAAATATTATAAATCCTTGCATACGTTAGAAATATTACTAAGTAATTTAGGAATGTTTATGATAACGGCAATATTAAGTGTTATTAGCTTTAAAAATCAACCAAAAGCAGTGTTACCAATAGAACCAGAAACAAACATCATAGAAAATGACCAATATAGAGAAGAAGTAAGCCAAATACCACAAAAGGAAGAAACCCAAAAACAAGAAGATGTAATTGTAGAAGAAGAGAATTCCAAAACACAAGAAAGTATAATCTACACACCAACTAGTCATTCATATCCGTATTTAGGATTAAGTTTTATGGGAATGTCAATTATATTTTTAATGATAACTGTCATTTTTTTCATTATTTTTACAAAACACCAACTAAAAGCAAGAAAAAAATTGTCTAAATAATAGAAAGGAAAAAGGTGAGGTTATGAAAAAGAAAATAATTTTGATAATAGGAATAATGGTATTATTACTGGTATTATTTTGTTCAATTCAAATATTTAATAATACGAAAAAAACAGAAGAGGATAATGGAATCATAAAAGGCAAGGAAGAAAATAATACGAATATACCTAGGAAAGAAAGTTTTGTTGCCACGGTATTAGAAGAAACTACTACCTATATGATAGTAGAACCAAATGAAGATGAACAAGAACGAAAGTCATCCGATAAAATTGTAATTAATTATGGAACAGACCATATCGACTATTTATTTGGTATTGGAAGAAAAGTAATTATTAACTATACAGGTTATATAAAGGAAACTTATCCTGCACAAATAGACACAGACGATATTTTAATAAATGGATATGAAGAATTTGAATTAACTGTAAAAAATGCTAGTAATCAGAATAAAACAAAAATAGCAAGTAACCAAGAATTAGACCCATATAGTACCGATTGTGACTTATATTACTATGGACTTGAAGAGGTAAACATTACCATAGATAACAAGACAATCCCATTAGAAGAAGCGCTAAAAACTGGAAAAATGACATTAGATGGATTAATTATAAAAGCGAATAAAGACATTCCAAATCCAGAAATTTATAAAGATGGTGGTAGTATGGAATATCACTACGACAACTATACCATTATAAAAATGCATAAACTAGATGGAAATAGGGATGTATATATTGGAACAAAAGATATGACAATGAGAAGTATCCAAAAATGAAAAAAATATTGAAAATTCATTTCGATTATGCTATTATATTTGAAAGTATGGAAGACATTACAATAATTGTCTAACTCCAAACAACCATTGTAGAAGAACTGATACAAGATAAATGTGTTATTAATAGAAAGTAAATCATAGATAGAGGAAAAAGATGAATATTTTAAAACCACAAAATATTGAAATAAAAGAGTTAAGCAATCAATATTTAGCAAGAATAAGGGAAAGTGAAAAGATAGAATATGGTAATTTTGAAAATGAAGAAGTCAATCATATAAATTTATATGAAAATGAATTTGAACATTGCAAATTTGATCATGTTAGTATGCAAGAGGGAGTATGCGAAAAGATTACATTTCGAGATGTATTGTTTAAACAATGTAATTTTTCAAATACACAATGGAAAGAATGTACTTTTATTCGATGTGAGTTTTATAGTTGTAAAGTATCTGGGTGTGATTTTATTCAAAATAGGTTATATCATGTTGCATTTTTGGAAACCAATGCAAGTTATATTAACCTATCAGAAGCAAGTATAGAAAATGTGTTATTTCAAAATACAATATTAAAAAATAGTTATTTTCAAGAAACTAAAATAAAGAATATTTACTTTAATGAGGCAGATTTAACACAAACGCAATTTTTTAAAACCAGTTTAAAAGGAATTGATTTATCAACTAGTAAAATAGAAGGAATTGCTATTTCAATACAAGATATAAAAGGAGCAATAATAGACCAATTCCAGGCGATTGATTTATTATATTTAATAGGTGTAAAGCTAAAATGAAATTGATGGTATGTATATTATTTTTAAGTGATATTCTAAAAGAATAAAAATTGAGGAGGTAATAGGATGGGGAAAAAAGTTTACGAAATAAAAGAAGATGAGCAATTATTTGCAGAAAAGGTAACAGGAGATTGTTGGAAAATGCCTAATACCAGTATTAATCGACAGGTTTCAGGAAAATATTACTTTACGGATAAAAGAATCGCCTTTTTAGCATCGGGTTTGATTGGAACAGAAAGTGTAAGTTGGGAAATTGAAATGAAAGACATTGACCATGTAAAAACTTGCCTAACACCACCTTTTTTTCCATTCGGTATTTTAATTAAAATGAAAAATGGAGATAAGTATAAATTATCTATTTTTAAAAGAAAAAAATATTTTGATTGGATATGTGAACATATGGCATGAGAATAATATAACATATCATTTACAAAATATATTTAAAACAGAACAAGGAGAAAATGTCGATATTGAATTAGTGAATGCTATTGCATCATGGTTATTATAAAGGGAAGGTAATTAAGTTGAAAATTACTTGCCTTTTATGATATAATCCAAACACAAGATAGTAATTTGTAGGGGAGGAATTATATATGAATAAAACAGCATGGATATTTTCGTATAAACTTAAAAAAGGTGTAAGTGAAGAACAATTTGTAGAATTAACGCAAAAATTACACGATGAAATTATTTCTAAAGCAAAGGGATTTATTTCTTGGGAACATTACTTACAAGGTGATATATGGACTGATTTTGTTCTTTGGGAAACGGAAGAAGATGCAAATAATGCAACAACAATTGGGAAAGGTAAAGAAGTAACTAATAATTTTTATGATTGTATTCAAATGAACACTTGTAGAGCATTAATTTCAAAACGAATAAAAAAGTATTAGATTTATAAATTACAAATTAAGGGGAGAAGTTTATTATGTTAAGAAAAGAGGAAAGATTTGAAAAAATTTATTCACAAGGGGCTGTAAATGTAATTGAAATTTGGGTAGATAAGGAAACAGGAGTCAATTATATTTATAGACAATCAGGATATTCTGGAGGAATGACAGTTTTATTGGATGGTGAAGGAAAACCAGTTATTACTAAAGAATAATGACAACTTACAATAAATAGAGGAGGAATAAAAATGGAAAATAAAATATGTCAAAGTTGTGCAATGCCAATAACATCAAATGAACAATTAGGTACTAATAGAAATGGAAGTATCAATATGGATTATTGTAAATATTGTTATAAAAATGGGGAATTTATAGACAAAGTTACAATGGAAGAATATATCAAAATGTGTTCTCAATATGGTTCACAAGCTGGAATGACGAATGAAGAAATGAAAGAACATTGTACGAAAATATTTCCTACGTTAAAAAGATGGAAATGTACTTGTACAGATGAATGTGCTAGTGGTCATAATCCTAATTGTACATGCAAAAACCCAGAATGCCATTGTAGAGAAGAAGATGAGAGGAGATGAAAAATATGGCAAGAGTGGTAAAAAATAAAGAGTTAGTAAATACAAGATTAGCAACTAATTATGGTGGATGGATGTATTGTGATAAATGTGATGAAAATATAGGATATTTATGTTATTCAACTTATGATAGATTAGAATTAAAATATAAATGTAATTGTGGAAGTCAAGGTAATGTAATCTTAGATTTTGAAGATAGTAAGATAGGTCAAAAATGCGATGATAAATTAGTTATGATAAAAAATAGATTTTGTTGCCCAAAAGATAATGACCCTTTAATTACGATATTAGACAAAAAAGTGGAGCGTTATGAGATGAAAATTACTTGTAAATCCTGTGAGAATATTTATAAAAAAGAAAAATAGTATGATAGAGAAAGGAGGCAATATGAACGAATATATAAATTTAACTTTGGAAAATATGAAAGATGAGCATATATGTTGTGCAATAGGGGATAAGAAACATCAAAATGGGGTGGATTGTAAAAGGAATGGATAAAAAGCAAATTAAAAATAGGAATAAAAGGATAGAAAAATAAATGATAAGAAAATTTGAAAAAGAAGATATCGAAGCAGTTATGCAAATTTGGATAAAAGAAAATATAAAAGCTCATCAATTTATTTCAAAAACATATTGGGAAAATCAGTATAATCATGTAAAGCAAGTGTTACCTCATGCGGAAATATATGTTTATCTGGTTGAAGAAAAAATTGTAGGATTTATAGGAATAAATTGTAATTATATTGAAGGAATTTTTATTGATACAAATTACCAATATAGTGGAATTGGAACATCATTATTAAACAAAGTGAAAGAAAATAGAAACAATTTAACATCAAATGTATATAAACACAATACAAATGCGATTAATTTTTATTTGAAAAATGATTTTGTAATGATAGGTGAAGATATAGATAACAATACGAATCAAAAAGAATATAGAATGAGGTGGAGTAAGTAGAAATATATACAAAACAAAGGCAGGAATGATAATTATGATATTATAGTAACAAACAAATAGTAATTGCACTAAACTGCTACCGCAGTGGTCGTTTAGATTTAAAGAGTTGTAACA
>CANSMW010000004.1 GCA_947648215.1 uncultured Clostridium sp. | reverse complement strand
ATTCGTTTACAAACTTTCAAGGTGATTTTATCATATATTAAATACAGAAAAAATTGTATAAAACTATACAAATTGGTATGAAATGTGATATAATAGTAGAAGAGAGTAGAAAACAAACGAAAAAATGGAGGTAAGAGTATGTTTAATAGTAAATATAGTAATTTATTAACCGTTTTATTAGTAGTTGTTATTATTGCCATTGTAGGGTTAATTGCATTTTTAGGATATGATATTTATCGAAAGTTTTATATTGATAAAGATGCAAACGATTTTATGGAGCGATATGAAGAACAAATCCGAAATACCACAGTAGAAGAAAAGCCAACAGAGGTGACCAATACCTTTATTGACCCAGGAAATGATACCTTAAATTCAATTGGTGCACCCAGTAGTAACAAACCAGCAAGCCAATACACTTATAAAGGATTTACAGTACTTGGAACCATCGAAATTCCAAAATCAAACGTAAAATATCCAGTACTAAACAGTTATACACCAAAAGCGTTGGAAACAGCAGTATGTTATTATTATGGACCAGGTTTAAATGAAGTAGGAAACACAACAATAGCAGGACATAATTATCGTAGTGGAGCATTTTTTGGAAAGAATAAAAAATTAGTAAATGGAGATATTATTTATATTACAGATAATTCTGGAAAAAAAGTAAAATATACCATTTACAATACATACACAACAACACCAAATGATGGCGAATATTTAACAAGAGACACCGCAGGAAAACGCGAAATTTCATTAACAACTTGTACAGATGATAGTAAAGGAAGATTAATTATTTGGGCAAGAGAATCTTAAAAATAAAAATTTTCAAATTTCCAGTGAAAAAATATTGACAAACACACCATATTTCGGTAAAATAGTAATTGCACTGTTACAAAGCGTAACAGTGCAAGTCTATGGTGGATGTGGCGTAGTTGGTTAACGCGCCAGTTTGTGGCACTGGAGATCGTGGGTTCGAGTCCCATCTTCCACCCCATATATTGGGCTGTAGCCAAGCGGTAAGGCACCAGACTTTGACTCTGGCATGCGCTAGTTCGAATCTAGCCAGCCCAACCAAAAAGCAATAGTCATACAAAAGACTATTGCTTTTTATTAAAAATGGAGAAATAAATATTAGTACAGTATAAGAGAATAGAGGAGAGTGATTAATAATGATGTATCCATATGTAAAGTATTCAGATGAAACACAAGTAGTATTTTCAAATATATATATAGGTGAAAACGGAGAAGAATGTATTGATGTACATTTTGAAAGGCCTACTGAAAATGGCTTTGATTCCGTTAGAATTACATTACCAAGTTACAAAATAATTATTTGGGAAGGAAAATACACTAATGAAGAAATAGAATTTTTTAAAAAAGTTGTAGAAAATAGTGCAGATTTATTCTATAAATATGCAAAAGAAGGAGGATTGAAACTTGCCTAGCATTTTTGAAAGTAATGGATATAAAATATATTTTTGGTTAATGAAAATAATGAACCAATTCATGTACATCTTTCTAAAGGAAGTATGATTGCAAATTCAACTAAAATATGGCTTACTAAAAGTGGAGGTTATATTTTGGCAAATAATAATAGTAAAATTCCACAAAATGATTTAAATAAAATAATAGCAGTAATTTCTAGACATTATTTTTTTATATTAGCAAAATGGAAAGAATATTATCATATTGAAGATGTTAAATTTTATTGTTAATTCTATTTTTGGTGATTTGTGTTGCAAAGATAAATGTAAGTTTTTCAAAAACTTACTTCTTTTTTTTCTTAAATGGAATTAAGAATAATGTGCCAATGATGATTGGTAAGTAGAAGGTGTACATTCTCCAAAATAGAATGGAGATATTAATGGTGCCTTCTCGGAAAATGGAGTTAAAGATTAATAAAAATCCACCTTCAGCACCTCCGCCAGAGCCAGGGGTAGGGATGAAAGTCATAAGCATTAATAAAAAGGCTTGAGCAGGGATAATGGTAAATAGGCTAACACCGCTATTTCCAAAAGCACGATATACCATGTAGGTGATAGCATAGTAAAAAAGAGATTGAATACTAGCAGATATAAACATTTGGAAAATCACTTTTTTTTGTTTTCTCATTTCATTAAATTGTTCATTAAAATTGGCAAAACTGCCAGATAGGTTTTTGATTTTTTCTTCTACATGTTTCAAAATATGAAGTTTCCCAAGTAAACGAATAATAGGTTTTACCATAGCAAGTGCTAATGTTTGATTAACACCAATTATGAAAATAAAAACAATTGCAAATATATTTACACAAAACCCAACAATGGCAAGCAAAAAGAAGTTACTCATTAAAGATTGAAAGTAATTCCATTGAAATAGAGTAACAATAAAAGTAAAAATAACAAGAGCAGTTTGAGAAATAACGAATTTTACAGAAAAAATGGAAAAAGCATCACTTACTCTTCTGCCATCTTTTTGCATATAATAAGCTTGCATAGGTTGCCCACCAGAACAAAACGGAGTAATATTATTAAATAATTGCCCAATCATCATAATACGTAATGACTGGCGAAAGGTTTGTTGAGGATATAGTTTTTTAATAGGAACATGAAGACAGACCGCTTCACTAAGCCATGAAAGTAGCATACAGGCAATACCAGCTAGTACCCAAGCATAATCTACAGACTGTAATACCAATAAAATATTATTGATACCATCAACCATAATCATATAAATAAAAAGACCGATGAAAATAGCAACAATAAGGGCGATATTAAAAAAGGTAAATTTTTTATCTTTCGATTTATTAACTTGTTTATTAAAAATATCAATGTTTTCTTCCAAAACCAAAACCTCCTAAATGATAACGTTATTATAAATCTTGTTTTTGATTATGCCACAAACAGCAACTACAAAGGAAAAAGAGCCTATCACAATGATAGGCTCTTTTTAGATGTAAAAACAAGAATAGCAGGAGTTCTAGTTTTAGAAGTAGCGGGGATACACTGCTTAGTATCTACAACGATATATCCGACTTCAAACAATAAAGTGGTTAGTAGCTCTACATTAATACGATAATCTATGTAAAAGCTACGAGGAATAGCATTATATTCCTTTTGAATTTCCTTCAAAGTATCAATTATAAAAAGTGTTTGAGGATAATTTTGATACTGATTTGCCACTCTATGCCATTCTTCTTTAGATACTTTTTTCTCAAGTACAAAAAGATGAAGAGAAAAAGAGCCATTTGTTTCAATACGTTCACTTTGAGCGACATATCCCATTTCAGACAAAATGTGTTCTGTCAACTTAGAGTTATGATTACCGATAGTGAATCCAGTTGGAAAATTGCTAAATGTCTGATACATAGATTCTAAATCATCTATAATGTCTAGATCCTCTAAACTATTTTTATACCGTGTACGCAATTCTTTAAACATCTTTTTTACCTCCTATCAATAGATAATCAATATTATATCACAAATGTATACAAAAAGCAAAATTGGGAAATACTGTATGCAAAGGAGAACGTTATGAGAAAAAAAGTATTTCTATTGAATATGGTAATAATCCTATGTTTTTTGGGAATTTTTTGTACAACTTCAGAAGCATCGGTCAAAAAGGATGGAATTGAAAATTTTCCGACTTCCTATCAGCCTTATTTACAAGAATTAAAGAAAAAACATCCTTATTGGGAATTTACAGCATTATATACAGGAATTGATTGGAATTATGCCATATCCCAAGAATATCGAAATGATAAAAATTTAGTACCATTATCGTATAGTGATGCATGGAAATGTACCGACCCTCGGCATTTATAATGTAGAAATTGATAAAGGTTGGGTAAATGCCTCAAAAAGAGCAGTGGAATATACAATGGATCCAAGAAATTTTTTAAATGAAGTACGAATTTTTCAGTTTGAAAAATTATCTTATGACCCGAATGTCAATTCCAAAGAAGGAGTAGAGAAAATATTATATGGTACCGAATTTTATAACCGAGCCGTTAGTTACCGAACACATAGTGGTCAAGTTGTTAATATGCAAGAAAAATATTCAGACTTAATATGGGAATCAGCGGTATACTCTGGTGTAAGTCCTTATCATCTAGCCTCAAGAATGAAACAAGAAGTAGGACCATTTATTACCCATAACTCCATTAGTGGAACAGTAGCAGGGTTTGAAGGCTATTACAATTTCTATAATATTGGAGCAACTAGTTCAACAGAACCCTTAGGAGCCATTAAAAATGGTTTACAATTTGCCAAAGATGGAAAAGGAGCTTCAGAGGAAATAAAAGCAAATCTGCTAATTCCATGGGATAATCCACAAAAAGCCATAAAAGGAGGAGCAGTTTTTATTGGAAGTAGCTATATTGCAGTAGGACAAAATACATTATATCTACAAAAGTTTGATGTAAATGATGATAGAGGACCTGATCTATTTTGGCACCAATACATGACAAACTGCTTAGCGCCATATAGCGAATCAAGTGGAATTCATAAAGCCTACCAGTCCAATGGAATGTTAAATTCCTCCATACGATTTATTATCCCAGTTTACGAAAACATGCCTAAATATATGACCGATAGCCCGAATATTGCGGATTCGGATTTTGTGGCAGATAATACCAAAATGTATGCAGATGTAACAGGAAGTTTAAATGTCCGAACAGGACCATCTACTTCATATGAAGTGATTACAGGAATTGACCGTAATGTAAAATTAACAAGAATAAAAAAAGGTGTACAAAATGGAGAGAGATGGGATAAGATTGAATTACCAAATGGAATGATAGGATATGTGTTCCAAAGCTATTTAAAAGAAGTACCACCACCAACCATTACGGACATTAAGTTAAGTATAGACAATACGACCATTCAAAAAGGAAGCAGTAATGTCATTCAAATTGCCATTACTCCACAAGATGCAACAGAAGAAATTATATGGGAAACCAGTGATGCAAACATTGTAGGAGTTGATAAGGGTACCATTATCGGTCTTGCCTCAGGAACAGCAACCATTACAGCAAAAACACATGATGGAAGAGTTAGCAGTACCATTGAAATTACGGTATATGCTAAAGTAACGAATGTTTTACTAGATAAGGAAAATGTTACTTTACGAAAAGGCGATAAGGTAAAAATTTCTGCGAATGTTTTGCCAGAAGATGCCACAAACCAAGAAATTGTATGGAGTAGTAAAGATGACAGTATTGCGAGTGTTCAAAATGGAGTAATTACCGCAAATGGGGAAGGAACCACAACCATTACAGCCAAAGTAAAAAATGAAGAAGTAAAAGCAAGTTGTCGTGTAACAGTAAAACAATTTAGTGAAGATGTAGAATTAGAGTTTGATTCTTCTTTACGAGTAGAAGCAGATGAAATAAGTAAATTAGATATCGGCAAATCAACCGTAAAAGAAGTGAAAGATTTGATAAAGACAAACCTAACAATGGAATTTCACAATGTACAAAATGAACCATTAGGGGAAGAAGACAAAATAGGAACAGGCTCAAAATTAATTTTAAAAAATGAGCTAGATGAAATCGTATATGAATATACATTTATTATATATGGAGATGTGAATGGTGATGGAGAAATTAATTCCCTAGATGTTCTCATAATACAAAAACACATTTTAGAAACAAAAGCAATCACAGGAATTTTCTTAAAAAGTGCAAATACTTCTAAAAATGGAAACCTACCTTCATCGTTAGATGTATTAAAAATCCAAAAACACATCTTAGAAATGAAATTCATTGAACAATAAATAAATCATGAATAATGATTGTAGGGGTCGATGCCCTTTATCGACCCGTAAACAGAAAAAAACAATGATAAAGGAGAACAAATATGAAAAAGAAAATAATATACACAATTTCATTTATATTCTTATTACTAGGCTTATTTACAGTAAGTTCACAGGCAGCAGGAAGCATTCGCTTAAGTTCAAGTAAATCAAATGTGACAGTAGGAGAAGAATTTAATATTAGTGTAAACCTATCAGGTGCCTCTGTTGCAACACTAACTAGCCGAGTTACAATTGATACAAGCAAAGTAGAGTATGTATCCGGACCAGCAAATACTAATTTTTCAAATGGCAGAATTATCTATACTTGGACAGATCCAACAGGAGGAGCAAATCCGAAAACAGATGGTACGATTGCTACTTTCAAAGTAAGAGCAAAAATGGCAGGAACAGCAAGTTTTAGTGTGAGTGGAGATTTTTACGATCCAGATGAAAACCCAGTAAAACCAAGTTTTTCGGGAACGAGTGTTACCATAAAGGAAAAAGAAACACCCCCACCAGCCACGCCAGAACCAACTCCCACACCTACACCTACGCCAACGCCAACTCCGCCAAGTACAGGAGGCTCTACAGGTGGAAGTACCACCAATAAACCAAGTGGTGGAAATACAGGGGGGAGTACAACAAAACCAAGTGGAGGTACCACTAATAACAACAATATAGATACCGCAAGTAATAATGCGAATTTAAAAGAATTACACTTAAGTGTAGAAGGACTAAGCCCTGCTTTTCAAAAAACAATAACAAGATACAACTTAATTGTTGGCCAAGAGGTAAATGCAATATCGGTTAATGCCATTCCAGAAGATGGGAATGCGAAAGTAAGTGTAACAGGAAATACCAATTTACAAATAGGAGTAAACGAAATTCAAATATCAGTTACCGCTCCAGATGGAAAGACGGTTAAAAACTATAAGATTGAAGTAACCAAAACAGAAAATCCAGATTTAGCAAATGCAAACTTAGAAAATCTAGCTATCGAGAATGTCACCTTAGAGCCAGAATTTAGCCAAGACGTATTATCCTATAGTGCCATTATTAATAGTGATGTTGAAACAATTCATCTATTAGCAGTTCCTCAAATTGAAGGAGCAACTGTGCAAGTAACAGGAGTAGACAATTTGCAATTTGGCGAAAACAATATTGTTGTAAAAGTAATTGCAAAAGATGGAGTAACAAGTAAAGAATACACCATTATGCTATACAAAACCACGAAGGAAGAAGAAAACAAAGAGATTATGCCACGAGGAGAAGAAGTAGTAGAAGAAACACAAGAAAATAATATATCCGTAGGACAAATTGTGTTTTGTGTTATCATAACAGGCAGTACACTAGGTGCAAGTTATATGCTAATTCGAAAATATCGAAAAGAAAAATAAGAGAAAAAATCTCATTTGTAAAACGACATTACAAATGAGATTATATTTTTTTAAATACTTACTCTAAATTCATTGACTTCTATTTTGCAACAATGATATACTTATTATGATAAAAATAGACAAAGTTACAAATGAAATTGGAGGGTGAAAACGTTGAAAAGTCGTGTATTTTTCGAGATAAGTAAAAAGAGTATGGCATGTGTAATGCTTCTTGTGATAGTGGGATATTTTATACTAGGATTATTGGGAGAGGTTCAAGCAGCTTCT
The DNA here is from genome assembly GCA_947648215.1 of uncultured Clostridium sp. Classification (GTDB taxonomy): domain Bacteria; phylum Bacillota; class Clostridia; order TANB77; family CAG-508; genus RGIG8482. Next base: position 112,940 of record CANSMW010000004.1, on the reverse strand, counting down.
GAATATACGCAAACCGTAAAAAGTGGAATTAGTGCATTTCCAGAGGATTATCAAGTATATTTAAGAGAAATACAACAAGATCATCCTAATTGGACATTTGATGCTTATTATACAGGAATTGACTGGAATGAATTAGTAGCAAATGAAACAGACCATGGGCATAACCGAGTACACAATAGTTCTAATGCCCTATGGAAATGTAGTTGTGGAAATGTGGCAACAGGTTATGCATGTGCTTCTGCTGACATTACAAAATACTATTTAGACCCACGAAACTTTCTTGGAAATGATGTAAAGGTATTTCAATTTTTAGAGATTTCATATAATGAAAAAATACATACCACACAAGGTATTTCTAGTGTTATTAGAGGTACTTTTATGGAAAATAAAAAAGTATGGGTAAATGAACAAGGAAGAGAAATGTCCTATGAGGAAATTATTCTAGAAGCAGCAAAACAAAGCAAGATGAGCCCATATAGTATTGCAACTAAAATTATTCAAGAAGTTGGTTCAAAAGGAAGTGACTCCGTTACAGGAACTTACCCAGGATACGAAGGATATTATAACTTTTATAATTATGCTGCAAGTGATGGTGGAAGTCCTATTGCAAAAGGATTAGAGTATGCCAAAAATGGAAAAGATGGTATGACAGGGGAAGATAGGGCACGATTATTACTACCATGGAATAACCAATATAGGGCAATTGTAGGAGGAGCAAAGCTACTTGCTAATTCCTACACAAATGCAGGACAAAATACAGCATATTTTTATAAATGGGATGTAGTAGGAACCTCAATTTTAAAGGCAGGACAAACTCAAACGATTAGTTCGTCAAAATGCTTTAGACACCAATATATGACAAATATACAAGACCCTGCAAGTCAATCAAGTAAATTATACGCTACTTATACAGATGCTAATATTATAGATGAAAAACTAAACTTTGTGATTCCAGTATATAATAATATGCCAAAGGCAAATAAATTTCCAACCAATTTGACTTCCAATGATGGAAAACTATATTATATGACAGGAACAGCAGTAAAGGTAAGAAGTGCCCCAACCACCTCAGGAACAGTACTTGCTACGATGAATACATTAGATGAAGTTGTAGCAGTTATTGAAAGAAAATGTGCTAATGCGAATGGATATGATTGGGATAAAGTAAAAATATCTTCTGGTATAGTAGGGTATATGGCAAGTAAGTATTTAGCACCATGTGAAGATACCAAAGTTGCACAAATAGAAGGAAATAATGTAAAAGCCATACCAAATGCAACGGTTAAATCAGTGGTAAGTGAGTTAGGTATTACTTCTTATGAAGTAGTAAGTGCTGATGGAAATAAAAAAGCAGAAGGAGATAAGGTTGGAACAGGGTATAAGTTAAAAGACAAGAACAATAATAAGGAATATACCTTGATTGTAATGGGAGATATTAACAGTGATGGAGAAGTAAATACAGGAGATTCATTTTTAATAAAACAAATAATTATGGAAGTAAAAAAATTACCAAATGAATTTGTAAAAAAAGCAGCAGATGTGAATGGTGATGGACAAATAAATACGGGGGATTCATTTATTCTAAAAAAACAAATTATGGAAGTAGATAATATTCGTTTGTAAGGAGAAGAAATATGAAAAAAGAGCATATAAAAATTTTAGTAATTATGATATTTTCAATTGTTTCTATGCTGATACTATCAACAAAAGTTGAAGCAGCAACAGCCAGTATACAATGTGAAGCAACGGGAGAAATTAATAAACCAATAAAAATTACAGTTACAGGGAATGGGGTACAGTGGAATTTAAAGTTATTGGTAGATGGACAACAGATTGCAAAAAGTAGTGAACTAGAAAATTATGAAAGTAATAAATCAATTAGTTTTTCAGGAACTTATACACCAACTAGTACAGGAAAGAAAACGGTAACACTAGTAGGAAGTGTTACGGAATTTAATGATGGTAGTACTGTAACTAGTTTTACATCAAAAACCATTACAATTAATGAAAAAACAAATACCAATAATGGAGGCGGAAGTGCACCTTCAGAACCTAAGAAAGGAACGGTTACTTCTTGTGAGATTGATGGAATTAAGGTAAAGGAATCTAGGAATGTTACGAATAAAAATAGTGTTTCAGTAAAGGTTGTAACTTCTACTGGTGAAGGATTAACGATTTATAATAATAAAACCAAAAAATCGTATTCTGCCAAAAGTGGGAAAGCAATTGATGTACAAATTATGGAAGGAACCAATACATTAACAATTACATTAGATAGTGGTGCAAAGGCTACTAGAAAAGTTTATAGTAAAATACAAGAAGATACAAAACCAAACATTGAAGAACCTTCACAATCAGAACCAGAGCAACCAGATGAAACACAAGAGGTAGTAGTTGGATTACAAAGTTTGGTAATAAAAGGTGTCACCATAGAAGATACCGAAGTAAATCTTCCATTTACACCAGAATTTTCTAGTGATGTGTATGAATACCAAATGTTATTAGATAGTAATTTCTTTGAAGATTATACCAAACTAGAGGTAGAGGCAGTTGGTTTACAAGAAGATTTTGTGGTAGAAATAACAGGACATGAAGAATTAGAAGATGGTGAGAACGTAATTACGATTACGGTAAAATCGGCTGATGGGGAAAAGGTAGTAACATATAAGGTAATGGTCACAAAAGAAGCAGAAGTTATGCCGATTTCGGCACCAGTAGAAGAAGAACCACAAGAAGAAATAAAACCAATTTGGAACGAAACGCAACAAATGATTATTGTAGTATTTACAAGTGTGGTAGCATTAATGGGAATTATTTATGCCATTGTAGAATATCGTTATTCAAAAAGAAATGGAAAAGATAATGAAGGAAGCCAAATTCCATATTCAGGATTGGATTTTGAAAAAGATGATGATACCGAAAAAAAGAAAAAGAAATCCAAAAAGCAACAGAAATTAGAAGAAGAAGCGGAAGCAGAAAACTTTTTTGAGAAAATGGCAGCACCAAAAGAAGAAACCATAAACAGTATCATAGATGATAAAAAAGTAGAAAAAATAGACAATTCAAACCAAAAGGATGAAATGCCAAATTTAGATAATATCTTTGGAACCAATAATATGAATAATAATATCGAAAACATATCAAAACAACCAAGAAAAAGAGGGAAACATTTCTAAAATAAATCAAAATATAAGGGCAGACCTTGTGTCTGCCCTTTTTAAAATACTATTTCAATTCCACAACTGTAACTCCCATTTCACCTTCACCAAAAGTACCAAGGCGAAAATTTTTTACATGAGAATTTGTTTTTAAAAAATCATGAATTCCCTTCCTTAAGGACCCCGTTCCTTTGCCATGCACAATACGAACCTGATTTAATTTCGCAAGAGCACAATCATCTAAATATTTATCAATCACAAAAATAGCTTCATCGACATGATACCCAATGACATTAATTTCAGTAGTAGCTGTTTTGGATTTATTGGTTTTATAATTTGTAGCACCATTCGAGGAAATATCACTAGTCGCCAGTATTTTAGAAATACGGCAAACAGGTATATTCATTTTCATACTACCAATTTGAACCTGTACTTGATGAGATTTATTGGGTAAACTAATAACAATACCTTCTTGTCCTAAATGTGAAATATAAACCTTATTACCAATTTTTAAATCGGTTTCTAATACACCAACCGATTCGGTTTCCTCTTCCATAATAGAAGAAGTTTCTTTTAAGGACTCATTTAATTGATTTCGAATATGGTTCAATTCTTTTACAGAATTCATATTTGTATGTTTGGAAAGCTCATTTATTTGAGAAATGCAAAAACTGGCTTCTTCTTTGGCATCAAGCAAAATGTTTCTTGCTTCTTGTTTTGCCTTTTCTAAGATATAAGAACCGCTTTTCATCAAAACTTCTTTGCTTTTCTTCTAAAGATTTACGAAGCAAAGTAATTTGATTGGAGTTTTTTTCAATTTCTTGTTTTTCGTTTTCAATCCATAATTTATCATCATAAATATTTTTTAGCAACTCTTCTACATGAACTTGGTCATCTTGTAAAAGACTTTCCGCTCTTTTAATAATAGAAGAAGATAAGCCTAACTTTTTACTAATTGCAAAAGCATTACTTCTACCAGGAATGCCAATTAGTAATTGATAGGTTGGCCTTAAGTTCTCTAAATCAAACCCGTACACTAGCATTTTCAAATCCATCGGTTACAAGAGCATAATGCTTTAGTTCTACATAATGAGAAGTAGAAATACAAAGAGTATTACGATGATAAAGTGTTTCTAAAATACTAATGGCTAAACTACTTCCTTCAATGGGGTCAGTTCCAGAGCCAAGTTCATCTAATAGTACAAAACTTTCCGAAGTAGATTCTTCTAAAATATGAATAATATGGCTCATATGAGAAGAAAATGTACTTAAGGATTCAGCAATACTTTGTTCATCTCCAATATCAGCAAAGTATTGGTCAAATACATAGATACTACTTTCTTCTTTAGCAGGAATAAGAAGACCGCTACAAGCCATTAAACAAAGTAAGCCAGTTGTTTTTAGACTAACGGTTTTTCCACCAGTATTAGGTCCTGTAATAATAAGAGAGCAAAAGCTTTTTCCAATTTCAATGGTAAGAGGAACCATACTATCTTTTTCGATAAGTGGATGGCGTGCACCAACCAAAGAAATATATTTTTCATCATTAATACGAGGTTTAATTGCATTTAAGAAAAGGGCATATTTTGCCTTGGCAAAGATAAAATCAATGGTTCCAATGGTAATATAGTCTTCTTCTAATTGTGCAATATAAGGAGAAAATAGCAAAGACAATTCTTGCAAAATATGCTCAATTTCTATCACTTCTTCTAATTGTAAAACATGTAGTTGGTTGTTCAATTCAAAAACGGACATAGGCTCAATAAATACCGTAGAACCACTTGTTGAAATATCATGAAGAAATCCTTTTACCATACCTCGATATTCTTCTTTAATGGGAATAACATAGCGATTATTTCGCATGGTAATGATGCTTTCTTGTATATATTTTGAAGAATGAGGAGAATGTAAAAAATGATTTAATTTTTCTCGAATTTCATCTTCTAATTTTTTCATTTCCTTACGAAGAGAAGAAAGCTTTGAAGAAGCCGTATCAGAAATGGTATTTTCGTCTACAATTGCATTTTCTACTGCTTTTATCATAGAAGGATTGTAGTATAATTTTGAGAAATAGGTTTCGCAGATTGGGAAATTAGAAGTATCGTGATCCGTATAAAAGGAATCTTTCAAAAAAGCACTTGTTTTTAAAACTTGTGTTAATTGTAAAATCATTTCTAGGTTTAAAACACCATTACTATTTAATATTTTTAAACAATAATCAATTGGTTTAATATTTCCAAAAGAAAGCTCTTTCTCAGATAGTAAACGTATGGCTTCTGAGGTTTCTTCTAATAAGTTTGAAACTTCTTGCTTATTTGAACTTGGTAGTAAAGACCTACACAAATTTTTTCCATAATCAGTGGTACAAAATTCGGAGAGTTTGTCCAAAATAGTAGAATATTCCAATTTTTCAATATATTTCAAATTCATGATAAAAAATCCTTTCTTGTAAGAATATTACTATTATACTACGGAAATATTACAAATTAAATACATTTTACAAAAAATAAAAAAAACACTTGCAATTAGAAAAAATATGTAGTATAAATATTAATAGATTAAGAATAATAATATTAAAATATTTAAAAAGTGAGGGAATTCATATGACAAATTTAAAAAAAGTATGTTTAGTAATGTTAGTAGTAATCTTATTAGGAGCAACCGTTGTATTTGCAACAGGTGATACAATTATGATCACACAAGATAATACAACAGTTGGAGGAAATGAAATTAATACCAATAATACATTAGGTAATGATACAACAATTAATGTTCCACAACAAATTCAAACCAATACAGCGAGCACATATAACAATACTACTAATTTGCCACAAACCGGTGCAGATGATTATGCTGTTATTGCGGTAATTGCAGTACTTGCTATTTCAGCAGTATATGCTTATAAAAAAATTAGTGATTACAAAAATATCTAATGGAAAATAAATAAGAAATTGGGAGGATAAGCAAAAGCTTATCCTTTTTGTTGTAGATTATCGTAATGGTTAAAAGCAAGAATAACTATGAATTTATTTCTTATAGTAGAGGCTTTTGACGTGCTTTTATTACTCTTCTTTTATTTTTTATATTATTACAAGTCACCAAGGTGATTTCTCGCTTTCCTTCGGTATTTTGGCTTGTGCAAGATAAATCATCATAGTCAGTTTCAAAGCTATCATATACTTCATAAGAGATTTTTCCTCCGCTTTACATCATAAATATCAATGACATCACCAATATTTAATTTTTTAAGACGACTAAAAAATTGGTAATTATTATAATTATGACCAGCAATGCAAAAATTACCGCACTTCATTAGGATTAGGACCAAAAAATTTGCAAGGAGCAATTTTTAATAAATCATAACGAAATTCATTGATAATCGGATAATGAACACCAATTATTTTAATTTCAATAATACCAACAATGGAAAAACCAGTTCCATCTGTTTCATAAATATGATCATTTACAACACGTGTACCAGAATAATTTGACTCGGTATTTTCGTATAAACTAGTAATATTGGTACGATTTAATATTTCGTAAGAGAGTGCTTCGTGTTTATTTTTATCATATTGCAAATACACATAATAGCCACAAGAAAGAATGGCACCGATCAAGCAAAAAACAAATTGAAATTTGAAAAAACGAGAATGATTTTTATGACTTGATGGTGAAGAAGGTAAATTTCCATTTTCATTTGAAGACAAAATTTGATTCAATGCTTCTTCCTCCCAAAATTAGAATTGTTATGTTATATTTTTTCATAAAAATCAAAAAATATTTATAAAAATCAAAAGAAAGTGATAAAAGAAATATTTTTCTAAAACTGACAATAAAGTAGTAAAGGTACAAAGAAAGAACGATAGGGCAAAGGCTTAGTAGGCAAAAAGTAAAAAAACAAAATAGGCATTTGCGAAAAGAGCGATAGTGTGATAAAATAGGTATGCCTTAAAAGAGAAGTAAAGATGTAAAAGGTAATTTTAAAATTATTTGGGAGGATACAGAAGATGAGAAGTTTAACTAGTTATTTATTATTAAGTTTTATGGTAATGTTTTGGGTATTTCGATTAGTGGTAGCATTTACAACAAGTATAGGAGTAGAAATTGGTTTTACAGCAATGAACATGAACATGGAAATTATCGTATTATTTGTTACGTTACTTGCCATTGCATTTGTAGCAAAAAGAAATCTATTTGGAACTATTATCTATTTAATTGCATATGGTAGCTATTTTGGAACTCACTTATACCAAATTATAACAGGAATTATGGCAGGTTCTACTACACTAACGGATTACTCAAACGCATTTGCATCCTTTATTGGAGTGGTATTACCAATTGTGGTATTCTTTAATATGCTAATGGATAAAAACAGAACCAATCACCCAGTAGACAAAAAAACAGATTGGTTTTACAAAAACGAAGAATACGACCGTAAACTAGACGAAAGAGCAGACCAAAACGAATATCGTAATTATTAGAACAAAGTAAAGAGATAGGGAAAATGATATAAAGTATGATTAGGAAGGGATATAAATGAATAATAGAAAGGAAATTTCTAAAGTTGCCATCAACTGGTATCCGGGGCATATGGTAAAAACCAAAAGGCAGATTTTAGAAGATTTGAAGCTAGTTGATATTGTATTAGAGTTGTTGGATGCTCGTATTCCAGTTTCTAGTCAAAATCCAGATATTAAGGAAATTGTAGGCAGTAAGAAGAAAATCGTTGTACTAAATAAATGTGATTTGGCAGAGGAAAAAGAAAACCAAAAATGGGTGAAGGATTTTGAAAATAAAGGGATAAAAGCGGTTTTGACAGACTCTAATTCGGGTGTAGGAGTACAAGAATTAATTCGTGCTATAAGAGAAATGGCAAAAGAAGAGGTAAGTAAAAGCATTCAAAAAGGAAGAATAGGGAAATCGGTTCGTATGATGATTTTAGGAATTCCCAATGTAGGAAAATCTTCTTTGATTAATCGAATGGCAAAAAAGACATCGGCTGGGGTTGGAAACAAACCAGGTTTTACCAAACAAAAACAGTGGATTCGTGTATCGAATGAAATTGAATTATTAGATACTCCGGGTATTTTATGGCCAAAATTTGAATCCGAAACAGTAGGCTTGCATTTATCCGTAACTGGTACCATTAAAGACGAAATATTAGAAAAAACACAAATGGCTTTTTATTTAGTAAAATGGTTCATACAAAACAAAGAAGAACGACTATTAGAAAGATACAAAATAACAAAAGAAGAATTAGAAACAATAACGAAAACAATCGAAAATCCGAATGCACAGGTAGCCGAAATCATAACCAGAATTGCAAAAAAAAGAGGAGCAATTCTTTCTGGAGGTTATATTGATGAAGAAAGAGTAGCAGGTATCATCATCGACGATTTTCGAACCGGAAAAATGGGAAGAATTACCATAGAAACAGTAAAATAAGGAGAATATATGGAAACCATATTTGAAAATATGTTAACAAAAGGAAAAGAAGAAGTAAATTTCATGTCACCACTGGTATGGGCATATGTAGGGGATGCGGTATATGAATTATATATTCGTACACATCTTGTTGATACAACCAAACAAAACCCACATAAATTACATATCGAAGCTATTCAATATGTAAAAGCAGCAGCACAAGCACACATATTAGAAAAAATTATGCCAGACTTAACTGAAGAAGAAAAAGACATTGTAAGAAGAGCACGAAACACACGGAAATCACCATTTACCAAAAAACGCCGATGTCACAGAATATATGTATTCCACTGCCTTTGAAGGACTTATTGGATATTTATACTTAACCAAACAAAACAAACGATTAAACGAAATATTACAAAAATGCATTTGACAGAAACGAAAAAACATGGTATCCTATGTAAAGAATAAAAACAAGAACCTGACCTACTGCACAGATAAAGCCTGTGAGTGAGGTTCTTAAGAAATCTTGCCAGTTACACAATAAGGCCCCTTGGTCAAGCGGTTAAGACGCAGCCCTCTCAAGGCTGAATCATGGGTTCGATTCCCGTAGGGGTCACCAATATTAAAGAGCATTCAAAAAAGAATGCTCTTTAATCGATCTAGGAGGAGTCGAACCTCCAATTCTACACCCGAGTGTAGCGAGTTAACCATTTGACTCTATAGATCGTAAATGAATATTTTCACTATAAATATTATATTGTAACATTTGTAGTATGCCAAGAAAAAAATTTAGAAAACAATTGAAATAAATTTAATTTAATAGTAAGATATAGATATATAGAAAAATGGAGGAAATGCAAATGATAAAGAAAAATCAAAAGGGTGTTACACTAGTAACATTGATAATTGCAATTACAATTATTCTAATAATCGCAACTACACTAATTTATAATATTTCTACAGGAAACAAGATAAAACAATTAAATAATATGTACCAAGATATTGAAAAATTAAAAGATAAAATAGACTTATATTATTCAAGATATCATAGAATTCCAAAATTGGAAGGCAGATATGATAATGTAGATAATATAAAACACATAAATCCAAATGATAGTGACACATATTATGTTATTGATTTAGAGGCATTAGAGAATATTACATTAAACTATGGGAAAGATTATAAAAACTATAAAACAAATCCATCAATAGATTTTACCGATTTGTATCTTGTTAATGAGAGAAGCCATGCTGTTTACTATATAAAAGGCATTCAATTTGATAATGATATATATTATACAATTCCAGATGAAAATAGCATGATTGAGTTAAATGAGATGTTAACCATATCAGTAATAGGAAAGAATGATGATTTTATAAGCGTAAAAATGGAAGCAATCGATAAAACGGAAGGAATTACGAATTTAACAGTAATGATTGATGAGAAACCATATAAAATCTATAACTATACTTCTGAACATAGAGAAATAAAAGCAGAAATATTACAAATCGAATTAACAAATGTACAAAGAGATTGCTATTTTAAAGTTGAAAACGAAACAGGAAAAAGTAAAAATTCAAATCACATTGTGTTGGAGCCAAAAATAATATCGGTAAAAAAATTAAAAGTAGGAGATTATATTAAATATGATACAGGAGTAAAAGGAGTAGGAGTAATTACATGTAGAGTATTATATCCAATAGATTCTGAATATGGATTGCAAATTATATCCGATAAAAATGTAGGAGAAGATATCACATTAGGAGGAGATACATGGGAAGAGGGAAAAATAATATATAATGGAATAACTGAAAAATTAAATCAAGAAGCTTCAAAATATGTAAATGGAGAATATGCATATGACGGAAGATGTGTAGGAAGCATACCAACCATAAGAAATGGAATGTTTGTAGATAAAAATAAGCTAAGAGATAGCGAAGGAAATATACAAGATAAACTAGATACCGTTTCTATACCGGAATCATACATAATACCCACTGGATGGACAAAAGATACAGGGTGCTATGAAGAAGACACAAATTATATAACAGATCAAATAGCATTAGAAAAAGCAAATATGTGGATAACAGGAGAGAAGTACTGGCTAGTATCTCGTCATATACTTTTAGACCTATCTCGTATATCTTTTCGTGTGCGTAATGTAGCTACAAGTAGCGATTTAGGCAGTAACAATATGTGCCGAGTACGTTCAGATGGTACTACAGGTGGTAATTTACATACATATGGACTTCGTCCTTGTATTTCTTTAAAGTCTAATATTATAAAAATAACAGATGGAGATGGGACAAGTGTAGAAACAGCATACATAATTGGAAAATAGTATAATTATATAGAGAAATAATCGAAAATGCTCGATTATTTCTTTTTTTCTACCCTAGGTTTTGACACATTTTTTTAAAGAAACGTTGTACAATTAGGACATAAGAGAATAAGAAGAAGGGGGACAGTGGCTTGACAATATATTTAGATATTATTTTACTAGAGAATTTGTGCATGAACTATATTATATTGTTTGCTACAGGACTAATTATAAGATGTAACATAAAAGCAATCCGAATTTTTTTAGCAAGTCTAATAGGAGGAATTTATTCGGTTTTGACATTTGCTTCATTACCTACCATATATTCCAATTTCATTATGAAAATACTCTTATCGGTTATGATGGTATATATTGCCTTTCGCTCTTCCAATGTCAAACAATTGATAAAACAACTACTTTTATTTTATTTGGTATCGTTTGCCTTTGGGGGATGTGCATTTGCGCTTCTTTACTTTATTAAACCACAAGATATTTTAATAAGAAATGGGGTATTAACAGGAACCTATCCAATAAAAATAGCTCTTCTTGGTGGAGTAGTAGGGTTTGTAATTGTAACCATTGCATTTAAAGTGGTAAAAGGAAGGCTTTCTAAAAAGGATATGTTTTGTAACCTAACTCTTCACATCAGGGATAAAACCAAAACCATAAAAGCCTTTATTGATACGGGAAATCTATTAAAAGACCCAATTAGTGGAATGCCAGTGATTGTAGTAGAAGCAGTAGAATTAGAAGAGTTGTTGCCAAGTGAACTACTTCTTCATCTTAACGAAATTTTAGAAGGCAAAAAAAGTGAAATTTTATCCAATATGCCAACCGAATATAAACTAAAATTTCGTATGATTCCATTTTCTTCACTAGGCAAACAAAATGGATTGTTACTTGGTTTTCTAACCGATAAGGTAGAAATTGAAACAGAGGAAAGAACCGAAACCATCAAGGAGGCAATAATAGGAATATATGAAAAGAATTTAACCAAAAACGGAGCCTATACGGGGCTTGTTGGAATTGATATGATAGAAAGGTGTGGGAATTATGAACATTTTGCAAGTTTTAAAGGAGCGAATTAATACCATATATGTAAAATATATGGACAAAAATAGTGAACAAATTGAGGAAACTCCTATTTTTTATATAGGGGGAAGCCAAACTTTGCCACCACCATTAGAAAAAGAAGAAGAGGAAGAAATATTAGCAAAACTTGCTTCTGGTGATGAATCGGTAAGAAAGACGTTAGTAGAAAGAAACTTAAGGCTTGTTGTGTATATTGCTAAGAAGTTTGAAAACACAGGAATTGGAATTGAAGATTTAATTTCGATTGGAACCATTGGTTTGATGAAAGCCATCAATACGTTTAATACCGATAAAAACATCAAACTTGCTACCTATGCTTCTCGCTGTATCGAAAATGAAATCCTCATGTATTTAAGAAGAAGCAATAAATTAAAAGGAGAAATCTCCATAGATGAGCCACTAAACCAAGATGGAGACGGAAACGAACTACTACTTTCTGATATTTTAGGAACTGACCGGAGATGTTACCTCAAGAGCCATAGAAGATGAAGTGGATAAGAAATTGCTACGAGCCTCTATGCAAAAATTAAATAACCGAGAAAAAAATATTATGGAACTACGATTTGGTTTTATTAGTGGAAACGAAAAAACACAAAAAGAAGTAGCCGACATGCTAGGCATTTCGCAGAGTTATATTTCAAGATTAGAGAAAAAAATAATTAATAAAATGAAAAAAGATATTATGAGTAAGACAGGGTAGAATGCCTGTAGGGGTTGCACAATGTGCAACCCCTACAGGCATTTTACTTATACAATTTCTTAATCCTACCAATAGCATCTTTTTCTAGCCTAGATACTTGGGCTTGGCTGATGCCAATTTCTTTTGCTACTTCCATTTGGGTTCGACCGTCAAAAAAGCGTTTGGTGATAATCATTTTTTCACGTTCATTTAATCGTTTCATGGCTTGTTCTATGGTAAGAGAATCTGCCCAGTGTTCATCACTTTCTTTGTGGTCGCTTACTTGGTCCATAATGTATAGACTTTCACTACCGTCATTATACACCGGTTCTTGTAAAGACAAAGGGTCTTGAATGGCCTCAAAACTAAATACAATTTCTTCACGAGGAACGCCCACTTCTTTTGCAATTTGGTCGACAGTGGGTTCTTTATTTAATTCTTTTGTTAGTTTTTCTTTTGCTTGAAGTGCCTTATATGCTAAATCGCGAATCGAGCGACTTACTCTTATGGGGTTATTGTCACGAAGGTATCTTCTAATTTCTCCAATAATCATAGGAACCGCATAGGTAGAAAACTGAACATTTAGGGATAAATCAAAATTATCAATGGATTTAATTAATCCTACACAACCAACTTGAAATAAATCATCCATATTTTCACATCTGCCACTAAAACGTTGCAATACGCTTAATACCAATCTTAAATTTCCATGAATAAATCGTTCTCTTGCTTCTAGATCTCCTTCTTTTATTTTAAGAAATAATGCGTTTTTTTCTTCATTAGAAAGAACGGGAAGTTTGGAAGTATCTACATTACTAATTTCTACTTTTCGAATCAATGAAAAAGCCTCCTTCATACGAATATACTTGTAACAAAAGTATTACCGAAAAAAGAAAGAGATATTCATAAAAAAAACGACGACATCCGACATAAAAATGATATAATGGAAAAAGAAGAAAAAGATTAGATTTTAAAATATGGTAAATACTTTATATACAATCAATGTTGAAATCATGAGGAACGAATAAGAAAAGGTTAAAAGAGAATTAGGAGGAAATGGGTATGGATTTATTATGGGAAATGGTATTGTTTGTTTTGTATTCTTTAATGATTGTAGCAATTTCAAAATACATATTAGTACCAGTGTTAAGAAGACTAGCAGAAAGTATTAATCTAAAAGCAAAAACAGTAGGAAATTTAGCAGGAATTGCTACTTCTGTACCAGAATTATTGAGTGTTAGTTTTGCATCAGTTGCGGGCTTGATTGGGACAAGTATTTATAATATTGTAAGCTCTAATGTAATTAATTTTATACAATATGTAGTTAGTGTAAAAATAAATAAAAATGGGAAAGTGCTAAGAAATAGAGCTTTAACCATTGATTTGGTGTTAGTGGTTTTTACAATTCTTATTCCGATTGGATTAATTGCCACAAATATGGAGGTAAATGGATTTGTTTCATTTTTATTAATTGCATTGTTTTTCCTTTTTTACTATATTAATCATAACACACATAAACTTTATTTAGAAAATGAAGTAAATAGCGAAATCGCAGAAATTGAAGAAGAGGCAAAATGGATTAGAGGAAAAAAGAAATTAATAGTAAGGTATTCGATTTATCTAGTATTAACAGGAATATTTTTATTTATGGTTGGAAATGCCTTAAGTAATACATTAGAAAATTTATGTGTACGTTTCAATGTTCCACAAGTGTTGGTGGGAATCGCTTTAGGGTTTATTACGAGTATTCCAGAACTAATTACTTTTTTTGAAGCTCAAAAACATCATAAAAAAGAAAGTAAGGAACGTTTGGGAGTAATTGAAGCAACCAATAACTTACTAACCTCAAATACCTTAAATTTGTTTATCATTCAAAGTATTGGAATTCTTTTATACCAAATATTTCATTAAAAGAATATTTTGGAAAAAAGTGCATATAATAACGATAATTATAAAGGAAAAAGGGAAATGTTTTAAAGAGTAAAGTACCTTGGAGAAGTGGAAAAAGAAGGGAATGGGTTATATATGCATGAAGAATTTGTAAAAGAAAAGAAATTAATCGAAAAAACCGAAGAGGAATTGGATGTCGAATTAATTAAATGTATTATAAAAACAAAACAAGATTTAAGAGATTCCAATAAAAACTACGAATTTGCAGAAGGAGATTTGATTGATTACTATCTATATCAAATAAAAGCCAATCAATCGAAACTAAATTATTTACTAAAAAAGGCAAAGAAAAACGGTGTGATGATTGATATGATAAAAGAAATTGAAATCCGAAAAAAGCAATATAATGAGGAAATTGAGGCAGGATAAAAAAGAATTTGAAGCTAGTGAAAGACTTTAAGAAAAGTAAAAATAAAACAAGAATATTTGTACATGCAGTATCATAATATGGTAAAAAGGATGAGGTGATTTTCATTGGAAACCAATACCATTATTATATACATTGCATGTATTTGCTTTTTATTTCTGTTTGGTAGAATTTTTATTTTGCCTGTAAAAAGTATTTTAAAACTAATCTTAAATTCATGTATAGGTGCACTTATGCTTTATTTAATTAACTTAGTAGGAGGCTTCTTTGAATTTCATATAGGAATTAATTATATTACCGCAATTTTCACTGGCATATTAGGAGTCCCCCGGGGTAATCTTGTTGATAATACTGAAATTAGTTTTACACCTCTAAGAAATGACTAGTATAAAAAGATTACTGAATTAGTTACGAAGAAATACGCAAATAGATTAAGCTCTTGACGAAGGAGGATTGTCAATGGTATAATAAAAAACATGTAGGAACTACATGTTTTTTAGATAGTGAGGAACTTAAGTATGAGAGAATATTTTAAAAAAATAGAAAATATACCACAAGACGAATTTTTTGAAAAGATGAAACAGTGTTTAATGCAAGAAGAAAAAAGATTAATTGTAACAGCAAATCCAGAAACCTTAATGTTTGCTGAGAAAGATAGTGAATTTCGTGAGATTTTATTAAATCCTCATACGACAATTGTAGCAGATGGAATAGGGGTTATTAAGGGAGCAAGGCTTCTTAAAATGAATTTAGAACATCGAGTATTAGGGGTAGATTTAGCAACAAAACTGTTATCCTATTGTAATGAGCTTGGTAAAAGCATATACTTATTAGGAGCAAAACCAGAAGTAATTGAAAAGATGAAAGAAACTATTTCAAGAGATTATCCCAATGCAAAATTAGTAGGTGCAGTGGATGGCTATGTAGAAGATAAAGACGATGTATTTGTAGATATGTTAGAAAAGAAACCAGATGTGATTTTGGTTGCGTTAGGAATTCCAAGGCAAGAAAAATTAATTAGTAAACACTATGAGAAATTTGATAAAGGCATTTTTGTTGGAGTAGGTGGAAGTTTTGATGTCATTAGTGGGGATAAGAAAAGAGCACCAAGCTTTTTTGTAAAATTAAATTTAGAATGGCTATACCGCATTACTAAAGAACCAAACAGGTTAAAACGATTTTTTAATAGTAACATACGATATATTTTTAAAATCATGAAAGAAAGAGGAAAAAAATGATAAAAGTAATGGTAATCTTTGGGACAAGACCAGAAGCAATTAAATTAGCACCAGTTATAAAAGAATTAGAAAAAAGAGAAGAAACCACACCAATTGTATGTGTAACAGGGCAACATAGGCAAATGCTAGACCAAGTACTAAAAGCATTTGATATTGTACCAGACTTTGACTTAAATATCATGCATGAAAAACAAACCTTAACCGATATAACAACACGTGTGTTAAAAGGAATGGAAGAAGTCTTAATAAAAGCAAAGCCAGATATTATTTTAGTACATGGTGATACCACAACAACCTTTGCAGCAGCACTTGCAGCATATTATAGGCAAATTCCTATTGGACATGTAGAAGCAGGGCTTCGAACTTACCGTAAATATGCACCATATCCAGAGGAAATGAGTAGACAAATGGTAAGTAACTTAGCAGACTTAAATTTTGCTCCAACCAAGGAAACAAAGGAAAATTTATTAAAAGAAAACAAAAAAGATGAGAGCATTATTGTAACAGGAAACACAGCAATTGATGCACTAAAAACGACCATACAAGAGAATTACCAAAATGATATTTTAGAGGAATTAAAAGATTATAAAATTATTCTATTAACGGCACATAGAAGAGAAAATTTAGGAAAGCCATTAGAAAATATATTTAATGCAGTAAAAAGAACCATAGAAGAACACAAAGAAGTGGTCGTGATTTACCCAATGCACAAAAACCCAGAAATTCGAAAAACAGTAGAAAAATTATTTGATAAGCAAGAGAGAATTAAGTTAATTGAACCATTGGATGTATTTGATTTTCACAATTTTATTAACCGTTCGTATTTGGTATTAACCGATAGTGGGGGAATTCAAGAAGAGGCACCTTCGATGGGAAAACCAGTACTTGTTCTTAGAAATACCACAGAAAGACCAGAAGGAGTAACTGCTGGAACTTTAAAATTAGTAGGAACAAACGAAGAAAAAATTTACCAAGCCACAAAGGAATTACTAGAAAATAAAGAAGAATACGAAAAAATGAGTAAAGCGCCAAACCCATATGGAGATGGTTTGGCAAGTAAAAGAATTGTAGATGAAATTGTAAAACAAAAATGGGAGAGGTTTGGAGAATTTTAACAATCCAATTATAGCAAAGTGTTATATAAGTTTATTAAATTTTACCCCAAAAAGACATATAAATAAAATACAATAGAGAGATTATAGTAAAGAAGGGAACGGTATGTTAGAAGTAGTGACAGATACTCTAAAAGATAGTGTTAAGTTATTGCCATTTTTATTTGTGGCATATGTTATAATGGAATATATTGAACATAAAACCAACAAAAAAACTAAAAATATTGTGCAAAACTCAGGTGAGCTTGGACCACTATGGGGGAGCATTTTAGGAATTTTTCCACAATGTGGTTTTTCGGCAATGGCAGCTAATCTATATGCAGGAAGAATTATTACACTAGGAACATTAATTGCGATTTTTCTATCTACTTCTGATGAAATGTTACCTATTCTTTTATCCGAAGCAGTACCAGCTCAAGTGATAGTAAAAATTTTAGCCGTGAAATTACTAATAGGAATGCTAGCAGGATGTATCATTGATTTTGTAGTAAGAAAATTTATTAAACAAGAAGAGAAAAATAAAATTACCGAAGTTTGTGAACATGAACATTGCCATTGTGAAGAGGAGGGAATTCTAAAATCTTCTATAAAACACACCATTAGTGTATTTATCTACATTCTTATCATATCTTTTATTTTAAATACGGTTATTTATCTAATTGGAGAAGAAACAATAGCAAACCTTATTTTAAATAAGCCAATCCTAGGACCAATCTTAGCAGGAATAATCGGACTTATACCCAATTGTGCATCCTCTGTTTTACTAACACAATTATACTTATCTGGTGTAATTACAGTTTCAACCATGCTTGCAGGATTATTAGTAGGAGCAGGAGTAGGAATTCTAATCCTTTGTAAAGTAAACAAAAACATAAAAGAAAATGCAAGTATTATTGGATTATTATATGTCATTGGAGTAGTGGCAGGAATTATGCTAGAAATATGTGGTTTGCAAATTTAAACATTGTAGAGGTTGATGCCCACATCAACCTGAAGAGTGAACAAAATATAAGAAATAAACTCACCGCACAGGCTTTACATGTGTGGTGGGTTTGGTTCTTATTTAATTCCAAGAATTTTTTTTGCCCTTACAATATCTTCCTCAGTAGCAGGAGGGATGTTTTCTAGTTCATAGGGTACTCCTAAGTTGTCCCATTTGAATTTTCCCATGTTATGATATTTTAGAAGTTCTACTTTTTCGACGGTTTTTAAAGAAGAAAGAAAATCCTTTAACATTTTTAAATCTTCTTCGTTATCCGTAATGCTAGGAATAATGACTTGTCGAATCCACATGGGTTTTCCCATATCACTTAATTTTTTGGCAAAAGCAAGCTCTTTTTCGTTCGAAAAGCTGACTAGATTTTTGCACTTTTCGGGATGAATGTGTTTAATATCTAGTAAGAAAAGGTCAGTTAAGTGGATAATTTCTTCTATTTTTTCAGTAAACGGAACCATACCGTGAGGTATCAATTGCCACATGGATATGGCATTTTTTTAATTCTTTTAATAAAGCAAGCACAAAATCTGGTTGCAATAAGGGTTCTCCACCAGAAAGGGTAACACCACCACCAGAAGCACGAAAATAGTTTAAATAGTGCTTTATTTGTTCCACCAAATCATCAAGAGCCACGACCTCTCCGTAAGTTACCATCCCAAGTATCACGATTATGGCAATATTTACAACGAAGGTGGCACCCTTGAAAAAACACAACAAAACGAAGCCCGAGGCCCATCTACCGTCCCCATGGTTTCCACCGAATGTATTCGTGCCATACAGGTATTATCAAATTGTTTCATAAATATATTATCTCCTTTATTATATAGGGTTTACATGAATGATAGTCTTGTAAACCTTATCTAAATTACTAATGTCTTGTTCTAAAGAATCTGCTAGAAAATGACTATGGAAGGTAGACATATTGCCATCTACATAGATAGTTAATACAATGATATATTGATAACCAACAGGAGTAGAAGAGATATCATCTAACTTTTTTATGTCCTTATAACTATGAGCTAATTCCAAAATCATTTTTTCAGTATTGGTATCTATCGAAATATCCATTAACACATTGTAACTCTCTACAAAAATTTTAACTCCAGTGTAACAAATCCAAATGGAAATACCAATTCCAACGATACCATCAAACCAATAAATATGAATCAAGCTAAGTAAAATAGAGATAAGAGTAAAAGTGGTGACAATACAATCATTTCGATGGTCTTTCATATTAGCTTCTAACAGTATATTATTATATTTTTGAGACAAACGATAGGTATATAAAAATAAAAATAATTTCACGATGATAGTTGCGATACAAACAACCACTAAAAACCATGAAAAAATGAGAGTATCTCTATAAATTAGTGAAATAGTCGAATCGTATAGTAACTTAGCGGCAACAAAAATCATCGAAATACTGATAAATAAAGAAAAGATGTATTCAGCTTTTCCATGACCAAAATTATGGGACTTATCACCAGGTTCACTGGCAATGCGATTACCAATAAAAGTCATTAAAGAAGCAAAGATATCGCTTGCACTATTAGCAGCATCTGCTATCATTGCTTGACTATGACTAGCAAATCCAACGATTCCCTTAATAATAAGTAAAAAAATATTTCCAAACATTCCAAATATTCCAGCTTTTTTAGTGCTAGTGTATCGATTCATAGAATCACACTCCAGTTATTAAATATGAAAATAATTATACCACACAATAGAGAAAATAGATATAACTCTAATATAGTTTTTTAGTTAATTGTACAAATACTAGATGTCAAAAAATGAATAATTTGCATTTTTTGTAATTTTATGTTATAATACTAATGTAAGAGGCAAAAGAGAATGTAACAAAAGTTTCAAAAGAAGGTGATTTTAATGCTAACAACCATTATATATATTTTAGTTTTTGTGATTGTTTCCTTAATTGCTTTTTCAATTATACAAATCAAAGTGGCAGGAATACAAGTAAAGGATTTTTGGTCATTTATTCAAGCAAATCAATTATTAGATGAGCTATATATGTTTACTAAAAAAGAGAAAATATTGACACCACAAGAGCAAGTAATTTTCTTAACAGAAGCCGAGCGAGTATTTGAAGCATTTGATAAAGTTCCAAGTATATTGTGGGATGAAGAATACCAAAAATATAGGGAAGTTTTAAACAAATACAAAGATATTAAAATAGTAAGGTGGGCATCTAATTAACAGAGTTAACATAAAAAATTCTATATAGATAGAGAAAATTTAAAACAGGAATTAATCTTTAGAAACTGTTTAAAGTTTCTCTATTTTTATTTTAGAATTTATAGGAAGAGGTCATAAATTTGTAGATTATTGGTCATAAAAATTAATTATGACAATAAAGAATAAACATGAAAAATATGGAAAAACTATTATTATAAGAAGGTGAACTTATGATAATCGTTTTTTTTACATTGATATTTGTAATGCTTGCAATAGTAAGTATTATTTTTAGCACACTAAATATTCAAATACAGAAACTATATTTTTCAAATCAAAACCTAAAAAAAATGAAATGGGATTATCTCGTTTTCTTGGAACTATCTTTGTTTGGTATGATAAAAATCATAAAACTAAGAATTGATCCAGATAGAGTGGCAAGAATGATACGAAAATTCAAAGTAAAAGAAAAAATGCAAGAAATGGATTTCAAGCAAATGAAACAAGATTTACCAGATAAAAAAGAGCAAATAGAGATTATAAAAAGATTAAAAATAAACCTAGAAGAATTTCATTTTGTATTAGAACTGGGAACAAAAGATGTATTAATAACCTCTGCCATGATTGCATTTTTATCGAGTATATTAGGAATTGCCATTGCTAGGGTAATTAAGAAATACCAAGAAGAAAAATATGAATATAAAATGATACCAGTTTATCAAAACAAAAATATCATAAACTTAAACGCAAATTGTATAATTCAGGTAAAAATGGTACATATTATTGGTATAATTTTTACTTTAGTAAGAAAAAGAAAGGAGAAACAAAAACATGAGCGAACATCCAATCGAAGGTCTTATGACTACAGCTATGAACAATATTAAAGATATGGTAGATGTTAATACCATTATCGGAGAGCCAATTGAAACCTCAAACAATGTTGTCATTATTCCCATTTCCAAAGTATGCTTTGGGTTTGCCGCAGGAGGAAGTGAATTTAAAGGAGAAACCATAGGAGAATATTCAAAAAAAGACAGAGATGAAGAAATTCAATATAACTTACCATTTGGTGGAGGTTCTGGAGCAGGAGTTAATATTAACCCAGTGGCATTTTTGGTGATTCAAGGAAGTGGTGTAAAATTATTACCAGTAGAACATGGTTCTTCCATTGACCGTGTATTAGACTATTTACCAGACTTTATGGAAAAGGCAAATAACTTAATGAATAAAATGATGCAAGATAAAAAGGAAGAAAAAAATAAAGTAAGGCAAGAAGAAATTAGGCAAAAACGAGAAGAGGCAAAAAAAGAAGAAAATAAGGAAAATGTTATACCAAAAACAAGACCAAAAAGAAATACACCACCTCAAAATATTGTATATGAATACGAATATGAAGAACCACAAAATGAAACCCAACCCATCCAAATCGAATACGAAGACTTCGACCGTTATGAGGACGAATAACCGAAAACAGTAACAATAAAATAAGAAAAATAGTACAAAAACAATTGTACTATTTTTTTTCTTGTGATATAGTAGGAAGGTATTAAAAAGAAAGGAAAAAGCAAAATGGAAATTCAAGGAAGATTAAATGATATCATTTATCAAAACGAAGTAAATAGCTATACCATTGCAACCTTTGAAACCGATGAAGAAGAAATTACCGTTGTTGGTTATCTTCCTTTTATTCATTCCGGAGATACCCTAAAATTAATTGGAAAATATGTGACCCATAAGGACTATGGGGAACAATTTAAAATAGATACTTTTGAAAAACTAATGCCACAAACCCTAGAAGCACTGGAACAATATTTGTCAAATGGAAACATTCGAGGAATTGGACCTGCAACAGCAAAGAAAATTGTAAATACGTTTGGAGAGGAAACCATTCACATTTTCCAATATGAACCAGAAAAATTAGCTAGTATCAAAGGAATTAACAAAGAAAAAGCATTAATCATGGCAGAAGATTTTAACGAAAATTGGGAACTATGGCAAATTGTTGGTTATTTAGAGCGATTTGGAATTGGTCCACAAAATGCCAAAAAGATTTACCAAAGCTTAGGAGCCAATGCTATCCAGGAAATTGAAGATAACCCTTACATATTAGTGGACCTAGCAAGAGGCGTCGATTTTAAGCAAATTGATAAAATGGCGATGGATATTGGAATTGGCTATGACAATGAAAAGCGAATTGAAAGTGGAATAAAATACAGTTTAATTCGTATTCGGATATAACCGGACATACTTGTGTACAAAAAGAAAAATTAGTACAATTTGTAAAAGATTTATTGCAAGTAGAAGAAGAGCATATTGAAAATAGTTTGATTAATCTAAATGTAAAAAAAGAAATTGTAATCGAACATAGAGAAGACTTTGATGCGATATACTTATACCCATATTATTTAGCAGAACAGACCATTGCAGAAAAATTAATTGGTTTACGTGATGCCGATAATATAAAAGAAATGAAAAAATTTGGACAAGAATTAAAGAAATTAGAACAAAATTCAAGCATCGAATTATCCGAAAAACAAAAAGAAGCACTAGAAATGGTAAACAAAGAAAATGTTTGTGTTATCACAGGAGGACCGGGAACGGGAAAAACGACAGTAATCAAAAGCATAATCGACATTTATGAGGAAAAGGACAAAAAGGTAGTACTATGTGCCCCAACAGGCAGAGCCGCTAAACGTATGACCGAGGCAACAGGGAAAGAAGCTAAAACCTTACATCGTTTATTAGAAATTGGAAAAATAGAAGAGGAAAGCATGAAAAATAGCCTAAAAGCAGAAATTACGCCAATTGATGCCGATGTGATTATTGTAGACGAAGTTTCCATGGTAGATGTGTTTTTAATGAATTATCTAGTAAAAGCAATTTACAAAGGAACCAAACTAATTATGGTAGGAGATGCAGACCAATTACCATCAGTAGGACCGGGAACTATCTTAAAGGATATTATTGATTCTGGAGCTATTGCTACCATCCACTTAGATACTATTTTTAGGCAAGCCGCAAAAAGTAAGATTATTGTAAATGCGCATAGAGTAAACGAAGGACAAGTTTTTTTAACCAAAGAGGAAGCAAACGAAATGGACTCGAAAGAAGACTTTTTCTACATTCGCTCAAACACACGGGGAAGAAATGGTATATCAAGTGGTATCCTTAAGCAGTAACCGATTATCCAAATTCGGAGACTATGATTTTTTTGAACACATTCAAGTATTATCTCCAACCAAAAAAGGAGAGTTAGGTACAAAAGAATTAAACCGAGTGTTACAAGAAACCCTCAACCCACCCTCTGAATTCAAAAGCGAAAAACATAGTATGGGCGTTATTTTTAGAGAACAAGACAAAATTATGCAAATTCGAAATAACTATGATATTTACTGGGAAAGAAAAGAACCAGAATACGAATATGGAAGTGGTGTATTTAATGGAGAAATGGGGATAATTGAAAAAATAGATGAAGTGGAAAAACAAGTAAAAATTCGATTTGATGATGATAAGGAAGCATGGTATGCCTTTTCCGATTTAGACCAAATTGAACATGCCTATGCCATTACCATACACAAAGCACAACGGAAGTGAATTTGATGTTGTTATTATGGTAGTACCATCATCCTCTAGTATGCTACTAACAAGAAATTTACTCTATACAGGATTAACAAGAGCAAAAAAATTGCTAATTTTAATTAGCCAAGACAAAATCATTCAATTTATGATACAAAATGCAGACACCAAGAAGAGAAACACAGGTCTATTATATAAATTGAAATCGTAGAGTGTCTATTTTAGACACTCTACAATTTTAAAGAGAGTTATACTTTTATTCTAGTATATTCATCAGATAAACCAAATAATTTCTTTAATTTGCTAAATAATCTGGCAAGCAATCCTTGTTTTTTTGGTACTAAGGATAAAGAAGCTGGAATACTAGAATCTTGGTTTTGAATTTCAATTCGTTTCCAATCTAAATCCGCCATTTTTTTAACATAGTAATCATTATAAAAAGAATAAGCATCAGTTGTTCCAACATAATCTTTAAAATCATATAATTTTTTTCGGTAATCTTCCATTTGCACCAAAGTGGAAATAGCATGGAATTTTTTATCAAAATAACTGGTTAATATCAAATTTTGTGTATTTAAAAATAGAGTTTGAATTTGCATACGAAGTTTTGCAATCTTATTGGTAATTTTCTCGATGTTTTTGGAAGCCTCATCAATATCAGCAAGTAGTGAAGTTTGGAAACTTAAATTATCTTCTAAATCCATTAATTTATCGAGATTTGTTTGAATACTATAAAAGGTACTTTTATTGGTCAATAAAATAAATTTATCCATAAATAAATCATTACTATATAATGTACTATTAAATAAGTCATAATTACCAGTTACATATGCCATTTGTGTAAGTAGTGTACATTCCAAAGCATAATGAGAAGGGCTGTAAGTAGGAAGTGTAATATCGAAATATTTTACTGTATCTAAATTGGCTTCCATGGCATAAGAACTCATTAGTTGAACTGCTGCTTCATTTAGTGCCATACCAGGAAGACTACTACTAGTAAAATTGCAAAATCCAAGACGAAGTAAATTCCCCTTTTCATCACGATATTCTTGTAAAGCATGAATACACTCATGAATGGCACATACATCCACATGAGTTAAGTTGGTGTTTTCATTAAAATAGATGGAATGATTTTTATAATAGTATTTGGCACTAGATAGTGAATCTGGCATTTTTGCAACATACATATTAATTCGAGATAATTTCATAAATAAATCTTTAGCACTTAAATTTTGCTCTGGAAATGCTCTTTCTAATTTATCGGCAACCGATTTTGCAATAGAATTGATGGAAAGTCTGTCTAAAGTACGAATAACTTCAATTCCTTCCTTTTTTAGTTCTTGGTCAATGTTCATTTATTTTCTCCTTTGTAACGAATACTTTTATTATACAACAGTTTATTAAAAAAATGTATTTCGGAAAGGTTAAGAATATATTACTTTTTTGTGACACAAAGAAATCACCTTGCGTTAAACAAATAAAAACATTGATAAATTTATGTATACATGATATAATGATTGCAATCACGAAAAAGGAGGTTTAAATTATGTTTGAAGCAAAGAAATGCTATGACCTATTACACAAAGGAGCACTTTGGTATAATGGGCGGAATTTTATTCTAATACTGCATAGAAAGGGGAGAACAAATGAAACCTGTTTAATTATTAACAATGGTTGGTCATTAGCGGACCCGTTTTCAAAAGCAGTAGATGAAGATTTTCCAAATGCATGGGTATTTGGCTTGTATTATAAGCTAAGTAATCCCGAAAAATCTGCACCGAAAAGGCATAGAGTAAAAAAATTACTGAAAAAGCATCCGGAATTTTTTGGGTGTGAAGGGCTAGAGAAAGCTCAAAAGGAGTTAATGGAGGTACTAGAACAGAGATTAGCTTTACAAAGTGTTATTTTAGTAGGTTTTACAAAATCGGCTACGATGATGTTAAACCATGCTAAATATGGACCGAATGTACTAGTTGATGCTATCTGTCCTATATTTGAAGGAACCCTCACAACCATGCCGTCTGTTATGAGAAGATACTTAAGATGGATATATCCGTTGGTAGGTAAGTTTTTAACAGAACATATTGTAGATGAGGATATTAGTGTGGGTTCATCATATTTAGAAAAGGCAGATTATTCAGGCGTGAGACCAGAGCAAGTTAGTGTCGTTATTTCTTCTCTTGACCGAAAAAGAGTAAAACACACAGCCAAAGAATTCTGGCACCCAGCGAACTTTTTCTTTTGGCTAGTATGTCCAATTATGGAAAAGGCGATTAGAGAAAACCAACCTGATAATACGGGTTATCGGTCCAATGCCTTTTTGTCTTACAAGACACAACTTCCGACATTTGCTGTTTCTAAAATAGAAACTGTATATGCAAGTATGCCGATGACACTGAACCATCCCAAAGTAAAGGAGTTAATTAACAAGCAAATTAAGCTACAGAATGAAAAGTTTCAAACAAAGAAAAACGGTTAGTTAGTTTTTCTAAAAAATCCCGAAACCATGTGTGGTTTCGGGATTTTTCTTAGCTATTTTACAACAATATTATAAATCTTATTGGTTACATAGATTTCTTTTACAATAGTTTTTCCTTCTAAATATGAAGAGACGGTTTTGTGAGCAATTTCTTTTATTTCTTCTTCAGGTAAATTCATCCTAACATCCACATTTCCGCGTAATTTTCCATTTACTTGGATAGGAAGATTGAAGGTATCTTCTTTTATTTTGTCTTCTTCATAGGTTGGCCAAGTAGAGTAGGCAATGGAAGTGGTGTTTCCAAGAAACTCCCATAATTCTTCGGTAATATGTGGTGCTACCGGGTTTAGTAATTGTAAAAAGCCAAGGGCGTAGGCTTTTGGAACAACCTCTACTTTGTAACAGCTATTGATAAAAATCATCATTTGACTAATCGCAGTGTTGAATTCCATATTTTCATAGTCATGTGTTACTTTTTTTACGGTATAATGATAAACACGTTCTAATTCGGAATTTTCTTTTTCTTGTATTTTATCGGATTCGGCATATAATCTCCATACACGGTCGATAAATTTTTTCGAACCTTCGATTCCATTTGGATCCCATGGTTTGGCAGCATCAATTGGTCCCATAAACATTTCATAAAGACGTAGTGCATCTGCACCATAGTTTTTAACCATATCATCTGGATTAACTACATTGCCTTTGGATTTGCTCATTTTTTCTCCGTTTGAACCTAAAATCATACCCTGATGACGAAGTTTATAAAATGGTTCTTTTTGACTCACAATGCCTTTGTGATACAAATACTGGTTCCAAAATCTTGAATATAGTAAGTGACCTACTGCATGTTCTGGACCTCCCATATATAAATCGACTGGCATCCAGTGTTTGATTAATTCAGAATCGGCAAGTTCTTGGTCGTTATGTGGGTCAATATAGCGTAAGAAATACCAGCTAGAACCAGCAGAACCTGGCATGGTAGAGGTTTCTCTTTTTCCATTTGAAACATTTACCCAATCGGTTGCTTTTTCAAGTGGAGAAGCTCCTGTTTTAGATGGGCTGTAATCTTCTAGTTCTGGTAAAACAAGAGGTAATTCGCTATCTTCTAATACTTTCATGCCATCTTCAAAATGAATAATTGGAATTGGTTCTCCCCAATAACGTTGTCTTGCAAAAATCCATTCACGTAATTTATAATTTACTTTTTTGGTACCAATATGATGTTCCTCAAGCCAAGTAAGCATGCTACAAATGGCATCTTCTTTATTAAGTCCGTTTAAGAAATCAGAATTAATATGAACCCCGTCTTCTACAAAAGCTTCTTTGGTAATGTCACCACCTTCTAAAACAGGGATAATCTCTAATCCAAATTTAGAAGCGAATTCATAATCTCTTTGGTCGTGGGCTGGAACCGACATAATGGCACCTGTACCATAGGTTGCTAATACATAATCGGAAATCCAAATTGGAATTTGTTTACCACTAACAGGGTTTATTGCATAACTACCAGTAAATACTCCCGTTTTTTCTTTACTTAATTCGGTTCGCTCTAAGTCCGATTTGGAAGCAGCAAGTGTAATATATTCATGAATGGCATTAGATTGCTCTTTTGTCGTAATGGCTTTTACAAGTTCATGTTCTGGTGCTAATACACAATAAGTAGCACCAAATAAGGTATCTGGTCTTGTGGTAAATACGGTAAAGTGAAGTCCATTAGTATTTGCTACTTCAAAAGTAACTTCCGCACCAACCGATTTTCCAATCCAGTTTCGTTGAATTTCTTTGGTAGATTCTGGCCAATCTAAATCATCTAAACCATCTAGCAAACTTTCCGCGTATTTTGGAATATCCAATACCCATTGTTTCATGTTCTTACGAACCACAGGATAACCACCGTCGTTCACTTTTGCCATTAATCACTTCATCATTGGCAAGAACCGTACCTAATTCTTCACACCAATTCACAGGCATTTCTACTAACTTTGCTAGCCCATCTTCATATAATTTTTTAAAAATCCACTGTGTCCATTTATAATAATTTGGGTCTGCTGTTGAAACTTCTCTATCCCAATCAAACGAAAAACCAAGCATTTTAAGTTGTCTTTTAAAGGTTTCAATATTCGCCAAAGTAAAACCGGGAAGGGTGTTTTCCCGTTTTTATGGCATATTGTTCTGCAGGAAGACCAAACGCATCCCATCCCATTGGGTGAAGGACATTATATCCTTGCATTCGTTTCATTCTTGAAACAATATCGGTTGCCGTATAACCTTCTGGATGCCCAACATGAAGACCTTGTCCGAGAAGGATAAGGGAACATATCTAATGCATAAAATTTCGGTTTTGAAAAATCCCATACATCAGTTTTAAACGTTTTATGTTCTTCCCAATAATTTTGCCATTTTTGTTCTACATTTTTAAAATTGTATGCCATAACCATCCATCCTTTTTTAAAATTTTACGTTATTATATAACAAAAAGAGCAAAAAAGGAAGAGAAAAATAAGAATTCATTAAAACAAAAAAAAGATATTATAAATTAATAAAAAACATTGACAAAAGATATGGGTATGATAAAATAAAGTCGAAAAAAGATAGGAGGAGAAACTAATGAGGAAAAAAGAAATTTTATTAAATACAAAAGAAGAAGGGGGGGAAAGAATGTCGAAAGTAAAATATATTTTATTTATCGTGTTATTTTTGGCAGGTATGTTATTGTTTTTTGTACCGAATTCGTATGCAGCAGAAGTCAACGTGACAAGAAATATATATTCCAATAATGGAAGTATGAAATTTAATTTTACGGGATTAACATTGGATATGTCACACGATTATGAATTTGGATTTACTAGGACAAAAACATTAGAAGTAGAAAAATGGTATTTAATCACAGAAAAAACTGTTTCTAGCGTGGTAGTAGATATTGTATCGACAGATAGCACTTTAAGAAAAGTGGTAGATGCGGTTGATACAGGATATATTACCATAAAAGATAAAGCAACAGGAAACATTGTTTTAGAACCATATGTAGTAGATTTAAAAGTACCATTTTTAAGAGTAACAAATTATACTGTCATACCAAATGGAAAAGAAATGAGTCTATATAACAGCGACGACAATAATATTAAGGTACTAATGAGCCATAAAGGTAACAGTGAGGCGTACTATCAATATGAAAAGATAACAGATCAAAATGTTATAAATAAATATAAAGAAATTAAGAAGAAAAATGGCAATTTTATGCAATTAGAGAACATATTAAAAACAACAGTACCGACATCTAATTGGAAATCATGGGACTTTTGGAATGGATATGAATCAACAGGAGGAGGATATGGATATACACAAAAAGAAGTTAAAGTACCAGATAGCGGATTATATTATATGTGGCTTTATTTTTCAGGAAAAAATGGAACAAAAAATAGATATGCTTATATACTAGTAGATAATTTAGAACCAGATATTGCCTTAGAAAGTATTTTGTTACCTAAAACAGCAACAGTAGAAATGGGTAAAACATTAAATTTGAATGTGAACTTCAATCCAGAAAATGCTACAAATAAAATTGTAACATGGAGTTCAAGTGACGAGTCAGTGGCAACAGTGGATAATGTAGGAAGAGTAACACCAAAGAAAATTGGTTCGACAATTATTACAGTAGTTTCACAAGATGGTAATAAAAAAGCAAATTGTACGGTCACAGTAACAACACAGAAGCAAAATAATAATCAAGGAAATGAAAATAACAATTCTGCTTCAAATGGTAATGGAACTACCAATAATGGTGCTTCCAATAATCCAGCGGATAATAATAATGATAATTCAAAAAATCCAGCAGGTAGCATTAATATAAAAAATGATGGTTCAAAACCAAATGACCCTACAACAGCAAAAGGTACATTACCACAAACAGGAGAAAAGGCTATTTTATTAGTTGTTATTGTAGTAGCCGTATTGTCAGGAATTGGGTATGTGAAATATAAAAAATATCAAGATATCAAATAAGGAAATTCGCTTCCATTAATTAAGATGGAAGCGAATTTTTGAAAAAAGTAAGAAAAGTCTTGCGATTACATAAAATTTGTGTTTTAATAACAGTAGTTTCAAAAGCAACTTATGGTAGGCAAATAAAAAGTAAAAATTTAAATCTTATTATTTTTCCAAACAAAACAAGAAAAATGGTAAAAAATTGTAAAAGGAGGGAAGTGTGCACATATAAAAAAATATTTTCATTTGCAACTGATTTTTAGTTGCAAAAAACCAAGCAAAGGAGTATAATATATGAGTAGAAGAGAAAAACTATTAAAAAGACTAATGAAAAAGCCAAAAGATTTTACATATGAAGAGGCAAGAACATTGCTAATACGGCTTAGGTTTCGAGGAAGATCAGAAAGGAAAAACATCGGGTTCACGAGTTATTTTTAGAAATGTGGAAGCAAAAATTTCAACAGAACTTCATAAGCCGCATCCAAGCAATGTGCTAAAAAGTTACCAAATTAATAAATTATTAAAAAGTTTAGAAAGATGGAGTGATAAAAATGAATAACGTGATGAGATATAAAGGTTATTGGGCAAAAATTCAGTTTAGTGAAGAAGATAATTGTTTTTGGGGAGAAATAGAAGGGATTAACGATTCTATTTCCTTTGAGGGAACAACCGTTGAAGAATTAAGGCAAGATTTTGAGGGGGCAATAGATGATTATATTGAACATTGTGCAAGATACGGTGTAGAACCACAAAAGCAATATAGTGGTAGTTTTAATATACGAATTGACCCAGAACTTCATAGGGAAGCAAGTTTGTTATCAAAAATAAAAGATATTTCATTAAATCAATTTGTAGAGAGAGCCATTGCAAAAGAGGTAAAACTAAGTTTAGACAAATAAACAGAAAAAAGGTTTAAAAAATAATTTATAAAATATAATATTTTTAGTGGAAATTTATGACGTTAAAGAAAGGAAGATACGAAACATGATTGATATAAAACACGCCCAAAGGGCATTTCGTGACTATGTAAAACCATATGATATTACCAATGGAAAAATCGAAATAAAAATAAAGCATACCTATCGAACCGTAGAGGTAGCAAAAAAGATAGCCGAAGATTTACACTTAAACGAAGAGCAAACTTTACTTGCACAGCTAATTAGCTTACTTCATGATATTGGAAGATTTGAACAAGTACGAATATATGATACATTTCGTGATATCGATAGTGTTGACCATGCGGATTTAGGAGTAAAAATTCTATTTGAAGAAGGAGAAATTCGAAAATTTACTGGGGATACCCAATATGATGACATTATTTATAAAGCAATTAAAAATCATAACAAATTCAAAATAGAAGAAGGACTAAACGAGGAAGAATTATTGCAAGCCAAAATTGTACGTGATGCGGATAAAACCGATATATTTGCAAGGTTTGCACAAGATATTGAACTATGTAAAAATGTGTTATATGATTACAAGGAAATGGCAAAACAAACCATTAGCCCTAAAATTATGGAAAAATTTAAAACATATGAGCAAGCAAACAGAGATGAATTTACCAGTGACATTGATAGCTACATTAATATTATTTCCTTCATTTTTGACTACAATTTTATAACAGGATTAAAAATCATCAAGCAAAATCATTACATAGAAAGAACCATGGAGCCGATTTGCATTTGTGAAGACACAAAAGAGCAAATGCAAACAATCATAAACATAGCCAATACCTATATTGAAAAACGAATAAAAAAAGGATGTTAAGATATGTCAAAAAAATTATTAATAACCGAAAAGCCATCGGTTGCAATGGAATTTGCCAAAGCCCTAAAAACCAATGCAGTTCGAAAAAATGGGTATTTAGAATCCGAAGAATGGATTATTACTTGGTGTGTAGGTCATTTAGTTACTATGAGCTATCCAGAAAAATACGACGAAAAACTAAAACAGTGGAGATTAGATACTTTACCATTTATACCAAACGAATGGAAATACGAAATCATACCAGCCGTGAAGAAACAATTTGATATTGTAGAAAGCCTACTAAAAAGAGAAGATGTAGAAGAAATTTATAATGCAGGTGACTCTGGGCGTGAAGGAGAATACATTCAAAGATTGGTATTTATGATGGCAAAACCAAACCCAAAAGCGAAGATGAAACGTGTTTGGATTGACTCCCAAACCGAAGAAGAAATTATAAGAGGAATTAAAGAGGCTAAGGATTTATCCGAATACGATAGTCTATCCGATTCGGCCTATTTACGTGCCAAAGAAGATTATCTAATTGGAATTAATTTTTCAAGACTATTATCCATTACACAAGGAAGAAGAGTGGCAAAAGAGGCAAATTTAGAAAGAGCTTCTATTTCGGTAGGACGTGTTATGACTTGTGTATTAGGTATGATTGTAGAACGTGAGCGAGAAATCCGAAATTTTGTAAAAACAAAGTATTACAAAATAGTGGGAGAATTTGGAGAAGAGCAAAATTCTTTTCAGGCGGAATGGAAAGTAACCGAAAATTCGAAACTATATCAATCTCCCAAACTATATAATGAAACTGGTTTTAAAAAAGAAGAAACAGCAAAAGAATTTATTTTGTCATTAGCAGGAAAAGAAGCAAAAGTAACCGAAGTGAAGAAATCCAAACAAAAAGAAAATGCACCTTTATTATTTAACCTAGCGGAACTGCAAAACGAATGCACCAAACGTTTTAAAATTAAACCAGACGAAACACTAGAAATCATACAAAACTTATATGAAAAAAAGCTAGTAACCTACCCAAGAACCGATGCAAGAGTGTTATCCACAGCAGTTGCCAAAGAAATTTCCAAAAACTTAAATGGGATTGCTAAAGGTTTTCATGATGAAGAAATACAAGGCTATATGAAAAAAATGATTGAAGAAAAATATTCTACCAGTTTAGTAAAAACCAAGTATGTCAATGATAGTAAAATTACCGACCATTATGCTATTATTCCAACAGGACAAGGCTATGAAAATTACGATAAACTACCAGACTTACAAAAACAAATCTATAAAGTGATTGTAAAACGCTTTTTAAGCATTTTTTATCCACCAGCAGAATTTAACAAAATTTCTGTTACCATTATGGTAGAAAACGAAGTTTTTAACACAAGTGGAAAAGTATGTGTAAAACAGGGTTATTTAGAAATTCTAAAACCCAAAAATGTGGAAAACCAAAAAGAAAAAAACGTAGAGGAAGGGTTAAAGTCTGCCAATGAACAAGAAAACACTGTAGGGGCAGGCCTTGTGTCTGCCCGAGAGCCAGAAACAAATCTAAACATCTTAAATACCCTAAAAAAAGGACAGATTATTTCGGTGGCAAATTACACAACAAAAGACGCAGAAACCTCGCCACCAACAAGATATAATTCAGGGTCTATTATTTTAGCCATGGAAAATGCGGGAAAACTCATTGAAGACGAAGAATTAAGAGAACAAATAAAAGGAGCAGGAATTGGAACGAGTGCGACAAGAGCTGAAATCATTAAAAAACTAGAAAAAATCAAATACCTAGAAATTAACCCAAAAACTCAAATTATTACGCCAACCAACTATGGAGAAATTATCTATGACGTCGTAGCTACCTCTATGAAAGATTTACTAAACCCAAAACTAACCGCAAGTTGGGAAAAAGGGCTTGATATGGTAGCCAAAAAAGAAATACCACCGAGTGAATTCATGCGGAAAATTAGAAAATTATATCAAATCCAAATTCCAGAGACTAATTGTAAATATGTAAGAACCCCCAGTCGCCTGTTGGCGACAGCCCCCTTAACTAAAGGGGCCTTTAATTGTGAGCTTAGCTACGTAGCTTAACCATAAAAAAGCCTCCTTTACCTAAGGGAGGTGTCTCGCGTTAGCGAGACGGAGGGTTCTTGTAGCACATATTCATGTAAATTAACAAATTTTGCATAAAATTAAAAAAAACAGCCACCCTAACATTGGGGTGGTTTTAATATGAGTATTTCATGGTTAAAAGCAAAAGACGACCATAAGAGTTTTCGCTTTTTTCAACATATGGGGTTTGATGTATGGGAATTAGAAGATTTAGAAAAAACAGATGAAACCATTCGTGATTTAGTACGGAAAAAGACGAGATACCATTGTAATGACAAGCGAAGTGGCAGGGTTTTCAGAAGATATTATTAAAAAGTATCGTAAAAACGAGGATGTTCGAATTATTATTGCACCGAATAAAGAGGAATAGGACAAAAGCCTTTTGCATAAAAATAAAGAAAAAACAAAAGGTGGTAAGTTTGATGCTTTCAGAAAATGAAAAATATAATCATTTTGTTAATGACTTTAGTGAGGCACTATACAATCTAAAAATGGAAGTACCATTTTCAGATTATATCTTTTTATGTGTGGGTAGTGATAAAATTATTGGTGATACCTATGGCCCATTGGTTGGAGAAAAACTAAAAGGTGCATTTACCAACATGTATCACAATATCTATGTATATGGTACTCTGGAAGAGCCAATTTCGGCGATGAATTTAGAAAAAACAGTACAAGAAATTTATCGCAAATTTTCTACGCCTTGTATTATTGCAGTCGATTCGGCCTTAGGTTCCGACCACCGAATTGGAAATATTTTTGTATCCAATTCCAAAATGCAATGTGGAAAAGGAACCGGAAAGAAGATGCTATATGTAGGGGATATTAGCATAAAAGGAGTAGTAGGAAAAGACTATAAAATTCCCAAATATAATTTTTCGGGATTACAAAGTATACCATTAGGAAGTGTGATGAAACTAGCGGATATTACAGCAACTCGGTATTTATGATGCCATGAAATATCGTTAATGAAATGTAAAAATAAAAAATTTTTTATATAGATGAAAACAAAAAACGTAATTGTAACTTAAGAGAATGATAAAGATATGTATAAACCGATAAAATTTGGAAAAAATTTATATAAAGAAATCCAAAGATTATAGGAGGTACATATGAATATTAAGAGTATGCAAAACATAGTTGTATTAAAAGAGATACCATCTAATATGGTAGAAGAGGCAATTGTTATCTTAAAGCCGAATATAAAATTACCACAAAATAAAGAAAAGAAAAAGGAAAATGTAAAAGTAGGAGCCAAAGGAGCAAGAGAAAATAAAGAATACATTCTAAGAGAGGCAGAAGAAGTAGTAAGCCAATATATTTCCAATTTAGAAAAACCAAAACAATTAGAAATGACTAATAAAAAGTTAATCATAAAATATAATCGAATAAGAACCATTAGTATTTTTTGTGCAGTAGTAGGAATATTAGGAATTGCTGTGAATTTGCTAGGATGATGTTACAGGTAAATGAAGAAAAAGTATTAAAATCATTATGAATAAAACACGTCTAATTAACATATATATTACAAAATATGTTAAGAATAGGGGTGTTTTTTTATTGGAAAGAGCATTGTCCCATGAAGAAAGAATCAGAAGAGCAGAAGAAATTTATAGAAGAAGACGAGAGGAAAGCCCATATAGTAGAAAGGCAAGTATATATCGTAGGGAAGAAAAAGAAGAGAAAAATTTTTACTTATTTAAGAAAATGTTTTTACAAATTGCCATTTGTTTGGTTATTTACTTTATTTTCTATTTAATTCAAAATAGTAACTATATTTTTTCGGAAGATGTATTAGAAAAAACAAAACAGATTCTTTCGTATGATATTGATATAGCAAGCCTATATGAACAAACCAGTCAGTTTTTCTCAGAACAAATAAAAGGTCTTACTCCAAGTAAGGAAGAAAATAAAGAAGAGCAGGTTAACAATACAACCGAAGCTCCAAACCAAGAAGGAGAAGCACATGAAGAAAACAATGAAGAAGGAAAGGATATAGATAAAGAAAATATAGGGGGAAAAGACGAAAGTAAAGAAAATATAGCCAAAGAAAACACAAGCGAAGAGACAAAGAGTAATGAACAGATAGGCAAAGAAAGTGGGAACCGTAAAGAAGAAAACCAAGAAAATGGAATTAGAATAGGAGCACTAGCAGGGAAAAATGGAACCATAGAGCAAGATGAAACAACAGATGGCATAGGAGGAGCAGAACTAGAAGAGGGAGCATTAGAGGGAAACAAAGTAGCAAGCGAAGAATTACCACCAATGACGGACAAAGAATATGTAAAGACAAATTTTTCTTTTATAAAACCCGTAGAAGGAATTGTCTCATCAGAATTTGGAGCAAGGGACGTAGCAAATCCAATTGTTAGTAAAAATCATAGTGGAATTGATATTGCAGCAAACACAGGCACTGTCATAAAAGCCTCTATGGAAGGAACCGTAAGTGTATCTA
Source organism: uncultured Clostridium sp. (assembly GCA_947648215.1). Taxonomy (GTDB): domain Bacteria; phylum Bacillota; class Clostridia; order TANB77; family CAG-508; genus RGIG8482. Next base: position 76,048 of record CANSMW010000004.1, on the reverse strand, counting down.
GTACATATGGAGACTATGGGTATCATATTAAAATTACCAATAACGATGTAAGCACACTATATGCCCATTGTAGCAAGCTGTATGTAAAAGAAGGAGACGTTATTTCACAAGGACAAGAAATTGCCGAGGTCGGTTCAACCGGAAAATCCACAGGACCACATTTACATTTTGAAATTATTAGAAACGACAACTACCTAAATCCACGTGACATACTAGAATTTTAAAGAAAGGAATACATATGAGCCTAAAAATTAATCTAAACCTATTTCTATTTGCCATTATCTTTTATTTTACTAAACAAATCCATCTGTATGCCATGCTTATGGTATTTGCCTTCCTACATGAAATGGGACATCTCATTTGTGGCATATTCATGGGATTAAAGCCAAAAACATTAAAAATTAAGCCACTTGGTTTAAGTGTAGAATTTGAGGTTTTACCAAAAGAATATAACCAAAAAATTGCAAAAGGAAACATTTTACAAATCAAAAAAATATGTATTGCTATTGCAGGACCAATGACAAACATAATTATCATGGTCATTACGATGGTATTTGGTCAAAAACTCGAAATCGCATTATACCAAGAAATCATTTATGCCAATTTACTAATTGCCCTATTTAACTTACTACCTATTCATCCACTAGACGGTGGAAGAGTATTGAAATCTATTATTTGTATTTTGGGAGGAAGAGAAAGGAGCGTTAATATAAGTAATTGTATATCTAATATAAGTATGATTCTTTTGACAATGAGTTCAAGTGTTTTAATTTATAAATATGAAAATATTGCAATACTACTCATAATTATATATTTATGGACAATTGTTATAGTAGAAAATAAAAAGTATAAATTGAAAAAGAGAGTATATGAAATTATTAATAAAAAGACTTGACAAAATAAAAAAAAGAGATATAATTAATACAAACAAAAATTTGTTTGCGATTTTAAGGAGATAGAGGAATGAAACGAATCGATTGTTTATTAGTGGAAAAGAAGCATTTTTCTACCAGACAAAAGGCACAGTATGCAATCAAACAAAAGTGCATTTTTGTAGAGGGGGAGCTAATAGATAAGCCAAGTAAAATGGTGGAAGAAAGAAGCAAGATAGAAATTAAAGGAGAGGTGTTGCGATTTGTTAGTCGAGGTGGGCTAAAACTACAAAAAGCAATTGAAGTATTTGGAATTGATTTACAGGAAAAAATAGCAATGGATATTGGAGCATCTACTGGTGGATTTACCGATTGTATGTTACAACATGGGGGAAGAAAAGTATATGCCATTGATGTTGGGCATGGGCAATTAGTAGATTCTTTAAAAGAAGATAAGAGGGTTGTTAATTTAGAAGGAACCAATATTAAAGAAGTTTCAGAAGAAAAAATTGAAAAGGTAGATTTTATTTCCATTGATGTTTCATTTATTTCCTTAACACAAGTATTGGAAAAATCCCATCAATTATTAAAAGAGAATGGAGAAATGGTAGTATTAATTAAACCACAATTTGAAGCAGGACCAGAAGCATTAACCAAAAATGGAATTGTAAAAGATAAAAAAATACATGCAAAAGTGATTGAAAAGATAATGCTATATGCAAGCAGTTTAGGTTTTACAATACAAAGTTTAGCGTATTCACCAATAAAGGGTGGAAATGGGAATATCGAATATTTGCTATATATGCAAAAAACAAAAAATGAGTTTGATTTATTTGCGAAAAGAGAAAATATAAAACAAATAGTAGAGATGGCTCATAAAGAACTAAGGAAAAGTGTATAAAGTAGTCTACGAAAAAATTAAGATAGGAGGAAATAAAATGATATCAAATTTACATATTAAAAATATTGGAATTATAGATGATATTAGTATTAACTTAAACCAAGGATTAAATGTTTTAACAGGAGAAACAGGTGCAGGAAAAACATTAATCATTGACTCTTTGGCGATTATTTCAGGAGGACGATTTTCAAAAGAAATGATAAGAAAAGGACAAGAGTATTCTTTTGTAGAAGTATGTTTGTATTTGCCAAACCACGAAAATGCGATTGATGGGAATATCATTATTTCTAGAGAAATTTACCAAAATGGGAGAAATTTGTGTAAAATTAATGGAAGAATGGTAACGGTTAATGAATTAAAGGAATTTATGAGAAATATTATTGATATTCATGGACAACAAGATAACCAAACCATACTAGATACTACTTCTCATATTCAATATTTAGATGGGTTTGTGCGGAGAGGAAATAATGCCACTAAAAGAAAAATACCAAAAGCAGTACGAAGAATATTGTGAAGTAAAAGCTAAACTAGAAGCAAACTATGGAGATGAGAAAGAAAAGCAAAGAAAGCTAGATTTGTTACAATATCAAGTAAATGAAATAGAAGAGGCAAAACTAAAAGAAGGGGAAGAAGAAAGTTTAGAGGCAATACGAACCAAAATGTTACATTCCGAAAAGATAACAGAAGGTTTAGAAGAAGTGGATATTGAGATTGGGGAAAATGCAATTGATTCCATTTCAAAAGCAGTAAGAGCATTAGAAAAAATAGAAGGTTTGGATGTTATTTATGAAGAAAAACTAAACAATTTAAGAAGTATTTACTATGATATACAAGAATTTTCAAGAGATATTAGCAGTTTAAAAGAAGATACAGAATTTGATGAAGAAGAACGAAGTAAAATCGAAACAAGATTGGATTTGATATTTTCTTTAAAACGAAAATATGGAAATACCATACCAGAGATTTTAACATATGGAGAAGAAATAAAAAAAGAAATTGAACAAATTGAAAATTTAGAAGAATACCGAAATGCTTTAAAACAAAGAAGAGAAGAATTAGAAAAGAGTATGCACATATTCGCAAAACAACTGAATTTGGCAAGAACCCATAATGCTCAAGTATTATCCAATAAGATTACGGAAGAACTACAAGATTTAGAAATGAAACAAGCAAGCTTTCAAATACAAGTTGAATTTGATGAAGACAACCATTTTCATAAAAATGGTTTAGATAAAGTAGAATTCTTTATTAAAACAAATACAGGAGATGATTTTAAACCACTTACGAAAATTGCCTCAGGAGGAGAAATGTCTCGAATTATGCTAGCCATAAAACATGTACTTGCTGGCGTAGACCAAGTACCAATTCTTATTTTTGATGAAATTGATACGGGAATTAGTGGAATTGCAGCAAACCGAGTAGCAGGTAAAATGAAACAAATTGCAAATCATCACCAAGTATTATGTATTACTCATTTAGCATCCATTGCAGCAAAAGGAGATTATAATTACTATATTAGTAAAAAGGTAGAAAACGAGATAACAAAAACAAGTATCGAGAAATTAAACGAAGAAGAAACAATTCGTGAAATTGCAAGAATTGCAAGTGGAGAAGTAAGTAATATTGCCTTAGAACATGCAAGAGAACTAAGAAAAAGTGCCGCCTAAAAATAGGGCACTTTTTCAATATGTGGTGAGATGAAATATAAGTTTACCATAAAGCAGCTTTGAAATGGCAATGCATGAAAAAAATAGACATAAATTGGACTTTATGTTGATAAAGTGGTATAATAGAGATAGGTATTTTTACGTAAAAAATAAGTTTCCAGTATGGAAACTCATGAGAGGAGAAAAAACATGATTACATTACAAAGAGAAACATTTGGAGATTTTATATGGCGGTTACTGGCTCAAATAATGCCTATTTGCACAATTGCTTTTCTATTTGTTGTATGCCTTATTACACGGATAGGAAACCACGAGATTGCAAGTCTTGAACGAGAACTTGGTGTAACAGACGAAATACTTGTGGTACCAGAAAGAATATCTGTCGAAGAGGCATTTGACAGATACATTGATACTCTGCCAATTCCGGAAAGAACAATAGAAAGATTTGTTTCTATCCATGAGGAGGAAATTTTGATGGCAAGAGAAAATGTAGCAATACAAAACGCAGATGAAAAAATTGCAACAAAAATGGAGGTTAAAGCAGAAGTACAAGCAGTTGATACATCAGATGAAATGCTTTTAGCGCAGATTATGCATCTTGAGGAGGGAATCACTCGTGTATATGTTTCTCCAGAAGAGGCACGAATGGCACATTTATTATGTGGAAGTGTCATTATTCATCGGAGAAATATGCATTATATGGGAGCAAATTCAATAAGAGATGTCATATATGCTCCGGGGCAGTATTCAAGTATTGGTAAATTATACACAGAACCAATACCAGAAGAAACAATGCAGTGGGCAAGAGAACTTCTTCAAAATGGTCCGATTGGTCCAGCAGATATGATTTTTCAGTCACAATCTGAGCAAGGAGGCGGAACGTATGCCCATATCTATAATCAGTATTTCTGTTGTTTGACAGATCTAAATGTGACAACAGAAGATAATATGGAAGTAGTTGTAGCAGAGGTACAACTACCATAAAAAGCAAGGAGAAGCAAGGTTTGCACTCTTTGCTTTCTCCGTTTCGACAAAAAGTTACCATAAGAGTAATTCGGCTAGACATTACAGGAAACTAATGGTATAATAATTGGAAGTCATTGGCAATAAACCAATGCCCTTTGTAGAAAAGTTTCTTGTAGTATGGAGGGAAACGAGCAAAGGAAAAACTTTTTTTAAAGGAGGGCAAGAGAGCACAATGCAGCATTACAGCATGGAGAAAATTCGGGAGAGTTTTGAACTAGTGGTGAGGGGAGGCATTATTGCAACTTTTGTGTTGCTAATGTTTAGAAAACCTTTATCATCATTAGAACAATATCTCTTAGATGTTCTCCCAGAAGTATCCATGGAAGGAACAATGGAGAAACCAAAACAGCAAAAGCAGGAGAAAACAGGCGAGGTGGTTCCTAAGAAATTCATGTCCATTCATCAAGAGGATATGTTAAGAGCAAAGGAAGAAGAAGAAAAGAAAAAGGAGATTGTGGAGGCAGTTATCTATTTGGAATCTGGAACAAAACAGAAAAATCAAATAGGAACCGCAGAAGTAATCCGCAATCGGACAAAAGACCCTAAATTTCCAAACGATGTAATTGAAGTATGCAATCAAGATGGTCAATTTCAAACTATTCAAGATGGAGTTCCTGTGGATCAGAAGGGTAATCCAATTGATCTAGAAATTGTTCCCGAAATGGAGGCAGTCTACCAAAAAGTATTTGTAGAAGAATCAAATGAAACAGAGAAACTTCTAAAAGCAGAAGCTTTTCGGCAAGGACTGTATTCTGAAAAGTACTGGAAAGGCGGAGCCTTGTACTTCTCAAACCTCGATGGAGTATCCGAAGAAGTGTATGCTAAAGGCAGATATGATGAAATTAAAGTGTCTGTTGAAATTGGTGGCAATACTTTCTGGCGATACTGGGGTTAAGGGGAAAAGCGAAGAAAGGATAATTTCTTCGCTTTTTTCCTTTACATTAGCGAGTTTCTGGGGTATAATAAGATATCATAGAAAGGATAGGAGAGAAAATGAGCGAAAAAGAAAATAATGTAAATGAAGAACAAGAATTAGATGTAAATCATCTTATGCAAGTAAGAAAAGAGAAATTAGAGGAGTTACAACAAAATGGAAAAAATCCATTTGAAATTACGAAGTTCGATAGGACCAATACAGCAGGAGAAATAAAGGAAAAATTTGAAGAATTTGAGGAAAAAGATGTAACAATTGCAGGAAGAATTATTGCAAAAAGAATTATGGGAAAAGCCTCTTTTTGTACCATTCAAGATTGTGATGAAAAAATACAAAGCTATGTTAGTATTAATGATTTAGGAGAAGAAAGTTACAAAGAATTTAAAACCTATGATATTGGTGATATTATAGGTATTACTGGTTTTGTTTTTAAAACCAGAACCGAAGAAATATCGGTACATGCCAAAAGTGTAACACTACTTACCAAATCCTTACGACCACTTCCAGAAAAATTCCATGGGTTAAAAGATCCAGATTTACGTTACCGTCAAAGATATACGGATTTAATCGTAAATCCAGAAGTAAAAAAGACCTTTGAATTAAGAAGCCGTATTATAAAAGAAATGAGAGATTTCTTAGATACAAAAGGTTATATAGAAGTAGAAACCCCAATTCTAAATACCATTGCGGGAGGAGCAACCGCAAGACCATTTGTAACACATCATAATGCATTAGATATTGATATGTATTTAAGAATTGCACCAGAATTATACTTAAAAAGATTAATTGTTGGTGGGTTTGACAAAGTATATGAAATAGGAAGACTATTCCGAAATGAAGGAATGGATTTAAAACACAATCCAGAATTTACTTCTATGGAATTATATGCTGCCTATGAAGATTACAATGATATGATGAATATTACCGAAGAAATGGTATCTACCATTGCCAAAAATATTCTAGGAACCACAAAGATTACCTATCAAGGAACGGAGATTGATTTAACGCCATCTTGGAAAAGAATTACGATGATTGATGCCATTAAAGAAGTAACGGGAATTGACTTTAGCCAAATTAATACAGACGAAGAAGCAGTAAAACTAGCCGAAGAAAGAAAATTACAAGTAGATGATATCAAAAAAACAAGAGGAAACATCATTAACATTTTCTTTGAAGAATATGTAGAAGAAACCCTAATAGAGCCAACCTTTATTTACGATTACCCAGTAGAAGTATCACCATTAACCAAAAGAAAACCAACAGACCCAAGACTAACCGAGCGATTTGAATTATTCATTGGAGGAAGAGAGTATGGCAACGCTTATTCAGAATTAAACGATCCAATCGACCAATACGAAAGATTCAAAAAACAAGTAGAAGCAAGAGAAGCAGGAGACGAAGAAGCCAACATGATGGACGAAGACTTTGTACAAAGTCTAGAAATCGGTCTACCACCAACAGGTGGATTAGGAATGGGAATTGACCGATTAATCATGCTACTAACCGATTCAGCCTCAATTCGTGATGTGCTACTATTCCCAACTATGAAACCACTTAATAACGTTTAATGAGTTTTAATAGCGATTTATAATTCGCAAAACTTCCATAGCTGTAAGGATATAAATAATATTATAAAAGTTGCTAAAAAAGTAAAATTTGTTAAAAATAAGCTAGTAGCATTAAAATAGCATTGCAAAAATAATGATTTTATAATCTATAAAAGTGAAGAATGGAAAAATCTTGCTATTTAAGTAGGGAGATTTACATTACAAACAGGGTATAGAAATATATCCTGTCGTCTTTTTAATAAAAAGTTTAATAAAAAGTAAAACTTTTTAGTCATATTTATACAAGATATTAAAAATATAGAAAATTTTAAAAGGAACAATTAATATGCAAAATGAACAATTACTAAAATGTAAAAATGCAATTATAAAAAAGTTTAAGCTTCATAAATTCGATCATATAAGTTATGAAAGATTTTTAGAAATATATCAATCATCAAAAGGAATTTTAGCTAAATATAGTATAGAATTGAAAGAAAGAGAATTTGCAGAACAAATACTAGAGTTGACTAATTCATCATACAAAGCAATGAAATTTGTAAATCAAGCACCAAGAATTTTAAGACAATATGAAATTGATATAGAGCAAATACAAGCAATGAGGCAAAAAGTGATAAGAAGCAAAAGATTACATAGAGAAGATATGATGTCAATTGCAGAGATTAAGGCAATTTTTGATAGCGAAGAATATTACTTGCCACTAAAAGAAAGTGATTACTATAAGGAAATACTTGATATTTTAGAGTTAAATCAGAAACACATAAAAAAAGACAGTAAATCAAAAACTAGGATATTGACTAATGAAGGAATAAGTGAAGAAGAAGTGTTAAGCTTTAGGAGAGAAGTATTAAGGAAAGAAAATTTACATATAAAAGACTCTCTAACTTATGCTATGTGCAGAGAAATATTTGATAGAAACTATATAGTGTTATCAGAAACTGAGTTTATGCTAAGAATTTTAGATGTCTCGTTTAAATCATATAATGAAGCTAGATATAATCCCGAGAAAACTGTATGGATTTTATCTAATGAGTCGCTAAGTGATGAGACTATAGAAGAAGTAAAGAAAAAGATAATTGTAACAGAAGGACTTCATAAGCAAGATTTAATAGACTACAATAAATTTAGAGAAATTTTTGATAAATATTATACTCCTTTATCAGAAGTTGAATTTGCAAAAAGGATGTTAGATATAACGGAAATAGCTCTTAGGACAATAAAGTCCAATGGACAAAAAGCGGTAATTTTAAAGAATTTAAAGGTAACGGAAAAATCGATACTAGAATTTAGAAAAAAAGTTATAGAACAGAACAACTTATATATAGGACAAAGGATAAGCTATAAAGAATTAAAGAAGATATATGATGAAAATTACTTCCCACTTAGTGAAGCGGAATTTGCAGAAAAGATACTAGATATTACGCAAAAGAATTACCAGCAACTAAAATATATAAAAGATAGAACTGCAATTATTTTGAAAAATGAGATAATTTTAAATGAAGAAATTAAACAAATTCAAGGAGAAATAAAACAGAATTATAGAGTTGGAGAAAAAATAGATATAAACATATTTAATGAAATATATACGAGATATCCAATTAGATTATCTAAAAAGGATTATGCAGAACAAATTTTACATAAATCAAGAATACAATTTAAAGATATGAAATCTAAAAAAACGAAAATCACACTTGAAATTGGAGAAGAAGAATTTACAAATAATTTATTTGAAACATTACACAAAGATGGATATTATATTGGATATAAGGTAGAGCTAGAAGAATTTGAAAAACTATATAAAAAATTCGAAAACAAAGTAACCAAAAGAAAATTCGCTCAAATACTTGGAATAGAATATAGCCTATTGGTGAAAGGTTTAAAAGTACCTATTTTAAATAGAAGGATAAAAAAGGCAAAAATCAATTTTAAAGAAAGTGTAAAAGGAAAAGAAGTAAGTTTTCATACTTTAGAAGAAATGAAAGGTTTTTGTGAGGAAAATAAAATTAGTTTTGAAGAATTTGCTAAATATATATTAAGCATATACTTTATTGATACAGGAAAACTAAAAAAACTAATAGAAGAAAAGCAGGGATTATGGTATGGAGAAAGAAAGATAAGCTGTTCAGCAGAATTTACAAAAAAATATGATAGTGAAATTATGAGAATGGCTAAAGTTATAGCAAGAGGATTATGTAGGAAATATGGATTAAAAGGAATGGATGAAGAGTATGCAGCAGAGGCAACATTGTACATAATAGAAAAATGTGGTGATTTAGAAGCAAATTATGAGGAAGATGAAGACACTTTATTAACTAGAATAAAACAAAGAACAAGACTGGCTCTAAAAGGAAAAATAATAATAGATAATTTTGGTGTGAGAAAAACATCTATTACTAAGTATTACTACAATTCAGAAGATGATTTAGAGATACGTGATGAAATAACAAATGTTGAAGAAGAAACATTGAAAGGGCTAGAAGAAAATGGGGAAGATAACAAAGAAAGTATTGAAAAAATTATAACTAGAATATTAAAAAAAATTGAAAGTGGATATGATGTGGATGATATATTAGAGAAAGAAGCTTTGAGATTAGAATGTGACAAAAATGAATTAGTATTAAAAATGCAAGAATTCTATATGAAAATGAAGAAAAAAGAAGAAATAGAAATTTAATTGAAATTTTCATTAAAATATAGTATAGTATGTAATGTAAATTTAAAGATAGAAAATTGCTAATAAAGTTTAATGAGTTTTAATAAATTCAATCGGGTAGCATTAAAATAACAGTTTTTGAACAATAAAAAACACCAAAAACAATCACAATAGAGCAGGTTACAACGAATTTGCTAAAAGGTCAATGAAACCACTTGTGTAAGCTAAAATTATATTATGGATAGGATATAATGATATGAAATATCTTAATACTATTCAAAGTAGAGGAGAAAAATTATGAAAGAAAAAATCGATTTAGATTTCATTTGTGATAATTGGGAAGCAGAAAATAAAACAAAGCAGATGGAAATTTTTAAAAAAGTTGTTGATGAGTATAGTGAGTTTTGCAATGTGGATTTTAGAAAAGAAAATAAATTTGCACATAATGATTATGATGTTTTTGATTGTTTGTTTCAATTAACAGTGGCGCAACCTCAATTTTTTGAGGAATTTCATCAAATTTTAAGTAGATATGCATTTAATGATAAAACATATTTAGATTATACGATAAAAAAGATTACCCAAAATGCAAGTAATGTACAAGCTTTTGTAGATGGGTTGATTGATGTAGGAATGATTAACAAGGTATACGATATGGAAAATGGCTCTATCAATATAGAATCTTGTTTAGGAAAATATAATTTTTTCTTTGCGAATGAGTATTATATTGAAAATAAGGAAATTATAGAATATATTGAAAAAGGAGATTTAAATAGAAATTGCCATGTAAATACATTATTCCTGCTTAAATGCTTAAAAGAAGGAGAAGCAGTGACAGCCAAATGTTCTACGATGTTTCATGATTTGTACTACCATTCCTATTATAGATGCAATGGAATGGTTTGTGATTTGAATATAAATTGTGTAATGAATGAAGAAGATTATAACAAAATATATAGTCCACAAATCATTTCAGTAGTAAATATTGACAATTTAGAAGAAAAACAGAACAGAGTAAAGAACAATTGCAAAAGTACATTGGAAGATTTACTAGAAGTAGCAGTATATGAAGAATTATTAAATGAGTAAATTTTATAAAAATTAATAAGTTAGTAAATAAATAGGAAATATTAACAGAGTTTACAAAAAATTAAAAATCCTAGTTAGGAGTATTAATAAATGAAGAAAAAAGTGATTATTATAATTGGAGCTATTATTATATTGATGTTTTTTGCTTACACGATAAATAGAATATCGATTGAGAATATAAAATCGAATTCTACTTATATTGGAAAAGAGTATCGTTATACAATTGAAGAAAATAATGGATCCCATGAAAATAAAAGAGAATATTGCTTTTATATTCGTAATGAAAATAATGCTATTTTCTGTGTACTAAACAATAGAGAATGTAGAAAAATAAACAATATAGAAGATTTAGAACGATTGTATATTAGGAAAATCAATTGCTTAGTAATAGATGAAAATAATGCCGGGGCTACATATGATGAAAAAGGAAAAGAAACATCAAGTGCGTATTTAAAGAATAAAATGTTTCCTGATGTAGAAAGTGACTATTTGCGTTTTAGAGAATAAATTTATTTATGTTAAAGGAGGCATAAATGGTTTTAGAGAATAAATTAAAGATTACAGACCAAGTAGAATTAGCAAGACAAGAAGAGAAAATTAGTAAAAAACGTGCCAAAGATATTTTTGAAAAAGATTATTTAAGCACATTACAACCGGGAACTTTTGAAGCACTAAGAAAAATTCATCAGTATTTATTTGAAGAGATATATGAGTTTGCAGGAGATTTTAGAAAAGTAAATATTGCAAAAGGAAATTTTCGATTTACACCTCTTACTTATCTTGAAGAAGCAGTAAAAAATATTGAAAAAATGCCACAATCTACGTATGAAGAGATTATTGAAAAATACGTGGAAATGAATATTGCACATCCATTTCGAGAAGGGAATGGAAGAAGTACAAGAATTTGGCTTGATTTCATGTTAAAAAAGGAATTAAATGTAGTAATTGATTGGAGTAAAGTTGATAAAAATGATTACTTACTAGCAATGGAACGTAGCCCTGTAAAAGATGTAGAAATAAAACAATTATTAAAACAAAGTTTAACAAATAAGATAGATGATAGAGAAATATACATGAAGGGAATTGACAGTAGTTATTTGTATGAAGGGTATATATTGTATAAAACAGAGGAATTATAGATTAAAAGGTAAAGGAGAGAGGTTATGTTTCATTTTTCTTATGATAAAAGAATTTTATATGTTATTTTAGGAATTAGTGTGATTTATGGAATGGCTAGTATGACGAAACTAGAAATAATTAGTTTGTTATTAACTCTTCCAGGAGTTATTGTGGCGATTACCTTCCACGAATTTGCTCATGCATTTGCAGCATACAAATTAGGGGATGATACACCCAAAATGCAAGGACGATTGAATTTAAACCCACTTAGCCATATGGACCCAATTGGTTTTGTGCTACTTATTTTTGCTCATATTGGATGGGGAAAACCCGTGCAAATTAATCCGCGAAATTTTGATAGAAAACATTCTATGTCAGCAGGAGAAGCGATTGTTTCGGTAGCAGGTCCAGCGATGAATTTCATACTTGCAATTGTGTTTACTATTTTGTATTTTGTCATTGGAAAATTTTTTACCACTTTTGCAATTTCACAAATTGGAGCATATGTGATGATTATGATTGAGTCAGCAGCAATTGTGAATGTGGGACTTGGTGTGTTTAACTTAATTCCGCTTCCACCACTAGATGGCAGTAAAATTTTTAGAAATTTTATGTCCTATAAAGTAAAAACTTGGTTAGATACGTATCAACAATATTTCTATATTGCATTCCTAGTCTTATGGGTTACAGGACTTGCAGGAAGAATGATTTCACCAATCATAGCGTGGATAACAACAGGATTATTTAAGCTAATAGGAATGCTATTTGGTATTATATAGAGTTCGATGCCTACATCGAGCCGTTTAAAGTAAAAGAATCAAAATAGAAAAAGGAAATAAAAAATGAAGAAAGATATTTATACACTAGGAATTGAATCAAGTTGTGATGAAACTTCTGTTGCAGTTGTAAAAAATGGAAGAGAGGTTCTTTCTAACGTGATACATTCTCAAATTGATATTCATAAACAATTTGGAGGAGTGGTGCCAGAAATTGCATCCAGAAATCATGTAGAAGCTATTTCAGCCGTTACCAAAGAAGCACTAGAACAAGCAAACATTTCTTATGAGGAAATTTCCGCTATTTGCCCAACCTATGGTCCGGGATTAGTAGGAGCTCTTTTAGTAGGAGTTGCCTATGCAAAAGCATTAGCATATGCTCTTAATAAACCATTGGTAGGAGTAAACCACATTGAGGGGCATATTGCAGCAAACTATATTACTCATAAAGATTTACAGCCACCATTTTTATGCTTGGTAATATCAGGTGGACATACCCATTTAGTCCACATCAAAGACTATACTGAATTTGAAATATTAGCACACACAAGAGATGATGCCATAGGAGAGGCTTTCGATAAAGTAGCAAGAGTAATTGGCTTACCCTATCCGGGAGGACCCAAAATTGATAAACTTGCAAAAGAAGGAAAGGTGAATATTCCGTTACCACATACGTATTTTGATAATAGTTTGGATTTTAGTTTTAGTGGAATTAAAACGGCAATTTTAAATTTGTACCATAAAAATCCAGAAGTAAATAAGGCGGATTTATGTGCCAGTTTTGAACAAACAGTAATTGATATGCTCCTTACCAATACCAAAAAAGCCTTACAGCAATTAAACGTAAAAAAATTAGCAATTGCAGGAGGCGTTTCTGCCAATTTTCATATAAGAGAAGCTTTTTTTAAAATGGGACAAGAAGAGGGAGTAGAAGTATATTATCCAGAACTTTCGCTATGCACCGATAATGCTGCTATGATAGCCTCTGCTGGGTATTATCATTTTATACAAGGAGAAACCTCCGATTTATCCTTAAACGCCATTCCTAATTTAAAAATAGGCATGTTATAGGGGGAGGCCCACATCGACTCGATTACTAGATGATAAGAAAAATAAAGAAAGGAAATAAACATGGCAATCTATGTAATAGCCGATTTACATTTGTCTTTCAAAAATCCAAAACCAATGAACATTTTTGGAGACAATTGGGAAAATCACGAACAAAAAATAAAAGAAGATTGGTTAAAAAAAGTAAAGAACGACGATGTCGTGGTATTACCACGGTGATTTTTCATGGGCTATGAGTCTAGAAGAGGCGTATCTCGATTTCCAATACCTAAACGAGTTACCAGGAAGAAAAATCTTATTAAAAGGAAACCACGATTATTGGTGGACAACCATAACCAAAATGAAAAATTATTTAGCCGAAAACCATTTTGATACGATTGATTTTTTATTTAATAATAGCTTTTTTTACGAAGGAATTATCCTAACCGGAACAAGAGGCTGGACCTTAAACGATTTAGAAGGACAAGGAAAAATACTAAACCGTGAATTAGGAAGGCTAGAATTATCCCTCCATGAAGGAATAACCAAATACGGAGAAGATAAGCCAATTTATGTCTTCATGCACTATCCACCAATTACCAATTCAGCTATCCTAAACAAACTAGAGCTACAATTTGTAGAAACCATGAAACTATACCATGTACAAAAATGTATGTATGGGCATTTACATTCCCATTCCCACAAAGACGCCATTGAAGGAAAGATAGAAGGAATTGAATTTAATCTAGTTAGTGGGGATTATTTGGATTTTAAATTAATGCGAATTCATTAATAAAAGTCAAATATAACAATTCAGAGGTAATAATTTTTTATATTAATTGCTTTTAAGAACCCCCAGCCGCTCCGCGGCAGCCCCCTTGTTAAAGGGGCTTTCCTGTAAATGCTCCGAAGTTTGTATGTAATAAATAAGTGCAAAATAATAATAAAAATAATATTCTACGAATAATTTAAATTTACGTATCCTTGCGAAGCCTTGCAAGAAAGCCCCTTTAACAAGGGGGCTGTCAGCGAAGCTGACTGGGGGTTCTTAAAAGTGAATTATGTCTGAACAATAACAGTCAAATATATAAAATATACGTCTTGTAGTGAAATACGATGAGGTATATTATCTAAGTAGCAATATCAAACTTATAAGAGCCAATGATAAATGGTGGGAAATTAAATTTAATAATGTTGAAACAGTAATAGGGGATTCGGCTATCGAATCCCCTTTGGACTTACATTTTTTATTATTTCTTTTCATCATTAAAAATTTCTTTGATAGCCCCTAAGCTAGAGAGTGCTTTTGTCGCTTCAAATGGAATAAACACTTTGTTGGCATCTCCTTTGGCAACTTCTTCTAATGCTTCTAACGATTTTAGTTGGACTAACTTATCGTCTGGTTCGGCTTTTTTCATTGCAGCATAAATCATTTCTACTTCTTTTGCTTTTGCTTCTGCTACTTTTTTGATGGCGTCTGCTTCACCGGCTGCACGTCTTATTTTTGCTTCACGGTCAGCTTCTGCTTGTAAAATGGCAGCTTCTTTTTGTCCTTCAGCAATGGTAATGGCAGATTGTCTTTCTCCTTCTGCTTGTAAAATTAAAGCTCTTTTATTACGTTCTGCATTCATTTGTTTTTCCATTGCATCACGAATATCAGCAGGTGGGGTAATATCCTTAATTTCTACACGGTCAACTTTACATCCCCATTGGTCGGTTGCTTCATCTAAGATGACACGTAATTGGTCGTTAATCGCATCTCTTGAACTAAAGGTAGCATCTAAGTCCATTTTACCAACAATATCACGAATGGTGGTAATGGCTAGGTATTCAATACCTTTTTTCAAACTTTGAATTTCGTACACTGCTTTTGCAGGGTCGGTTATTTTATAGAATACAACTGTATCAATTGTAATCGTAACATTATCTTTGGTAATAACGCCTTGAGGTGGAATATCCATGGTTTGTTGTTTTAAACTTACAACACTACGAACATGGTCAATAAATGGAACAATAATGGTAAGACCAGCATCTGCAATTTTGTGATATTTACCAAGTCTTTCAATAATGTACACCTCGGCTTGTTTAACAATTTTAATTGATTTAAATGCGATAATTACTATAATGACTAATAATATAATTAAAAATGCCATAATCAATCCTCCTTAAAAAATATATATAAAAATATCAAAAACTATTTTAAAACAGGCTCTGTAATAGGTTCAACAATTACTTTTACACCATCAATTTCTTTTATGATGACTTCACTATTTTTGGAAATAGAAGAAGAAGCTTTTGCAGTCCAAACCTCACTACCAACGCTAACTAAGCCAATTCCTGTCTTTTCTGAGATTTCTTTTGTAACAATTCCTTTTTTTCCAATGACAGAATAAGCATTGGTTTGAACTTTATCTTCTTTAGAAAATTTTTTTACAAATGGTTTTGTAAGAAATAGTAAGGCAGTAGAACTAAGGACAAATACAGTGGTTTGAACAATAATATTATCGGTAAACAAACTAACAAGAGCGGTAATGAAAGCACCAATGGCAAACCAAAATACTAAAAAACCAATTGTAATAATTTCTAAAATAAAACAAATTCCAGAAATAACTAACCATACTTGCCACATAAACATCAACCTCACTTTTTAAAACTACAGTACTATTATACTATAAAATATGGAAAAAAGAAATAGTTTTACAGGATTTTAAGTAAATTGTATGGAGTCCAAAAGAGAAATTTTCTTAAAATTCTTTTAAAATTATTTGCGAAAAATGTATTTTATGATATAGTAGTAGCATACTAAAAAAGAAAAAGGAGAATTTTAATGGAAAACAGTAAAGAAGGAAAAAGAGCCAAAGTTAAGAAAGAAAAAAAGGATATTTGGAAGAAAATTGTTGTTGTGGGAGCATTACTGATTGTCGCTTGTATTGTTTTAATTATTTCACCAAACTTTAAAAAAGACCCAAATGAAGGCAAAATTAATTTTATTATCAATAACAATAATGTAACAGGAAAACTAAAACATGATATATGGATTAATGAAAGTAATGTTGTATATGCATCTATGGAGGATATTGAAAACTATTTTGATGGACAGATTTACTATGACAAAACAAACAATCAAATTATTACAACTTCGGATACAAAAGTGGCAGTTCTTTCTTTAACTCAAAAAAAGATGATGGTAAATAGTGCAGAGGTAAAATTAGTAGATGGTGCACTAAGAAAAGATGGTGTATTTTATTTACCAATTTCAGAAATGGCAAAAATATATAATCTTGAAATTGAGAATATTGATAATAAAGTCATTACATTAGATTCTTTAGATAGAGAATTAATAAAAGCGGATACTTCCAAAAAAGTAACCGTAAAAGCAACCACCAAATTGATTGCTAGAACCGTAGATAAACTAGAACAAGGTTCTAAAGTAGTTGTTATTTCAGAAAAAGACGGATATAGCCGTATTCGTACAGGAAATGGAAAGATTGGTTATATCAAATCGGATAAACTAGCAAACAAAACAACAGTAAGAGAAAAATTAGAAAAAAAGCCACAAATTGCAGGAAAAGTCAATCTAGTATGGGATTATTATTCTGAATATGTAGAGGCACCAGTTAGAAACGAAACTATACCAGGGATTAATGTAGTAAGCCCATCCTTCTTTTCGTTAAAAAATGCAGATGGTGTCGTTATTAACGATAATACTACGAGGGGAGGAGAAGCTTATATTGCATGGGCAAAAGAAAAAGGATACAAAGTTTGGCCAATGTTCTCGAATAATTCAATGAAAGCAAAAACATCAGAAATATTAAATAATTATGCCCTAAGAACCGAAATGATTGAACAGATTATACAACTTGCAACCAAATACAAAGTAGATGGTATTAATGTGGATTTTGAATTTATGAATATGGAAGACAAAGATGCGTATTCTAGGTTTATTATAGAACTTGCTCCACGTTTAAGAGAATATGGAATTGTAACTTCTGTTGATGTAACAGCACCAGATGGAAGTGAAAATTGGTCCTTATGCTTTGATAGGGATGCTTTAGCAAAAGCCTCGGATTACATTATGTTTATGGCATATGATCAACATGGAACAAGCACAGGAGTAGGAACTGTTGCAGGATGTGATTGGGTAGAAGCTAATATTAAAAAATTCTTAGGACAAGAAGATGTACCAAAAGAAAAAATTATTTTAGGAATGCCATTATATACAAGACTATGGAAAACAGACAAAAATGGAAAAGTAACTAGTTCTGTGGTGAATATGAACAAAGTAGAACAAAGTTTACCAACAGATGTATCTAAAAATTGGGATGAACTTACAAAACAATATTATGTAGAATACACAAAAGGAAGTGACAAATACCAAATGTGGATAGAAGATACGGATTCTATCCGTGCAAAAATCGATTTAATCAATCAATATGAACTAGCAGGAAGTGCCTTTTGGGAAAAAGACCGAGAAAATGAGGATATTTGGAATTTAGTACAAGAAAAATTAAAATGAAAATGAATGCAGGTAAAGGAAAAAAGTATGGAAATTGAACAAGTAAAAGCGGGTTTGGAGGCGATCCTGTTTGCGGCAGGTCGAGAAGTTAAAATAAAAGAGTTTGTGTCAAGCCTAGAGATAAACGAAGAAGATGTTACGACTATTATGGAGACATTAAAAGAAGAGTATGACCAAAAACGAAGAGGAATTCAAATTATTCGTATTGGTGATGCTTATCAAATGTGTACCAAAAAGGAATATTACGAATTTGTTTATCCCATTTTAGATAAAAGAAGTAAACCAAATTTATCCAATGCTGCTTTAGAAATTCTTTCTATTATTGCTTATAATACAGGAGTAAGCAGAGCAGAGATAGAAGCAATTCGTGGAGTGAATTCGGATGCGACTATTTATAAATTAATGGAATATAATTTAGTTGAAGAGGCAGGAAAAACCGATGCACCAGGAAAACCAATGTCTTACCGTACTACCACTAATTTCTTAAAAATGTTTGGTTATATGAATTTGGAAAGTTTGCCAAGTTTGCCAAAATATAAAATGGATGAAAACCAACAAATTGTCATTGATGACATTTTAGAGGAGCAAAGAAAAGAGAATGAAGAGGCTCCTAACCCCGAAAGGGAAGATGAGGAAAAAGAATAAAAGGCAGAAATGAAGTGGAACAAAAGATAAGAAGAAAACAGAATAAGAAAAGTAAGAAATTAGAACAAAAAGAGTAGAATGCAATTTAAAAAATAGAGAAATGAGGGAAAAATATGAGATTATCAAATGCAGGAATTGGAACCATGCGAATCAATAATTTAGATGAGATGTACCCAGTACAAGATATGTTAATGCAATCTGGGCAACTTGTACAATATGGGGCAGGAATTATGGCATATGGTCATATTCCATTTTTAGTAAAAAGAAAAGTAGAAAGTGTAATCGAAGGAGTGTTAAATGAATACGGATGTATTGAAGTATCACTTCCTACTTTACAACCAGATGCCATTTGGAAAAATTCTGGAAGATGGGACCATTATGTAGGGGAAGGCACAATGCTAACCATTGAATCGAATAAAGGGACCTTTTGTTTAGCTCCAACAGGGGAAGAGGCAGTCGTTGAATTTGCAAAGGAAAAGTTAAAATCCTATAAACACTTACCAGCAACCTTTTACCAAATTGGAGAAAAGTATCGAAATGAAATTCGAACCAGAGGTTATTTATTAAGAGGAAAATCCTTTACCATGATGGATGCTTATAGCTTTAACGAAGGGGAAGAGGACCTAGTACAAAGCTATCAAAACGTTCGAGATGCTTATTTAGAAATATTTAGGAGATTGGGATTACCAGTCATCCCAGTAGTAGCTGATAATGGTGCTATGGGTGGAAAGAAAAGCGAAGAATTCATGATGATTTCGGAAATTGGAGAAGACACGATTTTGTATGACGAAGAAACAAAGATTGGCTTAAATACCGAAATTTTAGAAAAAGAAGATTATAAAGAATATTTACAAAAAGAATATGGAATTACCGATATTTCGAGACTACAAGAGAAAAGAACCATCGAATTAGGACACATTTTTCAACTAGGAACCAGATATTCTGAAATGATGAAAGCAAACTACATTACCAAAGAAGGAAAAACACAAAATTATTATATGGGATGTTATGGAATTGGGGTAAGTAGAACGGTTGCAACCATTTACGAAAATTCTGCCATTCAAGATGAAAATGGAAAGGTAGTAGGAATTTCTCTACCAAAAGAAATCGCACCATACCAAGTACAAATTATTCCAAAAATAGAAAACGAAGAAAAACAAAAACAAGCAAATGCGCTATACGAAACCTTAAAAAATAAGGGAATTGGTGCTATTTTAGATGATAGAGAAAATACCAGTATGGGAGCAAAAATGAAAGATTGCAAAGTACTAGGAACCCCATTTATGGTGGTATTAGGCGATAAGGTAGAAAACGGTTTTGTGGAATTCGAGAATACGAAGACAGGTGAAAAAGAAGTGATTTCGGAAGAAGAATTGATCGAGAGAATAAAATAAAATGTAAGAACCCCCAGTCACGCTTCCGCGTGCCAGCCCCCTTGTTAAAGGGGTCTCTGGCACTGCTTCGTAAGAATATGCAAAGTATAATTTTAAATACTATTTTTTGCACTTACTCATTGCATACAAACTTCGAAGACACACAAAAAAGCCCCTTTAACAAGGGGGCTGTCGCGGAGCGACTGGGGGTTCTATGGCTACAAATTCCCTAAAATTCACAATTCTTTGGAGTTCTGGCAAATGGAATAACATCACGAATATTTTGCATTCCAGTTAGGTACATGATGGCTCTTTCAAAACCTAACCCAAAGCCAGAGTGAACACAGCTTCCATATTTTCTTAAATCTAAATACCATTCGTAATTTTCTAGTGGAAGGTCTAGTTCTTTCATACGAGAAAGTAGTTTCTCGTAATTTTCTTCTCTTTGGCTTCCACCAATAATTTCACCAATACCGGGAGCTAGTAAGTCAGCAGCAGCAACGGTTTTTCCATCTGGATTTTGTTTCATGTAAAAGGCTTTAATTTCTTTTGGATAATCAGTAACAAAAACAGGTTTTTGGAAGATTTTTTCACATAAATAACGTTCATGTTCAGTTTGTAAATCGACTCCCCAAGAAACTTTATATTCAAATTTGTCATTTACTTTTTCTAATTCTTTTACTGCATCGGTATAAGTAATTCTTGCAAAATCGGAATGAATCACATTATTAATTCGGTCTAATAAACCAGTATCAATAAACTGATTAAAAAATTGCATTTCTTCTGGGCAGTGGTCTAGTACATATTGGAAAACATACTTAATCATGGCTTCTGCTAAATCCATATCATCCGTTAAATCCGCAAAACAAATTTCTGGTTCTACCATCCAAAACTCGGCAGCATGTTTTACCGTGTTTGAATTTTCCGCACGAAACGTTGGCCCAAAAGTATAGATATTGCGAAAAGCCTGTGCAAACGTTTCTCCATTTAATTGACCACTTACGGTTAAGTGAGCAGATTTTCCAAAAAAGTCCTTTGAAAAATCAATTTTGCCATCTTCTGTTTTTGGAATATTTCCCAAATCAAATGAATTGACATTGAACATTTCACCTGCCCCTTCGCAGTCACTTGCTGTAATTAGGGGAGTATTGACATACACAAAACCTTGGTTTTGAAAAAATTCATGAATGGCAAAAGCAAGGACGCTTCTTACACGAAATACTGCATTAAAGGTGTTGGTTCTTGGGCGAAGATGAGAGATGGTTCGCAAATATTCAAAAGAGTGTTTTTTCTTTTGTAATGGATACGAAACATCCGACAAACTTAAAATTTCAATATTGCTTGCTTGAATTTCAAAGGGTTGTTTGGCATTTTTGGTTTCTACCAAAGTACCAGTTATTTTTACCGAAGAGCTAATGGTTAATTTACAAAGTTCTTCAAAATTTGGTAGGGCATCGGTAAATACAATTTGTACATTTTTAAAAAAAGTACCATCATTTAATTCCAAAAAACCAAAAGTTTTGGAATCACGAACGGTTCTTACCCATCCTTCCAAAGTTACTTGTTTTTCTACATAGCTTTTTGTATTTCTAAAAAGTTCTTTTATAACGAGTTTATTCATAAAATACAGTCCTTTCTTAATTAATACATTTTTAGTAATTATTCAGAGATAAATATTGCTAGGTTCTTATGATTTACATTTGAATAGTTACCGTTTTATTATATAAGAATATTTACGTAAATTCAAGAATTTAATCGTAC
Organism: uncultured Clostridium sp.; assembly: GCA_947648215.1. GTDB lineage: Bacteria > Bacillota > Clostridia > TANB77 > CAG-508 > RGIG8482. The sequence goes on along the minus strand of CANSMW010000004.1, from coordinate 54,101 downwards.
TTTATAGACTTTTTTTAAAAAAAGTTATAAAATAGATAACAAATGTGAAAAAAGGAGGCACGTATGAACAAATATCGAACCAAAAATTGTGGAGAATTAAGAAAAGAAGATATTGGGAGTGAAGTAAAACTAGCAGGCTGGATTGGGAAAAATCGTAATCTAGGAGCAATGGCATTTATTGATTTAAGAGACGAATTTGGGATAACACAAATTGTTATGGAGAACCGTCCAGAATTTGAAGAAATAAAACCAGACTTAAATACCGAAAGTTGTATCATGGTAGAAGGAAGTGTAGTAGAAAGAGCAAACAAAAACCCTAAAATGCCAACAGGGGATATTGAAGTATTAGCCAATAACATTACCATATTAGGAAAATGTAAAAATGTATTACCATTTGAAACCAATTCCGAAAATTTAGCCAATGTAAGAGAAGATTTACGTTTGGAATATCGTTTTTTAGAGCTTCGTAATGAACATATTCACAATAACATTTTACTTCGTTCAAACATAATAAAAACCTTACGAAATAAAATGGATGAGTTAGGGTTTTATGAAATACAAACTCCAATTTTAGCCAATTCTTCGCCAGAAGGAGCACGTGACTTTTTAGTACCAAGTAGAATTCATCCAGGAGAATTTTATGCGCTTCCTCAAGCACCACAACAATTTAAGCAATTATTAATGGTAGGTGGGTTTAACAAATATTATCAAATTGCACCATGTTTTAGAGATGAAGACCCACGTGCAGACCGTGCACCAGGGGAATTTTATCAATTGGATTTTGAAATGAGTTTTGCTACCCAAGAGGATGTGTTTGAAGTAATTGAAACAGTAGTTCCAGAGGTGTTTGAGAAGTTTAGTTCTTGGAAAGTTGATAAAGGGCCATTTGTTCGAATTCCTTATAAAGAAGCTATGGAGAAATATGGAATTGATAAACCAGATTTAAGAAATCCGCTTATCATTGAAGATGTAACAAGTGTATTTGAACAGACTGAATTTAAGGCATTTCAGAATAAAACGGTGAAAGTAATTGTAGTAAATAAGAGACCAGAGTTAGGAAGAAAATTCTTCGATAATATGAGTGAATTTGCGGTCAACGAGTTAGGAGCAAAAGGACTTGCTTGGGTAAAATTAGATAGTGAAGGAAATCTAAATGGTGGAATTTCGAAATTTATAAGTGAGGACCAAAAACAAAAAATATGTGACATTACAAACGCACGACCAGAAAGTGCCATGTTCTTTATTGCTGATGAATTTTCTACTGCACAAAAAATAGCAGGAGGAGTAAGAATTGAACTAGGAAATAGGTTAGACTTACTAGAAAAGGATGTGTATCGTTTTTGTTTCATTGTCGATTTTCCAATGTATGAATTATCGGAGGATGGCAAAATCGATTTTAACCATAACCCATTTTCGATGCCACAAGGAGGAATAAAGGCACTAGAAGAAAAAGACCCATTAGAAATTTTGGCATATCAATATGATCTAGTTTGTAATGGGTACGAAATGGCATCAGGAGCGGTTCGTAACCACGACCCAGAATTAATGGTAAAAGCATTTGAAATAGCGGGATATACCAAAAAAGACGTAGAAGAACGCTTTGGTGCATTATTCAACGCCTTCCAATACGGAACTCCACCACATGCAGGAGCAGCACCAGGGTTAGACAGAATGGTTATGCTAATTGCAGGAGAAGACAACCTAAGAGGAGTTATCGCATTTCCAAAAAATAAAAAAGCAAGAGATTTATTAATGCGAGCACCAAGCAAGGTAGGAGAAGAACAATTAAAAGATGTGCATATAAAATTAGATATAGAAGAATAAAAAAGAAAGGTCCGAATAAGGGAAAATCCCTTATTTGAACCTTTCTTTTGAACAGCTACAATGATAAAACATCATAAGGGGTGTATAGGAGACAATGTCTTTATAGTGTAAAGGCATGAGGTAATAAATCTGAAATAGTGTATTCCTCGATGGTATCATCTTTACCAAAACAAGCATAAATTTTAAAATCCTTATCAACATACTGTACCATAAATTGTCTACAATAGCCACAAGGAAGGCAATTTTCTAAAACAGTAGCATCTTTTTTACCACCAACGACAACAATATAAGAAAAATCATTTTCTCCTTCAGATAAAGCTTTTACAAAAGCAGTTCGTTCAGCACAAATGCTTTGAATACCACAGTTTTCAATATTACAACCACTATACATCTTACCAGATTTTGTAACAAGACAGGCACCTACATAATAATTAGAAGTAGTGGTATATTTCGCATGTAATCTTGTTTGTTTTGCAATTTCAATTGCAGAGGTTAAATCCATCAAACATCATCCTTTCTTAGATAAGATAAATCTATTATATAAAACAAATAGAAAAAGTCAATAGAAGTTGTCTTACAATTTCTTTTATGCTATACTAAAAACATAAGGAGGAAAATAAAAATGATCGATAAGATTGCATGGATTTATATAAAAGATAAAAAAGTACTTTGTACTCTTAGTAAGGGGAAAAATACGTATTATTCTCCAGGAGGAAAAAGAGAAGAAGGAGAAACAGATGAAGAAACTCTTATTCGAGAAGTAAAAGAAGAACTTAGTGTGGATATTAAAAAAGATACAATTCAATATTATGGTACTTTTGAAGCACAAGCAGATGGAAAAGGAGAGGGTGTTATTGTAAAAATGACTTGCTATTTAGCGGAATATGAAGGAACTTTAAACCCAGCATCCGAAATAGAAAAATTCGATTGGTTAGATACAAGTCATATGGATAAAATAAGTCTTGCAGGAAGATTAATTTTTGAAGATTTAAAAAAACAAGGTTTGATTTCTTAGTCAAACCTTCTTTTTATTCACCCTCCAAGGTTAGTAAAAAAAGTCAATAGAACAAAAAGATAAGAAAAAAATGACAAGGTAAAAAGTAAAAAAAATTGACATAATTCGAAAAATAAAGTATAATGGTAACTAGTTACAATAAAGTATAGGTAGCAAAAGGAGGAGACCATGACAAATCAAGAATTTATTCGGGAAGTAGTTGATGTTTCTAAAAATATTCGAAACATTAATGGTAAGTTCGAAGAAACAAAACGGTGGCATAAAGTATCAAAGCTATCAGAGGAATTGGAATATTTTCAGATTCAATCCAATGAAAAGGATTATTTTGAAATTTATTACGAAAATAATATTATGAGCTATCAAGGATATGTTTCAAGGAAAGACCCAAATATTATTTATCCACTGATGCTACTGTACACTAATGTAGTTTATCGAATGCGACAGCTAAAACCCTATGTCAGTTCGGATATGTATAAGGCATTATACAACGAGAAGACAAGATTGGGAAAAGCCATTCGGACGATGTGTACAAATTCAGAACTACGAAACACAGTACCATTACAAGTTTCCCTTGTAGAGCAATTTATTCAAAGGGCGGTAAAGCAGTTACATCATTGTGTGGGAAAAATTGGAGAATACAGTGAAGAGGTGTATCCAGAAGATTCAGAGAAGTTAAGGCAAATTCGAAAAATGTACGAATCTTTTAAAATAGGAGAGGGATATGTTTCATTTTACGATGAAATCTTAAGAAGAAACACCCGAATTTCTATTAATTCACCAAGTTTCAATTATGCGGTTATGTTATTGTTTTCTAGGGTATATGGAAAGACTGTTTTATGGTTATGGAAAAATTATCCTGATGGACAATGGTGTCCATTAAGCCCATGGAAGGTTATTAAACAATTCGAGACATTACATTGGAAAATGTTTTTATAAAAGGAAAACTATATAAGGGAAAAAAGAAAGAAGGAGATGACATATGATAAAAGCAACAAAAGGTGTTCTTATTCAGATTAAAACAGAACTATATAGAAACATTGAAACACTTGAAGTTGGCGTAGTAATTAAAAAGCTTGCGAAAAAACATGGGGGAATTGTCACAGAACTGAAATAGTCTCCAAACGAAAGGATTTTGTTTATTGAAATTAATAAAAACAAACAAATAAAGGAATTTTTGCGAGAGATAAAAAGAGAAATGTTAATTTGAATAGACTTGAAAAGAAGATTGGAACTGTTTTTTAGTTCCTTTTTTCTTTGCTTGTTTTTATAGCAGTATATGAAAGGTTGGTATAAAATTTTACAAACTAACATAAATGTGCTATAATAAAGTCATATAGCATGCGGTTAAATATAAAATGTAGAAAGGTAAAGGCAAAAATATGGAAAACATTAATTTGGAAAACGCTAAAATGGCTCAAGAATTACTTGAAGACACCCAAGGAGACCTTAAAAACCGGCTAAAAGCACTCAGGAAACATAGATATGAAAGAGTTAAAAAAATCCGGTTTTGTGGGTTTTCAGTAAACACATTAGACCTTAAAGGTGCACAGAGAGATTTGAAAAAGCTCCTCCGTTTAGTAAAGCGATTAGAGATAAATGAAGTAAACGAGAGTTATTACTTCATTTATAGAGGAAAAGAAATTGAGTCCGTCGAGACGTATAAACGCTGCACAGGAGCATACGCAACAATAATCAACAGCATAGGGCTTGAGGAAAACGTTGTTTTTTCTGAATGTAAGACCTCGGTAAGAGCCTTAATTCAGGCATTATCGTTAATCTTAATCGATGAAGAGTAAGCATGCGCTCTTCGGGAAATATAGCGATGGGGAACCACCGCTTATTTTCTTTTTCTGACGATTTTTTTAAGGAAATGAGAAAAAAGCTCTTTTAAAATCTTAAGAAATAGTGTACAATTATATCTAAATTGTATTAGTAGGAGATAAAGGATGAATAAGAAATGGGAATATTATAGTTGTGATGAAAAATTAGTAGAACAAATACAAGAAAAATTTAAGGTAAGTAAGCTACTTGCGACCATTTTAGTAAATCGTGGCATTGTGGAAGAGGAGAAAATACGCAAATTTTTAGAACCAACAAGAGACGATTTTTACGACCCCTTTTTAATGCCAGATATGGAAATTGCGGTAAAACGCATTATGGAAGCAATGGAACAAAAAGAAAAAATCATGATTTATGGGGATTATGATGTAGATGGAATTACGAGTATTTCTGTTTTACAGAAGTTTTTACAAAAAAGAGGAATGGAAGTAGATAGCCATATTCCCAATCGATTAGAAGAAGGATATGGATTAAATAAAGAAGCGGTAAAGGAAATTTATGACAAAGGTTATCACTTAATGATAACGGTAGATTGTGGCATTTCTGCAACAGAGGAAATAGAATATGCGAATTCTTTAGGAATAACTACCATTGTAACCGACCACCATGAACCATTAGACGAATTACCAAAAGCCTTAGCTGTTATTGATGCCAAACGAAAAGATAATAAGTATCCTTTTAACCAATTAGCAGGAGTAGGAGTTGTCTTCAAACTCATTCAAGCTATTGGTATGAAGTTAGGCTTAGAAGAAAAAGAATACTTAAAATATTTAGATTTAGTTTGTGTAGGAACCATATCGGATATTGTTCCATTGGTCGACGAAAACCGTGTAATTGCAAAACTTGGATTAAAACTAGTGAATGTTACCAAAAATTTAGGATTAAAATGCTTATTAGAAGTAGCAGGTTACAAAAAAATAGACGCTAGTACCATTTCTTTTGGAATTGCACCAAGAGTAAACGCCTGTGGTAGAATGGGACATGAAACAGAAGCATTAGACATCTTTTTATCCGAAAATTTAGAAGAAGTACAAATGCTATCAAACAAGTTAAATGAATATAATAAAATAAGACAGGAAACAGAAAAAAGTATTGTAGAAAACGCATTAGCAATGATAGAGCAAAACAAAGAAAACGAAAAAAGTGCCATTGTTCTTGGAAGTAAGGGGTGGCACCATGGAGTCATTGGTATTGTATCTTCCAAAATTACAGATTTATATTTTAAACCAAGCATTTTGGTATCCTTTGAAGACGGAATTGCCAAAGGTTCTGGAAGAAGTGTACCAGGTTTTGACTTACACGAAGCACTTTGTAAATGTAGTAAGTACCTAGAAAAATACGGTGGACACGAAATGGCAGTAGGACTTACATTAAAAGAAGAGAACTTTGAAAACTTCAAAAATGCTTTTGAAGAAGTAGCAAAACAAGGAAATGTAGAAGGAATTTTGCCAGTTATCTATGTAGATGGTATGGTAAATAGTGAAGATATGAAGCCAGAATTTATTAAACAACTAGAACAGTTAGAACCATTTGGAGAAGGCAATAAAGTACCACTATTTGCCTATAAAGGCTTAAAAATCAATTCCATAAGAGCCCTAACCGATGGCAAACATTTAAAACTAACTTTAAAAGACGATAATCTAATTATTGATGCCATTGGCTTTAATATGGGACATCTTGTCGATGACTATCGTATTGAAGATAAAGTCGATGTAGTGGGAGTATTAGAAATAAATAGTTTTAATGGAATGGAACAAGTACAAATTAATTTAAAAGATATCATGAAATCCATTTAAAATAAAAGGGGGGTAAAGGATGAGTGAAGAAGTAAAAGCAAATATTAGTGATTTGCTATCCAAAATGAAAAAGAATAATTGGCGTTCCAATACCAAGTTAATTACCAAAGCATACAACTATGCGGTATTACATCATGGTGACCAAAAAAGAAGGTCTGGAGAGCCATATATTATTCATCCTTTACAAGTAGCCTATACATTAGCCGATATGGGGCTAGACGATGCTACCATTTGTGCAGCCCTTTTACACGATGTAGTAGAGGATACCGAAGCAACACGGAGAAGACTTGGTTATCGAATTTGGAGAAGAAATTGCTACCATGGTAGATGGGGTTACCAAGCTTGGAAAATTGGATTATGCTTCCCTAAAAGAACAACAAGTAGAAGATTACCGAAAAATGTTCTTAGCCATGGGAAGAGATATTCGAGTTATCCTAATAAAATTGGCAGACCGACTTCATAACATGAGAACCCTAAAATATTTACTTCGTGACAGGCAAATTGCTAATGCCAAAGAAACCATGGAATTATATGCACTACTTGCCAATCGTTTGGGTATGTATTCTTTAAAATGGGAGTTAGAAGATTTATCGTTTAAATATTTATACCCAGAAGATTACCGAGAAATTGTAGAGGGACTTGATAAAAAAAGAGAAGAACGATTAAAATTTATTGAAAACATTATGCAAGATATTAAAAAACAACTAAAAATACAACATATTGAAGCAGAAATTAAAGGAAGAGCGAAGCATTTATACAGTATTTATCGAAAAATGAAACGAGACAACTGTACCCTAGACCAAATCTACGATTTATTTGCTCTACGAATTATAGTCAATTCCGTAAAAGACTGTTATGCAGCACTTGGTATTGTGCACGATTTATATAACCCAATGCCGGGGCGTTTTAAAGACTATATCGCTGTTCCAAAGCCAAATATGTACCAATCCTTACATACAACATTAATTGGGGACAAAGGAACTCCTTTTGAAGTACAAATTCGTACTTGGGACATGCATCGTATTGCCGAATTTGGTATTGCTGCCCATTGGGCATACAAGGAAGCCAATTTTGCCATTGGTAAGAAAACCAATGTAAAAGTAGAGGAAGATAAATTAGCATGGCTTCGAGAAACACTAGAATGGCAACAAGAAATGCAAGACCCAGAGGAATTCTTAAATACCCTGAAAACCGAATTGTTTGAAGATGAAGTTTATGTCTTTACTCCAAAAGGAGATATTAAAGTATTACCAAGTGGAGCAACGCCAATCGATTATGCCTATAGCATTCATGCCCAAGTAGGGCATAAAATGGTAGGGTGTAAAATCAATTCTAAAATGATGCCAATTATTACCAAACTAAAGAATGGAGATATTGTTGAAATCATCACATCCGATAATGCCAAAGGACCAAGTAGAGACTGGTTAAAATTTATTAAGAGCAGTTCGGCGAAAAATAAAATTAATGCATGGTTTAAAAAAGAGCAACGTGAAGAAAACATCGTAAAAGGAAAAGAATTAATTGAAAAAGAAATGAAACGTATCGGTGTAAATCAAACCGAGTTACACAAACAAGAATACATTGGGGCAGCTTTAGAAAGGTACAAATATGCGAGTGTAGAGGATATGTATGCTGCTGTTGGTTTTGGTGCCATATCTACAGGAAAGATTATTGCTAGAATTTTAGAAGAATATAAAAAAGTACATCAGGATGATGACATCGAACAAAAAATAGAAGCATTATCCAATCAAAAGAAACCAAATACCAATCTACCAAAAAGTGGAATTATTGTAAAAGGAATTGACAATTGTTTGGTAAAATTATCAAAGTGCTGTAATCCAGTACCAGGAGACAATATTATCGGTTATATCACCAAAGGAAGAGGCGTATCCATTCATACCACCGATTGTATCAATATGAAAGAATTGGTACAAGAACCAGACCGAATGATTGATGTAGAATGGGTAGGAGAAAAAACATCCAGCTATAATGTGGATATTGAGGTATTCTCTAACGATAGAACTGGTTTACTTGCCGACATTATTAAAGCGGTGTATGATGTAAAAACCAAATTAGTAGCTGTCAATAGTAGAACCAATAAAGACAGAACTGTAACTACAGATATTACTATAGAGGTACAAAATCTAGAAGAATTAAACAAAACACTAAAATCCATCCGAAAAGTGGACAGTGTGTTTGAAGTAAGAAGAAAGAAATAGAAAGGTGTTACCAATGATATTAAAAAGATTGCAATTAGAAACGAATTTAGCAGACCCTACCAATTGTTATATTATTGTAGAGGAAGAAACAAAAGAAGCCATGGTGATTGACCCAGCAAGTGAGGCAGATAAGATTTGTGAAATGTTAGAGGTATTACAGGCAAAACTAAAATATATTTATTTAACTCATTGCCATGGAGACCATACAGGAGCAGTCGTTGAATTACAAAATCGTTATGGAGCAAAGGTGTTAATTGAAAGAAAAGAAAGCGAAAATTTACGAAATCCAGAGGTAACCTTAAATTATTTTATTGGAATCCCTGATATTCGATTAGAAGAAGATTCTCGAATTGATGATAATGATGCTATTCATTTAGGAGAATTGGAATTTCGTGTTATTCACACACCAGGACATACTGGTGGAAGTACATCACTATACTGCGAAAAAGAAAAAATGTTGTTTAGTGGAGATACCATTTTTCATGGAACATGGGGAAGAACCGATTTACCAACAGGAAGCCTAGTAGATATTATGGAATCCATAACGAAAAAACTATTAGTATTACCAGAAGATACCATTATCTACCCACGGACATGGAAAATCTACTATGATAAAAGAAGAAAAACCAATTTATTTAGAATTACGCCAAAGGGACTTTTAAGAACCCCCAGTCGCTTCGCGACAGCCCCCTTAAGTAAAGGGGCCATTAGGATATTGTTCTAATGTAGAGGAAAGACCACATGTAGGGGCACCTTCCTGAGGGAATACCTGCGAGATAGACACCACTGTGCCCTTCTTCGAAGGATAGCAAAGAAGACATAAAAAGGAGGAAATGAGTATGATACAAAAACCAAAAGGAACAAAGGACATATTGCCAAGTGAATCTTATAAATGGGAATATGTAGAAGGAAATGCAAAAGAAATATTAAAAAATTATGGCTTTGGGGAAATTCGTGTGCCAGTATTTGAACAAACCGAACTATTTGAAAGAGGGGTAGGAGATACCACCGATGTCGTACAAAAAGAAATGTATACTTTTTTAGATAAAGGAGAAAGAAGCATTACGTTAAGACCAGAAGGTACAGCAGGAGTAGTAAGAGCTTATATTGAAAATGGAATGGCATCTATGCCATCTCCTATTAAAATGTGGTATATGATGCCAATGTATCGTTATGAAAATGTACAAAAAGGAAGATACAGAGAATTTAGACAAATTGGAGCCGAAATATTAGGTACCAATTCTTATGAGGCAGATGTCGAATTAATTGTTATGGCAGACCAAATTATAAAGAAATTTCATGTGCCAGATGTTACATTAAACCTAAATAGTATTGGTTGCCCTACTTGTAGAAAACAATATACAGAAGCACTAAAAGGCTTTATTGGAAATAACCTAGCACAATATTGTAGTACCTGTCAAACAAGATTTGAAAAAAATCCAATGCGAATATTAGATTGTAAAGAAAAGAAATGTAAAGAATTAAACCAAGGAGCACCAATCATCTTAGATTATCTTTGCGAAGAATGTAAAACACATTTTGAAAATGTAAAAAAGGCCTTAGAACAATTAGATATAAACTATGTCATTGACCCAAACATTGTACGTGGACTAGATTATTACACCAAAACTGTATTTGAATTTGTATCCGAAAAAGAAGGATATACCGTTCTTGCAGGAGGACGATATGATGGCTTAGTAGAAGAATTAGGAGGACAAAAAACAGGAGCCATTGGTTTTGCCATGGGAGAAGATCGTTTAATTGATATTTTTGAAAAATATAACACTAGCAGTACTATCACAGCACGTACGCCAGACCTATACATAGCTTCCATGGGAGAAATAGCTAGTAAAAAAGCACAAATCCTAGCACTGGAATTACGTAAAAGTGGTATCTATGTAGAAACCGATATTTGCGAAAGAAGCATGAAAGCAAACTTAAAATATGCAGACAAAATAAAAAGCAAATATGTATGTGTAATAGGAGAAAATGAAATTACCACAGGCAAAGCAAATCTAAAAAATATGGCAACAGGAGAAGAACAAGAGGTGGCATTAGAGGTGGATGAAATAATAAAGATATTGTAGGGGTCGATGCCTTCATCGACCCATCTGTTAGAAAAATTAAATATTCTATTGTAGGGGCGACCATTGGTCGTCCATTTTGATAAGAACCGGAAATTAAAAAAACGTACAATGCAGGTTATACAACATGAAATTGAAATCTCATGCATAAAATGGACAAATGCGAATATACATATAAAAATCAATTAACCAAGGAGAAAAGAGAATGATTAATGTAACTGTAATTAATATGAGGTCTTTAATTAAGTATATTGCAATTACCTGTGTTTTAGTAATTTTGGTAAGTGGTATTCGAGGACTGGTAGAAAATTTAAGTGGAAAGGGAAATATGCTTTCTACTACATTTGGTAATGTTAGTTTTATTTCCTGTATTGAAGATACTTTACCAAACCGAAAAAGTGAAATAAAAAGGTTCGAAGAAAATTCTAGAAAAGTAAGTTCGAGAGGTTCTACTTTACGAAGAATGCTTGGTGTAGAGCTTAACATGATGGATACCATTATTGAAGATAGAGAAGAAGAGGGAGTAGTAGAAACTGCTCCAGAGGTAGAACAACAAGTAGCAACCAATGTAGAAACTACACAAATTGAAGAAAATAATATTACTCCTAAATTTAATGGAGAATACGGAACCGTCAAGGTAAAAAATGAATCAAACAAAGAAATTACAGCAGATATTTTAACACCCAATATTGAATTAGAAAATAAGAAAGATATACTCATTTTCCATACACATACCTGTGAAAGCTACACAGCAACGGAAAACTTCAATTATCAAATGACAGGCACCTATCGTACTACAGACTTAAATTATAGTGTAGCAAGAGTAGGGACCGAATTAGAAAACCAATTAACAGGGTATGGCTTTAACGTAACTCACGACCAAACCTATCATGATTATCCACAATATAGTGGGTCATATGGAAAATCATTGAAAACAGTAGAAAATATTCTTTCTTCAAAACCAGAAACACAAATGGTAATCGACCTACACCGAGATGCGGTAGGAAGCAAACCAGAATATGCACCAAGTGTAAAAATAGGAGATGAAACTGCAGCTCAGTTAATGTTTGTTATCGGAACCGATGGGGGAGGATTACAACACTTAAATTGGCAACAAAATTTAAAATTTGCTGTAAAGGTACAACAAAAAGCAAATGAGTTATACCCAGGACTATTTAGACCAATCATTATTCGTAACTCAAGATACAATCAACACGTTACCAAAGCTGCCGTCATCATAGAAGTAGGAGCAACTGGAAATACCATGGAACAATGCTTAACAAGCATGAAATATTTGGCGAAAGTACTAGAGGAAGTAAACAAATGAAGCCTAAGTAAGTGGCTATATATTAGAATAAAACCAATAACCGCCCACAGAATAAACTTGTGGGCGGTTTTGGTAAAACTAAATTACATTGGCGTCATAGTACTTCACGCTAAAGGAATATACTTTACCAGTTTCAGTAACTACTTCAAAAAGGTAAATGCCATTTCCCTCTTCCATATTGAAGTACAAATAGGAAATTCCGTCATCTCCAGTGGTTGGAGACAGTTCACAAGTACGTTCCTGTGAAGCTCCATAAATCCAAGACACCTTTTGGATTTTCTCTCCAACAAAGAGAAGGTATAAATCCCTGTGAACGCCAGTAGGAGACTCGAGGTCAGTAGGATTGTTAATACAATCCTCGGAAAGATTACCCTCTACCAGTTTAACAGAGATACGGCTTTCACAGTGAATAGCCGAAACCTGTAAATTGGTAGCAGTCTGCGTAGCCTGCTCCTGGACTACCTCAGCCGATGCCTGTTGTTGAGTTTCCTCAGCTTCAGCGGTCTGTTCGGTGGGTGCTGTAGTCTGAGTTTCCTCAGATTGCTCAGCCGATGTCTGCAAAACGGTTGGCTGTAGGGTATCTACCTTGGTTTCAAGCCGTTCAAAGCCACCATTCATGGTTTCTTCCATACTTGCAAGCCGCTCAAGTACCTCAGAGTTATCTACGGAAGTAGAGGTACCACATCCGGTTAAACCTAAAACGAGTGCCAGGGTTACTAATAAAAATGTCTTCTTCATAATGAATTACTCCTTTTCTTTTTGTTTTTTATTTAGTTTTTAGTTACACTGACTATATTACAGTCAGTAAGTCGATACAAAATACCTATCTATATTATACTACAATTTACATAAGAACGCAAATTTGAATAGAAAAAAGGCAAATATGACGATAATATTTGCCTTTTTTATGAAATTATCGATTATTACAATTACATACACTATCACATGGGTTATAGTTATTTACCATATTAAAATCTTTTGTACATTCCATTAAATTGGTATCTTCTTTACAGCTTTTCATATAAAATTTCTTTTCAGCAAGCTTATCTTGAACACCACGTAAAGCTTCACCAAATCTTTGGAAGTGAACAACTTCTCTTTGGCGTAAGAAACGAAGAGGTTCTACGACATCGGGGTCATCTTTACATAGATTGATTAGTTTTTCATACGTTGCTCTAGCTTTTTGTTCTGCGGCTAAATCCTCTTGCAAGTTAGCAATTGGGTCGCCTTTGCATGCAATATAGGAAGCAGTAAAAGGAACACCAGCTGCAGAAGCAGGGTATATATCAACACCATGGTCGGTGTAGTAAGCACCTAAACCTGCTTTTTCAAGCTCTTCAGGGCATACCCCTTCGGTTAATTGATGAACAATCGTACCTACCATTTCAAGATGGGCTAATTCTTCTGTTCCATGATGATGTCAATTAAAAAAATTTGGTGCTGTTGGCTGTAAAATTTCCAACCTGTGCAAAAATTGCACAAGTTCAAAAATAATTGAACTAGTAAGATTTTTTACCAGTTCAATTATTTTTATCTTTTAACAAAATATTTCTCATTTCAATAATATTATAAAATGGAATATGTATGCCTTCTTCTGCAAGTCTAACAACTCTTAATGCAGTAGTTATAATTTCATTTTTTACTACTGTAGGTATTTCTACATCTATATTTGAATTTGTATATTTTTCTAATATATATTCTTCTGTTGTTGGAAATATATTTTGTATTAAAAATACAGCTTTTTTACCTAGCACACTACCAAAAACAAAATTATATACTGGTTTGTTTCTAACTTTCAATTTTTTATTATCATATATCTCCTTATATTTATCATATTTAGTCGATATTGGAACAAACCATATTATTTCTTTATTTTTTCTATCTCTAAAACAAAAGTAGCAAGGTCTTTTATTTCCACCTTCTTTGTTTTCCATTAATTTATAATCTTTAAATATATCAAAAAACTTATCTTTTATAAAATAAAATTTTCCATCTTCTATTATCATTATTATTTAACTCCTTTTATGAAAATATGGGATCTAAGTAACTTATAGACCCCACATTTTACTATAATTAACATTTTTCCACCTGCACATTTATATCTCGCAAGCAGGGTTGCGGTTCACATTTTTTCACCTATCCATTTATTCGACGCAAATAGGGTTGCGACTCACATTTTTAATTATAGTAGATATTAAATATCCACTACTATTATATTCATTATACGTTATTTTATTTGTAAAATCAATACTTTTTAACAAATTTTCACAAATTCTAAGTATACAAAGTGAGCTTGTTCCAAAATGGAACAAGCTCAAAATTTTTGTGATTTGTATTATTATAACTAGTTATCGAGGATTCCTCGGTAAATGTTTTACAAAATTTCAGAAAATTTTTTAGTACATTTGGTGAACTTTTGCCTAAAATGAGTAAAATTTTTTAATTTTTTAGTTCACTATTTTCAATTTCAACAAAGAATAGCTGGTTTGAGCCAGTTCACCCAGTGAATTTTTGCATCAAATCTGCTTAAAATTTTTGTTCTTTTATTAACTCTTGAAGGCTTGTCCTTCAATGTATGTAGGCGATGGGTGAACACTCGCTTTCCTGCCTTCAATTTTAATTGAGGCGATAGAAGATTTTGACAAAATTTATCCTTAAATCCTCTTAACTGAAAAACAATGTGCTTATAAAATCAAGTCAAGGTTGTGCGATAGCACATTCATTTTAACCTTGACTTGATTTTATAAAGCACATTAGAATTCGTGTATAGGATTAAATTAGGACTGTTTCATCTTATATAATCTTATCTCATTTATAACACTAAGACTTAATGTAATTACTATTACTATTAATGCAAGATAAACATTTATATTTAGCAATATGTATGAAGAAATCATTCCTGAAAAATATCCAAATAAGTTAATTAATAATTCCTTTTGAGCAACACTTATATTGTCTTTATCCATTTGTATCATAGTAAAATTAGACATAGTGTTAAATGGATTTAATAGTCCATTTAATAGTAGAATTGCATAAATAGCATATGGACAGAAGAATGAAATAATAATTAAAATTGTTATTATTGATTTACACACTATATCACCTTTAACGATTATTTTATTCTTTATTAGATAAGCGGATAACCAAAAGCCAATACTGCTTAAAAGCCATGCACCTGTTTTAAAAGTTTTTAATGTTGCTAAATCTAAATTAATGTCAATTGCTAGCATTGATATTAATACTACTAGTGAAGTTAAGGCAAATTTACCTAGAAATCTTGTTATAATCCAACTTTTATAATATTTCGTATAGTTTTTTAAATTTAATTTTTGTTTTAGAGGTACAATTTTTTCTTCTTTATTTTTAGGAAAATTCTTTACTTTAAAAATTGGTATAATCAATAATAAGAAAATTATTGCACCAAGCACTGTTATTATACTCATAGTATTATCTATAAATTTAGTAGTAAAAAAACTTGCAATTCCAATTCCCATCATAAAAGTTACTTTAAAAATTGATATTCTTTTTGAATGTACTTCTGTTGCCATTGTCTCTGGCAATGAATTATATACATAAGCATAATGATAACCAGAATATATTTCTAATACTAATGACCATAATAGATATATTATCGCAAATAATATTAACCAACTCATATGATAAAATAATCCAATTAATAATGATAATATTGCACATAAACTTACACATATTATAAAAATTTTATTTGGCTTTTTAGAATCATTTATATATATACAAATTAAAGTTGCAATAAGCTTTGCTATTCCAATATTAGCTGTAATCAGTGATATTAATAGTTTATTATTATGTTGTAGATATACTAGATCTGAAACAACACTATCCCAATCTAGTAATCCAAAAGCTAAGCCTTCAATACCAATTAATAATATAAAAATAATATTTCTTTTTATTGTTTCTTGTTTCATTTATTTTCTCCATTCTAATGCTATATACAAGAATTTTATACCATAAATAATTTAATTTGTATAGTATTTTTAGAATAAAGGGAAATAAAAGGGAATTGATTTTATAAATTGTCTATCATACAATGTTAGCATAGAAAAATATAGATTTGCTCAAGACAAGTTTGTCTTGGGTATTTTTTTATGGTTTTTTCATAAATTTTAAAGAGGCGATTTATATGTTGTTAGAAGAATATACGATTGAAAACACTAAAGTAAAACTTTATGATGATTACATTGTAGAAAATATAGATACTCAAAAAGAGTACATAGATAATGTTATCATTAATTTAATAAGAAAAATAAATCCTTCTTTGTTGTAATTTGTTGCAATTACAGATATAATAAGCCTAAGTTAAAGACAAATTACAAGGAAAGGAGGAAATGTGCAAAATGGCACATATGCAATATATTTAAGAAAATCAAGAGAAGATATAGAGTCTGAAAAATATGGCGAAGGCGAAACTTTAGCAAGACATGAAAAAATTTTAACTACTTTAGCTGAAAAGCGAAACCTACATATTTCAAAAATTTATAGAGAAGTTGTAAGTGGCGAAACTATCAGTGAAAGAAAAGAAATGCAAAAACTTCTTAAAGATGTTGAAAATGAAAAATGGACTGGTGTTCTAGTTGTTGAAGTAGAAAGACTTGCTCGTGGTGATACTGCTGACCAAGGAAGAGTTTCAAAAGCTTTTAAATATTCTCATACTAAAATTATTACACCTGTAAAAACTTATGACCCAGATAATGAATTTGATGAAGAATATTTTGAATTTGGCTTATTTATGTCTAGGAGAGAATATAAGACAATAAATAGACGTCTACAAAGAGGTCGTGAAATTTCTGTTTCTGAAGGTAAGTTTGTAGGAAATATTGCTCCATTTGGATACACACGAGTAAAACTAAAAGATGCAAAAGGTTATACTTTAACAATCAATCAAGATGAAGCTCCTATTGTAAAAGAAATTTTTAGACTATATACTTTTGAAAGTAATACTATAAATTCTGTTGTTAAACAATTAAATAATATGAATTTAAAACCTAGAATTTCTGATGAATGGACTATTTCTTCTGTGAGAGATATTATTTCTAATCCTACCTATATTGGTAAAATAGTGTGGAATAGAAGAAAACAAAAAAAGAAAACGAAAAATGGACATCTTATTATTAGTAGACCTCGTAATCAAGATTATTTAATTTATGATGGATTACATGAACCACTTATTGATAATAAAACTTGGGAATTAGTGCAAGAAAAAAGAAAGCAAAATACTCCAAAAGTAAAACATAGCCATCAAATTCAAAATCCATTAGTTGGACTTGTATTTTGTAAGAAATGTGGCAAACCTATGCAAAGGCGACCTTATACAAAAGCTGATAAGCTTGCAACCCTTATATGTTCTAACTCGAAATGCAATAATGTAAGTTCTAAACTTTATATAGTAGAGAACAAGATAATTGAGGCTCTAAAAATATGGCTTGAAAATTATAAAGTGGATTATGATATTAAAGACAATTCAAATGCTGAAAATAGCAAACTAATTGAAAAATCTATTGCCACGGTTAAGAAAGATTTAGAAAAAGAAAATGCTAAACTTGATAAAATCTATGATTTTTTAGAAAACGGAATTTATAGTAAAGATGAATTTATTAATCGTTCTAAATCAATAAAAGAAAATATTGAAAATTTAGAAAGTAAATTAAAAGAATATAGTGAACTGTTAAATAAAAATGCTGAAATACAAAATGAGAAAGAAACTATGATACCTAAATTAGAAAATGTGATTGATTTATATGATAAGTTAGAAACTGCAGAAGATAAAAATATTCTATTAAAAAGTATTATTGCAAAAGTTACATATATGAAAACTGAAAAATCGATAAAGAAAGATTCAGACCCTACAAATTTTGAATTACATATATATCCAAAGACTCTTAAAATGTAAATAATTGAGTCCAGTGCCTTACACTGAACTCAACATAACAATACTGCCATTCCATTTTGAAGTATCCAAGTCATATTTTTTCAAGAGTGTAGTTACTACTCTTTTCAATTCCTCGCAAAATTCTTCATAAGGAATCAGGAAGTTTTCTCTTTTATACAGAGAGTAAGCTGTTTGAAAAGTTTCTGTAAAATCGATTTGCTCCATCTCTAACAACCATATTTCTGCCAACTCCATTTTTACCCGATTTTGTAAGAGACAAAGTGTTTCTTGTTGAAGATTTTGATGGAGATTATACATATACTCATCTCCCTGTAATATGATGTCTAATTTACTCATTGAATTTCCTCCCATAAATTGCATATTAGATACATATTAATTATATTATATTTTACATAAAATTGCAAATTAATAATGTGGTATTTTACAGTCAATAGCTAATTGTAATCAATGTCTTTAGCTATTGACAACATCAAGGAACTCATTCGTGAAACCCATAAGGTTATCATTCATTTTTATAAATGATAGAATGCTTTATTTTTAAAGTGTTCTATGTTTTTTACTATTAAACCCCATAAAATAAAAATAAATTATAGAATTATTATAACTCAAAACAAATAAGTCTAGTAATTATAGGCTTTTTAATAATTAGATTATATATTATATAAAATAAATTCATATAATAAAATCATTAATTTCTAATATATTTCGTACTATTTCTGTAAATATTACCCTTTTCAATATAATTTTCTTTCATTGTATGGAAATGGAGGTGCATATATAGAATATATCTAAAATATTTCAAAGTAAAAGATGAGACTCTATCGCCCCCACCCCTCTTATATAGTAAGTTTTAGAACAGAAAAAAAGATGAAAAAGTTTAAAGAAAAGTATTGACTTTACTACAATAATTGTAGTAAAATAGTAGTGAAGTAAAGAAAGGGGGAAATTATGAACGACAAGCCATTAAATATCAAAATACCTTTAGAATTATATGACAAACTAAAAGCAGAGGCAGAAAGAACAGGTAATTCTTTAGCATCAGTTGTTAGAAGTATATGCACAAAGTATTTTGATGAAAAATAAAAACGGCATAGTGTAAATTTTTTCGAGGAACCTACACTATACCAAGGCACAAAACGAAATTCTTGCGAACTCATTTTGTATAATTAGATTATACTATGAAATTCACTTTGTTGGCAAGAGTTTTGAAAAAAATTTTTGTAAAGGAGTGATTTTTATTATGGATTTAAAGCCAGTTTATTCAAATGTCAAATCTTTTTATGGCAAAGCTAGAATAATTAGAGAAAATGGAGTTATCAAGTTATTAAGTTATAACACAGTTATAGCAGAAATTAAAGACAATAAAGTACATATAAACGGATTTTACAGTCAAACCAGTACACGCCATTTAAAAGAATTCCTACAACAATATGGTTTTAAAATAGGCACAAAAGCACAGTTAGAAAAGATGTATTGTTAAAGGTTAAAAGGGGATTTATTCCCCTACCTTATAAATATTAAGGAGGATTATAAAATGAATTTTAGTAAAGTAAAATTACAAATGGTACAAGAAAAAAATTATAGTTATAACAGTAAAATTGTAAAGTCAGCAAAAGACATTGTTAAATATATAAATGATATTGAAGAACTAAACAAGGCAACAGAAGAACATACGATATTAATATGTTTGAATGTTAAAAATCAAATAATTGCATATACAGAACTAGCAAAAGGTGGAATAAATTATTGCAATTTAGACTTCAAAACCATATTCAAAACAGTTTTATTGTGTAATGCTAGCAAAGTTATATTAGTACACAACCATCCTTCAATGCTCCCAACAGCAAGTAAAAGTGATATTAATATAACAAGAAGATTAATAGATACAGCAAAATTAATGGATATTGAATTACTAGACCACATAATAGTTGTAAACGATGATTTTGTAAGTTGTATGTAGAGAGGTTATCTCCCTCTCTACCATATTATTAAAATTATAGGAGGATTCAAAATGCAAGTAATATATCATAATTTAAACACAATAACAAAGTATCAAATGAGGTTTGCAAAGATATGGCAGTATAACAGATATCTTGATTATGTAACGATAATAATTGATGAAAACGATAATATAAAATTGTTAATAAATGATAAAGTAGTAGCAACAGGAGTAAACAACATTAAAAGAATTTTAAAAGTTAAAGATATGAAAATTGAAAAGTCTATTATATGGGATTAAGGAGGATTTTAAAAATGGATAGAAGTAGATTATATGAAAGTTATTATATATTAAGAAGTGATTTAAAAGATGAAGAATTAAAGAAATCTATATTGGATTTAAAAAGAAAATTTGATGATTTAGCAATAGGAATTAAGAAATTTGAAGAAATTGGCGTTAAAAATTTAGCTTATGAAGTAATGCACCAGAAACAAGGATACTTTATATGTGTTGAATTTAGAGCAACAGCAGATGAACTTGTAGAACTAGAAAGATATTGCAGAATAAAAGATGACATCTTAAAGTATTGTGTACTAAAGAAATATAGTAGGAGGACAAAGTAAAAGATGTTATTTGTAATATTAAAAGTAATTATTATACTAGCAACAGTATTTTATGGTTGCAGTAGATGATTTTTACATTGACAAGAAGTTGTCAAGTTAAGAAAATTGTTTCAAAAAGGTTATAAAAACTTGGAACGTTCCAACAATTAAAAAACAACCTTTTTGGAACAATAAAAATATAGTAAATTATAGTTTCATAAAACCATCGTTTTTGAAACTATGAAAAGAGAGGATTTGAAAAAATGAAAAAAGTAGGATATATGCGTGTTAGTACACGGAAAACAGCATTTAGATAGGCAATATGAAGATTTTAAGAAACTAGGAATTGAAGATAAATACATATATGAGGATAAAGCAACAGGAAAAAACTTTGAAAGAGTTGGATTTGAATATATGAAAAGAGCATTAGAAAAAGGAGATATACTTGTTATATCATCATTAGATAGATTAGGCAGAAACTCAAAAGAACTAAAGGAACAATGGGAATATTTTAAAAATAATGGAATTGCAGTACAAGTTTTAGATATGCCCTCACTTAATTTGAATTATGAAGATGAGAAAATGCAACCTATTACACAATTGATAAACAGTATAATTTTTGAAATCTTTGCTTGGAAGGCAGAAAGCGACAGAATTCAAATAGTAGAAAGAACAAAGGAAGGATTAGAACAAGCACGAAATCGTGGCAGTAAATTAGGTCGCCCAAAAATTGAAATTACAGAAGAGTTTATTGACATCTGGAAACGATGGAAGAATGGAGAATTTAAAAGTACAGTATCAGCTATAAGAGAAAGCAAAACATCAAAAACTACATTTTACAGATTCGCAAATATATTAGAGCAACAGGAGGTGCAACAATAATGAACGAAACAATTACAATAACAGAAAACAAACTACTTGAACAGCTAAAGAAATTTGATAATAAAGATGTAAATATAAGTTTTAACGGATATGTAGCAGAAAATATAACATTACATTCTATAAAAGTTAAGAAAAAGGATTTTACAATAATAATGAGAAGTAAAACAACAAATGAACTGTTTTGTTTGGATTTATGCGATTTATCTAATATTAAATTAAAAGATAATGTATTATATTTATATAGCGAAACTGTGGGCAGAATTACCATAAAGATATATAATAAGAGATATGTTAGGAGTGATAAATTTGAAAAAAATTATATATAAAAAAACAAAAGAAATATTAAAACATTTCAATGGTAAAGCTATACTAATAAATATTATGGGAATAATCACACAAACAATAAATATTCAAAATTCTAAAATATACTTTTACAAAAATAAACTTATAATAAATGAATGCAATACAGAAAAAATAAATATTGATATTAATTGGGTTGCTAATTTTTACAGCAATGAGGATAATACGATAGTTAAGCTTGAGTTTGACCAAACAGGATATATTGAAATACATATAATATAAAAATAATTAGAGTATGAAATCCCTCATACTCTATCTTTTTATTTCAATTTGTCAGCTATTGCCTCACATAATTCGATATATAAATTTTGCTTATCTTTGGGCAATTTTTTCATAATCTTACTAAAATGATTATCTATATTAGTTACAGTAGTTCCAAACAACATATAATCCATATCTATATTAAGAACCTGTGCAATTTTTACAAGTGTTTCTATACTACATTTCGAGGTTGCTCTTTCTATCGCTCCTATGTATGTATCTGTTACTCCTACCAGTTCAGCAAGTTTTTCTTGTGTCAATTTCAATTCTATTCTTTTATCTTTGATTCTTGCTCCAATATCTTTAAAATTCATTGTTCCACCTCTTTTGTTAATATTTTATAATAAAAACTTTTTATAATTAAGAAATAATTAGTATTGAAAACTACTAATTGTTATGATATTATATATATGAATAGTAGAATTTTGTCGATTAAGGGGGTGTTAAAATGGGAGGATTCATAGTTACAATAATTATTTTGATTATCATAGTTGCTACGCCAATTCTAGGAATATCATCATACAAGGATAAGAAGAAAAAAGATAAGGCACTAGATGATTATATAAATTTTATTAATAAAAATGGATTAAACAGTTCAAAGAAAGTTGCATTTAAAAACATTGTAAGAATTGATATAGATACAAAGAATAAATTATTAGGTACATATAGTTACTATGAGAATCAATCAAAAGTAATAAAGTTTAATGAAGTATTAGATTTTGAAATTTTTGAAAATGGAAATAGTGTTGTTTCTAGTAAGACAGGAAGTGCAGTTATAGGAGGATTACTATTTGGAGGATTAGGAGCAGTAGCAGGAGCAAGTGGCTCACGAACAATAAGTGAAGATTGTGATACTTTAAAACTAAAAATATATACAAATAATATTCAATATAGTGTTATTATGCTCGACCTTTTAGAAAAAGGTATTTCAAAGTCTGGTTATGTATATGAATATTTAACAGAAATAATAAATGAGATGATTAGCTTTTTAAAAATTGCTAGAGAGCATAACAGACAAGAAGAAAGAAAAGAAGATAAAAAGGTTATTATTGAAAACGTTGAAGATGTAAAACAAAATAGTAATTTAACTAGCATAAAAGAATTAGCAGAATTAAAAGAAAAAGGTATTATAACAGAAAAAGAATTTGAAGAAAGCAAGAAAAAAATTTTAGAAAAGATATAATTGGAGGTGGTAATAATGCTTATAGTATTAGTAGTAATAATTGTTACTGTTGTTGTTTGTGTGATAAAAGCAAGTGATAAAAAGAAACCTAAAGACAAAAATAATGATTTAGAGGGGTAATCCCTCTTTTCTTTTTATATCCCACATCAATTTTGAGCGATTTTAATTTTCAAGACAACATATTTTATATCTAAAGTTAAAACTTTTGTTCTCGAGCAACCTCGCGTGTGTAGGAGGTATGTGTGAAGTAGTAATGTATTATAGATTAAAAATCAAATTTTATTGTTATTCTGTTTACTAAGAAAATTTGCTAGTTTGCACCGCAAACTTACTAATCTTTTAATAGAATATAAATTTTATGGTTATTAGAGTGTCTATGGGTGCGTTTTTCACAAAATTGTGAAATAAGGAATATAAATGTTTACAGTCTTATTCATTATTTATCATTCCTTTCCCAAATTTCTAGACCATCAAGATGGACTGGATTTAATTCTAATAATCATTTTAATTCTTTAATTGTTCCACTCGGGTGTAACTTTTCTATTTATCCAATCAATCGTTGGTTGTTACTTTATTTATTGCACTCATAAATAGTCCATAGTATGCACTATATTTTTCAAGATTCGTTTCTTTTAACTTTCCCTCCAGACCACACAATGGACACGAAGGACGAAATAGACAAAATAAATAATGAGAAATCATCTCATAACCTATAATAATACTATATAGAACTTGCGTTATTTTCTCATTTCAATTCAAAATCCATTTTAAAGAGATTTATATTGCAGATGTATAATTCGTTGTATTTATGGTTTTGTTAATTTTAGGAGTATAGTGTGAAGTTTTAGGAGGGATATAAAAGTCTTTAATGTATTTTACATTTTATGATAGTTAGTAAATCACTTTTTCTTATATATCTCTTTAAAATAATTAGTAAATGTATATTTATTTGAATTATCTTTATAATCTATAACTAATTTAGGAATGCAGACTTCCAAACCTTCCTCATCTTCTACTTTCTCTTTAACATTGACAGTATCTAACAAAGTTATACCTACTGGTTTAGAATAATATTCTTTAGATATATTTTCCCCATATAATTCAATAATCTTTTTAATATCCTCATTCAATGGAAGTTTTAAAAACTCTTTAGATTCCTTAATATTATTAGTTAAACATTCTAAACTTGTTAATACTTTAAATACATCTAAAAAGCAATTTACATCATAACTAGATAACGATTCATTAATGTACTTCTCCAGATTCACATATACTTTATCTAACAAAGAATGTAAGTCTCTAGCAAATGAAAAATCACTATATGAATCCACATTATAAATATATCCAAAATTTGTTGGAATCATCTTTTGCTCATCTTGTAATATTTCATAATCCTGTTCAATTAAATGTTCCTCAATTTTCTTTTCTTCCATATAAGTTTTACTGTCTAATATATTGAAACTTCTTAATAAATCATTTACATTATGCTCCCCACTAATATTTATGTCTAAAACATCTAAAAGTTTTCTCGCAGTATCATAAGTAATAGTAGTTATCTCTTTATTTAAAATGTCTTTGATAAAATATGAAGGTTCTCTAATATTTAGTGATACTTCCACTTGTTCTTGCTCATTTAACATACTAACTAAAGGCACGATAAATGAATAAAAGTTATATCCCCACTCATTACACTCTAATATACTAAATCTAGGTTTGCTAATGTTTGGTAAATCTAATATCTTAATATTAGAATATTTGAATTTTACATTGTATTTCCTTAATAATCTAATAATACTATCAAAACTTAAAAATCCATATAACCTAAACAAGAAGTAGTATGAAGTAAAATAATTACTCCTATTGAATACATCTAGTTTAGGATTTTTTTCTTTCTCTAATTCAGTAATTCTAGCAGGAGAATGTATTTCAACATCATCTACTTTTTTATATTGCTCATTCAAATATCTATCTAATTCCTTAACCTTCCACCATTTATCAAGAATATCTCCATTAGTAACCTTCTTTAAAAAACTATTTAATCTAGCAGACTTATTATCAGTATTCATTTTATTATTAGAAACTATATCATAATAATTTCTTTGTATTTTTAATTCTTCCCCTAAAGTTTTACTTGGTTTAAACTCCTCTAACCTCTTCTTACTTAATTTCTTATACAAAAATTCCATACCTTTTATCTCCTCTAATTACTTATTTTAAAGCATTTTTTACTAAAACACAATTAAAAATTACGAATTGATGAAAAAAATCTTTCAAAAAAATTTTGAAGTCGTAATGCACTGAAATTCATGGGTGCTAGAATATTAAGCATAGAAAGAGTACTCGAAACTATAAAAAGGATAATAATAGAATTCTCTTTTCAGCATAGCAGAAGACAAAAAATAAATAAGTGAGAATCCTATTATATGTCTTACTATATATAGCACATTGAAAACTTAATAGAAAAGAAGGTGGCAAAGTGATTATTCATACAGTATCTTTTAGAATTAAGCTAGATTATGAAGATAATTTTGCATTTAGGGGAAGAATTAGAAATTCACAAACAATGTTCATTCCACGATATGTAGATAATAAATTTAGTCATTATTCATCAACATATAAAGATGTTAGATTCATTTTCGACCCCAAAAAATATAAGCACAATCTATTAATAGAATGTGAAGTAGATAAAATTATTGGAGAATCTAATGTAATCGAAGATGACCTGATTAAATTTGAAGAACAATTTTCTAGGATAGTACAAGAGTTTTTGAAAATGAATTTCCCTATAATAATTACAAAATATCCATTATTTAGAATTGATTATAAATACGATATTCGTTTTCAAAATGACTTAGAAATAGCAATATTCTATGAAATCATAAGCAAGACAAAAGACAGATGTCATAATTTGAACAAAATTAAACCAGATGATAAAGATAAAACATCTCTTTATTATAGACCTAACGACAAAATAGACAACAATGGAAAAAAACACTTTAAAAGAGGAAGGATGAATCTTAATTGTTATCATAGATACTACAAAACTCATAAAGAAGAAGACAGATATGTTATAAGAGTAGAAGTTCAAGTATTTGCTAAAAAGATAAATGAAGAATATAACAAATATCATATTGCTAAAGAATTAGTAAAATACTGGAACGAAGATTCTTACAGTAAATATATGAGAGTATATGAAGATGTTTTATATACTCAAGACTATTACAGAATAGATGTAGCAATAAACAAGGTTAAAGAAGTAAAAAGAATGAGACCAGCTACAAAAAAGAGAATTTGTAGACTACTGGAACTAATAAATAAATTAGGAGAAAGTAAAGGAAGAAAAAAATTTTCTAAAGAATATTCTCAAAGTTCTTTTTACAGAGATATGGCAAAATTGAAGGAATTAGGTATTAATCCAATTACTTTTGGAGATATTGAAGAAAATACATTAAAAGACATTGAATGTCTAAAAAATTTTCTAGCAAAAGAATAAGAACTTGTCTATGTACTAGATAAGTTCTTCGTATTCTCCTCTATTGTTTGTTGGAACTATAATATCATTTTTATCATAAATAAAAGCAATATCTAACCGCTTCAAGCATAAAATTTACAGAGGTGAAAGACTATGGAAACAGAAGAAATGATAATAGATTCTACTGTTATAAAGTTCTTTGATGATTATATAACAGCAGATACAGAAGAAATTGTAAAGAAGGATTTAGATATAGCAGTTACTAATGCTATGCAAAAGATTATAAATATAAACTAATTGTAATTTTTGAAAAATAGTTGTATAATAGCAACAAGTTAAAGACAGAAATTATAAGGAAAGGAGGACTTTTGAATGTAATTGAAGAATACACAAAAGATAAATTTTTAAGTGAACTTATGGAATATGAATATGCTATATATTTGAGAAAATCAAGAGCAGATTTGGAACTTGAAAAATATAGCAAAACAGACACTCTAAAGAGACATAGAGTAATATTGCTTAATCTAGCAAAATCAATGGGAATTGATGAAAGAAAAATAAGAATCTATGAAGAAGTCGTAAGTGGAGAAACCATAAAAGAAAGAGAAGAAATGCAGAAACTTCTGGAAAACATCGAGTTAAAAAAATATAAAGCAATTTTTGTAGTAGAAGTTTCAAGGTTATCAAGAGGAGATAAAATAGACCAAGGAGAAATAACCAAGATAATTAAATACAATAATACTTTAGTAATTACTCCAGATAAAACTTATGACTTATTGCATAATGATAAAGATGAGGAACTGTTTGAAGATGAAATGACTAATTCTAGCAAAGAATTAAGAGTTACAAAAAAAAGACTTAATCGTGGAAGAAATTCATCAGTACTTGAGGGGAAATATGTGGCAAGTATTCCCCCTTATGGATATAATAGGAAAAAAATTGAAGATGACAAAGGATATACCTTAGAAGAAAATTCAGTAGAATCAATTATAGTTAAAAAAGTTTTTAATATGTATGTTTATGAAGATTCTTCTATATGTGGTATTGCAAGAGCATTAAATAATAGTACATATAAACCACGAAATGCAGACAAATGGACTTCTTCTACATTAAAAGATATGTTACGAAATCCTATTTATATTGGTAAAATAAGGTGGAATCACAGGAAAACAGTTAAAGTATTGAGAAAAAGAGAAGTTTGTAATACGAGACCAAGGAATAACGACTTCCTACTGGTAGATGGTCTTCATAAAGGTCTTATATCACAAGAAATATGGGATTTAGCACAAGCAAAGTTAAATAAAAACTCAGCACCAGTACAACATAATAATGTTATTAAAAATCCTTTATCACATATTTTAATTTGTGAAAAATGTGGAAGTTATATGCAAAGAAGACCTTATGCAAAAAGTGGAGAAACAACATCAATTCAATGTAATAATCCAGCTTGTAACAATATAAGTTCAAAACTCCATATTGTAGAGGATAAAATTATACAAGGATTAAAATATTGGTTCAAGAATTATAAGATAGATGAAAACTCTATACAATGTAAAAATGATATGTATAATATTACTTACTATCAAACTTCTATTAAACGATTAAATGAGACTTTAGAAATAGAAAAGAAAGCATTGGATAAAATATGTGAGGCTTACGAAAGAGACATTTATGATGAACAAACTTTTAAAAGTCGTTATGCAGAGATAAAAGAAAAAATAATTCAAATAGAACATCAAATAATGGAATGTGAAAAAGAGATGAATCGAGAGCAACAGCTTATTAGTGAAAAAGAAACCATAATTCCTAAAATTGAAAATGTGCTAGATGTTTATTATAAATTAGAAAGTGCAGAAGAAAAAAATTATCTATTAAAAACCATAATAGAAAAAGTAACTTATCTTAAAGTTAAAAAGACATTAAAGAAGACAGATGACCCAACAGACTTTGAGATACATATATTCCCCAAAATACCTAAACATTAAAGGTTATCAATAGTTTATAGATTATAATTTTTTTTAGTCTTTAACTAATGATAACCTTATGGTACTCATTCTTCTGTACCAATATCATTTAATATCGCTTTTGCTTTTTGGTCTGGCATACCAAAACGTTGTGATAAATAACGAAGAGAAGCGGCAAGTTCACCGTCTGGTCCACCGTATTGTGAAATAATGAATTTAGCAAGTCTTGGATTTGCACATTTTATTTTAATTGGATATTCGAGTGCTTTTGTATAAGTCCACATTAAAAGTTCCCCCTTTCCCATGGCCAAGGTTCTTCTAGCCATCTCCATTTCTTACATGGATAAAAAATTGTTAGAGGTCCAAACATTTTTTGATATTTGTCGGATAACTCTCTTGCTTTTTTACAGTATTCTTTGTGCAAACAAAGTGCTTTTTCATCATCTGGGTGAGTGTCCAAATATAGTCCAAGCTCAATAATAGAGAATTTATAGGCTCTTAGTTGCATCATCATTTCACTTCGTAATGAATGATTACGTTCACATTCGTTTTCGCATGTGCATTCGAAATCACAATGATTTCTATTTTCTGTCATGTCTTCTAACATTTGTTACACCCCTCTCTAATTAGATTTGTTTGTTTGATATATTCCATTTCTTCAATATCTTGACAAGGAACATATGGGCTAACTAATTCTGGAAAAATAGTTCCCATTTTTAAACCAACACATGGTTTAAAGGTTTTGTCCATGGTTTGCCAAGGCACATAGCTCTGGGCAAGCATAGGATTGGTAGGGAATACTGATTCTTCTTCATCAAATCCACAACCACAATCATCGTTGTCAGAGCAATTGCAAATGGTATTATCAACGTTTTTACATGTTTTTTCCATAAGGTCGTCGGTGTAATTTGAATAATTACTTAAACAACACTTATGACAATTACATCTTCTACGCATTATAATTCCTCCTTATTTTAGATTATACTACAATATATGACAAAATAAGGGAATACGTGATAAAATGGTGTTGAAATAAAAAGAAGATAATATATGAATCATTTGTTTAGTGTGGAATAAACATACAATAGAAAATAAATAAATCTTTCAAAAAATATTGTAAATTTTCGGAAAAATTGATATACTAAGGTAGCAACCAAGGTATATCAATTTTTTATCCTAACGTATATAATGATTTGTAATCGCCAAAGGCGATAACACAATCATTTATTGTAGGAACTTTTATAAAAAAGAAGAAAAGGTTCCATACAATATGAAGATAGGAAGTTTTTAAAATTAAAAGGAGGAAATAATTATGGAAAACGAAGAAAATGAAGTAAAAGAGGTTTCAGTAGAAACAGGGGATAGTAATGGAATAAAAATATCGGATGATGTTGTTGCGGTTATTTCTGGTGTAGCAGTGTCGGAAGTACCAGGAGTCGCAGGAATGGCAGGAGGATTTGCAGGAGGAATTAGCGAAGTTTTAAGTGGTAAAAAGAATTTATCCAAAGGAATTAAAGTAGAAGTTGGAGAAAAAGAAACCAAAATTGATGTCAATATTATTGTAGAATATGGTACAAGAATTCCAGATGTTGCTTTTGAAATTCAAAATCGAGTAAAAAAAGCAGTCGAAACCATGACAGGTCTAACCGTATTAGAAGTAAATGTACATGTACAAGGAGTTAGCACAGATAACAAACTAGTAGAAAACGAAGAACCAAAAGAAGAATGAGAAGGACAAAGATTATAGCATAGGCTACAAAGGTGTACGAAAAGGCTCCTTTACTTAAGGGGGCTGTCGCCAGAGGCGACTGGGGGTTTTTTTAGGAGAATTAATTTTAGGGTAAAAATGTACCAAAAAACGTAAAAATTTGGGAGGAAAAAAATGAAAGTATTAGATAAAATAGCATTGGTTTTATTTTCAAGTATTATTTTAATTGTATCAGTATTATTATGTTTCATGATATTTGGATGGATACATTTAGATGTTGTTACCATTTATATGAAAGACTTACTAAACGACCAAACTGCTTGTAATATTACGTTAGGAATATTAGTAGTCCTTATTCTATTTGCAGTAAAAGGAATCTTTTTTTCAACAGAATCAAATAGGGACAAGGATAAAAGCATGGATAATGGCATTTTAATTCAAAACGAAAATGGAAAGTTACTTATTTCAAGAGATACCATTCAAAACATTGTAAGTGGGGTAGTAAAAGGATTCCAAAACACACAAGATGTTACCTCAAGAGTTGTTTTAACAAGTGACAACCACATTAATATTGATGTTACTCTATTTGTAACACAAGACGCTATTATTAAAGATTTATCAAGCGAATTGCAACAAAAGATTAAAGGAGTTATTAAACAATCGATTGATGTGGACGTGCAAGAGGTAAATATTAAAGTGAAAAATGTTGCTCCGAAAGAAATAGTAGAAGGGTAGGAAAGGAGAACAATATGGATGGATTTAAAAAGTTTGTAAGTGAATATGCAGGTGCGATTATTGGTGCCATTGTGGCATTAGTGATTTTATTAACACACCTTTATGAACTAATTGTAGGAATTATTTTAATTATAATAGGAATGTTTATTGGAAATTATGTACAAAGAAACAAATATGAAGTAAAGGAAAAACTAAAAGATTTAATCGATAGGATGTAGAGGCATTTTTAAAAATGGCAAAAAGAAAGGATAAGGGGATAACATAGTATGAACCGAGCAAATTCGAGGGAAGAGGCTTTTAAGTTATTGTATAGTATGGAAATACAACAAGGAAATGAGGAAGAGCAAATAGAGTTGTATTTTGCGAATAATGAAATAGAGGATCCCAAAATACAAAAATATGTGAGGAATTCTTGGAATGGAGTAAGGCAAAATCAAAAGGCGATTTGTGAGAAAATTTCGGAGCATTTGAAGGCAGAATGGGATATTGAGAGATTATCGAAGGTAAATCTTTCAATTTTGAAGCTTGCGATTTATGAGTTGTTGTATAAGAAAATACCATATAAAGTAGCGATTAATGAGGCGATTGAGCTTGCGAAAAAGTACGGAGAGGATAATAGTGCTTCGTTTGTTAATGGTGTGTTGGCTAGTATTGTAAAGAGTGAGTTGCAGGCTTAGATTTGTGCTTTAAAAACTCTACTACCAAAGAAAGGGGAAACGTATGAACATTGAGCCGATTTCTGTTACGGATTTGAATAAGTATATTAAAGATAAAGTAGCAGGAGATGAATATTTAAATAATGTCTTGGTAAAGGGTGAGATTTCTAATTTTAAACACCATTATACAGGGCATCTATATTTTACGTTAAAAGATGACAATTCTTTAATTAAATGCATTATGTTTAAATCGTTTACACAGAATTTGAAGTTTGTTCCCAAAGACGGTATGAAAGTAATGGTTTTTGGAACCGTTAGTGTATTTGAACGAGATGGTGTGTATCAAATTTATTGTAAAGCTATGCAAGAAGAAGGGATGGGAAGCCTATATAAAGCTTATGAAGAATTAAAAGCAAAGTTAGAAAAAGAAGGGCTATTTTCAGACCAATACAAAAAGAAAATTCCGTTTATGCCAAAAGTAGTTGGTGTACTTACTTCACAAACAGGGTCAGTTATTCGAGATATTATTAATGTAAGCACTAGAAGAAACCCGAATGTATATATCAGGCTATTTCCTGTTCCTGTACAAGGAGAGGGAGCAGGAGAAAAAATTGCAAATGCCATTCAATTTATGAATGAGAATAACTTAGCCGATGTATTAATTTTAGCAAGAGGAGGAGGTTCTTTAGAAGACTTATGGCCATTTAATGAAGAAGTAGTAGCACGAGCTATTTTTCAGTCCAATATTCCGATTATTTCAGCCGTAGGACATGAAACCGATTTTTCAATTTCTGATTTTGTAGCAGACCTAAGAGCACCAACACCATCAGCAGCCGCAGAACTTGCGGTAGCTGATACAGGGGACTTAAAAATAAAACTAGAAGCTTATAAAACAAGGTATAAATTGGCATTAAAGAAAAAAGTGGAACTGATGCGTTTACAATATGAAAAATGTATGGCAAGAAGAGTATTGAAAGAGCCACTACAAGAGATTAATGAAAAAAGCATTCGTTTGGATATCATGGTAAAAAATATGCAACATACAGTGGTAAGTAAATATAAAGATAGTAAAAGTGAAATGATAAAATTAGTAGCGAAGTTAGATACCCTAAGTCCACTAAAAACACTAACAAGAGGTTATAGTATTACACAAAAACAAGGCAAGATTATTAAATCGGCAGAGGAATTGAAAAAAGAAGATGAAATCGAATTACGTTTTGTAGATGGTAAGAAAAAGGCAAAAGTAATATAGGAGGGAATTATTTTGGAAGAAAAGAATACAATGAATTTTGAAGAAGCCATGAAAGGGTTAGAACAAATTGCAGGAGAATTAGAAAAAGGAAATTTGAATTTAGATGAATCAGTTGCCAAGTTTGAGGAAGGAATGAAATTATCCAAAATCTGTAATGATATTTTAGAAGATGCCGAAAAGAGAATTTCTATTTTAATAAAAAATGGAGAAGAAGTTTCAGAGGAGGAATTTAAAGTAGAAAATTAAACAAGAAAGATAAATATTAATTATCATATTTGAAATAGGTATCTTAAAAGTGGGTGCTTTTTAGAAAATAGAAGGGAAGGATTTGGAATATGAACATAACGGATTTTAAATACTTATATGTTCCATTTTTAATGTGGTTTGGCATTCAAACATTCAAAGTGATTTACGATTTGATAACCACAAAGAAATTCAATTTTAAACGTATTATGGGAGCAGGAGGAATGCCAAGTTCTCATTCAGCTGTTGTTACGTCACTTGCTACTTTAATTGGTAAACAGGAAGGAGTAACAACACCAATTTTTGCATTAGCTGTTATTTTTGCTTTTGTGGTTATGTATGATGCTTGTCGGAATAAGGCGTGCTGCTGGCAAACAAGCAAAATTACTAAATAAGTTAGTGCAAACACCGGGTTTAAGCGGAGTACAAGTAGGAGAAAAGTTAATTGAAGTATTAGGACATACACCAATACAAGTATTAGTAGGAGCTATCATAGGAATTATAGCAGGCTTAATACTATAAAGAAAAAGAACATTATAGGATTTATTGATTAAAACAAGAGTGAAAGTAAAGTCAGTAAAAAGAATATGGGTATACGAAAAAAGAAAGGAATGGTAGTAGAAATGGGAGATATTGAAATAGCAAGAAGTGTTACCTTAAAACCAATTGAGGAAGTAGCAAAAAAAGTAGGAATTGAAAAAGAAGATTTAGAGTGTTATGGCAAATACAAAGCAAAATTATCAGAAGAGTTACAAAATAAAGTAAAAAATAAAGAAAATGGAAAATTAATTTTAGTAACAGCAATTAATCCAACTCCATTAGGAGAAGGAAAAACCACTATTTCGATTGGACTTGCCGATGGTTTATCTTATATAGGAAAAAAAGCAATGCTTGCTTTAAGAGAGCCATCACTTGGCCCCGTATTTGGTGTAAAAGGTGGAGCAACTGGTGGTGGACATGCACAAGTAGCTCCAATGGAAGATATTAATTTGCACTTTACAGGAGACATTCATGCCATTACTTCTGCGAATAATTTATTATCAGCATTAATTGATAACCATATTTATTTTGGAAACGAATTAGGATTTGATAGAATTGTATGGAGACGTTGTGTAGATTTAAATGATAGACAACTTCGTGAGATTGAATGTGGTCTTTCAGGAGAAAAAGCAGTGGTTCCAAGAAGAGATGGATTTGATATTACAGTTGCCTCTGAAATAATGGCAATTTTATGTTTAAGTTCTGATTTAGAAGATTTGAAAAAAAGAATTGGAAATATTGTCATCGGATATAATAAAGAAAATAAGCCAATTTATGTAAGAAGCTTAAAAGCAGAAGGTAGTTTAGCAGTGCTATTAAAAGATGCGATGAAACCAAATATGGTGCAAACGTTAGAACATACACCAGCACTAATTCACGGAGGACCATTTGCGAATATTGCACATGGATGCAATAGTGTAATGGCAACAAAAATGGCATTAAAACTTTCAGATTATGTGGTAACCGAAGCAGGGTTTGGTGCGGATTTAGGTGCAGAAAAATTTGTAGATATTAAATGTCGTAAGGCAGGCATTAAGCCAGATGCAGTTGTTATTGTTGCAACCCTAAAAGCATTAAAATATCATGGTGGAGTGGAAAAAGAAGAGATTAAGAAAGAAAATTTAGAGGCACTAAATTTAGGAATTCACAATTTGTTAAAACATGTGGACAACCTTAAGAATGGCTTTGGTTTAAATGTGATTGTAGCCATTAATAAATATGTAGATGATAGTAAAGAAGAAATCACCTTATTACAACAAAAATTAGAGGAAAAAGGAATTGAATTAAGTTTGGTAGAAGCATGGGAGTATGGAGGAAAAGGTGCCGAGGATTTAGCAACAAAAGTAGTTGAATTAACAAACAAACAAACAACACTACAGTATGCTTATGAGTTAGAAGATAGCATTAAAACCAAAATCGAAAAAATTGCAAAGAACATTTATGGTGCAAAGGGAGTTGAATATTCAAAAGAAGCAGAAGAAGAAATTGCTAAAATTGAAAAGTTAGGATATAGTCATTTTCCAGTATGTATGGCAAAAACACAATATTCTTTTTCCGATGACCCTAAAAATTTAATTTGTGATAAGCCATTTACTATTCATGTAAAAGAAATCCGTTTAAAAACAGGAGCAGAGTTTATTGTGGTATTAACTGGAAAAATATTTACCATGCCAGGACTTCCAAAAGTCCCAGCAGCCGAGAGTATTGATATTGATGAGAAAGGAAATATTGTTGGGATTTTTTAAAAAAATAATGTAAAGTGTTTCTATTTAGTTTCTAGGAGGAAAAGAAAATGAAAGATACAAAGGGGATTACATTAATTGCTCTAATTGTTACAATAATTTTAATGCTTATTTTAACCGGTATAATACTTTATCAAATGATAATAAAAGATGGATTATTAAATCATGCCAAAAATGCTGTGATAAGAACAGAATATGAGGCAGCTAAAGAAATCGTAGAATTAGAATTGATGGATATACAAGCAATGTGTACTAGTGAGAATAAAATATATACATTGCAAGAAATAGCAAAAGTAATTAAAGGAGTAAATGATATAACAATCGAAAAATATTATAATGAGGCTGAGGCCTCTATAAAAGAAGAAATAATAGAGAATTTAGTAAACTTAAACGGAATTGTTGTATCAGTAAATGAATATTCAAAATATAAATTTCTAATAGGAGAAACAGGTAAAATAGAAAAAGTATCACAACAACCAATCATAGGTACAACAGAAATTGAAGATTTTCAGGAAGTTGAAGAATTTGAAAAGGAAATTTTAGGACAAGTAGATAAAATCAAAGAGGAGCCACCAGTAAGTATTGATATTTTAACAGACTTAGAGAAATTTAAAAATATAATACAAGATGAAGAAAAACTAACGTATATTATAGAACATCCAGAAATATTTATAGTGCCAATCACACAAGATATAAATATAGCGACTATACTATTAGAAAATGAAAAAGCAATTAATCTTATAATTCAGAATAATGAGTGGAGAAATAAGATTTTGGAGGAAGATACAATTCAAGCTCTAGATAATAGTGGGGTAGTTAATTTGCCTACTACAAACTTACAATTATATAATTCAACCACAAAAACTGGTAATGTTGTATTTTCGAATTATTTACGTAATGATAAAATACACTCTCCAATTAATGCATTCCTAGGGGGAATTCCAGGAGTAAACGATTGGGAAAGTAGTAGTTTGCCAGCCTATATAGGTCATGATTTTGGAGAAGGTAAGGAAGTATGGATTTACAAAGTCCATATAAAGCCAGGAAACAATACAGCACCTACAAAAATGTATTTACAGTCTTCAGAGGATAATCTTACCTGGGAAACAATATATGAATTTACAAAATATACTACTCCAATGAATGAAACAATAGAAGTCATTCAATCTGATAAAAACAATAAAAAATCGAGATATTGGAGATTATATATTACAGAAAGCATAAATAAAAGCTATGTAGATTTATTAAAAATTCAATTTTACGGAAAATAGAATATAGACCAAAAAACAGAAGGAGAAAAGCAAATAGCTACAAACTTATTTTTTATGCCTTCTGTTTTTTTATTGTATAAGCAAAATTCACCCTCCTTACAAGGTTAGCATAATATATATATCATAAAGGAGGGAAAAGTTTATGCGGATCGTACATAATTACAGGAGGTAAGAAGCTAGAGGGAGAAATCGATGCTTCTGGCTCGAAAAATGCTTCTTTGCCGATTTTAGCAGCATCGATTTTAAATAATGGAATTACGAGATTATATCGTGTTCCCAATATACACGATACCAAAGTAATGATCGAAATTTTACGAAATTTGGGTTGCAAGGTAAAAAGGGTTCGTGATAAAATAGTAATCGATTCAAGAGGATTAAACCAATATGAAATTCCAGAGGAACTAATGAGAAAAATGCGTTCATCTGTTATATTAGCAGGAGCACTACTTGGAAGGAGCAAAAAAGCAACCTTTTCATGCCCAGGTGGATGTGATATTGGGGCAAGACCAATTGATTTACATTTAAAAGCATTTGAAAATTTAGGTGTGAATATTACGAAAAGTACTGGATATATCCATTGTAGTTGTGATATAATAGCAGGAGAAAAAATTCACTTGGATTTTCCAAGTGTGGGAGCAACGGAAAATGCAATGTTAGTAGCAGTACTTGCTAAAGGTACAACGGTAATTTCCAATGCAGCCATGGAGCCAGAAATTGTAGACTTACAAAATTTCCTAAATAAAATGGGAGCAAAAGTAAGTGGTGCTGGAAGTAGTGAGATCATCATTCATGGAGTGGAAAAATTAAAAGATACTGGCTACCAAGTCATGCCAGACCGAATTGAAGCAGGTACGTTACTTTGTGCTGTTGCAAGTACAGGGGGAAAACTTACTTTAACCAAAGTAGTACCAGAGCATTTAACACCAGTATTAGAAAAACTAAAAGAATGTGGTTGTGAAATAGAAACCACCAAAGATACCGTTTTTCTACAAGCACCAAAGAAACTAAAAGCAGTAGAAATAAAGACCATGCCATATCCTGGTTTTCCAACCGATATGCAAGCCATTTTTGTAAGCATGCTTTGTACAGCAAAAGGAACATCGATTGTAACCGAAAATATTTTTGAAAACCGATACAAGTACACAAATGAATTAAACAAAATGGGGGTCAAAATTGTGGTAGAAGGAAGAACTGCGGTGATTAAAGGAGTACGAAAATTATCCAAAGCTGTCGTAGAGGCTACTGATTTAAGAGGAGGAGCTGCTATGGTGTTAGCAGGGCTTTCGGCAAGTGGAAAAACAAAAGTGACCAGTATCGAATACATTTTACGTGGTTATGAAAAATTAGAAGAAAAGTTAACCCAATTA
This sequence comes from uncultured Clostridium sp., assembly GCA_947648215.1. Classification (GTDB taxonomy): domain Bacteria; phylum Bacillota; class Clostridia; order TANB77; family CAG-508; genus RGIG8482. The sequence goes on along the minus strand of CANSMW010000004.1, from coordinate 15,894 downwards.
GGAGCAAAAATTACGAAAGAGGTGAATTGAAAAAAGTATGAAAAGTAAAAAGAACCAAGAATTAAACTTTTTGTATTTTGAAGATAAGTCAGACGAAAAAAAGAAAAAGAAAAACTCACCTCGTGGGCAAAAGAAAAAAAAACAGGAAGAAGAATATGACTACCTAGGAGAAAAAACATTAGAACCAAAAACGAAAAAGAGGAAAAAAAGCAAAGAAAAAATTGGTTATATAGAAGAAAAGACAGATAAAAAGAAAAAAGAAGAATTCGATGATATAGAAGAACAATATGAATTTGAAGAAGAGAGGAAAGGAAAAAACAAAAGAAGTTGGAATAAGAAACAACCAGAAGAATCAACGAAAAGGAAAACAAGAAAGAGTAAAGAAGACAAGAAAGAACATGCAAAAGGAGAGACAAAATCTAAAAAAGGGCAAGAAGATGAGATAGAAGAAAATAATAATGTATTTCGTTTTGATAATGAAATTGTTATTGGTGTAACTAAAATCCAGGCAGGAGGTAACAAGAAAAACACAACGAGAAAAGCTAACACAAGGAAAAATACCAAAAAAAAGGCTTCTAATAAAAAGAAAAAAGGAGCAGATGGAAAATCTGCTCCTTACCGTAAAAAAAAGGCTAAAAAGAAACAAAAATTATCTTTTATCCTTATAAAATGGACAATCCTATTTCGGCGCATTGGTAGCAGCAATTATATTTTTTATGATGTCTCCATTATTTGATATAACCGGGGTAGAAGTAATTGGAAACGAGAAAATTTCAAAAGAAACAATATTAAGCCTTTCTGGTATTAGCCTAGGAGATAACCTATACCGAAACAAAAAGGAAACCATACAAAAAAACATCAAACAAGAAGCTTACATAGAAAGTGTGGAAGTAAAACGAGTGCTTCCCGATAAAATACAGTTACAAGTAAAAGAAAGAAAAGCCACATTTTTATTGGAATATGCGAATAGTTATTTTTATATGGATAACCAAGGATATATTTTAGAAGTATCAAGCCAGATGTTAGAACTACCAATTATAAAAGGATATACTACTCCGATGGAGGAAGTGGAAGTAGGAGGCAGGTTAAATAAAGAAGATTTAACAAGACTAGAAGTCGTACTAAAAATTGTAGAATCCATTGCAAGTAATGGAATTACAGCAAAAGTAAATCGAATTGATATGAGCAACAAGCAAAATTATACTTTAGCACTAGACGAAGAAAAGAAAAACGTTTATTTAGGAGACGCATCTCATTTAAGTAGTAGAATGTTATACATAAAAGTAGCACTAGAAGATACCAAAGGACTAGAAGGCGAAATATTTGCAGGTGGCGATTTAGAAAGAGAAAAGGTATTTTTTAGAGAAAGGCAACCAGAACCAGACCCACCACCAGAGGAGTCAGACCAAGAACCACGGTGGAGATGAAAACCAAATAGCCGAACCACAACCGCAGGCATAATATAATCAAAACCAAAAGGAGGAAAAAACATGAAAATAAAGAAAAAAGAAGTAGCAATTACCTTAGGTCTTATGTGTTTATTGTTAGCATTTGGTATAAGTATGCAATTAAAAACTACCAAAAGCCTTGTAACAACAGCAGGAAACACCTCACATAAAGAAGATCGCCTAAGAGATGAAGTATTAAAATGGAAGGAACAATATGACCATATTTATGAGGAATTAGAACAAGCAGAATTAAACCTAGAAAAAGAACGACAAGTAAGTCTTTCTTCTGATGATTCTTCTGTTGAAAAACAAGAGGAATTAAAGAAGATTAATACCTATTTAGGACTAACGGATGTAACAGGAGAAGGAATTACAATTACCCTAAAAGACAGTACAACAACTACAATTAGTGCCGCCACAGGATTGGTACATAATACGGATTTATTAGCAGTTGTTAATGAATTAAAAAATACAGGAGCAGAGGCAATTAGCATTAATGGACAACGTATTGTTCCTACTACTTCGATTAATTGTGTGGGAACGGTTATTCAAGTAAATGACGAAATTGTAGGAAGTCCTTTTGTAATAAGGGCAATTGGAGATGCCAACAGAATTAATGATGTTATGCGTCCAGGTGGCTTTATAGAAGTTTTACAAAAAGATGGTATTAGTGTAGAAACCAAAAAAAGTGATAATTTAAAGATTGATAAATACAATGGTGTTTTAACCAAAAAAACAATAGAAGTAGCAAAGTAGGTGATGGAGTTGAAAAAAGGAAAAGGAATTATGATAGTAACCATTGGGATGGTTTGTTTTGTGTTAACATATATTATGTTTATGCAATTTAAAGTGGTAGAAGAAACCAATATTGCTCAAATTGAAACTATGAGAGAAAGTGAATTAACAGAAAAACTAGCAAGTTGGAAAGAAAAACACGGAGAAATACAACAAAAATTAGAAGAAACCAGACAAACCTTGCAAGAATATCGAGACAAAAGAGTTTCCAACCAAGAAGCAACGGAATTGTTAGATAAGGAGCTTTTACAAGCACAAACTCTTGCCGGTTTGACCGATGTAAAAGGAGATGGAGTAGTTATTACCTATACAGACTATGAAGATTCCGAACATGATGGTAGAATTGAATGTTACCAGTTACAAGAACTAGTCAATGAATTAATCCTTGCAGGGGCAGAAGCGATTAGCATTAATGGGCAAAGAATTACGAATTTATCGGATATTATTAATATCAATATTGATAATGAAGCATTTATATTAGTAAACAAAAAAAGAGTAATATCACCTTATACCATTAAAGCCATTGGAGATGCTAAGTATTTAGAGAGTGCATTAACGTTAAAAACAGTTGGCTTTGTAACAAGACACCCAAATGCAAAACTAGAAAAGCAAAGTAATATGGTGATTAACAAATATATGGGAACGATTAAAATAAAATATGCCAAAGATGTAGTAAAGGAGGAGAAATAATGGTTGTTATTGCAATTGTAATAGGATGTATTATCGGTGCTCTTTTAGGAATGAATGCCCCAATTATTCCATATAGTTTATCTGGCTATTTAGCCATTTCCATCATAGCAGCACTAGATTCTGTATTTGGAGGAATTGCCTCTGTGGTAAAAGGGGAATTCGATTTAAAAATATTTGTAACAGGATTTTTTGGAAATGCGATTTTGTCGATTTTACTTACCTACTTAGGAGAAAGATTAAATGTGGATATTTACCTAGCAGCAATTGTTGTGTTTGTTGGTAGAATGTTTGTTAATCTTGCCATTGTTCGTAGGTATTATATTGATAAATGGATGGGCAAATTAAAAGCCAAAAAGGAAGAAACTATAAAGAAATAAGATATGTAAGAACCCTCCGTCAGGGCTTCGCCCTGCCACCTCCCTTAAATAAAGGAGGCTTTTCTCTACGTTTCAAGAATAATGTTACTAGTCTAAAATAGTAGAAAAAAAGGCCCCTTTACTTAAGGGGGCTGTCGCGAAGCGACTGGGGGTTCTTTTGTTACAAAATATTGCAAAAATATTACAAAAATATTACAAAAACTATTGACATTTTTCTCAAAATATAATATCCTAACCTAAGTGAAAAACTATATAAAAAATTGGAGGAATTAACATTGGCAATAGGAGATATAATCGTTGGAATTGATATCCGGAACATCAAAAGTATCAACGGTTGTAGGGGAAGTCAATAATTTCAATCAAATTGAAATTATATGTTCTACGAGTAGCAAGTGTGAAGGTATCAAAAAAGGAAAAATTATAAATGAAGATGATATTGCCCTTTCAATTGCAAAAACAATTGAAAAGGCAGAAGAAGAGGCTAAATTTAAGATTAATTCTGCATATGTAACCATACCAGGAAAATATGCTACCATTGTGCAAAATAGCGTTACAAAAGAGTTAAAAGACAAATATGCAGGAATTTCGGTACGAGATGTAGGACAAGCCATTATGCAAGTAAGAGACATTGAAGTACCAGATGGGAAAACAATTATTGATATTGTTCCGAATGAATTTATCTTAAAAGATGGAACAAGAACCAATGACCCAGTTGGAAATTTATCATCTGAATTTACGTTAAATGCACAAATTATTTTAGCAGATAAAGAGTATACAAGACAAATTTCGACTGTTCTTAAAAAAGCAGGACTAGACACCGATGGGATGGTACCAAATACCTTAGCAGAAAGAAACTTAATTTTAGATGTAAACGAATTACACGATAATGTAATGGTGTTAGATATTGGTGCTGGAAATACGGATATTGGTGTATTTGAAGGGGAATCTTTTATATATACGAATACCATACCACTTGGTGGAGATAACATTACAAGCGATATTGCTGTGGTATTAAACATCTCAGAAGAAGAAGCAGACAAATTAAAAAGACAATATGGATTAGCCCTAAAATCGTTTATCGATAATGATAATGACATCATCTTAAATACTTATAAAGGGGACGAAAGAAACAAGGTGATTAAAAGTTCTGAACTAATCGAAATTATCGAAGCAAGAATTGAAGAAATCTTTTCTTTGGTCAATAAAGATATTACCAACCAGGCCATTAAGCCTAGAATTAATAATGTCGTATTAACGGGGCAGGGAATTAGTAATATCAACAAAAGTGATGTTGCGGGAAAAATCATTTTAAATATACCAGTTAAAATTTCAACAGGAAGGCTAGTAAGTACCATAAAACCAAGTTTTCGTTCAGCCTATGCCTTGGTAAGATACATTGCAGCAAGACCATTTGCGAAAACGGTATCAAGTAGTATCGATTCAAAATCAGATACAAATATCTTTTTAACGATTATTGATAGAATTAAAGAATTTTTCTATACATAAACAAGTTTTAAATTTTAAATTATAATAAATATTGGGAGGATTAAATATGAAGGTGGACTATGAAGATAATGAAAGAATGTTAGACGGAACCGCAACCATAAAAGTTATCGGTGTGGGAGGAGCAGGAAATAATGCTGTAAACCGCATGATTGAATCTGGCATTAGAGGGGTAGAATTCATTTCTGTCAATACCGATAGACAAGCTCTTCAAGAATCAAAAGCAGGAACCAAAATTCAAATTGGAGAGAAAATTACAAGAGGACTAGGAGCAGGAGCAAACCCAGATATTGGTGCGCAATCCGCAGAAGAAAATAAATCAGAAATTGCAGAAGTATTACGTGGAGCCGACATGGTTTTCGTAACTGCAGGTATGGGAGGAGGAACTGGAACAGGTGCCGCTCCAGTTGTTGCCGCAACAGCAAAAGAAATGGGCATATTAACCATTGGTGTGGTAACAAAACCATTTACCTTTGAAGGGAAGAAAAGACTTTCACAAGCAGAACGTGGAGTAGAAAGCTTAAAAGGAAAAGTAGATACCTTAGTGGTAATACCAAATGATAAATTATTACAAATCATAGACCGTAAAACCTCTATTGTAGATGCCTTCAAAATGGCAGATGATGTTTTAAGACAAGGTGTTCAAGGTATTTCAGATCTAATTGCTGTACCAGGACTTGTTAACCTAGACTTTGCCGATGTAAAAACCATTATGCTAAATACTGGAATGGCACATATGGGTGTAGGTAGAGCAACTGGTGAAAATAGAGCAGAAGATGCAGCAAAACAAGCAATCCAAAGTCCATTACTAGAAACTTCTATCGAAGGAGCAAGAGGAGTTATTATTAACATAACTGGTGGTTCCGAACTAGGACTACACGAAGTAAACACCGCAGCAGAACTAGTACAAAGAAGCGTAGACCCAGAAGCAAACATCATCTTTGGTGCAGTCATTGATGAAACCATGGGAGATGACATTTCAATCACAGTTATTGCAACTGGTTTTGAAAACGAATCACCAATTTCAACCATAGGTGTTGTTGATAAAGTAGCAAAAGTATGGGATAAGAAAATAAACTCCATTCCATCATCAACCGAAAGTACATCAAATCCAAATGAATTAGACATTCCTTCTTTTTTAAGAAAAAATAAGGGAATGGGAAAATAAAAAATCAAGGCAGAGTATAGAAAGAAATATGCTCTGCTTTTTACATTTTTACAAAAATATTACTAATAAAATGTAGTAAAACTTTGGTAATAATGCTATAATAAAAATAGATTGAAAGTGAGGAATTATATGAATAGTATAGATTTAAAGGAATATTGGTTTAAAAGTGCAGATGATTACACATCGGAACAAGTAAAAAAATGTTGAAGAGATACGAAAATGGTTAAAAGAACAATAAACAAAGATATTGAGAATAGTATAAATAAATTTATAGAAGAGATAAAAAACAATATAATATTACATAGAATATTATATTGTTTTGCCATGTTAGGAGAAAGTGTTTGTTTAGAAACATCATGATAGCCTTCTAAAATCGATGAATAACCATAACCTTCTTGAAGAAAAGCAGTTTTTGCAATTTCATGATAGGTTTTTATACAATCGATAGCAAAAGTTGCAACAAATATATTAAGGTTTTGTTTTATATATCCTTTTGCATCGGTTTTTGTTTCTTTTAAAAGATAAGAAATACCACTACAAGCATTTTCAAATTCGCCGTAGCAGTAATAATTTTGACATAAGGTTTGCTTTCTTTAGATAAATCGGTTAACCACATTCTACCATGGTACAATATAACATCACGAAGAATCTTGATAGAAGGGTCTAATTTATTAAAACTATGTTGCAATAAGAAATGTTCTAAGCGATTAAGCGAAAGTACATTATGAGAGATAACCGTATCCATAAAGCTACCAAGAAGATTATATTGGTCTACTCTACCATCATCATGATGTTCTGCACAAATTGCTAATAATTCGTAATCGATATCATAGGACGAAGACTCAGCAATGGTATGGGCTAGAGAGATAACATTATGAACATGTAACTTTTTACCAAGCAAATCTTTTTTTTGGCAAATATTTTATCATATCGATTTGCTTTGTGATACGCTAAAACAGCATTACTAATTTCCATAAAGCATACCTCCAATTCTTTTGTAATTCTTATTATATTCAATAATTTTACTACAACACAAATCAACATAAAATACAAAAATAAAAACTCCCCACCAAAGAAAAGACTTCGGTGAGGAGATAGAGTGCTATGAATACTTAATGAGCCATACTAACCAAAACATCATAGGCTTCTCTGGCCGTTTTGGGATAAAGAGTTTTAGAAAAGACGTCTTTGTAGCCATCTAAAATAGAAGAATAGCCATAGCCGGGTTGCGAAAGAGCCACCTTTGCAATGTTGCCGTATTTTTTAATACAGGTCATTGCTAGTGTTGCAGCAAAGAGAACGTATTCGGCATAAGTAGTGCAATGGGTATGTTTGTCAAATTTTTCTCCCCTGCAGAAATGTTCCCACACAAAATTGGAAACGAATTTCTGGTTGGCTTCTGGCTTTTCTTTGATGTAACCTTTTGCATCAGTTTCTGCTTCTCTTACAAGGTAGGAAACACAACTACAGGCATTCTCAAAATCGTCTGCAGCCGTGATGATTTCGACATAAAGTCTACTTTCATCTGACAGGTTTGCCACATCCATTCTGCCATGGTACAGCATGACATCAAGGAAAAGTCTAATAGAATCGTCAATCTCAGTAATATGATTCTGTTCCAGAAATTGTGCCAGAAAACGGTTGAACCTTTGTGCAGAAAGTTCATTATGCAGAATTTCTGAATCCAAAAACTTTCCGAGAAGCTCATACTGGTCAACCCTGCCGTCGTCATGATGTTCAGCACAAAGTGCCAAAAACTCATAATCAACAGGTGAGTGCTGTGCTCGTGCAATTGCTTCCGACTGTGTGATGACATTGGCGATATGCAATCTTTTGTCCTCCAAAGACTTATCTCCTACGAAGATTGCTTCATACCGGTTTTTTTGATGATACTGTAAAATAGCTTTGTTAATGTTCATTTTTTAATCCTCCATTTTCTTTATTTGCTTTTTCGCGTATAACTCTATTATAGCACAAATAGACATAAAATGCAATTTTATAACAACAACATCCAAAGACTATTTGCATTTTATTCTATAAGGGGATAGTTAGAAAAGAATAAAAAGAAGAAAATTGATTGAAAAAGGGAAAAGGTATTGGTATAATAGGAATAGAAATTTTAATATGAGGAGAACGTTATGATAGATATGCATATGCACACCGTTTATTCCGATGGTGATAAGACAGTAGAAGAAGTTTTGAAAATGTGCGAAGAGCAAAAATTAGAATACATTTCCATTACTGACCATGATACATGTAAGCAATATGACGATGAAGCATTAAAGAGTAATACAAATTTTTCAGGAACGATAATAAAAGGAACCGAATTGCATGCAGTGTTCCAAGATAGAAGTATTGGAATGTTAGCTTATAATATAAATCCAGAAGTTATAGAACAATGGTGTAAAAAGTATTATTCAGAAGATATTTTAATAAAACAGCAGGAAATCTGTCGTAACAGATTGTTTGCGATATGTGATAAGCATGGACTTGTTTATGATAAAAGTAAAATTAAAAAGCCTGCCAAAGCAACAGAGTATGTGGAATTACCAATCTATAACGAAGTAATGTCACATAAGGAAAATCATAAAATATTAGGAGAGTTTACGGAGTCATTTAGTGTGTTTTATAGAATAGGACTGGCAAATCCAAAAAGTACTTACTTTATGAACCATATTGAATTTAGACCCAAATATAAAGAAGTAATTCATATCATTCATAAAGCAGGAGGAAAGGCGTTTCTAGCCCATCCATTTGAATATCAATTTGAAAACACGATTGATTTTATAGATGAGTTACAAAAAGAAGCGAAATTAGATGGAATAGAATGTTTTCATCCTTCTTCTGAAGAAGGAAATAAAAGAGAAATTTTAGTAGAATATGCAAGAAGAAATCATTTATATATTAGTGGTGGAAGCGACTACCACGGAACATCAAAACCAGATATACAAATCGGAGTAGGAAGAGGAAGTTTGGACATTTCAAAAGAGTTTGTAGAAGAATGGATATAGGAGAAATATGATATGGAGAAAGTATTAAAAAAGCCACTTATCATAGCAGGTTTTGCAGGAGTAGGGAAAACGACATTAGCGAAAAAATACGAAAATGTAATTGATTTAGAATCAAGTTTATTTAAGTGGGATAATACAGGACTTGAAAATATTCCAATTGAGCAAAGAAAGGGTACAAAAAGAAAAGAAAATCCGAAGTGGCCTTATAATTATATTGATGAAATAAAAAAGCAAAGTAGAAATTATGATATTATTTTAGTATGGATAGCTCCAAGGGCATTAGAACTATATGATGAAAACAAAATCGAGTATATACTTTGTTATCCAGAAAAATCGGCAATAGGGCTATATGAGAAAAGATATCGAGAACGTGGAAATAACGAAGATTATATAGAAAAAGTAGTAAGTACTTATGATGAACGATTTGAAGAATTTAAACAAAAAAATGTACCACAAATTATTTTACAAGGAGAAGAAACACTAGAAGATTACTTAATTAGAAATGAATATATATTAGTAGAAAGGAGATAAGAAATATGAGTAAACAAAGAAATATGATGAATAATACAAAAGATATAGCAGAACCTTTTTACAGTCCTGCTAATATAAAAAGATTAGAAAAAGCAGTTGCTGATTTAGAAAAAGGTAGAGGTTCAAAACATGAATTGATAGAGGAAGAATAGTAACTAAAAATTACAAAATCTTCCTCAAAAATAGTTGAAAAATTTTGGAAAAAGCGGTATAGTATATATGGCTTTTAAGAAAAAAGTCAAATTAAGAATAAGGAGAATGAAAATTATGAATATGATTATGCTAGGTGCCCAAGGTACAGGAAAAGGAACTGTTGCTGGAATTTTAAGTGAAAAATTAGGAATTCCTCAAGTGTCTACAGGAGATATTTTTAGAAAACATATTAAGGAAGAAACAGAACTTGGTGTAGAGGCAAATAAATATATTAAAAATGGACAATTGGTTCCAGATGATATTACGGTTCCAATGGTTGCAAACCGTTTAGAAGAGGATGATGCTAAAAATGGTGTTATTTTAGATGGATTTCCAAGAACCATTGCACAAGCTGAAAAGTTAGATGAAATGTTAGCTAAAAAAGGAAACAAAATCGATATGGTGATTAATCTAACAACACCAAGAGATGAAATTATTGAACGTATTTTAACAAGACGTGTATGTTCAAACCAAGCTTGTAAAGCAACCTATAACCTTGTTATGCATCCACCAAAAGTAGAAGGAATTTGCGATAAATGTGGTGCAGAATTAGTACAAAGAGAAGATGATACTAGTGAAGAAGCAATTCGTAGAAGACTTGCTATTTATGATGAACAAACCAGTCCACTTGTAGAATATTACGAGAAAAAAGGAGTATTAAGAACCGAAGAAGTAAGTACACGCATTAATCGTTTAGGTGATGATGTTGCAAATGATATTGTAAAGGAAATAAAGGGGTAGGAAAATTGGTTGATATTAAATCGAAAAGAGAAATTGAACAAATGCGAGAAGCCTGCCGTGTAACAGCATTAGTCCATAAAGAAATCGAAAAAGTAATAAAACCAGGAATGACAACATTAGCATTAGACAAAATTGCAGAAAAAGTAATTAGAGAAAATGGAGGAATTCCAGCCGAAAAAGGGTACCCAAGTTATCAAAAAGGGGTACCTGATTTTCCTCGGGTCTATTTGTGTTTCTATTAATGATGAAGTGATTCATGGCATTCCATCTAGTAAAGTTATTATAAAAGATGGAGATATTGTGAGTGTCGACTTGGTAGTAGGAAAAAATGGATTTCATGGAGATGCCGCAAGAACGTATTTAGTAGGACAGGTATCAAATGAGGCAAAACGTTTAGTAGAAATAACAAAACAAGCCTTTTTTGAAGGAATACAATATGCAAAAGCCGGAAACCGTTTAGGGGATGTATGCCACGCCATTGGAGCGTTTATTGAAAAAAATGGATATAGTGTAGTAAAAGAATTTCAAGGACATGGCATTGGAAAAAGTATGCATGAAGACCCAGGAATTCCCAATTACGGAAAAGCAGGAAAGGGCATTAAATTAGAAGCTGGTATGACACTTGCCATTGAACCAATGGTAATTCAAGGAAAACCAGGTATTTTAGAGCTAAACGATGGTTGGACAATTATTACGGAAGACGGAAGTTTAGCTGCACATTACGAAAATACAATTTTAATTACAGAAAAAGAGCCAGAAATATTGACAATCATTTAAAATTGTTATATACTATATAAGCTAATTGTGTAAAAAGACTTAAAAATGACAAGTTTAAGGAGTGAAAAGCCTTGGCAAAAGAGGATGTAATTGAAGTAGAGGGAACTGTTGTAGAAACATTACCAAATACCAATTTCAAAGTAGAATTAGAAAATGGACATCAAATATTAGCCCATATTTCTGGTAAACTGAGAATGAACTACATTAAAATCCTACCAGGAGACAAAGTAAAAGTAGAATTGTCTCCATATGATTTATCAAGAGGAAGGATTACATGGAGAGCAAAATAGATTTTTTCTATTTTAAGCATACATTAACCCAAAGATTTGAAATTACAGGAGGTGGATGAAGTGAAGGTTAGACCATCAGTAAAACCAATTTGCGAAAAATGCAAAGTCATCAAAAGAAAAGGAAAAATTAGAGTGATTTGTGAAAATCCAAAACACAAACAAAGACAAGGTTAATTAAAATGAAGGACAATTCGATATTAACACAAGACTATTTATGAGCGGCTGAAAAAAATAGTTTTGTGTTTATATACATTTCTTGTCGAACTATTTTAAAACACTACTTAAAATACAAAAGTATTTTAAGTACATTTCATTTAAAATATAAGACAAACATAGTAACAAAGAAGAAAACAAATAAATTTGGAGGTGCTAAAATTTATGGCTCGTATAGCAGGAATCGATTTACCTAGAGAAAAAAGAGTGGAAATTGGACTTACTTATATTTATGGTATAGGAGTATCAAGTTCAAGAAAAATTCTAGAAAAAGCAAAGGTAAATCCAGACACAAGAGTAAAAGATTTAACAGACGAACAAGTAAACAGTATTAGAAAAGTTATGGACGAAGGGTACAAAGTAGAAGGTGACTTAAGAAGAGAAGTAGCTTTAAATATTAAAAGACTTACTGAAATCGGATGTTACCGCGGAATTCGTCATAGAAGAGGACTACCTGTAAGAGGACAAAGAACAAAAACCAATGCCCGTACAAGAAAAGGTCCAAGAAAATTAGTAAGTAAAAGTAAAAAATAAGGAGGTATAGAACCAAATGGCTAATAAGAAAACTGTAGCAAAGAAAACACCTAGAAGAAATAGAAAAAATATTGAAAAAGGTGCTGCACATATTCATTCAAGTTTTAACAATACAATTGTTAGTGTTACCGATACACAAGGAAATGTAATTTCTTGGGCAAGTGCTGGAGAATTAGGATTTAAAGGTTCTAAAAAATCAACCCCATTTGCTGCTGGAGAAGCTGCTGAAACAGCTGCAAAAGCTGCCATGGAACACGGATTAAAAACAGTAGAAGTATTTGTAAAAGGACCAGGTTCTGGTCGTGAAGCAGCAATTCGTTCTCTTCAAACAGCAGGTCTAGAAATTAGTGCAATTAAGGATGTAACACCAATTCCACATAATGGATGTAGACCACCAAAAAGAAGAAGAGTATAATTTATTGAAAGGAGAAAGAAAATGGCAAGATATAAAGATGAACAATGTCGTGTTTGCCGTAGAGAAGGTCAAAAACTTTTCTTAAAAGGTGATAGATGTTATTCAGATAAATGTTCTGTTTCTAGAAGAAATTATGGACCAGGACAACATGGTCAAAAGAAAGCAAAGCTTTCTGAATATGGAACACAATTAAGAGAAAAACAAAAAACAAAATCATTTTATGGAGTAGGAGAAAAACAATTTAGAAAATATTTCGAAATGGCTTCTAATAAAAAAGGAATTACTGGTGAAAACTTACTTCAAATATTAGAAAGTAGATTAGATAATATTGTTTATCGTTTAGGATTTGGAACATCAAGAGCACAAGCAAGACAACTTGTAAACCATGGACTATTTGAAGTAAATGGTAAAAAAGTTGACATTGCTTCATACTTAGTAAAAGCAGGAGATGAAGTAGCTGTAAGAGAATCAAAGAAAGATAAAGGAATTATCAAAGTAAATGCTGAGGCAAATTCTGCAAGACCAATACCTGGATGGCTAGAAAAAGACGCCAAAAAATTAGGTGGAAAAGTATTAAGACTTGCAGCAAGAGAAGATATCGACTTACCAGTACAAGAACACTTAATCGTAGAGTTATACTCGAAATAGAAGTAAGTGAGGAACTAGACAAAGTTCCTAAAGTAATTGGGAGGTAAAAATGATAGAATTTGAAAAGCCAAATATTGAATGTTTAGAAATAAATGAGGATAGCAATTATGCAAAATTTGTTTGTGAACCATTAGAACGAGGATATGGTGTAACAATAGGAAACTCATTAAGAAGAATCCTACTTTCATCACTTCCAGGAAGTGCAATTACCAGTGTAAAGATTGAAGGAGTTGTACATGAATTTTCAACCATACCAAATGTGGTAGAAGATGTACCAGAAATGATTCTAAATTTGAAAAATGTAAGATTAAAAACATTTGATAATGACGAAAAAATCATTCGTATTGATTTTAAAGGAGAAGGCGAAGTAACAGCGGCAGATATTATTACCGATAGTTCAGTAGAAGTCTTAAATCCAGATTTACATATTGCAACTGTTTCCGAAGGTGGAAGCTTAAAAATGGAAATGACAGTAGAAAGAGGAAGAGGATACAATGGAGCTGCCAAAAACAAAAAAACAAACCAAGATATCGCAGTATTACCAATTGATTCGATTTTTACACCAGTAAAAAAAGTAAACTACTCGGTAGAAAATACAAGAGTAGGCCAAATGGTAGATTTTGATAAATTGATTATCGAAGTATGGACAGATGGAAGCTTAAAAGCAGATGAGGCTTTAAGTTTAGCTGCAAAAGTTATGACAGGACACTTAGAATTATTTATAGACCTTTCCGAAGCAACCAAAAATACACAAGTAATGGTTGAAAAAGAAGAATCGAAAAAAGAAAAAGTGTTAGAAATGTCAATTGAAGATTTAGAATTATCAGTTCGTTCTTTCAACTGCTTAAAAAGAGCTGGTATTTCAACCGTAGAAGATTTAGCAAATAAAACCGAAGAAGATATGATGAAAGTAAGAAATCTAGGTAAAAAATCACTAGATGAAGTGACTCATAAATTACGTTCTTTAGGGTTAGATTTTGCCAAAGAAGAAGAATAGAAAAAAGATTTTGTAAAGAGGTGAAAAAGAAAGTGGCAAGAAATAGAAAGTTAGGAAAACCAACCGATCAAAGATTAGCGATGCTTCGAGTTTTAACCACAGATGTTATCCTTCATGGAAAAATTGTAACCACTGAGACTAGAGCAAAAGAAGTAAAAGCAATTGTGGATAGTTTAGTAGCACTTGCAATCAAAGAAAAAGATAATTTTGAAACGGTAGATGCAAAAGTAATTACAGCAAAATTAGATGCAAAAGGAAATAAAGAAACCGAAAAGGTAACAAGCAAGAATGGAAAAGAATATTTAAAAGTAGTAAAAGAAGAAAAAACAGTTTCAAGACAAAAAGATATGCCATCTCGTTTAAATGCAAGAAAGAAAATCATGAAAATGGTAAACAAAGTAAAAGATGAAGATGGAAAAAATGTGGATTTACCAGGAAAACTATTTGGAGAAATTGCACCAAAATACACAAATAATGTTGGTGGATATACAAGAATGGTTAAAATTGGCCCACGTAAAGGAGATAATGCTCCAATGGCCATCTTAGAATTAATTTAAAAATGAAATAATTATCCAGAGTGGACGAGAGAATCGGCTCAAAGACTCCACAGCAACCTTAAATAGAGTAAGGTGCTAATACCGACAAGGCGAGGAAGGCTTTGAATGATGATTTTATTTGATAAAAATGAAATATAACAAAAAACCTTTGCCCGTGCAAAGGTTTTTTGTTACGTGAAAATGTGCCAGTAGGGGTTGCATATCATGCAACCCAAATGAAAAAATATTCTAACAAACCAAGAAATGAGGAAAGTAAAAAATGAGAAAATTATTTACCAGTGAAAGTGTAACCGAAGGACATCCAGACAAATTATGTGATTATATCTCCGATAGTGTACTAGATGCATGTTTGGCTTTGGATCCATATTCCAGAGTAGCGTGCGAAACTGTCGCAGGAAAAGGAGAAGTTGTTATTACAGGAGAAATTACATCAAATGCCAATATTAATATAGAAGAAATCGCAAGAACTGCAATCAAAGAAATTGGCTATGATAACAAAGACCTCGATATGGACTATAAAACTTGTGACATTCATGTAAACATTAGTAAACAATCCCCAGATATTGCCATGGGAGTAAATACTTCCTTAGAAAAAAAACAAGGAGCCAATCTTACCTCAGAAGGAGCAGGAGACCAAGGAATTATGTTTGGATATGCATGCAGTGAAACCGATGCCTATATGCCACTTCCTATTTACTTAGCACATAAACTTTCCAAACGTTTATCCGAAGTAAGAAAACAAAATATTCTTCCATATTTACGTCCAGATGGGAAAACACAAGTAACGATAGAATATAAAGGGGACAAGCCAGTACGAGTAGATACGGTAGTTGTTTCTACCCAACACAAGGAAGAAATAGAATTAGAAGTGCTAAGAAAAGATATTATTCAGCATGTTATAAAATACATTATTCCAAAGGAATTATTAGACGACCAAACCAAATACTATATTAATCCAACAGGAAGGTTTGTTATAGGAGGACCACTAGGCGATAGTGGCTTAACTG
>CANSMW010000003.1 GCA_947648215.1 uncultured Clostridium sp. | reverse complement strand
AGCTAGAAGGAACATCCTTTAAAAGTGAAATTTTAAAGGAAAATTAAAAAATGCACAGGGAAATTTCATGAAAAATGCAAGAGCTGTAGTATTACAATTCAAGAACTTCTCTATGGAGATGGAATAAAAAATATGATGGAACAAAAGAAAGTATAACAGACAAATCACATAAGCCATTAAGTAAGCATCTAAGAGAACACACAGAGGAAGAAATGAAATGGATAAAAGATATAATAAGAAGAAATCCACATATAACATTAAATGAAATATGGTATAAATTAAAGATAAATAAAGGATATACAAGAAATCCAACCTTATTGTATAGAGTACTAAGAAAAATAGGATATTATAATAATCCAGGAATAAAAGGAACGTCAAAGAAACCATACACCAAAGCAAATAGGAGAGAAATGGCAAATAGATGTAAAATATGTACCATTAGAATGAAAAACAAAAGAATTACCAAAAGATATAAGATACTATCAGTATGCATGTATAGATGAAGCAAGTAGAGAAAGATATTTGTATTGGTATGAAGAGCATACACCAATGAATACAGTAAATTTTGTGGAAAGTTGCATAAAATATTATGGATATAAAGCAAAAGAAATACAAACAGACAATGGAACAGAATTCACATATAATCAAGCAGAAATCAAGAAAATACATCCAATGGATGAATTATTAAACAGGTTAAAAATAAAACATCATAAAATAAGACCAAGAACACCAGAACACAATGGAAAAGTAGAAAGAAGCCATAGGAATGATAATGAAAGATTTTACAGTTGGCTAACAATCTATAGTTTAGAAGATTTAAGGAAGCAAAGAGTAGCATACTTAAAGAGGTCTAATAGAATACCAATGGCAGTATTAGGATATTTAACACCAAAAGAAAAAAGATCAGAATTAATGTGTGCATAAAAAGAAACAAATTCAATATATTACGAGAATAACATATTAATTTGTTTCACATCATTGACATACTTACAAGAGACAAAAAAATATTTAATGAACCAATGGCAAGGAATTAAAGCACACGACAAATACAAAGATAAATTAACGGGTTGTTGTCAAGAAGGGCAAGTACACCATACATTATCAGAAAGAATGGGTACAGATGCAAAAGTATGGAGTGAAAATGGAATAGATGAAATGAGGCAATTAAGAGCATTTACCCAGAATGGTGGAAATATATACCAAAAGATAATAGATATATCAACAGCAGAAAAGAGAGAAAAGAAAATAGAAGAACTAGAAAAAAGAATAAGAAAAAAAGCAAATAAAAAGATATTTGGAACAATAGGAGCAAAGATACCAATAGTCCAAGCAAGAGATGAATTGTATTACCAGCTAAAAAATATTTGGCATGGAAAAGCTGTTTAAGTATTGCTATATAAATAAAAATGTGATATTTTAAAAATACCTATAAAAAGGTTTATTAAATGAACCTTAAAATATAGAAAAATAAAGATAAAAATATAAAATTAGATAGGAATCTCAAAAATCAATCTACTAAATAAGTTCAAGAATTTAGTAAAGAGAAATCCTACTAAAAATTTATGATATCAATTTATTTTAAACTATTGGAAAATAAAATAAACAATGATATAATACTTTCGTTAGAATAAGAAAAAGGAGCGAAGAAAAGTGAAAATAGGGATTGTAGGGCTTCCCAATGTGGGAAAAAGTACGATGTTTAATGCCATTACAAAAGCCGGAGCAGAGTGTGCAAATTACCCATTTTGTACCATTGAACCCAATATAGGAGTAGTACCTGTTCCAGATGAAAGGTTAGACCGTTTAACCGAATTATATCATCCAGAAAAAACAACCCATGCCATAATCGAATTTGTAGATATTGCAGGGCTTGTAAAAGGTGCAAGTAAAGGAGAAGGACTTGGTAATAAGTTTTTATCACACATTCGTGAAGTAGATAGTATTGTGGAAGTGGTTCGTTGTTTTGATGATCCAAATGTTGTCCATGTAGATGGTAGTATCAACCCATTACGAGATATTGAAACCATCAATTTAGAGCTTATTTTTGCAGATATAGAAACCATAGAAAAACGACTAGACAGAGCCAAAAAACAAGTAAAAGCAGATAAAAAAGTACAAATTGAAATTGATTTGCTAGAACATATAAAACAAACATTAGAAGCAGGAAAATCAGCAAGAACAATGGAATTTAGTGAAGAAGAAAAAGAATTACTAAAAGATACATATTTATTAACATTAAAGCCAATACTATATATTGCCAATGTTTCAGAAGAACAATTAGAAAATGCAGAAAATGATGCCAATGTTCAAAAAGTAAAAGAATATGCAAAAGGTGAGAAGGCAAGTGTTATTCCATTATGTGTAAAAATTGAAGAAGAATTAGCTGGGCTAGAAGAAGATGATAAACAAGAAATGCTAGAAGCACTTGGTTTAGAAGAATCAGGTTTAGATAAAGTAATAAAAGCAAGTTATGATTTACTAGGACTTATGAGTTTCTTAACCGCAGGAGAACCAGAAGTACGTGCTTGGACAATTAAAAAAGGAACCAAAGCACCAGTTGCCGCCGGAAAAATTCATACCGATATCGAAAGAGGATTTATTCGTGCAGAAATCGTATCTTACGAAGACCTTATAAGGGAAGGTTCGATGAATGTGGTAAAAGAAAAGGGATTGTTACGTTCCGAAGGAAAAGAATACATTATGCAAGATGGCGACATTGTGTTATTTCGTTTTAATGTATAGAATTTTAATGGAAATTCATTTAAAGTATAGTTTTGTAAAGGGTTATTAAATTTTAGAAGATAGAATAAAAATGATAGTAAATGGAAATATCGAACAGTAAATATTCATTTACAGACATAGGAGGAAAGAAGAATGGAAAAATCAGAATTATTTAACAAAAAGGAAACTGGTTGGAAAAATATCTCAGAGGAAAGAAAAGAAAGTATCTTTCAATTTTCAGAGGAATATATTTACTTTTTAAACAAAGTAAAAACCGAAAGAGAAGCAGTGCATTTTGTAGAAAAAATGTTAAAAGAAAATGGTTTTTGTAATGTATGCGAAAAAGAAAATTTAGTAGCTGGAGATAAGGTGTATTATATAAACCATGATAAAAGCATGTATATTGCTGTTATAGGAAGCGAACCACTAGAAAATGGATTACAAATACTTGGTGCCCATATCGATTCGCCAAGACTAGACCTAAAACCAAACCCATTATATGAAGATAACGGATTTGCTTATCTAAAAACTCACTATTATGGAGGAATAAAGAAATACCAATGGACAACAATTCCACTTGCCATTCATGGGGTTATTGTGAAAGCCAATGGAGAAAAAACAGAAATTTGTATTGGAGAAGAAGAATGTGACCCAATCTTTACCATTACAGATTTATTACCACATTTAGCACAAGAACAAATGGAAAAGAAGTTAAAAGAAGGAATTAATGGAGAAGACTTAAATGTATTAATTGGTAGTATTCCAGAAGAAGACAAAGATATTAGTGAAAAAATAAAATTGAATATCCTAATGCTATTAAACGAAAAATATGGTATGAAAGAAATCGATTTTGTTAGTTCCGAATTAGAAATTGTACCAGCCTTTCGTGCAAGAAGTTTAGGGTTTGATAGAAGTATGGTAGCAGCCTATGGGCAAGATGACCGAGTTTGTGCCTATACATCAGTACGTGCTATGTTAGAAGTACAAAATCCTTCAAAAACCGCAGTATGTATTTTGTCAGATAAAGAAGAAATTGGAAGTTATGGAAATACTGGAATGGAATCTCATATATTTGATTATTTTATTTCCGAGTTATTAAATAAAAAGAATGAAAACAAACCAAATGCATTAGAAAAAGTATTCTGCCATTCAAAAATGTTATCAGCAGACGTAGATGCAGGACTAGACCCAATTTATGCCTCTGTTTCCGAAAAAAACAATGCCGCTTTTATTGGTCAAGGAATTGGACTAAACAAATACACAGGAGCAAGAGGAAAATCAGGTGCGTCAGACGCAAATGCCGAATTTGTAGCCGAAGTAAGAAATATATTTGAAAAAGAAAATATTCCTTACCAAGTAAGCGAATTAGGAAAAGTAGATGTAGGCGGTGGAGGAACCATTGCACTTATTTTAGCAGCAAAGGGAATTGATGTGATTGATTGTGGTGTACCAGTATTATCAATGCATGCACCATATGAGGTAACCAGTAAATTTGACGTATATTGTGCATACAAAGCATACAGTGCTTTTGTAAAATAGACTATGAATAAAATTAGTGCCAGTAGGGGTCAGCATATCATGCAGGCCCTTTTTGTGATATTTATAGAAAACCACAAAAATAATAAAAAAGTTTAACAAATTTATGTAAAAATGTTGTAAATTGACATAAAAAGTGATACAATATTACTGTTGTAGAAATATCACAACGCATATTGCCCCAAATCATAATTAATAATATTAAAGAGAGGTAAAAACATGAAATCAATTAGTATTAATAGCAGAATTATCGAGTATGTACCAGCCCCCAACTTTGTTAATTTTATTAATATGAGTTGGAACCCTCAAATCGTGAGACCCAGCAACCGGCTGTTGCAAGATGAAGCGGTTGACATGTATCTTCAGGTCAAATCCGATGAAATCGAGGATACGATTATCTCGTATTATCCCGATTTAACTTCGGACAGAACGGAAAGGGTAAGCTTAATTGATACCAATGAAGTGTTTCGTGCCTACATTGAACTTTTTGTGAGATTTGTCGGCAGGATGCCTGATTACAAGAGTGACAGAATGGCGAAGCATTTGGGATTGGCTGTTCCGGGAAGAGAAATCCTGATCAGTTATGGACTATTACCGGATAGCGAAGCGGAACTGGATTTTATCAGTACCAAAAAGGCCGTAACCATGTTTTTGGCAGCAGATAAGAAAATCCGGACATTTGATGTAGCAAACAATCGTTACACAGTGAAGCACTAAACACAATATTGGGGCACAAAGAATTTGCAGGTGAAATTCCTGCTTTCTTTGTGCCTTTTTGCATAAAAAAACAACACCCTAGGTGTCATTTTTATTAGTTATTTTCTTCATTTTTTCCAGTCATAACTTTTTTTTCGTCATAGTATCCACAGTTTGAGCAAGCGGTGTGTTGCATTACTGGTTCGTGGCAATGTGGACATTCCGCGTAGTTTGGCTTATCTAATTTCCAGGTTGATCTTTTTAATCCTGTTCTTGCTTTAGACCATCTTCTTTTTGGTTGTGCCATGTTTATTCCCTCCTTATTTCGCTTGATATGTATATATCTTTTAAATTTTAGCGTTTTTTAAATCACTATAAGAGTATACTAATTTTTAACAAATTTGTCAAGCATTAAAGAGGTTTTTATGAAAATTTGTTGAAAAAATTATTTGCTATTGGTATAATAAGCAAAAAGAGAAGGTGAAATGGATGGAAGAAAATAAACGTATGGATAAAATAAATTATTATTTAGATATTGCAGAAGCAGTATCGGGAAGGGGAACGTGTCTTCGCAAAAACTTTGGCTGTATTATTGTAAAAAATGACGAAATTATTTCCACCGGCTATACGGGCTCACCACGAGGAAGAGTAAATTGTATCGATTTAGGGTTTTGTACCAAAAAAGAAAAATTCCCAGAAGTCCACCATGGAGGATATGATGCATGCCGTTCGGTACATGCAGAACAAAACGCCATGCTAAGTGCCCCAAGAAAAGACATGATTGGTGCTACTATGTATCTTGTAGGAAAACGAGTCGATACGGGAGCCTACGAACCAGGAGCGAATTCTTGCCAAATGTGCCGTAAAATGATTATCAATGCAGGCATTGAACAAGTGATTATAAGAGGAGCTACTAAAAACGAATATCTAGTAGTAAAGGTAGAAGATTGGATTAAAAATGATGATTTATTAGAGGGAAGAAATACGTATTAGTAAATTATTAAAGCATGAAATCGACTTATATAACAGTAGATAAATACATACACGAAAATGAACACATATTAGAAAATGAAGTTAGGAGAAATGATGAAAGAAATAATAAAGAAATTACAACAAAATAAAAAGATACTTAGCTATTTGATTATTTTCTTTGTTTCTGTTTTCTTGTGCATACCCTTATTTTCAAAATACATGGATATTGCAAGAGATGACGGAATTCAGCATATATGCCGTTTAATTGGAAATGCTACAACATTAAAAGAAGGACATTTATTTCCAGTTATTCATTCCGATTTTTGCAATGGATTTGGTTATTCATGGAATTTATTTTATAGCCCATTTACCGCCTATATACCACTTATTTTTAAGTTATTTACCTCTTCGTATGTGATAACCTTAAAATTATTTATGTTGGCAACCATTTTCCTATCTGGCGTATTCTTATTTCAATTTACGTATAAACTATCCCAAAGCCATAAAGTAGGAGTTATTTCCGCTATTTTATATATGAGTGCACCCTATCATTTAACAGACCTATATAATCGTATTGCTATAGCAGAATTAGCCTCGTTTCTTTTTTTGCCAATCGTATTTCATGGAATGTATGACCTCTTCTATGAAAAAAAGAAACTACCATACAGAATTATTATAGGAGCCATTCGGATTAATCATAACTCATAATGTAATTGCTGTTTATACCGCTATTTTTTGCTTAGCCTATGTACTCATTTATTACCAAAACTTACAAGATAAAAATATCATAAAGAAGATTTTACTTTGTGTAATCCTCATTTTATTATGCACTAGTTTTTATTGGGTACCATTATTAGAGCATAAATTTGCCACAGAATACGAGGTATTCTTGCCAGAAAGAATGTATAAAGAAAGCACCTTAACACACTTTAAACTAAGTATAAGCGATTTATTTTTTACGGAAAATTTGGACCTAAATTTCCATATAGGAGGAGCCATTTTAATAGGCATGGGACTTACTTTTCTTTACCGAAAGAAACTTCCCAAAAACCAAAAAGAAACCCTTCGCATTTTTCTTATTTTGGGAAGTATCAGTATCCTTATGACATTAAAAATCTTTCCCTTTGAACACATGCCAAGTATACTAAAAATGATACAATTTCCATGGCGAATGATGGAATTTGCAACCTTCTTTTTTAGCGTAATCGCAGGGTTTGGCTTTGCTTATTTTATGAACCATACCAATAAAAAAGAGATAGGAGTCGTTATTTTTGTAATGATATACCTATGTATATCAATCATAGGAGCAAAAAGAAGTGTACAAACCCCTTTTGACGAAACAAAATACTTACAACCTGTTCCAGTAACTGCTTCAACCGGAAGAGTGCATGCGGGTTGTGCAACATTTGAATACTTACCAAAAAAAGCGTTCCAAAATAGAGAATACATTGAGCAAAGGTCACCAAATGTAAATGTATTAGAAGGAAATGCCATCATTAGTCATATGCAAAAAGAAAACACCAATCTAAGCTTTACCATAGAACAAGTAGAAGAAAATACAAAATTAGAATTACCGTATATCTATTATCTAGGCTACCAAGCAAAACTAGAAAAAGAAGATGGAACAAAGCAAACCTTAAAAATAGAAGAATCCGAAAATGGATTTTGCATGGTAAATGTAGCAGATGTAGAAAAAGGAACCATACAAGTTACCTACACAGGAACTATACTTATGAAAATATCGTATATCTTAGTATTAGTAGGAATTGGTACAATGATTTATCTAAAACGAAAAATTAACATAATGTTACACGGTAAACATAAGTAAAATATTTTTATTAGTATAAAATCTATTGTGATAGTTATAAAAATTGGTTATAATGCTTTTGACAAAGTGGGTGATTAAAATAAAAAGAAGACTTAATATATTTATTGATGAAAGTGGAGACTTTGGATTTACAGAAGGAAGTTCCGAATTGTATGCGGTTTCTTTTACAATTCATGAAAGTGACGATTCAATAATAAATGATTTGGAGTATTTAAATAATAGACTAAAAAAGACTAATTATGATGGAATGCTACATCTTGCTGACTTAATTGCAAGACGTGGAGATTATGCCCATTTTGACCTTAAACAAAGACAAAATATATTTTGGTCAATATTTTTCTTTTCAAAAAGAGTAAAAGTAAAGATACATACTATTATAGTAGATAAAAGATTTAAGAATAATAAAACACAGCTAAATAAGGAATTAGCAAGTGGAATAAATGACTTTTTTAATTCAATATCAGACTATATGAATGAATTTGCTCAAGTTGTAGTTTATTATGATAATGGACAAGATGCACTAGGTGCTATTATAGATACATTATTACTTAATAAAACGAATGTTGAACATAGAATAGAATTTGATCATAAAGAGAAAAGATTATTTCAAGTATCAGATATGCTAACATTTGTAGATAAAATAGTATATAAACATCGAAATAATATGCTAATGACAAAAGCCGAAAAATATTTCTTTAGTGTAAAAGATATTTTAGGAATCATTAGACAGCTAAAATCGAAAAGATGGTATAAATAAAAAGCTATTCGTTGTGAATAGCTTTTTGCGACGCTCAGCGTCTACACGGGTTTGGTCCTTGTGAGACCAAAGTAAATAATATTATTTATAATATATATTATTCATCTTTATAATTGAATTATACACTAAAATTTAAAAAAAGTATATAGTTTTTTTAAAAAAACTTGAATTTGCTATGTTACAATTTAATTGAAGTGAATCAAATAAATTGTAGATTAGAAAGCATAAAACTATTAGATGCAAATGCTGAAATTTAACCTTTACCATAGAACAAGCACAAGAAAACACAAAACTAGAATTACCATATATATTATCTAGGCTACCAAGCCAAACTAGAAAAAGAAGACGGAATAAAACAAACCTTAAAAATAGAAGAATCCGAAAATGGCTTTTGCATGGTAAATGTAACGGATGTAGAAAAAGAACCATACAAGTTACCTACACAGGAACCATACTCATGAAAATATCGTATATTTTAACATTAGTAGGAATTAGTACAATTTCCTTTAGATTTAAAGAGGGAGACTATATATTCTATAGGGAAATAACAAGTAAGCTTGAATTTTTAGACATGATGTTTGGGTACACAAGAATTTAAACCATATGTTTAAGAAACAAACCAATATTGTAAGTTTTTTCTATGATATTGGTTTGTTTTTTTCTAAATTTCTTCTACAACAATTGACTATCTTTTGCAAATAGTATAGAATAACTAATATAGAAAATGAGGTGAAATGGATGGCTAAGCCGACGGTTGCTATTGTTGGAAGACCGAATGTGGGGAAATCGACT
Organism: uncultured Clostridium sp.; assembly: GCA_947648215.1. GTDB lineage: Bacteria > Bacillota > Clostridia > TANB77 > CAG-508 > RGIG8482. The sequence continues at coordinate 132,074 of CANSMW010000003.1, read as the reverse complement.
TTTTTTAATTATATAATCGGACAGCGTTTGTCGATTGTAGAAGACAAGCCTGGGGTAACGAGAGATAGAGTGTATGCTGAAACTTCTTGGCGTGGACGAGAGTTTACGGTGATTGATACTGGTGGAATTGAGGTTGGTTCAGAGGATTTTATTAGTGCTGAAATTGCGAACCAAGCCAATATTGCAATTCATTTAGCAGATGTAATTTTGTTTTTGACGGACATGAAACAAGGGGTAACACACATTGATAATGAGATTGCGATTATGTTAAAAAAAGCAAATAAGCCTGTTATTTTGGTTTGCAATAAAGCAGATAATTATGGGAAAACATCAGATGATATTTATGAATTCTATAATTTGGGACTAGGTGAACCTTATCCGCTTTCTGCAACCAATGCAATTGGAATTGGCGATATTTTAGATGCGGTATATGAAAAATTTCCAGATGAAGATACTAATGTAGAAGATAATGAAACAATTAAAGTTGCGATTATTGGAAAACCAAATGTAGGAAAATCTTCTTTGGTGAACAAAATACTCGGCGAAGAACGTGTGATTGTTAGCAATATTGCAGGAACCACAAGAGATGCTATTGACTCTTCTTTTGAAAATGAATTTGGAAAATATGTGTTTATTGATACCGCAGGAATTCGTAGAAAAAGCAAAGTAGAGGAAGCCATTGAAAAATTTAGTGTTATGAGAACCCTTCTTGCCATCCAAAGAGCAGATGTATGCTTAATGATGATAGACGCTACCGAAGGAGTAACCGACCAAGATGCGAAAATTGCAGGAGAAGCACATGAGGCAGGAAAAGGGATTATATTGGTAATTAACAAATGGGATGCAGTCGAAAAAGATACCTATACGATTGAACAATTTAAAAAAGATGTTTATAATAAATTATCCTATTTAACCTATGCACCAATCTTATTTATTTCCGCAAAAACAGGGCAAAGAGTAAACAAACTATATGAAACCATTAACCAAGTGGCAAGCCAAAATGCACTAAGAGTAACCACAGGAATGCTAAACCAAGTATTAAATGAGGCAATTGCCATTGTACAACCACCAACGGATAAAGGAAAACGTTTAAAAATTTATTACATGACACAAGCGACCACAAAACCACCAACATTTGTTGTATTTGTCAATAGTAAAGAATTATTCCACTTTTCTTATGAACGATACTTAATCAATCAGTTAAGAAAAGAATTTGGGTTAATCGGAACACCAATTCGAATGATTATACGCCAGAAAGGAGAAAAAGAAGAATGAACGAATTAAAAATAAAAGGAATATACAAACACTTTAAAGGAGACTATTATATGGTAGAGGATGTATGCACACATTCTGAAACAAAGGAAAAATATGTATTATATAGAGGGCTATATGGAAATAATGAATTATATATAAGACCATATGACATGTTTTTATCCGAAGTAGACCATGAAAAATATCCAGAAGTAGAACAAAAACACAGATTTGAATTACAAAACATAAAAAGCAAAAATATATAATAATAATTAAATTATAGGAGGTATAAAAATGGCATGTTATATTATGATAGCAATTATTGCATATGCAATTGGAAGTATTAGTTCTTCTGTCATTATTAGCAAAAAAATGGCGGGATTTGATGTAAGAGAAAAAGGAAGTGGAAATGCAGGTTCCACCAATGTTCTAAGAAGTGTTGGAAAAGGAGCAGCAGCACTTACTTTAATTTGTGACATTTTAAAAGGAATTGTTGCAATTTTAATTGCAATGATACTTGGTTGGATTGTTAAAGAAGTAGATAAAGCTTTATTAGTACAAATAGCAGCGATAGCTGTTGTTATTGGACATACTTTTCCAATCTTTTTCGGATTTAAAGGAGGAAAAGGAGTAGCTACATCACTTGGAGTATTATTACTAATTAACTGGCAAATTGGACTAATTTGTTTGGTATTTGCTTTAGTAATTATGGCACTAACAAGAATGGTATCCGCAGGTTCTGTTCTAGCAGCAATTTTATTTCCAGTATTAACCTTATTTATTGGACAAGACCATTTTATTGTTGATGGAAATTATTTCGTTTTTAGTGTGATTATGGCATTAATTGTTGCCTTTAATCATAGAACTAATATTAGCCGAATCTTAAGTGGAACGGAAAATAAATTATCATTTCATAAAAAATAACAAAGGAGGAAAAAATTTGAAAACAATCGCTGTTATTGGAAGTGGAAGTTGGGGAGTAGCCCTTTCCATTCATTTAGCAAACATGGGGCATACCGTAAAAATCTGGTCATTTGCTGAGGAAGAAGCAAATCTTATCAATCAAGAAAAAAAATGCAAATTTTTGCCAGAAGTGACACTACCCCAAAATATTACATGTTATACTAATTTCGAGGAAACCTTGCAAGATAGTGATATTATCTTACATGTAACTCCTTCAAAATTTGTTCGTAACATCTTAAAACAATACAAAAATCTTGTAACCCATCAACCAATCGTAATGTGTGCGAAGGGTTTTGAAAGGGAAACTTTATATTCCTTAGACCAAATTATTGAGGAAGAATTACCAAATAAGCCATATGCTGTTTTATCTGGACCAAGCCATGCTGAAGAAGTTTCAAAACAAATTCCAACAGCTATGGTAGTTGCTGCCAAAGAAGAAAGCTTACAAGAAGAAATCCGCTCTATTTTCATGAATGAAAAAATGAGAATTTATACTTCTTTTGATATAAAAGGTGTTGAATTGGGTGGTGCGTTAAAAAATATTATTGCTTTTTGTGCTGGAATTGCTACTGAACTTGGGCTAGGAGATAATTCCTTTGCTGCTCTTATTACAAGAGGATTAACTGAAATTAGTAGATTAGGAGTAAAATTAGGGGGAAAACAAGAAACTTTTTATGGCTTAACAGGACTAGGAGATTTAATTGTTACATGTTTAAGCGAACATAGTAGAAACCGAAGAGCTGGAAAACTAATTGGAGCAGGAAAAACCATTGAAGAAACAAGACAAATAGTAGGAATGACCATAGAAAGTATCGATAATATTGAAGTAGCCTATGAATTTTCCAAAATCCATGAGGTAGATATGCCAATTGTGCATGCGGTTTATGATGTGTTATACAATGGATTAGATCCAAAAGAAGCGGTAAACATGCTTATGACACGTGATAAAAAATGTGAATAAAAATCGAAAAAATGCTTATAATACAGATAAAAACGAAATTGTAAAAAGAGTGTGCGATTGTTTGTATCATCGACACGAATGAAAGTAGGGAGGTATTACAATGGATTTTTTTGATAAACTAGGAAAACAGGCAAGTAAAACCTATCAATATACAGCAAAGAAAACGTCACAATTAGCAAAAGAAGCAAAACTAAAAATGCAAATGAATGAACATAAGGGCGAAATTGAAGAAATATATGTACAAATTGGTAAAAAATTATATGAACATCATATAAACGATAAAGCCATAGACATCGATATAGATGCCGTTTTAGAAGAATACTGTATTCAGATTGATGAACTATGTGACCGAATTGAAGAAGAAAGAAAAGAAATCTTAAGCCTAAAAGATAAAAAACAATGTCCAAATTGCTACCACGAAATCGAACGAGATTACCAATATTGTCCTCATTGCGGAGATAAACAAAAAGACGACGACAACATAGAAGAAACCGAACCACAAGAAGCAACAAAATCTGATGTAGGAGTTGATATCCACATTAATGAAGAACAAATATACAAAAATGAAATAAGTGAAGATGAATCCACAGACTAGCCAAAGGCCCCTTTACCTAAGGGGGCTGTCAGCGAAGCTGACTGGGGGTTCTTAAGAGAGGAAACCAAAATGAAAATCGTATTACAAAGAACAACTGGTGCTAGTGTCACCGTAGACAATAGGACCGTCGGAAAAATTGACCACGGTCTTGTTATTTTACTCGGAATTTCAGACGAAGATACCAAAGAAACCGTAACACAAATGGTTCGTAAAATTAGCAATTTACGAATTTTTCATGATGAAAACGACAAAATGAACCTTTCTATCAAAGACGTAAAAGGGCAAATCCTAGTAATTTCGCAATTTACCCTTTATGCGGATTGCAAAAAAGGAAATCGTCCAAGCTTTATTGGTGCAGGAAAACCAGAACATGCCAATGAATTATATGAATATTTCATACAAGAAGTACAACACCAAGACATTCCTGTACAACATGGCATATTTGGAGCACATATGCAGGTAAACCTAACCAATGATGGACCTGTTACCATCTTATTAGAAGCATAACTTTGCAAGAAATCCTCAAAGTTTTTAAAGCAAACCATAAATCTTAATACGGAAAACGCTCATACAAATAGCGAATAATTTGGTCAGCATTATCTTCGGTAATATTTAAAAAAGCTCCCTCATCAAGACTTACCCACATATTAATACGATATTTCTCACGATTATCTATAAAAACTCCAATAATATCGGCAAGTTCAGTACCATTTTGAAATTCTTTTTCCCATTTCAAATCATTTTCAAGTTTTATCTCTTTTTCGTAAAAACGTGACAAAAATCGACTTATTTCGCCAGATTGATTACTATATAAATTCATAATTGTATACATAACAAAATCTCCTAAAACAAATTCTTGTTTATAATAGTATTTCTTTTTTTATTTTATCTATACGAAAGAATAAAAGGTAAAAATATGGAAATACTACACATGGGTGATAATATGAGAAAAAAACGAAAATCCTATTTGTGTTTGTTTTTCCTTTTTCTTAGTTTATTTCTATTATCTGGTTGCGGTAATAAAAAAGAAGAAGAGTTGTTAAAAAACAAACTATCAAGTGAAATCGAATATTTGGATTCGATGCTTTCTTCTATGTTAAACAAAGCAAATGGCTTAACACTTACGAATTATCAAGTGAGCGCAAAAAAAATAGAAGATAAGGAACAAGGGAATAGTAATAATGAAAATAGTTCCTCTTCTAATGCGAAAAGTGGTTCTACTGGTGAAGGAGGAAATCAAGAAGGTAGTGGGCAACAAGGTTCTTCCGGAGATAGTAGTAATTCTAGCAAAGAAGATGAAAGTGAAAAGAACAATTATGAATATAAAATGGTACAAAACAGCATTTTAACAGCCGATAAAACACCAGATTGGGAAGAATTGACCTCAAAAGTAGAACTAATCTATTCTGATTGGGCAGTAATTACCTTAGATTTATATAAACAAAATGTTGATAATCAAAAAATTTTAAGTTTTAATACAGATTTAGATGCTTTAGTAAAAGCCATTAAAGAAAAGAATAAAGGACAAACTCTTACCTTGCTTGCACGATTGTATTCGTATCTTCCTGTATATTATGCAGGTTTTTCAAACGATACCAAGCAAACCAATTTATACAAGGTAAAATCGAGTGTACTAAATGCCTATGCCATTATCGAGCAAAATAATGTAGAAGAAGTAAAAAAACAGTTGCAAACAGCGGAAGATGCTATGATTGCCATGATAAATAATGTAAGTGATAAAAGTCAAAATGAATATAACCTAAATAAAGCATATATTTTGTTAAAAGATTTACAAAATACGGTAGATAAGAATGATGCAGATGTTTTTTACTTGAAATATAAAAATTTAATAGAAGAATTGGATGCGTTATAAAGACGAGGACTTATGGCACGAATAGTAAAATGATTTTTTTGAAAAAATAATGAATTATCGAAAGAAGACCTCTAAAAAGCACTAGATACTCACTACAAACTTTCCATTGAACAACACGACCCCTATTACCAATTTTTTGTAAAATTAGGAGCTAATCCTAATACGGGGGTAATGGAATAGGAATTAGGGAGAAAGTTTTGGAGCGGGATTTGGAGGCAGTAAAATTTTTGCATTCTTATGGAGCCGATTTAACTCTTGGTTTAGTAATTGCCATTAAAGAAGGATTGGTAGATTACGCTGAATATTTCTTGCAAAACGGTGCAAGACCAGCAGAGTGGGAGGTAGAACCGGCAGTAAAGTATCAAGATATTCCCATGCTTGAACTGTTACACAAATACCATGTCAAGATAGCGGAAAGGTTAAAACCTGCAGTGAAAGAATTGGGAATTGATTGGGACGAAGAAATAACATGACGAAAGTCATGTTATTTCCTTTCATAAAGATTTGTGATAATTAAATTAGATTTAAATATAAAATAGTAACTCCTAAACTTGCTATTTTATGTAAAATATAGTATAATATAAGAAGATACGTGCTATAAAGCAACTATCGAGTATCATATACCTCAGTTACATTTGAGGTTGACAAGTTAAGAAGATTATGGAGGTAAAAAGAAATGAGAAAAGGGAACGAAACAACAAAGGTGACCGCATTATTGGATGTATCAGAGCAGGCAGCGTCAGTATTGAGAGACATGTATACTCTTAAGTTATTGACACCTGAAGATGTTGAAACGGACTTTACTGTTGATGAGCGGGGCAAGAAAAAACTTGCTGTGAGGATGGTAGAAGCTAAGGAGAAAATTGAGATCTGTTCAAAAATGGTATCAGGACTTCTTGAGAGGGGTGTAACTGTTTTTCAATGGGGAGGACCAACGGAAGACGGCAAACAATGGAACTTATGCGAGTTCTACTATGAATAATTTTCTCATTTGGGGCTCTACGGGAATTTCCTGTAGGGCTCCTTTATTAAAATACGGAAAAAATCCTTGAAAATATTTGAAAAACGTAGTACAATAATAAAAGAGTAAATTGAATGGTCGCGTATAGCAAGGCCGTGAGGTAGCGTACGAGGAAAGTCCGGGCTCCATAAGAGCAAGTGATGCTGGATAACGTCCAGTGGAGGAAACTCTAAGGAAAGTGCAACAGAAAATAACCGCCTATGAAAATAGGTAAGGGTGAAAAGGTGAGGTAAGAGCTTACCGCAGATATGGTGACATATCTGGTCCATGTAAACCCCATCTGGAGCAACATCTTGTAATTCCAAAAAGGCTAAGATGCTCTTTCATCTTTTTGGTTTAGGTGGCTTGAGACACATAGTAATATGTGTAGTAGATAAATGACCATTCACGACAGAACCCGGCTTATAGATTTACTTTTATACATCAAAAAAGATAGGAAAACCTATCTTTTTTGTTTATATCTTTGTTTTACGATTTTGTTAGTGAAGAAATAAGTTGTTTGATATCTTCTGGTATAGGACTACAAAAGTCCATTTGTTTTTTGGTAATAGGGTGAAAAAATGAAACTTTATAGGCATGTAAGGCTTGTCTTTGGATGATTGGAGTGGTATGGGTATCTATGCCATATAAAGTATCACCTACAATAGGATGACCCATATAAGAGAAATGAACACGAATTTGATGGGTTCTTCCTGTTTCTAAATGAATTTTTACAACAGAGGAATGACAAATTTCTTTTATTACTTCATAATGTGTAATCGCATTTTCACCACATCCATTGATACAAACTTCTCGTTCAATAATACTTCCTAGTTTTCTTGTAATGGGCAAATGAATCGTTCCAACTTTCTTTTCTAACATTCCCTCCACAACCGCAATATATTCTTTTTTGAAACAGGAATGTTTCATTTGTTTAACCAAACATTCTTGTACATATTCATTTTTAGCAAACAAAACAATCCCAGAAGTGTCTCGGTCCAATCGATTAATTGGACGAATTTTCTTTTTTAATTGAATCTCATCAAAATAATACCTCACACCATTAGATAAACTATCTTCATAATGTCTTATGGAAGGATGAATGGGAAGATAGGGCGGTTTATCTAAAATAAGCAGACCTTCATCTTCATATAAAATAGATAACTCCATTTTCCTAGGAACAATATTTGAATTATCCTCTTCCATATCAAGAAAAACATCAATGGTATCATGAAAAGAAACCTTTTCATTTACACAAACCACTTGCGAATTTCGATAAATCTTTTGATTGGCTTTTAACTTCAAAAGCAAACGATCGGAAATCCCAAATTCTTCTTTTAATACTTGTTTTACGTTTTCATATTTCAAATTAGTAACAATATAACTTAATTTCATAAATGCCTCCATATGAATTATAGCAAATAAATAGATGTATCGCAAATGACATTGACAAATAAGATTATATGACATATAATTATTTAACATAAAATAAAATGGTAGGAGGAAAGGAAATATGGAAAGACGGATAGAAGTTAGAAAGGCAGGCTCAAACTATGAATGTATTCAGTTTTATTCTAACAAAGCACCAGATTGGTATTGTAAGGGCAAAATCATTGATGAAGAAAAAGTAGAAATTAAATGGGAAAATGGAAAAGATTCTTTACGTAGCGCAAATATGAAACAGAAAATTATAGCAAAACTAGGAAATTTTTATGTTAGCAGAATTTTAAACACATGTTTAAAACTTTGTATTATTATACTATTTATAACAATTGACTTTGCAATATTTTTAATAGCAAACCAAATAGAATATTTAGCTAGACATATATGTGAAGTTATTGCTACAATTTTAGGTTCCTCCTTTTTAATTACTGAAATCTTTAATTATGCGTTAGATTTTTTAGTAGCTAGAAAATATAGAACAAGTAAATATTGTGCTATGACTAAAATAATAAATGTGTTAGAAAAATTGCAACGGTTGCCCAATGATTTAGAAGAAATTAAAAAAATGACAGCATTTTCTGAAAGCTATGGAAGCTATGAAGATGAGCAAGAATGGAGTGCAAGTGCGAAATCAATATTAAATGGAATTTCGCTTATTGTAGCAGCTGGTATAGTATTTCTATTAGAAATGAGTTTTCAAACTACGTTTATTGTATTAGTGCTAATTTTCCTTGTGCTTAAAATGATTTTACAGTATTTCTTGTTAGAATATTTGACTTCAAAGATGAGAGCATTTTCCCAAAGAAAATTTATAGAAAATGAGCCAGAAGAAGATGACCTACTGTTAGCGTGGATTGTTGCTAAAGAATGGATGAAAGAAGAGTATCCAGAGTATTTCCAAGAAGATTAGAATTTAATGTTTTACGAAAAAAGGCAATTTCAGTTCTTGAGTTGTCTTTTTTCGTAGTCGAAATTTACGACAAAACTTTGAAAAACTATTGTAGTTTTTCAAAGTTATCGATATAATAGTTCCATAAGAAAGAGAGGGAAGATGCTATGTCGTTTATTGAAGAAATGAAGAAAAAAGCAAGTATGCAAAAAAAGACGATTGCCTTACCTGAGGCAACAGATGTACGTGTGATTGAAGCCGCTGTTACGATTGAAAAAGAGGGATTTGCTCATGTTGTTTTAGTGGGCAATGAAGAGGATATTAGAAAAGTTGCAAAAGAAAATGGATTTGATGTAAGTTTGATGGAAATAGTAAATCCGCTTACTTCTTCAAAGTATGAAGAATATGTAAATGCATTTTATGAGCTTCGTAAATTAAAAGGAATGGATATTTATAAGGCAAGAGAAACTTTAAAAGACCCAGTATATTTTGGCATGATGATGGTAAAACAAGGGGATTGTGATGGACTTGTTTCAGGAGCAATCCATTCAACAGCAGATACTTTAAGACCAGCCCTTCAAATTTTAAAAACGGCACCAGATACAAAATTGGTTTCAGCATTTTTTCTAATGGTAGTGCCAGATTGTGAATATGGCGAAAGTGGTACTTTTGTATTTTCAGATTGTGGGCTAAACCCAAACCCAAATGCAGAAGAATTATCGGAAATTGCGATATCCTCTTCTAAAAGTTTTGAAAGTTTAACTGGAAAAACAGCAAATGTTGCTATGTTATCTTTTTCTACTTATGGAAGTGCAAAATCGGATTCTACTGAAAAAGTAATACAAGCAACCAATTTAGTAAAAGAAAAAATGCCCAATATCATCGTTGATGGCGAATTACAATTAGATGCTGCTATTATTCCAGAAGTAGCCAATAGTAAAGCTCCTGGAAGTCCAGTAAAAGGAAAAGCCAATACCCTTATTTTCCCAAACCTAGACGCTGGAAATATTGGCTATAAACTAACCCAACGACTAGCAAAAGCAGAAGCCTATGGCCCACTTTGCCAAGGAATCGCCAAGCCAGTAAATGACCTATCAAGAGGATGTAGTAGCAAGGATATTGTAGGTGTAGTAGCCATTACCGCTGTACAGGCAGGGGAGATGTAAAAGGCCCCTTTACTTAAGGGGGCTGTCACCGTATGTGACTGGGGGTTTTGGCAACAATTTTAACAAATACAATTATATTCTAGATTTTTAAAATTGTTTTGTTTGTAGTTTGAAGACTTACAGTTACAATGAATTTCACAGTTTTCGTTTTCTGATAGCATTTTAAAAATTAATATGTTATAATAGTTTTAGTAATAAAAATAGAAAGGAAGAAAAATGTGGAAAGCAAAATTTATAATGAAGTAAAAAAAGTGAATATATTAAAACTATATCAACAAAACAAAACCTATTTAAGAGCTTATTTAAAAAACAAAAACTTAAAAGATATATTAAGTGATATTCAAAAGGAAAAGCTAACAAACGATTTAGTATTAAGAACAGACATTGGTTATCCATTAAGAAGGAAGAATACAAACGAAAAACTGGAACGAAAATTTGTAGATTCAAATAAAAGAATAGCTCCAGAACATGCACAAAAATTTTATTTATATTCACATAGTAAAGAAAATAAAAATAAAAGTGATCAACCATTTGGATATATTTTTACATATGAATTACCATTTTTTAAAAATAGAAGTAGTGGAGCAATAGATTTAGTAGGTTATAATGATGATAAAAATATTATAAATCTAATTGAAATGAAAAACTGTAAAATGGGTCCGAAAGAATCATCAAAAGAATCTTTAATAAGAGCAATATTAGAAATAGAAACATATAGCAAATTTATTAATGAAATAATAAAAAACGAAAGAAAAAATGGAGAATTAGGAGAGCTGTTTGAAGAAATTAGAAGAACACTGAAAAAAGATTTTGATTTAGAAATTTCTAAAGAAAAATTGTTAAAATGTAAAATACAAAAAAATTTATTAATACCTAGAACTTTATATGAATATAGTAAAAATGAAAACAAAATAGAAAAAGAAATTTTATATGAAATTCCAAATGATATAAATATATATTCTATTAATTTGAAAGATACAAACTTTAATGTATCACAAAAAATTGGAGATGTTGCTAAAAGGAATGATATAATTTTTGACATTAAATTAATTAAGTAGTAGTTAATTTTTAAAATTTATAGTATTATTTATTTCTATAGAAAAGGAGAAATAATATATGAACCATGATGAAAATAGTCAATCGTATGTAGGAAAATCATTTAATGATGCTTTAAACTTAGTTGTAGAAAATGGACAAGTTTCTGTTTCAATATTACAAAGAAAAATGAAGATAGGATATGGCAGAGCAGAAATGTATATTAAAGAAATGGAGAAAAATGGATATATTTCAGCTTATGATGGCACTAATCCACGAAAAATATTAATTTCCAAAGAAGAATTACAAAAATTAAATAAATTAAACAAAATTGAATCAAAAATAGAAAACGAAGATGCTAAAAATGATATAACAACTGAAGAATATAATAACTTACAAATTGAAAAGTGCTATATGTGCTTAGAAAAAGTCAAGAAAAAGGATAAAAACAAATATATGCAATTAGTAGAAAAATTAAAAGGAATGTATGATTCTGGAATTAGTAAAGACAACGGAGATGGTACAATTAACGAAGATTATAGAAAGTTAGAACTTGAAATTTCTAATTTGTGCAATGTATCAGTTGGAATTTTATTTAATGAATTTATGTCTATTTCAATATTTAAATCAGCTGTATTTGAAAATTCAAAGAGCACTAAAAAAAGCAAAGTAACAGCAAATATTATTGAAGATAAAAATATAGTTATAAAAAGGGTATGTTTGAGTATATGGCTAATAGTACAATTTTCTCTATCATTTGGAGATTGGTTTGTTATAGGAATTATAGCTATGATGTGTACAGCAGGATGTATAAATCAATCAAAAAAACAAACTTTAACAGAAAGACTTATATTTCAAGGACTAAATATTATGCCTGTTTCAATTGTAAACTTATTACATATGACAAATAATTCAGGAATAGCATTTGTGGGAGGCTTCATTATAACTGCTATAGGAATTATGATAACAAATGCAAATTATGAGAAAGCAATATCAGGATATTACGAATCACAAGAATATGAAGATCATAGAGAAAGAATGAGAGCTATGACTGATGAATTTTATGCACACTCAAAGTATGGCTATAATTCAAAAGAACATCTTGAAGCTAAAAATAATACTCAAAATGTTAAAATATTACAAGAATTAAGAAAAATGAATAAGAATCAATAAAAATAAAAAATGTAGAGAAATAATCTTTACATTTTTTATTTTTGTGTTATAAAAGCCTACAACCACAACGGATTTTTCAGTTTTAGTTTTCTGATAACATTTTAAAAATTAATATGTTATAATAATTAAGAAAGAAAAATTTAGGGGAGGAAAATAGGATGGATTATGATGATATTAGAATAATGGCACTAAGCTTAGCAAAGGTGGGATTAGGAAATCCATTGCCAAAAGAAGTTTTTACAATACATACAGAAAATAAAGAAAGGAAAGAAGAATAAAATGAAATTATATTTGTTACAAGTTGATATGTATGACTATGATTCTAAACTTCTTGATGCAAACTCATATTGCAATGTATATAGTAGTTTTGAAAAAGCAAAAGAACAAGGCATAAACAATTTAGAAAAAAGAATAAAACAAGTAGAAGAAGATGAAAACATGACACTAGATGAAATGATAGAAAAAGAAAAACTAGATTATTCATTTACAATAACACAAATAAATGATTTAGAATATGCAGAAAATTTTGATATAGATTATGATAGCTTGCATAGAAAAGAGTATAATAAATTAGAGCCTACACATAAGGAATATGAATTAGATTATAAAGGAAATATTATTAGAATTAATTATGAATATAGATATAAAAATGCACTTACAGATATGAAGAAAATGATTACACTATATCCAGAAGATTTAGAAGAAGGAGCAAGTGAAAAATTTAAAATTGGGGATATAGTAAAGTTAAAACATGAATTAGAATGTGGAAAAGGCTACATAGACGACAATTTGGATAGAATATATGTCGTAAGATGGCTACCAAGAAAATTTAAAGGAGAGAAATATTTTGAGAATACATATGCTCTAATATCATTTTATGAAATGAAGAATAATGAATGGGGAAATAAAGACTTATTTACATATGAATATTGGGAAAAAGACATAGAAAAATATACAGGAGTTATAGAAAAAGACTCTGAATATGATTTATTAAGTAGAATTGTAAAAGGAGATTTAGAAATACCAAGATGGGGTTATTGGAATGACATCAAAATTGGAAAGAAACCATTAAATATAAAAACTTTCGAGAAGGCAACTTTAGATGATTGTGATAATTGGGGATGGTATTCGGCAACGCTTACACCAAAAGAGACAGGCTTAAAAGCTAGCATATATCCAGAAAAGAATAGGTTTTCAAGTGGGGTTCGTGTGCATAATGATTTACCTAGAATTAGAATTGCAAATACTGAAATTAAGTATGAAGATACATTTAGTGTTACTTTAGAAGAAAATCCAAGAGTTATTATAGGAGAAAATAAATTGCCAAAAGAAGATTACAAAGAGATATGTGATTTTATAAGAAAAAATTTAGAAGTTTTAATAAAGCACTTTGAGCCTGATAACGAATTTGATGATGATGAATTATGGGAGGCTTTAAAAGAAAATGGTGCAATAAAAAAGAAAATATGAAAAAGAAAAGGAGAAAAAAGGCAAAGAAACAAAGTGAGGGAAAGAAGGAAAAATGAAAAATTTGATATTAGTAAGTGGAGATATAATAGAAAATTCAAATAAATATAATGTTGAGGCTATTGTGAATACAGCAAATAAATATATGGACTATGGCGGTGGTGTATGTGGTGCAATATATGATAAAGTTGGAATAGATAAATTAGAAACATATTGTCATAGTAAGTGGAATAAGGATATGGAAGTAAATGAGATTAGAATAACAACAGGATTTTCACTACGCAAAGATATTATACATATATATTGTCCTAGATACTATGAAGAACAACAACCATTAGAAAAACTAAAAGAAAGTTACCAGAATTTATTTAACACAATATTAAGAGAGAAATACACAAGTGTAATAGTCCCATCTTTAGCAACAGGCTTTCATGGTTATGAACATCAAGATGTAGCACAAATGGTAATAGAATTATTAACTGAATTTTGCAGTAATAATGATGTTAAAATTATATTTAATTTATTTGATGAAGATACTCTACAGATTTATGAGAAATAATAAGGAGGAATAAAAATGGAAAGAATTGAATTACATTTACATACAAATATGAGCAAAATGGATGGAGTTACAGAATGCAAAGATTATATAGAAAAAGCAAAAGAATATGAAATGACAGCATTAGCAATAACTGATCATCGGAGCAGTACAAGCATTTCCAGAAACACAAAAATATTTAGAGAAAATTGGAGATAATGAATTTAAGATATTGTATGGCATGGAAGGATATTATGCACCTAGTAATGATATAATGGGAAAAACATATCATATAAGTATTTTAGTAAAAAATAAAACAGGAATTAAAAACTTATATAAAATAGTTTCTATTTCAAATTTAGATTATTTCTATAAAAAACCTATAATTTTAAAAAAAGTTTTAGAAGAAAACAGTGAAGGATTACTTATAGGAAGTGCTTGCAGTAAGGGAGAACTATATCAAGCTATGATTGAAAATAAAGTAGATGAAGAACTTGAACAAATTGCGAAAGAATATGATTATTTAGAAATACAACCAATAGGCAATAATTATGATTTAATTAGAAATGGCAAGGTAAAAGATGAAAAAGCATTACAAGATATAAATATTAAAATAGAGGAATTAGGAACAAAGTTAAATAAATTAGTTGTTGCAACATCAGATGTTCACTTTATGAATAAAGAAGATGCAGTATATAGAAGAATATTACAAGCAGAAATAGGTTATGAAGATGCAGATGAACAACCACCATTATATTTTAGAACAACAGAAGAAATGCTAAAGGAATTTGAATATTTAGGGAAAGACAAGGCATATGAGGTAGTAGTAACTAATACCAATAAAATAGCAAACATATGTGAAAAGATTAAACCAATATCAAATGAGAAATGTTATCCATATATTGAAAATAGTGAACTGGAAATTAAAGAACTAGCTTATAAAGGTGCATATAATATATATGGAAATCCCTTACCGATAAAAGTAGAAGAAAGATTAAATATAGAATTAAACTCAATAACAGAAAATAATTTTTCTACACTATATATGATAGCTCAAAAATTAGTACAAAAATCAAATTCAGATGGATATATTGTAGGAAATAGAGGTTCAGTTGCTTCATCACTTGTAGCATATTGTATTGGAATAACAGAAGTAGATCCTATTAAATATAATATACCATTTGAAACATTTGCAGGTTTTAATGGAGAAAAAGAACCAGACATTGATTTGAATTTTGCAAGAGAATATCAAACTAAAGCACAAGAAACCGTAAAGGAAATATTAGAAGGAAGTGTAGTAGTTAAGGCTGGAACAATTGGAACAATAACAGAAAAAACATCTTATGAATATGTAAAACAATATTACGAAGATAAAGATATAAAACCTAGTAAAGAAGAAATACAAAGACTTATAGAAGGGCTTGTAGGAATTAAAAAAGCAACAGGGAAACATCCAGGAAGAGTTATAGTAGTTCCTAAAAATAGAGAAATATATGAATTTTGCCCAGTACAACATTTATCAGATGACCAAAACTCTGATATTATAACAACACATTTTGATTATCATTCAATAGATAGAAATTTACTAAATTTAGATATATTAGAACATGATGTTCCAACTATATTACATAAATTAAAGATATTAACAGGGATTGAACCAACAACAATAGATTTAGAAGATAAAGATACGATGAAAATGATATGTATAGCAAACACTCTAGCAATTCCTGAATTTGGCACAAAATTTGTTAGAAATATAATTTTAGAAACTAAACCTACTACATTTAATGACTTAATAAAAATATCTGGATTAGCACATGGTACGAATGTATGGAAAAATAATGCAGAAGATTTAATAAAAAGTGGAATAGCAACATTAAAAGAAATAATTGTTTTTAGAGATGATTTAATGAATGATTTAATACAAGTTGGAATTGAATCTAAAATAGCATTTGAAATTATGGAAAAAGTACGTAGAGGAAAAGGAATAAGTAAGGAACAAGAAGATTTAATGAGAAAAAATAATGTACCTGATTGGTATATAGAATCTTGTAAAAAAATCATGTATATGTTTCCAAAAGCACATGCTACATCTTACGTAATAAATGATTTCAGAATAGCTTGGTACAAAGTACATTATCCAGAAGCATTTTATAAAGTATATTTTGAAACGATAGATGATATAGATAAAACAATATTAAATAGTAAAGAAAAGGTATTAGAGAGGTTACAAGAATTAGAAGAAATATTAAATAAAGAAACAGATAATTATAAGATAAACGAAAAAATAGAAGATTATAAAATTGCCTTAGAAATGCTTGATAGGAATATAAATATTTGATGAAGAAAAAAGAATAAGAGATAAAGTTTAAAAACTCCATAGAAAGTCCGCAGTTTGTGCAATTAAACTAAACGATGTAAGTTTTATCTGCCAAGAGCTTCTAGTGGAGTTTTTGTCTGAAACTTACATCGTTTAATTTCTTATTCAGTTGTAAGACTAACTATATGAAGTCAATACAAAAATGAATATAAAATAGGATATACAAGTGTTGATAGAAATCTAAATTTAAGTTTGGTAGGGTGTACAACAATTATACAAGACATGATAACAGAACTATTTGAGCATCTTGAAACAGATAACAGAATACTAAAAAATGAAAATAATTCAGTATGGGTACTAGCAAAATTAAAGATACACTTTAATAAATATCCAATATGGAAGCAGAAAGTACAAGCAACATCATTTATTACTAATAAATCGAAAATAAGAGTACAAAATAATACTAAAGTTGAAGATGAGGCTGGAAAGGTTTTATTTGTAACAAAACAAGAGAGCTGTCCTATTGATTTAACAACAAAAAAAATAAGAAAAATAGAAACAATAAGATTCCCATTAGATAAGGAATTTATTGAACAATTTAAAGATTTTATAGAGCAATTAGAAGCAAATAAAATTCAAGAAGAATGTGAAAAAATAACTAATACCGAAGATCTAATAAATGAAATCAAATCAATTGAATGCCTTGACACAGAAAAATTAAAAGAAATTGCTTATAGATTAGATTTATTTGATTCAGAATATACATTTGAATTAAAAGAACAAATTATAGATAGAGTTAAAGTTATAGAATTTAATAACTTTGGTAATTGCTATACATTTGAGAGCATACAAAAAGAGTTAATTGATATGATTAGTGATATAGCAACAGATTATGGAGTGAATTTAGATGAAATTGAAGAATCAAGATAGGAAGTAAATGTTATATGGATAATGAAAAAAATATAATAAAATAGCAAGAGAAATAGAAGAGAAAAATCAAAAAATACTGGAGAGGAAATGATATAAAATTAGTTACCTTAGTTTACAAAATAAATCAAAAATGATATAAATATATTGGGCGAAAAAATACCATCTATTAGTAAAAAATCATAAGACTAAAAAAGTTTGAAAAATGATAAAAATGATAAAAATGATACTAGCTTGTTACTAACCGATAAAATTTCAAGGAATTTCATACAACTTAAAGCACATATGTCTCCTTATAAGAAATCAGCCAAAACCTGAAAACAAGCTAATTACAAAGTTTTGCTCATTTGGTGGACTTTTTAGGCTATATATGATATAATAACAAAAATTTAAGTAGGAGGTTTGAAAATGAAAATTTTAGTACTAAATTGTGGAAGTTCTTCTCTAAAATATCAACTAATTGATATGAAAACCGAGGAAGTGCTTGCATCTGGAAAATATGAAAGAATAGGAGAAGACGAAGCATTTATCACTCATAAAGTAAATGGGCAAAAAATTGAAATTACACATCCAGCAAAAAATCATGAAGAAGCAATCGATTTTACTTTAAAACAATTAATTCACCCAGAATATAAAGTAGTCGATAGTTTAGATGAGATTGAAGCAATTGGTCATCGTTTAGCACATGGAGGAATGAAAATAACCCAATCAGTTGTAATTGATGATGATGTAATTGCTGTATTAAAAGAATGTACCGATTTGGCTCCATTACATAACCCAGCAGGAATTATTGGTGTAGAAGCTTGTAAAAGAGTAATGCCAGGAAAACCAATGGTAGGAGTATTTGACACTGCATTTCATCAAACCATTCCAGAAGAAAGATATTTATATCCAATCCCATATGAATATTATGAAAAGTATGGAGTTAGAAAATATGGTTTTCATGGAACCTCTCATATGTATGTTTCAAAAAGACTTGCTGAAATAGAAAATACACCAATTGAAAACCTAAAAATTATTACATGTCATTTAGGACAAGGTTCTAGTGTATGTGCTGTTGAAGCAGGAAAAAGTGTAGATACCAGTATGGGACTTACACCACTTGCAGGAGTTCCTATGGTAACAAGAAGTGGGGATATTGATCCATCAGTTGTTACGTTCCTTATGAAAAAAGAAAATAAAACTGCAGACGAAATTGAAACGATTTTAAATAAAAAATCTGGAGTACAAGGAATTTCTGGTTTAGCACCAGATTTTAGAGTAATCGAAAATGAATCAGTTGCAGGAAATAAACGAGCATTGGTAGCTATGAATAATTTTAAATACTCTGTTGCAGGATTTATTGCAAAATATGCAGTTGCAATGAATGGAGTAGATGCTATTATTTTTACTGGTGGTGTTGGTGAAAACCAAATTAACATTCGTAAAGGAATTTGTGAAAGATTAGGATTTATGGGTGTTACATTAGATGATGAAAGAAATAATGTAAGAAGTGAAGAAACATTAATTTCAAAAGATTCTTCTAAGGTTCGTGTATATGTTATTCCTACAAACGAAGAATTGATGATTGCAAAAGAAACCGAAAGATTGGTGTAAGAGGAATTGTAGGGGTCGATGCCCTCATCGACCCGGAAACAAGAATAAGACGTAAATGGGTCGATGTGGGCATCGACCCCTACTTGAAAATTATAAATATATGTAGTATAATATTAATTATGTTAATCAAAATAAGGAGGAAAGAAACATGGCAAAAATTTTAGAAGATATTTCAAGAACATTTAATGAATTTTTATTATTACCAAATTTAACAACAGAAAATTGCATACCAAATAATGTGTCACTGAAAACACCACTTGTCAAATTTAAAAAGGGAGAAGAACCAAAATATAGCGCCAATGTGCCAATGGTATCTGCCATTATGCAATCCGTTTCAGGAGAAGAAATGGGAATTGCTCTTGCAAGAGAGGGAGGAGTGGCATTTATTTATGGTGCACAGTCGATTGAATCACAAGCAAAGATGGTATATCATGTAAAAAAACACAAAGCAGGTTTTGTAATTAGTGATTCGAATGTAAAAAGTGGAACACCTTTACGAGAAGTAATTGAATTAGTAGAAAGAACAGGGCATTCTACGGTTATGGTAACCGAAGATGGAACAGCGAATGGAAAATTTTTAGGTATTGTAACTGATAAAGATTATCGTGTTACAAGAGATAACCAAGATGCTCCTATTGATGAGTTTATGACAAAAGCAGAAAAAACCATTTGTGCGAAAAAGGGAATTACATTAGCAGAAGCAAACGATATAATTTGGGAAAACAAAATTAATTGTTTGCCAATTTTAACAGAAGAAGGAAATTTGAAATATTTAGTTTTCCGTAGAGATTATGAAGAAAGAAAGAATAATCCAAACTCATTATTAGATGAAAATAAGAGATATATTGTAGGAGCAGGTATTAATACAAGAGATTATGAGCAAAGAATTCCAGCTTTAGTAGAAGCAGGAGTGGACATGGTATGTATGGATTCTTCTGATGGATATTCTGTATGGCAAAAAAGAACGATTGAGTTTGTAAGAGAAAAATATGGAGATAGTGTGAAAATAGGGGCTGGAAATGTTGTAGACAAAGAAGGGTTCCGTTATTTAGCAGAAGCTGGTGCTGACTTCATAAAAGTTGGTGTTGGTGGAGGTTCTATTTGTATTACGCGTGAAACCAAAGGAATTGGACGTGGACAAGCAAGTGCTTTAATCGATGTAGTAGCAGCACGTGATGAATATTGTAAAGAAACTGGAATTTACATTCCAATTTGTTCAGATGGAGGAATTGTACATGACCATCATATTACCATTGCATTAGCACTAGGAGCAGATTTTGTTATGATGGGAAGATATTTTGCTCGTTTTGATGAAAGCCCAACAAGAGTATTAAAAGTAGGAAATAGCTATGTAAAAGAATATTGGGGAGAAGGTTCTAACCGTGCAAGAAACTGGCAAAGATATGATTTAGGAGGAGACAAAAACAAATTATCCTTTGAAGAAGGAGTCGATTCCTACATCCCATATGCAGGTTCCTTAAAAGATAACCTAGCCGTAACCGTTGCTAAAATAAAATCCACTATGTGTAACTGTGGAGCAACCACAATTCCAGAACTACACGAAAGAGCAAGACTAACCCTTGTATCCGAAGTAAGTATCGCAGAAGGAAGTGCCCATGATGTTATGCTAAAAGAGGTAGATAAGAGTTATAAATAAAAATTAAAAAAAGTTCCTATTAAAGTAGGAGCTTTTATATTTGCTAAATTATGTAAAAGGGTGTATAATAGATATGTTGATGTGTAATTTGTTTGGCAGTAGTATGACGTCAAACATAGGAAAAAGGAGGATCATTTATGTTAAAACAGCAGGCAAAACAATCTATTTTATGCGATTTGAGAGTAGGGAGCATCCAGCCTTTTCAGGTTGCAGAGCAACTTCGGTTGAAAGGAGTTTCGTCTTTTGAAATTCGGGAGTTGGAAAAAGAAATCCTTGAAACTTATCGAAAAGAACACCCGTGCTATTAGGCACGGATGTTCTTTTTATTCCCATTCAATGGTTGCAGGTGGTTTTCCTGTAATATCATATACAATACGATTAACATGATTTACTTCATTTACAATTCGACTAGATACTTTTTCTAAAATTTCATATGGAATTTTGCTCCATACAGCTGTCATAAAATCGGAGGTGCTAACAGCACGAAGGGCAATTGTGTAATCATAGGTTCTATCATCTCCCATAACACCAACACTACGTAAATTCGTTAAAACGGCAAAATATTGGTTAATTTCTTTATCAAGACTAGCTAGTTTAATTTCTTCTCTAAAAATAGCATCAGCATCTTTTAAGATGGTTAGCTTATCATCCGTAATATCTCCAATAACACGAATGGCAAGTCCAGGTCCTGGGAAAGGTTGACGATATACTAAATTTTCTGGAATGTTTAATTCCAAACCAGTTTTACGAACTTCGTCTTTAAATAAATCTCGTAAAGGTTCCACAATTTCTTTAAAATCCACATAGTCTGGAAGTCCACCCACATTGTGATGACTCTTAATGGTAGTGCCTTTTCCTAAACCACTCTCAATGACATCTGGGTAAATGGTTCCTTGTACTAAATAATCAACGGTTCCAATTTTTTTGGCTTCTTCTTCAAAAACACGAATAAATTCTTCACCAATTATTTTTCTTTTTGTTTCTGGGTCAGTAACACCAGAAAGTTTTGCTAAAAAACGGTCTTTTGCATTAACACGAATTAGATTAATATCGAATTGATTTCGGAAAATTTCTTCTACTTCATCGCCTTCGTTTTTACGAAGAAGACCATGGTCAACAAAAATACAAGTTAAATTTTTTCCAATGGCTTTGTGTACTAAAACAGCAGCAACCGAAGAATCTACTCCACCAGATAAAGCACAAAGTGCCTTTTTATCACCAATCTTTTCTTTTAAAGAAGCAATCGTTTCTTCTACAAAAGAAGACATTTTCCAATCTCCATGGCAACCACATATGTTAAATAAGAAATTCTTAAGGATATGAATTCCATTTACAGTATTGTTTACTTCTGCATGAAATTGAATACCATAGAATTTTTTGTCGGCATTTTCCATAGCAGCAACAGGGCAAGTAGCTGTTTTTCCAATTACCTTAAAGCCTTCTGGTACTTTGGATACAAAATCAGTATGGCTCATTAAACAATTATTTTTTGTATCCAAACCATTAAATAAGCAAGAGGAATTGTCAATATCGACAGGAACAACGCCATATTCACGTTTATCGGCTCTTGTTACAGTTCCTCCTAAAACATGAGTCATTACTTGTATACCATAGCAAATTCCTAAAATAGGAATACCTAACTCAAAAATAGCAGGGTCACATATTTTGGCGTCTTCTATATAAACACTAGAAGGTCCACCAGTGAAAATAATTCCCTTTGGATTTTTCTTTTTAATTTCTTCTACGGAAATATCATAAGGCACAATTTCAGAATATACATTACATTCTCTAACACGTCTTGCAATTAATTGATTATATTGACCAAAAAAGTCAAGAATTAAAATTGTTTCATTTGCTTTCAATATTTTATCCTCCTATTTACAAATTTACCTCTATTTTAACACGATTTCCTAAAAAAGTATACTGTTTCTTGTATTTTTTTAGGAAGCTAGTGTAATTATTCAGTGATAAATATTGCTACAAATAAGTTCTAAATAGTAATTAAAAGATAGGATAAATTAACGATAAAATATTGTAACTTAACGAAATAAATGATATACTTTGAGTAGTTTTTTAAGTAGATTGGAGAAATGATAATGGAAGAAATGATTGATGTTTTAGATGAAAATGGTGTGAAAACAGGAGAGGTGGTAACAAGAAAAGAGGTTCACAAAAATGGATTATGGCACAGAATAATTGTTGTTGCGATTATTGATAATAATAATCAAATATTAATGCAACAGCGTTCTTATACAAAAGATACCAATCCGGGAAAATGGGATATATCCGTAGCAGGACATGTATCAGCTGGGCAAACCTCTGTAGAAGCAGCTATAAGAGAAGTAGAAGAAGAAGTGGGAATTCATATTTGTAAGGAAAACTTACAATATGTTTTTACTTGCAAACATGAAAGTAGACCAAAAGAGAATTATATTGTAAAACATATTCATGATTTTTATGTTGCAAAAGTAGATAAAATTGATATGGAACAGATTACCTTACAAGAAAGCGAAGTTGAGAGTGCAAAATTAGTAAATAGAGAAGAATTTCAATACATGGTAGAACATGAAAATATGGTAAAAAGAGATGATATTTATGAGGCAATCTTAAAAGATTGGCTTAAAAATTAAGAAAAAGAGGGAAAATACCAATAAAAGGTATTTCCTATAAAAAACGATGAAATGAAAAGGAGGAGAAATATGTCAATATTTAATAATTGGCTACTGTATGTGGTGCTATATTTAGTTTTAGCAACCATTTTTACGCAATTTTTCAAAGTGGCAACAAAAACATTAAAAAAGGCAGGGGCATTAACCGTCTTATTACAAATGATGGCAGGACTATCGGCATTACTTTTATGTCCATTATTTGAATTCAAATTTCCAACCGATATTCGTATTTATCTTATGCTTGCAATATCAATTCTATTTTATGCCATTACCGATCGAGTAAATACAACGGTAAGAAGTGGAATTGAAGCATCTACTTTTAGCATGTTAAAACAATTATCTACTACCTTTATGATATTTGCAGGATTACTGTTCTTTAAAGAAGAATTTATTATAACGAAATTTATTGGTGCTATGTTAATTATTATTAGCAATGTGATTATCTTTTATAAAAAAGGAAAATTTGAATGGAATAAGTATGTATTATTAGGAATATTAGCTAATATTTCCTTTACCATTGCCTTATTCCTAGATGTAAACATATCCGACAATTTCAACTTACCTTTCTATGTAGCACTAACCTTACTTGTACCATCTTTTCTAATTATGCTTTTTGAAAGAATTAAACCATCAGAAATAAAAGAAGAATTCGTAAACGGAAACAAAAAAGCAATTCTAACCACTGCATTATCTTGGGCAATTTCAATTATCGTACAACTTCGAGCATATCAACTAGGCAATGTAACCGTCATTGCACCATTATGTGCCTTAACAGTTATGCTAAATGTAATTGTGGGATACTTATTCCTAAATGAAAAAGATAATTTAGTAAGAAAAATTATTTCGGCGATTTTGATTATTATTAGTATTGTGTTAATAAAGATATGAAAAACTATGGTAAAAGCGTAAGATTTGTGTTATACTAGGAATATAAAGTAAAAAGAGGTGATTAGCCATGAAGAAAAAGATACCAGATAAAATAAATATGGCAATTGATAAGTTTATTAAAGAAACAAATGCTATGTTTGGAAACAGAGTAAAAAAAATTATACTTTATGGTTCCTATGCACGTGGTGATTTTAACAGTAGTTCTGATATTGATATAATGATTTTAACAGACCTAAACGATAATGAAATTATAGAATATAGTGAAAAAATATGGGATTTTGCCTATGATATTGAATTAGAAAACGATATCATATTATCCATTTTAATTAAAAATATTGATAAATTTAACTATTGGCTAGAAGCATTACCATTTTATATGAATGTGCAAAGGGAAGGAGTTGTTCTAAATGAATCCTAGAGTATCAAATGAGTTAGTGCTTCATCGTTTGGAACAAGCAAAAGAAGATTTAAGAGCTTGTAAAACATTATATAGAGAACAACTATATAAAGCCTCTAATAATAGAGCATATTATGCAATTTTTCATGCAATAAGAAGTATTTTAGCATTAGAACCAATCGATTTTAAACGACACAAAGATATTATAGCATATTTTAATAAAAACTATGTAAATACAGAAAAATTTCCTAAAACCATGGGAAGAAGAATTGCAAGAGCAAGTCAAGTTCGTGAAGATAGTGACTATGATGATGATTTTTTTGTTAATCCAGAAAATACGCTAATTCAAATGCAAACAGCAGAAGAATTGCTAAAATTAGTAGAAGAGTATATAAATAATATAATTAAATAAAAATCCCAATAGAACCATGTGGCAAAATTTACATAATTTCATAATATATTAGTAAGAAGTCCAAAGAAAGGAGGCTATGTATTTTGAAATTAGAAGGTAAAAAAGTTGGTTTTGCTATGACTGGTTCTTTTTGTACATTTAAAAGCACAATTCCCAAAATAAAAGCAATTATCGATGAAGGTGCCGAGGTTATTCCCATTATGTCGTTTCATGCCTATGAATTAGATACAAAATTTGGAAAAGCACAAGATTTTATTCGAGAAATTGAAGAGATAACAGGAAAAAAAATAATTCATACCATTCCAGATGCCGAACCTATTCGGTCCTAAGAAAATGACCGATATTATGATTATTGCTCCATGCACAGGAAATACCATTGCAAAATTAGTAAATGGCATTACAGATACTCCTGTAACAATGGCAGCAAAATCCCATTTGAGAAATAATAATGCATTAGTCATTGCTGTATCGACCAATGATGCACTAAGTGGTAATGCATCCAATATAGGAACTTTATTAAATCGAAATAATTACTTCTTTGTTCCCTTAAGGCAAGATAACCCAATTACCAAACCACGCTCTTTAGTATTTGACCCAGAATATTTGGTAAAAACATTAGAATATGCCTTAGAAAAAGAGCAAATTCAACCAATTTTGTTATGAATATGAAAGAAAAAAATATATTATACTGATAGGTCAGTACAATATATTTTTTTTGCTAGATATGATATAAAATAATAGAATTGGGAGGGAAGTATGTATACTTATACAAAAATAACAGATTTAAAAGATATGCTTGAAAAATCTGGAGATGAATTTGGCGAAAAAATTGCTTATAAAATTAGAAGTGAAAAAGACCAATACCAAATCTTTACCCATAAAGACGTAAGAGAAATGATAAATTGCTTAGGAACCGCATTATACGATATGGGGCTAAAAGGAAAGAGAATTGCTGTTATTGGAGAAAATCGATATGAATGGGAAATTGCGTATTTATCGATTGTTTGTGGAGTAGGAACGGTAGTTCCACTAGATAAATCTTTACCAGAAAATGAATTAAGCGATTTAATTAAAAGGTCAGAAGTAGAAGCGATTTTCTATACCAAAAAATATGAAGAAATGTTAGAAAAAATAAAATATAAAGGAATTGGGAAATTAAAGCATTTAATCTCTATGGATTTACACCAACATAAAGAAGGTATTTATTCCCAGAAGGAATTAATTGATAAGGGAAGAAATTTAATTTTAAGAGGAAATGATGAATTTATTAATGCAAAAATTAATAACAAAGAGATGAATATTATGCTATTTACCTCTGGTACTACTTCTGCTTCAAAAGTAGTAGCACTATCGCATTTTAATATTTGCTCTAATTTAATGGATATAGCCTCTATTTTAGAGGTTAATTCAGATGATGTCTTTTTATCCTTTTTGCCATTGCATCATGTATTTGAATGTACAGTAGGTTTCTTATTTGCTTTATATAAAGGAGCACAAACTGTATTTTGTGATGGGCCAAAACATATTACCGAAAATATGAAAGAATACAAAGTATCGGTTATGGCATCTGTGCCAGCTATTTATGAAAGAATTTTTAAAAGTATCCGAAAGAATTTAGAAAAACAAGGAAAATTAGAGGAAATCTTAAAAAAAGAAGAAGAATACATAAATGCAAGTATGGAAGAAAAGAAGAAAGTATTTTCTGAGATACATGATATGCTAGGTGGAAATGTAAAATTATTAATTAGTGGAGCGGCAAGTTTGGAACGAAGCATTGAAGAGAGATATCGAAAATTGGGCTTAAACCTTGTACAAGGATATGGTTTAACCGAAACTTCTCCAGTTGTTGCAATGCGGAACTTTAGAAAATTACAAACTAGGTTCCATTCGGAAAAACAGTACCAAGTGTAAAAGCAAAAGTAGTAGATTGTAACCGTGAAGGGGTAGGAGAACTTTTGGTAAAAGGACCAAATGTTATGCTAGGGTATTTTGCAAACAAAGTAGCAACACGGAAATGCCATGAGTGGTAATTGGTTCCGAACAGGAGATTTAGCCAAAATTGATGAAGAAGGATATATCTTTATTTGTGGTAGAAAGAAAAGTGTGATTGTATTAAAAAACGGAAAAAACATTTTCCCAGAAGAAATGGAAAATCTTATTAATCGAATTGAAGGAATTGAAGAGTCGTTTGTGTTTGGAAAACAACTCTCAGAAGATGCCGAAAATATCAAAATATATGCCAAAATTGTGTACAATGAGGAAATTGTAAAAAATGTTTATAAAGTACAAACCAAAGAAGAAATTTATACAGCCATTAATAATGAAATAAAGGAAATTAATCAGATTATGCCGACATACAAAGCAATTCGAGGAATTTTATTAAGTACTACTCCATTAATAAAAACGACTACCAATAAGATAAAACGCGAGATGAACTTAAGTCAAATTATGAAAGAAGAAGGCAATAAATGGAACGAGAAAGCGATTTAAAAACAAAATATTTGATAAGAGATGTGTATTATTATTCCCAAATTGATTCAACACAATTGGAAATTTTAAGAAGAATTAAAGCAAATACCATTACCAATGGAACACTGGTAATTGCCGATACTCAAACCCATGGAAAACGGCACTCATGGAAGAGTTTGGTATACCGATAAACCAAATAACATTGCTTTTTCTTGTTTTGTAAGAAGTGATTGTTCCTTAAAACAAATAGAAGGGATTACACTAAAAATTGCAAATCTTATAAAAGAGGTTTTTCAAGAATTGTATGATATTAGCTTAGAGATTAAGCTACCAAATGATATTGTATATCATAACAAAAAAATTGGTGGCATTTTAGTCGAAACAAAGGTGAGTGGAAATAGGGTAAAGTATATGGTAATTGGAATTGGAATTAATACCAATCAAGAAACATTTAACGAAGAATTACAACAAATTGCTTCTTCCCTTTATAGAGAATTTAACAAGATAATTGATAATCATCAGGTAATGAAACGTTTTTTTGAAATGCTAGAGCAAGAATTGTTACAAAGGAAGCTTTTTGTTACAAAAATATAAATAGGATAAATATGGTGAAATCTAAGGGGAAACGTAAGAAAGGAAGATGAGGTAAGATGAAAATTGGATTTTTATTTCCAGGGCAAGGCTCACAAAGCCTTGGTATGGGAAAAGATTTATACGAGACATATGAAGAAGTAAGAAACATTTACCAGAAAGTCGAACAAATAACTGGAATTGATGTTAAAAAAATTAGTTTTGAAGAAGAAGAAACCTTAAATGAAACGAAATATACCCAAATTTGTATCCTAACAATGAGTTTGGCTCTTCTTGCAGTATTGGAAAAACAGGGAATTCAAGCAACTTGCTCGAGTGGGCTTAGTTTAGGAGAATATACGGCACTTATCTACAGTAAAGCTCTTTGTTTAGAAGAGGGAATTATGCTTGTGAAAAAAAGAGGAGAATATATGCAAAATCTTGCACCAAAAGGCGAATGGAGAATGGCAGCTCTTCTTGGCGTAACAGAGGAACAAGTAGAAGAAATTTGTAAAAAAGTGCAAAAAGGCTTTGTTGTACCAGTTAATTTTAATTGTCCTCGGACAAATTGTTATTTCTGGTGACAAGGAAGGAGTAGAAGAGGCAGAAATCTATGCCAAAGAAGCAGGCATTAAAAAAGTAAGAATACTAAAAACATCTGGTCCTTTCCATACAAAAAAACTAATTGATAGCAAAGAGGCTTTACGAAATGAACTAGAAACAGTAGAATTTCATTCATTCCAAACTCCTGTTATAAAAAACCTAGATGGAACCATCTATCAAGAAAACGATGATATAAAAGAGATATTAGCAAACCACATCATAAGCCCTGTGCAGTTTGGAAAAGGTTTGGAAACAATGCTTAATATGGGAATCGATACCTTTATTGAAATAGGACCCGGAAAAACCTTGTCTGGTTTTGTAAAACGAATTCCGACCGAAAAAGAAATCAATATATTACATATAAACGATGTAGAAAGCCTAAAAAATACAATTGAGGCTATAAAGGGTATGTAAGAACCCCCAGTCGCCTAAAGGCGACAGCCCCCTTAGATAAAGGGGCCTTTGTCTTAGAAGCATAACCCTAAAAAGCCTCCTTTAGTTAAGGGAAGTTAAGATAGCTGTTAACGAACGTTAGTGAGTGTTACAGATATCTTATATGAAATGGCAGAGCGAAGCTCTGACGGAGGGTTCTGCTACAAAGAAAAAGCAAAAAGAAAGGATGATAAAAATGAATAAAATAGCATTAATTACTGGTGGAACACGTGGTATTGGTAAACAAATTGCATTAACCCTTGCAGAGGAAGGATATAACATCGCCATTAATTACCGAACACAAAATAATGAATTAGAACAAACAAAAAAAGAAATCGAAGAAAATAACGTTCAATGCTTTGCTGTACAAGGAGATGTTTCCAATTACGAAGATTGCGAAAAATTTGTAAAAGAAGTAGTCGACCATTACGGAAGCATTGATGTATTAGTAAATAACGCAGGAATTACCAAAGATATGCTTCTTATGCGAATGAAAAAAGAAGATTTTGAAGAGGTAATTGATGTAAACCTAATTGGAACCTTCAATGTAACCAAACAAGTCATTCCAGTTATGATGAAAGCAAGAAACGGAAGAATTATAAACATTTCATCTGTAGTTGGCATATCTGGCAATGCAGGGCAAACAAACTATTCTGCTTCAAAAGCAGGTATCATTGGCTTTACCAAAAGCCTAGCAAAAGAAGTAGCCTCAAGAAACATATTAGTAAACGCAGTAGCTCCTGGCTTCATACAAACCGACATGACCGCCAGTCTAAAAGAAGAAATCAAAGAAGAAATTGCAAAAAACATTCCCCTAAAACGAATGGGAGAAGCAAAAGACGTAGCCAATATTGTAAAATTCCTAGCAAGCGAAGAAAGTTCGTACATAACAGGGCAAGTAATCAACGTAGATGGCGGAATGTTAATGTAACCTATCAAAATGTAGGGGTCGATGCCCACATCGACCCGAAATGCCACAATATATAAATGTAGGGGGCGGCCTTGTGTCGACCCAAAAGGGAAAAATTTTGAAAAAAGGGCAGACACAAGACCTGCTGAAAACAAGAAAGGATGAAAAAATGGAAAGAAGAGTTGTGATAACTGGACTTGGAGCCATTACTCCAATTGGAAAAAATGTAGACGAAACATGGAAAGGAATTGAAAATGGAACATGTGGAATTGATAACATTTCGTTATTTAATGCCGAAACATTTAAAACCAAATTGGTAGCAGAGGTAAAGGAATATAATCCACTAGACTATTTTGAGCAAAAACAAGCAAAACGTTTGGATCGTTCCTCTCAATTTGCTATTATTGCTGCAAAAGAAGCCTTTGAAAATAGTGGTATTACAAAGGAAAACACGGATTTTGACCGAGTGGGGGTATTTGTTAGTTCTGGAATTGGTGGAATAAAAACTTTACAAGACCAATGTGAAGTTAATTTTGAAAAAGGGCATAATCGTATTTCTCCTATGTTTATTCCAATGATAATTACCAATATACCAGCTGGAAACATTGCTATTGAATTAGGTTTAAAGGGAGAATCCATTTCGATTGTTTCAGCCTGTGCTTCCTCAACTCATGCAATAGGAGAAGCTTACCGAACCATTAAATATGGTTCAGAAGATGTTATTTTAGCAGGAGGAACCGAAGCATCTATTTGTGAAATAGGAATTGCTGGTTTTGAAAATATGAAAGCTTTATCGAGTGCAGAAGATAAAACCAGAGCAAGTATTCCTTTTGATAAGGAAAGAAGCGGATTTGTTATGGGTGAAGGAGCAGGTGTGATTGTATTAGAAGAACTAGAACATGCTAAAAAAAGAGGAGCATCCATATATGCCGAAGTAATTGGTTATGGAGCAACCTCAGATGGTTATCATATTACCTCGCCATCACCAGATGGTGAAGGTGGTGCAAGAGCTATGAAAAGAGCCATTGAGGATGCTAACATTGAACCTAAAGACATTGACTACATTAACGCACATGGAACTTCTACTCATTTAAACGATAGTACCGAAACAAAAGCCATTAAACAAGCTTTAGGAGATGTTGCTAGTGCTAAAGTAATGGTTAGTTCTACAAAAGGAAATACAGGACATCTATTAGGAGCAGCAGGAGCCGTAGAAGCACTTATTTGTGCAAAAGCAATGGAACAAAAACTTGTTCCACCAACCATTCATTACAAAGAAAAAGACGAAGAATGTGACCTAGACATTGTACCAAACACCCCAAGAAAAGCAGATTTAAACATCATCATGTCAAATTCACTAGGTTTTGGTGGTCAAAACGCTAGCATTATTTTAAAAAAATATATGTAATAAATAGATTACTTTTTAAGACTACGAAGGACTACAAAAAAGCCCCTTTAACAAGGGGGCTGTCAGCGAAGCTGACTGGGGGTTCTTCCAAGAAGCATTAAGAACCCTCCGTCAAGGCTTTGCCTTGCCACCTCCCTTGTTAAAGGAGGTTTCCTGTAAATTCTTCGTAGATAATAATGAGTTTTAAAGTATAAATGAGAAAGGAGAACCAACATGGAATACGAAAAAATTAAACAATTAATGGAAGACATGGGGAATTCAAAATTAACTGCAATCGACATTGATTTCCCAGATGGAACCAAAATTAGCATGAAAAAAGAAGCAAAAAACGAAACCATTATCGTAAATCAAACTGAAACAAAACCAATTGAAACACAAACAGAAACCACAATCCCTGTTTCTTCAAAAGAAACCAAACAAGAAGACGGAAACCTTGTAACTTCCCCAATGGTAGGAACCTTCTATATGAAACCATCACCAACCTCAGAAAGTTACGTAGAAATAGGAAAAACGGTAAAAAAAGGGGATACCCTTTGTATCATAGAAGCCATGAAACTAATGAACGAAATCGAGTCCGAATTTAACGGAACCATAACAGAAATTCTAGTAAACGACGGCGAACCAGTAGAATATGGTACACCATTGTTTAGAATAAAATAAAAAAGCCCCCATGGAGGCAGGCTTATTAGTACTTTTCATCACGAATGAGCTGATAATTGATAATAATGACATCTGTCATTAAATAATTGGTTTCTATTATTTCTTTTAAATCTTTAATATCTTCATAAGAAGAAATTTTTTCTTGCAAGCGGAATTCAGCCATTGACAAACGCGTTTCGCCTAAAAGGCGACCTTGAAAAGATACAAAGTAATGAAAGTATTTCATAATTTTACCTCCAAAAAGGCTGGTGTAGTCAAATATGACTACTAAGGTTAATAAAGTTTCATAACTTTATTATACACTAATCAACATAAAATGTCAATTTTAATGATAAGGAGATAACCAATGTTAAATAAAGAAGAAATTAAAAAAATCATTCCACAACGAGAACCATTTTTGATGATAGATGAAGTGGAAGAATACACTCCGGGAGAAAGTGCAATTGCATATAAAACGATAGACGAAACGGAATGGTATTTTAAAGGGCATTTTCCGGGTAATCCTATTATGCCGGGGGTGTTAATTGCGGAAAGTTTAGCTCAAACAGGGGCTGTGGCAATTTTAAGTGTAGAGGAAAACAAGGGAAAGAATGCTTTGTTTGGTGGAATTGATAAAATGAAATTTAAGAAAATGGTAGTTCCAGGAGACCGATTAAAGTTAGAAGTAAAGATTATAAAGAAAAAGGGACCTATTGGTATAGGAGAAGCCATTGCTACTGTTGATGGGAAAATAGCAGCAAAAGGCGAACTTACTTTTGCATTAGTATAAAGGAAGGAGAAAAACGATGAACAAAATCTTAATTGCAAACCGTGGAGAAATTGCAGTGCGTATTATTCGAGCTTGTAAAGAAATGAACATACGAACCGTCGCCGTGTATTCCGAAGCAGACAAAAATGCACTACATACTCGTCTTGCTGATGAAGCCATTTGCATTGGACCTGCAGCATCTTCAAAAAGTTATTTGAATGTAAAAAACATTATTGAAGCTGCTTGTATTACTGGTGCAGATAGCATTCATCCTGGCTTTGGCTTTTTATCTGAAAATGCTAGTTTTGCCAAAATCTGTGAAGAATCCAACATCAAATTTATTGGACCAACCGCAACAGTAATTGATTTACTCGGAAATAAATCCAATAGCAAACAATTAATGAAAGAAGCTGGTGTTCCTGTTATTCCCGGTTCTAATGGAAGTGTTCGAGGATTAAAAGACGCTATTGCCATAGCACAAACAATTGGTTATCCTGTTATGCTAAAAGCTGCTGCTGGTGGTGGCGGAAAAGGAATTCGTATTGCAAATAATGCACGAGAATTAGAAGAAAATTATAATATTGTTAAACAAGAAGCCAAAAATTCTTTTAATGATGATGAAATCTATTTAGAAAAATTCATTAAAAACCCAAGACATGTAGAAATTCAAATACTAGCCGATGAACAGGGAAACGTTGTACATCTAGGCGAAAGAGATTGCTCCATTCAACGAAAACACCAAAAAATCATTGAAGAAACCCCTTCTACTGCAATTGATGATAAAACCAGAAATAAAATGGGAAATGCTGCTGTAAAAGCGGCAAAAGTAGCAGGCTATACCAGTTTACGGAACCATCGAATTCTTAGTAGATGCAGATAAAAACTTCTACTTCATGGAAATGAATACTCGTATTCAAGTAGAACATCCCATTACAGAAATGCGAACTGGAATTGATTTAGTAAAAGCACAAATTAAAGTAGCAGGTGGAGAAGAACTACAATTCAAACAAAAAGATATCGAATTTCGTGGTCATGCGATTGAATGTCGAATTAATGCCGAAAACCCAAGCAAAAACTTTATGCCATCACCAGGTACCATTTCCGAAATTAACCTACCAGGGGGAAATGGAATTCGTATCGACACAGCTATTTATAGTGGTTATACCATACCACCACATTACGACTCGATGATAGCCAAACTAATTACCCATGGAACCACGAGAAATGAGGCAATTGCGAAAATGAAACGTGCGTTAGAAGAACTCGTTATTGATGGTGTTTCTACCAATCGAGACTTTTTATTTACGATTATTCGAAATCCAAACTTTATTAGAGGAAATTTTGATACCTCTTTTATTGAAAAGGAAATATTACGGAAAAGAGGAATAGACAATGATTGTTGATAAAATAAAGAAAAGAGAAATTGCAACCGCAAAAAACAAAAAATCCAAAGTGGATATTCCTATTGGTAAATGGCTAAAATGCGAAAATTGCAAGGAAATTGTGTATAAAGAAACGGTACGAGAAAACTTAAATATTTGCCCAAACTGTGGACATTACTTTCGTATGCATATTGGAAAACGATTGGATTTAATGATTGATAAAGATACGTATGAGCGTTTTGATTATTGCATTGATACCACCAATCCATTAGCATTAGAAGATTACCCAAAAAAATTAAAAGCCTTACGAGAAAAAACAGGATTAGAAGAAGCGGTTGCTTGTGGTACAGGAAAAATTCATGGAGAAAAAGTAGTTATTTGTATTATGGATAGTGGTTTTTTAATGGGAAGTATGGGAATTGTAGTAGGAGAAAAAATCACTTATGCAATTGAACAAGCCCTTAAGCAAAGGTTACCACTTGTTATCTTTAGTGTTTCTGGCGGAGCACGAATGCAAGAAGGAATTATCTCTCTTATGCAAATGGCAAAAACCACATCTGCACTTGCCAAACTAAATGAAGCAGGGTTATTATACATTTCTGTTTTAACAGACCCAACCTATGGTGGTGTTACCGCTTCTTTTGCTAGTTTAGGAGATATTGTGCTTGCTGAACCACATGCCATGATAGGGTTTGCAGGACCAAGAGTTATTGAACAAACCATAAAAGAAGCATTACCAGAGGGATTTCAAACAGCAGAGTTTTTATTAGAACATGGATTTATTGATAAAATTGTAGAAAGAGAACAATTAAAAGATACCATTTATCAGTTAATTCAGTACCATAAAACAGAGGAGGTTGAAGCATAATGGAAAAACAAACGGCTTGGGAAAAAGTAGAAATAGCCAGAAACCCAAAAAGAAAAACCTCTTTGGATTATATTGAAGCTATTTTCGATGATTTTATGGAATTACATGGTGACCGAAATTTTAAAGATGATAAGGCAATTGTATGTGGACTTGCACGAATTGGAAACCAAAATGTTACTGTAATTGCCGAACAAAAAGGAAGGACCACCAAAGAAAACATTGAACGAAATTTTGGAATGCCCAACCCAGAAAGTTATCGAAAAGCCATAAGGTTTATGGGGCAAGCAGAAAAATTCCATAGACCAGTTATTACCTTTATTGATACCAAAGGAGCTTATCCTGGAATTGGAGCAGAAGAAAGAGGGCAAGGAGAAGCAATAGCCAGTTCCATGTTAAAAATGGCATCTTTACAAGTACCTATTATTTGTATTGTGATTGGAGAAGGTTCTAGTGGTGGTGCATTAGCACTAGGGGTTGGTAACCAAGTGTTTATGCTAGAAAATGCAATCTATTCCATTTTATCTCCAGAAGGATATGCAAGTATTTTATGGAAAGATAGCACAAGAACAAAAGAGGCAGCAGAAAAAATGAAATTAACAGCAAAAGATTTATATGACTTAAAAGTCATTGATAAGATTATTAAAGAACCAAGAGGAGATTTTGAAACATCTTTTGAAAACGTATCTAAAACGCTACAAAAAGAAATTGCAAAAACAATACAGGAATTAAAACAAAAAACACCAGAACAGTTAGTAGAAGAAAGATACCAAAAATTTAGAAATATGGGAGAGTATCAAATTATTTCAAAATAAGTTTTTTATACATCAAAGTAAGGTATAAAAATAAATTAAAAATAGAGGAGAGTGGAATATGTTATTAGAAAATAAGAAAATTTTGATTATGGGAATTCGAAATAAGTGGAGTATTGCCTTTGGAATTGCCAAATCCGCTTATGAAAATGGAGCAAAACTAATTTTTACTTATATGGGAGAAGAAAACAAGGATAAAATAGAAGAACTTACCAAAGAATTTAATGGAAGCAAAGCTTATGTGTTAGATGGCGCATCAGAGGATGAATTAGTAAAAGACGTTTTTACCAAAATAAAAGAAGAAAATGGAAAAATCGATGGAATTGTGCATGCTATTGCTCATGCCAATACAGAAGATTTACATAGAGACTTTATCTACACAGGAAAAGACGGTTTTTCACATGCCTGTGATGTAAGCAGTTATTCTTTTGTACTAGCAGCAAGAGTAGCAAAAGAGTTAGACATGCTAAACGAAAATGCAAGTTTAGTAACCTTAACCTACCATGGTTCTACCAAAGTACTAGAAGGTTATAATGTAATGGGAATTGCCAAAGCAGCCTTAGAAGCAAGCGTTCGCTATTTAGCAGAAAACTTAGGAAAAGACAACATGAGAGTAAATGCTATTTCAGCAGGTCCAATTAAAACCCTATCTGCAAAAGGAATAAAAGACTTTAATTCTATCTTAACGGTAGTAGAACAAAAAGCCCCACTTCATAAAAACGTAACACAAGAACAAGTAGGAGATGTTGCAAGTTTCTTATTAAGCAGTATGGCAAGTGCCATCACAGGGCAAGTCATCTACGCAGACAATGGCTATAATATTATGGGAGTATAAAATTTCATTTAACAAAAACCCCTCAATAATTGCAAAATTATAGGGGGGTTTTTGTTATTTTTTATTTTACGAACATTTTTTCACTTTTTTATCAAAAAGTATTGACAAGAAACTTTTGTTTGTTTATAATGAATTCATAAAGAATGAATGTTCGCAGGAAAAAGAAATGCGATATTCATGAAAAAGGGGGAAATCACAATGAATTTAAAAATTGTAAATGGAAAAAAATTTATTAGAAGTATTGCATTTATTTTTGCCATCTTATTTGGAATTAGTTTTATGATTAGTAACCAAAGTTTATCTCATACAGAAATTCAATATAAAACCATCTATGTAGCAAAAGGAGATACCTTATGGAGCATTGCTAGGGAAGAACAAGAAAATAATCCATATTATCAAAATAAAAGTATACAAAACATCATAGCAGAAATTAAACAGGCAAATCATATGAAAAATAGCGATTTAAAAATACATCAGGAATTAAGAATACGTGAATAAAAAGTAGTCCAATTTGTAAAATAGGAAGTGACAGTTAAAGATGGAAATATTTATCCAGAAAAAGTCAAATAGCTTAATACTTGATGACAAGTGTTAAGCTATTTTTTTGAAATAATAAATTACATATCTGCTAATGGGTTGCTTTCTACAGCATTACGAACTTGTTCATTGGCAACATGGGTATAAATTTCTGTGGTAGAAATGCTAGCATGTCCTAATAATTCTTGTAGAGCACGGATATCCACATTTCCGGTATTGATACATAAGAGTGGCTGCTGTGTGGCGTAGTTTATGTACAGAATATTTATTCGTATCTAATCCAGCTTGTTGTAATTCTCTTTTTACAATATATTGTACCGTTCGATTACTAATACGTTCACGTCTTTCACTTAAAAATAAAGCATCCTTCGATTTGTAATTAATTCCTTCTTTGGGGCGAACTTCTAAATAATGAGCAATGGCTTTCATACATGCTTTATTTAAATAAATGGTACGTTCCTTATTACCTTTTCCAATTACCGTCATTTTACATTCATCAAACTGAATGTCTTTTATATTAATATTCACAAGTTCCGATAAACGCATACCACAATTTAAAAACAAAGTAGTAATGGCATAATCTCTTTCGGTATTACGATTATCTTCATTGCTTGCAACATCTAATAACCTTTTACTATCTTCTAAGGTCAAATACTTTGGAGTACGTTTATCTAATTTCGGTGTTTCTAAATTTTGAGCAGGGTTTACCTCAATTAACTTTGCTTTTGCCGATAAATACTTAAAAAAGATACGAATACTAGAAACCTTCCTAGCTCTTGTTGCAGACTTACTACGAAGTTCTGTTGCCAAATATGAAATAAAAGCATGTATATCATCCAACGTAATTTTCTGAACTACCTCAATTGGCAAATCCGAAATCACAATTTTCGAAAAATCATTTTCTTTGGTTAAACCAAAATGTATTTTAATAAACTTTAAAAAAGTAGCTAGGTCATAATTGTATTCCTTAATACTATTTGGTGACTTATTCAATATAGTTACCGAATAATCTAAAAACGAATTTAAATAATCAGGATTATTTTCACGACTTATCATAACAAAACCTCCACACCAATTATACAACAAAAGTTAAAAATTTTGTACAATGTTTAAAAAAACTATTGACTTTTTTATTCTGTGTGTATATACTGTATATGAACAGTCGAAGAAAGGAGAAAATATGGATATTATTATTAGTAACTCGAGCAATACTCCCATATATGAACAAATTAAGGAACAAATTAAAAATAAGATTGTTTCAAATGAATTGAAAACGGGGGAGTTATTGCCGTCAATACGAAATTTGGCGAAAGATTTAAGAATTAGTGTTATTACTACCAAAAATGCTTATGATGAATTAGAAAAGGAGGGATATGTTGAAACAATCCCAGGAAAGGGGACATATGTTGCAAATAAGAATATCGAAATTATTAAAGAAGAACAAATGCAAAAAATAGAAAGTTTAATTGATACTGCGGTATCAATCGCAAAGCTTAGTAAAATATCAAAACAAGAAGTGATGGATATGGTAAATATTTTGTATGAGGAGGAATAGGTAAAAAGATGGAAAATATATTAGAGGTTAAAAATTTATGTAAGAATTATGATAAGTTTAGTTTAAAGAATATTAGTTTAAATCTTCCAAAAGGAACCATTATGGGATTAGTTGGCGAAAATGGGGCGGGAAAAAGTACGACCATAAAAGCCATTTTAAATTTAGTACATACAAGTGATGGCATCATTAAGATTTTTGGGCTTGATTGTAAAGAACACGAAATGGAGATAAAAGAAGATATTGGTATTGTACTAGATGAAGGATTTGTATCGGAATACTTAAACCCCAAGGACATCAATACGATTATGAAAGATATGTATAAAAACTGGGATGAAGAATTGTATTTTAAATATTTAGCAGATTTTAAACTACCAGAAGATAAAATTTCAAAAGAATACTCGAGTGGTATGAAAATGAAACTAAAAATCGCAGTAGCATTGGCACATCATCCAAAGCTTTTAATATTAGATGAACCTACCTCTGGTTTAGACCCTGTTGCACGAAATGACATTTTAGATATCTTTCAAGACTTCATACAAGATGAAGAACACGGCATTTTTGTTTCTAGCCATATTACCTCCGACTTAGAAAGCATTGCCGATTATATTACTTTCATTAATAATGGAGAAATTGTATTAAGTAAAACAAGAGATGAACTATTGGATAAAATGCGGAATTGCTAAAATTTCCAAAGAACAATTTAAAAAAATTGATAAAAACGATTACCTTCGATATAAGAAAAATAAATACGAATACGATGTTCTTGTGGATGATAAGACGGCTTTTAAAACCAAATATAAAATAGAAGTAATCGACAAACCACGAATAGAAGATATCATGATTATGTATGTGAAAGGAGAAAAATAGTATGAAAATAATTCTAACCAAAAATCCAAAAATGCAAGGGCTTATCATGAAAGACTTATTACAACTAAAAACCTATAAAAGAACACTCATTAGCTTTATTCTAATCTTTAGTATAACAACCATAATTCAATTACTTAGTGGTGGAGGAAATGATTTGCTAAGTCTTCTTCCTGTTATGGTTACACTTGGTTTTGGTATGTTTAGTATTGCTAGTTTCAATTATGATGAAACCTCCAAAACAGACCGATACATTAGAAGCCTACCAATTAGCCTAAAAGAAATCGTTTTATCAAAATACTATTTGGCAGTTGGTTGCACAATAATAGGAGCACTCATTGGAATACCAATAACCATTATTCTTTCGGCACTTTTTACAAAAGGAGAAATTTTCATAAACCTATCCAAAATCCTATTTATATCTTTAGGTGGAATACTAGGACTTAGCATTGTAGAAGCCATACAGATACCTTGCATCTATAAATTCGGAGTCGAAAAAGCCAGAATGCAAATTTTTATTATTATGGTAGTATTATTGGTTATGCTAGCACTTTTAACAGGAGGAATTCTCTATTGGTTAGAAAGATGGTCGATTGATATAAATAGCTTAAAACCATTTATTCCTTTTGTATTAGTTGCATTAATCATACTGGTTTATCATAGTTCCTATAAGATAGCTTATGGAATTTATGAGAAGAAAGAGTTTTAATATTTATTAAGAAAAGGAAAAAAGTTAACTCATCTCATATTGAGGTAGCTTTTTTCCTTTTTATGCATATTGAGAAGAGGGGACAAAGATATCGAAATAATCTAAAAGATAACTTCAAGGTTATATATAAACTATAAAAAGCGTGAAATTTATTTGACTTAAATCAATTTTGTGCAAAGTTAAAATTGATTATAATATTTTGATAAAAAATGCATAGAATATAATATATTTATTGTATTCATATTACTTGACAGCTACAACAAGAAAATAGTATAATAAATATAAGAAAATCGTGGTGTTTCACTACCATTTAAAAATGAGAAAGTTATAAATCGGGTGTTTCACAACCTTTAATTGAGGAAGTTATAAATCGGGTGTTTCACAGCCTTTAAAATGAGAAAGTTAAAATCAAGAGAAGGTATCTTAAGTGATAGCCTTCTCTTATTTTTGTAAAAGGAGAGGCAAATGAAGTTAAATTTATATAGTGTAAGTGATAAATACATAAACTATTTAAGACAATTTGATGATAAAATTTATGACAATAAAGAAGAAATAAGGACTCATGAAAGAAAATATTTAGGCGTTGTTTTAACTGTAAACGAATTCAATTATTATATTCCAATGTCTTCGCCTAAAAATTCAGATTATATTGATATTAATAAAAAGATTATTAGAAAAGATACTAAAACGATAATAAGAATTTATGAAGGTAATCGTTTATATGGGACTTTAAGAATAAGTAATATGATACCTGTTCCTATAACAGAACTAGAACCATATATGGTATCAAATGAAACTGATTTAAAATATAAGGAAGTAATACTTGGAGAGTTAAGATATATCAATAACAATAGTAATAGGATTATAAAATATGCAAAAACAGTTTATAATCAGAAAATTAAGAATATGGACATAGGCTATATAAAAAATACAGTTAATTTTAAATTATTAGAAGAAAAATTAAAGGAATGGAATAAGGGGAAATAAGAAATTTTCATTTACATTTAACATAAAGTATGATATAATGTGCTAAATTTAGGCTAGAGAGCTTATTGTATTTTTTTATGTAACTTAAACATTGTTTGTTAAAAGTTAGGAGGAGTCGAGATGAATTTACCTACTATAATTTTGTTCACAGTTATTGCAGTTAAAGATGGAAAAAACAAGAAACATATTTTAAAGCAATACTAAAAATTATCCTTTTATGATATAGGAGGATAATTTTTAGTATTTTCAGCATTGAACTACAATACTATTGGTTTTTTTCGAGTGCGCCAGCGCCGTCTTAATCCTAATCCATAGCCATTTCTTAATGAATATTCACTAAGAGTATCCCTTTGGACGTAAGGCGGTTGACTTAAATGCCTTGCTGGAAAAGTGTCAATTATTCTTTTTTTCATACTCAACCCTTTCTGCTAAAACTATACTATAAGTTACCCTAGAATAATACCATATTTATATTAAAAAGTAAATACAGTAGGGAATAAGGGGAATAGACAATACTATTTTAATAAATCTAAAATATCTTACAATAAAAAAATAGCATAAATATAAAATATAATTATTTCATTTTGTGCAAAGTCAATTTATAATATAAATTTTTCAAAAAACGAACACTTGTTATATTTTGTTTTTATATATGAAATTGATAATTTGTATTAATATTTTAAAATTTACTATTAGATCTTGTAATAATATATTAGTAAAATATTTTATATTTATAAAGCTCTAAAATTGTTTTTAAGACATTTTTATATCTAATCAATAAAATTTGACTTTATACGAATATTTTAAATATAGTATTATATATAATAGAAATTTACTAAACTGCTATAAATTGCTGATTATAAGTAGTTCTCTATTAAAATAGCTAAAAAAGTGCAAAAAAACGAAGCACGAGAATCGATTTTAAGCCGTTTTTAAAAATTAGGCATATAGTTTGTTGTCTATAAAAATGGTGTAATTATTGAAATATAAGGATTTTGCGAAATTTAGAAAAAATTATTAAAAATACTTATGAAAAATTATATAAGTAATAATATAAATATATGATAATAATAAAACCAGGTATAACTAAAAATAAATGAAGCTCCAGAATCGATTTTAAGGAGTTTTTATTAATAATGAATATAGTTTGCTGTTAAAAAATAAGCTTGAGAGTAGCTAATATAAAGTAATA
The DNA here is from genome assembly GCA_947648215.1 of uncultured Clostridium sp. GTDB lineage: Bacteria > Bacillota > Clostridia > TANB77 > CAG-508 > RGIG8482. The sequence goes on along the minus strand of CANSMW010000003.1, from coordinate 89,319 downwards.
GCAAGATTTACGAAGATAGGACCATATTACATGGTTATATTTTTGATCCTATATCTATTTATTGAAAAAAATAGGCAAACCGCTTTACATAATTTTCAATTTATGGTATACTTTGTATAAGAGTTTTGTTTTGCAAAACAAAAGTAATGTAGTGGTAACTGTAAACAATATCAATGTGACATATGGAGGAAAAGTTCATGAATGATATTTTATCCAGCATTATCCCTATTGTAGTAGTTGTCATTGTTATTGTTATTGCTATTGCAATAATTGTTCTTCTTGCAAAAGCAATGTATCGCATTGCAGATGTTGATAAAGCTCTCATCATCACCGGTGGTAAGAAGCCCCATATTATCATATCTGGAGGAGCTTTCGTCATTCCGATTATCCGCAAAGCAGATTTTTTCGACCTTTGCATATTGACCGTTAGGGCTGACAAAGATGAAATTATGACCAAAACTGCAGTTCCTGTGCTTGTTGACTGGACTGCTCAGATTCGTCCTGACAGGCATGATGAAGCAAAGCTTGAAACTGCAATTATCTCCTTCAAGGAACGTGGTAAGCAGGGTATCATTGAAGATGTTAAGCTTACTCTTATGGGTGCTGTTCGTGACGTAGTTGCATCTATGACACCTGAACAGGTATTGGCAGACAAAGAAGCTTTCAAGAAGCTTATTCAGGAATCTGTTGATGATGAATTGGAGAAGATGGGGCTTGAACTCGTTTCTCTTAATATTCAGGACATCACTGACAACAATGGTTATTTCGATAACATTGCTTATCTTGATAAAGCAGAGAAGCAGAAGGCTGCAGACATTAAGGAGGCTGAAACTGATCGTATTACTCGTGAAAAGCAGGCAGAAGAATCTCTTGCGGCAGAAAAAGCAGAGGCAGTAGCATCTCAGGAGGCAGATATTGCTCGAATGGTTGCTGAACAGGCTATAAATGAAAAACGTAAGGAAACAGATCTTATGATCGCTGCAAACAAGGTCGAGACTGATACTGCTCAGGCTAACGCGGATGTTGCTATGGAACTTCAGGCTATTATACGTGCGCGTGAAGTCGAAGAGAATAGGGGCGCAATTGAAATCACGAAACAGGAACAGGCCAACCTTGCTGCTCAGAAAAAACGCGAAGTTATGATTACTGAAGCAGAGTCTCAAAAAGAAACTCAGCGTATCAATGCTGAAGCAACTGCAAATGTTAAATCAATTGAAGCTGAAAACGAAATTGCTGTTACTGAACGCCTTGCTGATGCTAAGCGTAAGGAAGCCCAGGGTGCTGCTGATGTTCAGAAAACTGAAGCGGAAGCTCGTGTAACTGTTGCTCAGAAAGATGCTGATGCGGTTAAGCATAAAGCTGAAGCTGAAGCAACAAAGGTACGTGCAGAAGGTACAGCTACAGCTGATGTTGTTAAGGCACAGCAAGAAGCAGAAGCTGCAGGTAAGAAAGCACAGCTTATAGCAGAGGCAGAAGGTATTAAGGCTAAAGGTCTTGCAGAAGCGGAAAGTATCAAAGCACAGAAGCTTGCAGAAGCAGAAGGTGAAAGAGCCCTTGCTGAAGCTCGGGCTGCCTATGAGAAGGTTAACTTCGAAATTGAAAAGCTCAAGATCACAACTGAAGCTGAGATTAAAGTTGCAACCGCAACTGCTGAGATTATGGCTAATATTGGTCAGAATGCTGAGTTTGTCAACATCGGTGGTGGTAACCTTCCCGGCATCGCTAACAATGGAACAGGAAATGGCTTTATTGATACTCTTATGAGTATCCCTACCATCATGAAAGTTCTTAATGCAGAGAATAAGGCACTTAATAAGAAACCGTTGACTGATGAAATTGCTGGTCTTTCTGATGCAACGCTTAAAGGTCTTGGTAATCTTAAGGGGTCTGCTACTGAAGAGGCAGATAATAACATTACAGATAAAAAGTAACAAGTAATTATTCATGCGAATAAAACTCTAAATAGTTTTAATTAGCTAACACACACTACATTCTTTTGGGAGGGGTACCGATATTTGGTCCCCTTTTTTTGTTTCCAAATATATGAAGTTTACACAAAAATATTTAAATTTATAGAAATTGATATATTTGAAATTTCGAATTTTCATTTTGTGCAAAGTTTAATTTTTAAAATTTAATTTCAAAGAATTGTTTGTAAATAAAAATTTGCATTATAATTTTATACATACTTTATAAAATTTTTGTATAATCATTATATAAATTTAGATTACTGCTTCATAATATAATTTCATATTATGAAGCATCAAAATCGATTTTAAGACATTTTAATAATTTATTTAACAAAGTTATTAGTAAAAATGCTGATTTTAGGCATTTATTAAAAGTGCTGAAAAAAGTCTAAAAAACGACACACGAGAATCGATTTTAAGACGTTTTTATAAAAAAGACATATAGTTTGTTGTTGATAAAGTCGTGAGAAATACTGAAATATATGGATTTTAGAGATTTTGAAAAAAATAATCTAAATTCTAATATTTTTTTTAAAAATATTAGGTTACAATAATGAAAAAAATCCAACCAGGAATAAGCTAAAATAATGAAGCTTCAGAATCAATTTTAAGGAAATTTTATTAAAAAGTAGTATAGTTTGTTGTTGGAATAACAAGATGAAAGTAGCTATATTAAAGGAATATCAAGATTTTGAAGATAACACTATATTTATATGGTTCTATTTTTGATCCTATGCTCTATTGCACAAAACTTTGATTTTGCGCAAAGATATATTTTTATAAATCATAAGCAGAAAATTACTATCTATCCTTTTCTCTGCTCATCATTTATAAAAATATATCTTATCTCTATTTAAATTGTTTTAGGAAAAATTCCATTCTTGTTAAGAAATCTGCATTTGTTTTGGTTGAGGTTAGTTGTGCAATTAGTTGTTCGGTTACTTCAGATACTGACATAGCTGACATGGCTTTTCTTAATGCAAATACGGTTTCTTGTTCTTTTGGGTTTAGTAGTAGATCTTCGCGTCTGGTTCCAGATTTGTTTATGTCGATTGCTGGGAAAATTCGTTTTTCGGATAGTGAACGGTCTAGGTGTACTTCCATGTTACCAGTTCCTTTGAACTCTTCAAAAATAACTTCGTCCATTCTGCTTCCTGTTTCGATTAAGGCAGATGCCAGAATGGTTAAGCTTCCTCCATGTTCTATGTTTCTTGCTGCACCAAAGAATTTTTTTGGTTTGTGTAGTGCACTTGGGTCAAATCCTCCTGATAAGGTTCTTCCTGAAGATGGAATAACTAGGTTGTATGCTCTTGCTAATCTTGTAATACTGTCTAATAAGATAACAACATCTTTCTTTTGCTCAGTTAGTCTTTTTGCACGTTCTAATACCATTTCTGCAACTTTTACATGGTGTTCTGGTAATTCATCAAAGGTAGAATAAATAACTTCTCCTTGAATGGAACGTTTCATATCGGTTACTTCTTCTGGTCTTTCATCAATTAACAATACAATTAATTCTACTTCTGGATTGTTTTTACTAATACTATTGGCAATTTTCTTTAAAAGAGTGGTTTTTCCTACTTTTGGTGGAGCAACGATCATTCCCCTTTGCCCTTTTCCAATTGGTGAAATTAAATCGATTAGACGCATAGCATATTCATTTGGTGTTGTTTCTAATTGTATTCTTTCTTGTGGATAGATTGGAATTAAGTCATCAAATCTGGTACGTCTATATGCCATTTCTGGTGCTTCTCCATTTACTTCTCCTACAAAGATAAGGGCTGGGAATTTTTCTCCTTCTTTTGGTTGGCGAGAAATTCCTTTAATACGATCTCCTGTATCTAGGCGAAATCTTCTAATTTGAATTGGTGAAATATAGATGTCATTTGGAGTGGATAAGTAGTTATCTCCTCTTAAAAATCCATATCCATCAGGTAATACTTCTAAAATTCCTTCTGCAATTTGGTCTTCTTCGTTGGTGATTTTATAAGAAGAACCATCATTTTTGATTGTTTCTGTTTTTTCTATTTTAGGTAAATTAACTTCGTTTTTGTTCGATGATATTGTCGTTTCTTGTGTTTGTTTTAAAATTTCAATTAACTCTTCTTTTTTTAGTTTTGAAATGTTTTTAATTTCTTTTTCTTTTGCAATCTCTTTTAATTCAGTTAGTGACATATTTTCATATTCCATATATATTTTCTCTCCTTTAGTATTTTTTAACAACTATATTGTATCATACAATTACGTTTAACACTAGTAAATTTTATATTTTATTTTCCATTTTAGTTTTTGGAAGTTGTTTAGGAATAAATTGATTCATAGAACAATAAATAAAGTACAATCCATAAAGTAACGGACTCTATGGATTATTTATTCTAATACATACAATGATTTGTAAATGGTATCATCACTTACAAATCATTTGTTAACGTCAATATAAACTCTTTCATTTGGTAAGTACATATCTAATTTTTCACGAGCTAATTGCTCAATATATTCTGGTGAGCTAATGTTTTCTTTTATGGCAAGTAAACTTTTGTGATATTCTTCTTGCTTTTCAATTTTCTCTTTTAATGCTATTTGCTCACGGTTATGCTTATTTAATGATTTTTGTTGATTAATGAAAGTAATGGAAACATACAGCAAAATGCCAAGTACCAATAACTTTTTTGTTATCTTTTTTATTTTCATATGTATATAACACTCCAATTTTCTCGAAAACAGTACAAAATCCTTACGGAAATACCTTCTTTATATATTTTTCTACATAAAAGTTAAAATTCCCTTTTGGTTTGTTCTGTTTTTGTTGTTTTTTGTAATTTTTTTAAGTTTTTGATACTTTTTTTCAAAAAACTTCGTAGATTAATGCATATAAAAGAAATTGGTCGAAATAAGATTTTTCGTAAAATACCAAATACTATTTTTAATGGATAGGTAATGATATGGATTGTTTTTTCAATGATTGCTTTTAAAAATGTAACAATTTTGACACTGACATTCATAAAGAATTTGCTAATGGTTAACATGTAAAATAAAATCCCTAACAGAATTCCTAGAAAAATGTAAAAACGTATTTCGCCGGTTATTGTATATAAAAATAAAATATAATGTTATCATTCCTGCTATTATCCAAAAGAAAATATCTTCTATATAGGTAACAAAATCGGAGGTTTTGAAAGATTTTCGTAATACTCGAAAACAATCAAATAATAGTCCAATGATGAGACCATTTATCATAAATAATAAAAATATATATGCTTGATTATTCAAGTTTCGCTCACCCTATTTTCTATTTAAAAATTTTTCCTAACAAATTACTTGATTTTTTTTCAGTATCTTTTTCGCTATATCCCATATTGTAAATATCACCTTCTACAACAACTTCTGAGGTATCAATACTAAGTTTATTAATTCGTAAATCTTCCCCTTTTATGGTTAGTAATCCAAGTTCTGTTTCAATAATAACAATTTGGTCATCAAAACTTAAAACATCTAACACTCCAGAAACACTTAACTTTCCCCTATTCTCTAATACAAGGTTCTGTACAATATTATTTGTCATTCCTTTTCTCTCCTCTAACGTCATAACTCTTCCCCCATTCATACTCTTAGCTTTTTTAATCTAAAATATATATATTCACAACTTGACCATACTAGAACCCCTTTTCTTTCAAATTTACAAAAAGGACACAAAAAGACTGTTCCTAAATAGAAACAGTCTTTTTCATAAATTTATTGTGTATTGCATTTAATGCAGTTTCTGCCACATTATGATTAACTAGAACCGAGATTTTTATTTCAGATGTGCTTATCATGTGCATGTTGATATTATTTTCGTATAGGGTTTCAAATAGGGTTGCTGCAACTCCTGGATTGTTTGCAATTCCAATTCCTACAATGGATACTTTCGACATTCCTCCCCAAGATTTAATTTCTTCTATATCAAATTCGCTTGCATGTTCATGTAAGATTTCTAATGTTTCTTCTAGGTCGTGTTCTTTTATAGTAAAGGATATATCTTTTGCAATATGTTCCCCAAACGCTTGCACAATAATATCTACATTAATATTATTGTTTGCAAGTAAACGAAATATTTTATAGATTCGACCTATTTTATTGGTTTTTCCAATGAGTGTGATTCTTGCAATATGGTCTTCTTTTGCTACTCCACTAATACATAAGTCTTCTAGGCATTCTTTGGAAGTAACTAGGGTTCCTCTACTTTCTTCTTCAAAAGTAGATTTCACATAGATTGGTATATTATATTTTTTTCCTATTTCGACACAACGATTGTGCAATACTTTTGCTCCAAGGCTTGCAAGTTCAAGCATTTCATCATAAGAAATTGTTTCAATTTTAGAAACATTTTTTATGATTCTTGGATCACCAGAAAAAATACCATCTACATCGGTATAAATATCGCATTTTTCAGCAGTTAAGGCTGAGGCTAAAGCAACGGCCGTTGTATCCGAACCACCTCGTCCTAAGGTAGTAATATTCAAATCTTCATCTACCCCTTGAAAACCTGCAACAACAACAATTTTTCTTTTTGCTAAATCACTCTTTATACGGTCAATTGCAATCTCTTTTATTCTGGCATTTCCATTGATAGAATTTGTTATAATGGGAAGTTGCCAACCTGTATATGAAATTGCTTCATATCCTTGTTTTTGTAAGCACATAGATAGTTTTGCAATCGTAATTTGTTCTCCCGTTGATACTAATACATCATGTTCTCTTTTATTTGGTGTACTTGTAATTTCAGCTTCTTCTTCAATTAATTTATCTGTGGTTTTTCCGCTGTGCTGATACAACAACTACAATATCATTTCCTTTTTCATATTCCTTTATAATATGACGACAGACTTTAAATAATTTATCTGTGTCTGCTACAGAACTCCCTCCAAATTTTTGTACTATAATTGCCATTTATGGCACCTTCTTTTTCTTAAAGTGTAGGTGATATTTAAATTTAAACATCGCCATACTATAGTATATTATGTATTTTGCGGAAAGTTTCGTAATTTTAGATAGCTTTCTATAAATTCGTTAATTTCCCCATCCATAACAGCTGTAACATTTCCTGTTTCAAAATTGGTTCTATGGTCTTTTACTAAGGTATATGGGCAAAATACATATGAACGAATTTGACTCCCCCATGCAATTTCTTTTTGCTCTCCTTTTAAATCCGAGATTTCTTCTTTGTGTTCTTTTTCCTTTAAATCAAGTAATTTTGATTTTAGCATTTTCATGGCAGTTTCTTTATTTTGAATTTGTGAACGTTCGGTTTGGCAAGAAACGACGGTATTGGTTGGAAGATGTGTAATTCTTACTGCTGAATCGGTTTTATTAATATGTTGTCCGCCCTGCTCCGTGAGGCACGGTAAGTATCAATTCGTAGCTCTTCTGGGTTGATTTCAATATTAATGTCGTCTGTAATTTCCGGTAATACCTCTACAGAAGCAAAAGATGTGTGTCGTCTTCCTCCTGCATCAAAAGGAGAAATACGTACCAATCGATGAACACCAATTTCCGATTTTAAATAACCATACGCATTTTCGCCACTTACTAAAAAAGTAACACTCTTTATTCCTGCTTCTTCACCTTCTAAATAATCTAGTTCTTTTATATGGTAGCCATTGCTATTGGCAAAACGGGTATACATACGATATAGCATTTCTGCCCAATCCTGCGACTCGGTTCCACCTGCTCCTGGGTGCAAGGTAACAATAGCATTATTTCTATCATACTTTCCAGAAAGCAAAGTAGTAATTTCAAACTTTTCAAAATCATGTCTCAATAATTTTGTATTCTTCAATAAATCCTTCCCAAGTTCCTCATCTTCTTCTAATAAAATCAACTCATTTAGCTCCACTAAATTTGCCAATTCCTCTTTTATCTTCAAAAAACTTTCATACTTATTCTTCAATCCCTTCAATTCCTGCAAAACAACAGAAGAAGTCTTATTATCATTCCAAAACCCCTCTTGCATAGTTTTTTCCTCTAACTCCTCTACTTTTTTCGCCATACTAGCAAGGTCAAAGAGACTCACCCATACTTTCTATTCTTTTAGAAAGTTCCATTAATTCTCGTTTGTTATCCTCTAACTCAATCACGTATCTCATCTCCTCTTATGGTATTGTATATTAGTTTTTTTGTAATGTCAAATAGAAAAGCGGTAGAATTTTAGATATACTGCTAAAATTCTCCGCCCCTTCTTACTTGAGATCTTAAATTCGTTTGTCTACTAATTTTTCGGTAAAAGAAAATTACCTACGTAATAATCAATGTATCCCTTTCCATCACAGGATAGAACAGGTGTAACGATCATTTCTCGATTTGAGTTTCCATTACATATGTTCTTTGATGAAATGGATTTATGTGATTCTTTTACCTCTGTCTGAAAATTTTTCCGAATTTCTTGCATAGTTGCTTCCTCCATTATAAAAAAAACTTGATAGTTTATCTATTAAATATTATACAACATTTTACAAATTATGTCAATTTTAACTCGTAGGTTTCCTCCATTTCTGCACAAAAGTCTTTCATTGTTTGATAATTTCCTTCATCGACATCTTTTAATGCTTGGTAAATTTTGGTCAAAAAATCTTGTTTAAATTCTTCTAAGGTAGCATAATGCATATCAAAATATTGGGTTACAAGTTGATTAATTTTATTGTCTTCTATTTCTTGTTTTGTTTTTGTCATATTTTCATATGCTTCATCACTTAAAATAACTAAATCATTACCGCCATTTTTGGTAATATACATTGGTTCTTTTGTTTCGTGACAAATTCTTGAAATTTCATTATAATTATTTCTTAAATCTGCACATGGTCTAATTAGTGGCATAAAAACACCTCCATTGTTATTATGGTCAAATTATATCAAAATTATGATATGATTGCAAGAGTTTTTCATACTTATTTTTACAAGGTCAGGCACTTTTTTATTTTTGAAACATATAATCCTGTATAGTCAAATTTTTGGAGGTGCTTGTATGCTTGCCCTTACTCTATCAGGATTTTTCGCTTTTTTGAAAAGTGCTATTTTTGTAGTTGGATATATACAAAGTAGTAATTTGTTTCCAGAGCCATTGTCTAGTGAGGAAGAAAAGAATTGTATTGAAAGAATGAAAAATGGTGATGATGAAGCTCGTAATATATTAATTGAAAGAAATTTACGACTAGTGGCTCATGTTAGTAAAAAATATGCCACTACCAATATTGACCAAGATGATTTGATTTCGATTGGTACAATTGGTTTAATTAAAGGAATTAATAGCTTTAATCCAGACAAAAATATTCGACTTGCTACCTATGTTGCAAGATGTATTGAAAATGAAATTTTGATGTTTTTACGTTCAAGTAAAAAGACAAAATCGGAAGTGTATTTAAACGAACCGATTGGAAAAGATAAGGATGATAATGAAGTTACTTTAATGGATGTATTAGAAACAGATGAAAAATCGGTTGAAGAGGAAATTGACTTGAAAATGAAAGTAAAGAAACTCTATCAAAAAATGAAAGAAGTGTTAAAAGATAGAGAAAAAGCCATTCTCGAACTTCGCTTTGGATTAAACGGAGGAAAACCAAAAACACAAAATGAGATTGCTAGTATGATGGGGATTTCACGTTCCTATGTTTCAAGAATTGAAACCAAGGCAATTGGTAAGTTAAATAAGGAATTTCAAGAATAACATTACATGTAGGGGCGATTAAAATCGCCCCTACACAACATCAATTTATTTCTTTACATATTCTATATATTCCACATTACTATCCCCACTCCTCCTTACCATACACTCATACACCTTGTCTCGTAAATCCTTTTGTTTTTCTTTTCTTCCTAATTTGTCATCTGCAAAAAATGGGCCGTCAATGTAGGTTACAATTTTTACTTTGTTTTTCTTTTTTCCGTATGCTTGGTAGGTGTTTGTCATGCAAAAAGTTGGTGTTCCGAAGTGCGATTGGGTATTGGAAAGATACTTCTTTAAAGGGTCTTATTTTAGTGTAGTAGGGCCAGATGTGTGCTTCTGGATATATGGTAATGGACGATTTTTCTAAAATTCGTTTTTCGATGGCTTCTAGAAAATGTTTCATAGCGGTTTTGCTTCCGGGAACTGGTATGGCTCCTAGCATTTCGATGATAGTGCCTGAGCCTTTCATAGAAATGTTTTCTGGGTTTACGATAAAGAAGTTTCGTTTTGGATAGTTGCCTATGCTTGGAATAAAGGTATCTGCAAATATTTGGGTATGGTTGGCATAGATGAAATACCCTTGATTACGATAGGGTTTTAGCTTTTCTTTTCCTATGTATTGTATATGAAACTTGATTTTGGCATACCCTACTTTGATTGGCATACTAAGCACATTTTGCAATAAATATGACACCATATTCCATATGGGATTTTTACGAAGGTATGGATACGTTTCATCTATTTTTCTTGGTATGATTTTTTTGGTAGAAAACTCATCATTTAATTCATCTTGGTAATAGATTGTTTTTCTTTCCATTTATAAAACACCTATTTCTTCTTTTTTTGTGGTATATTCTAATGGTATATGATAAAACTCCTCATACACTTCTTTCCAAACTTGATAGTTTTTCTCTCTCATTGCTTGGATGTTCTTTTTTGCCATTGTATTTTTGCTAGGGTAAATTGGTTTCCCAATATGAACGGTATATTCTTGTATGTAAAATCCATTTTCATCAAGCCTGTCACTATCTTCCATTGTAATAAAGATTGGAAGAACTGGCACATGGTTTTTAACCGCCATATTATAGGCACCATCTTTTAATGGCTTTGGTTTTCTATAATTCCACCACATACTTTGTTCTGGATACATTAAAATAAAATCGCCTCTTTGTAGAATGGTATCTACTGCCTTTATAAATGCTTTCATTGTTTTTTTGTTTGAACTAAGTGGTAAGGTATCACAATTTCGAAACAAAAATCCATAAAATCCAGAGAAATTTGTGTAATTTCCTTCTCGAATTACTTTATATAGTGTTTTATTTTTGGCATGGTTTGTTCTTCGAAAAACGGTTTCAACTGTAAAGCAATCATATGGATTAAAGTGGTTACAGGTAATAATTGCCCCTGTTGATAGGTTACTTAAGTTTTCTAATCCTCTTATCTCTTTAATGACTAGTTTTTTATCTTTTAGTAATTCTTCTACAAATTTTTCGGCTAAACGATTGGCAAATATCGCTTTTAGTTTACTTGTGCTTTTGGTTTTTAAATAATCCACATGCTCAGGGGTTAAAGGAATGGTTGGTGGATCATCTTCTACATCGATATCAAATTTTCCTTCTCGCTCTAAGTTTTCAATTTTCTTTAAGATAGCCAAGCGTTCTTTGGATGGTTCGACTACTTGTTTGATTTCTTTTTTATGCATACGGTCATCTCCTACACAAGAGCTCTCTTTTTGTGCAAGAGCTACTAATTTATCATACGCTTCTAAATCAATCTTTTTTTCTTCTTCAGAATAATTAGCCTTAATTTCATTAATTTCTTCTAAAAACTCCGTTTTTATGGCATATTCCCAAAAATATTCTTCATACAAAATATTTTCAAAATGCCATGGTTTATACGATAAATTGTAATGGATTAAATGCAATTTATCTCGTCTTACCGTATCTCCTCCAATTGGCATACGGTTCCATGTGTTTTCAAACAGGGTCACTCTTCCCTTACATAAATGGTTTAAGTAGTCTTGGTCTTGTGCCACAGAGAATTTGATGGTTTCTAGTAAATATAAGAATTTTTCTTGAAACTTAAAGTTTCGAAGTTCCTTTAAATTCATTAATAAAATTCCAGCATTAAAGTAGTTTTGGTAACGTACGACTCCTACTACTTTTTCGGCATATTCTTGAAATGTCTCAATGGTTTGAATAACGTCATCTGGTGCTGCTGCTACTAAATTGGTTCCCATTTCAGTATGAAATAATTCAGAAATATCGGACAATACAGCAATATCACTATCTAAATATAATACCTTGTCATATTCTGGGTATAATTCTGGAATGAATAAACGAAAATAGGTTGTTTTGGTATAATAATCTCTAGTATATAATTTATCTTTTACTTCATCAATATAGTAATTCACATCTACAAATTCGATATGAATATAATCTTTTTGGTATTTTTCAATCTTTTTCTTGTTTTCTTCTTGAATATTGGTATGTAATATTTTAATTTCATAATAATACTGTTTGGAAGCATGCTCAAACATCGATTGCAAAGCTACTGCTAGAAACGGTATGTATTTGTCATCAACTGCAAAAAAGATTGGTATTGTTTCTTGTTTCATTTTCTTTTTCCCCTTTTTCCTCTTCAAATTTTTGTTTTAATTTTACATATTCTTGTAAATCGTCTTCAAATGCGTAACATTTTAGTTCTCGATGGATATCATCAATTTGCCATTGTTTATAGTTTTCGGTATGTGGGTATGGTAATAGCATAAGCCTTTTACAAAAGTGACATATGATGGTATCTTCCCTTTTAAAACTAGATTGCTCATTGTATTTTCTTGGTAATAATAACTTTTTGGTAGTAGAACGATAAATTGCATCTTGGTCAGCAAATAACATCTTTTTGGTTTTGATGAGATGTCGTGCTTTTTCTAGTAACTTAGTTTCTTTTATTTTCTTTATATTGAGTAATAACATGCCTGCATTAATATAATCTGGCCAAATGAAAATAGAACCATATTTTTCTTTTACTGCTGCATATTCATAATTTGAAATATTGGTATGGTATAATTCAGAAATATCCCCTTTTGCCATCATATCGATATCCAAATACAGAATTTTATCTGGTATTTCTGGAATTACATCGGCAAATAAGCGAAGTAAAGTATATGGCGTACAATAGGCTCCTTCATTTTTGCACTTTCCAAACTCGGTTTCGTATAAATTGGTAATATCGATTCGAGTTACTTGATTTTCCGGATGCTTAGATTTGACCACTTTGTTTAAAAATTGAATTTGTTCTTCGGTAATACAGGTATATTCTGGTTTTATCCTAGAGACATCCATGGTAAGAATGTACCAATGGATGATTTCTTTGGTTTTGTTGGTAATGGATAAGCTTTGTGTAAGTGCTCCATCAAACACTTTCTCATTTCCACACAATAATATATTTATCATTTTTACTTCCCCTATTTTTAAGTTATTTCTAACTTATTTGACATTATAACCTATTCTTCAAATTTTTTCAACACTATCTTTGTTCCTTAATCTCTTTTCTTGTTGCTGTTACAGTTCTTTTGGTAAAATAATAAAATTCTTAAAACCCCCAGTCGCCTATGGCGACAGCCCCCTTAAGTAAAGGGGCCTTTTAATAGTCATTCCTTCAAAGCCTTTTTCTTGTCTCTAATTGTGTTTATTATTACAATGATTGAACTAATGATAACAAACAAATAGAAATTGATTCCTCGGTTTAATAGCATGGCACTTTTTAATAGGTCTTTCGTAAAGATTGAACTGAAAATGGCAAGAAAGCCTCCTTCACTTACTCCAATTGCTCCCGGTGATGGAATACCAGATACTGTAGCGTATAATACCGATTGTAAAGTGATAATTTCAAAAGCATTGTGTCCTTGTAGTCCAAAAGAGCAATATACCCAGTAAGAAATACTATAAAATATAATATATTGTAAATAAGTGGTAAGAAGGGTTTTTATAATTAATTTTCCGTTCTTTTTTATATATTTTGCACTGCCTTGGTATTTGGTTAGTTCACTTTCAAAACGCTCTTGTTTTTCTTCGATGTTTTTTACTTTAAAAAAGGTTAGTATTCGAAGGGTAATTTGAATTATCCAATTGGTCATTCTTTTTGAAAAGATAGATATTAGTAGTAATGCTAGAGCGGTTAAGTTTAATGTTACCCCTAGAATTAGAAACCAGATAAGTACTGTGTTTAAATATTGGTAATTGAAAATAAGACTAAATAAAGCAATAGAAATGGTAACAATTTGAACACAGCTTAAATTGATTAATAGTGTTAATGTAGAATTGGCAATCGAAATGTTATCTTTGTGCATATAATAGACTTGCATTGGCTGTCCTCCACTTGCTGCTGGCGTAATGGAACTAAAGAAAAATCCAATAAACGCAATTTTCAAGGCTTTTGGAAAGGATAGATTTTCATTTAAAGTTCGTAGGGTTCTTCTAATATTAATCGCTTCACAAGAAAGATATAGTATCATACAAAGAACGGCAATCAAAATAAATTCCTTTTTGACACTAAATACGATATTTATGATTTCTGTAATATCTTGGTCTTTTAAAATGATGTAAAAAGTGATAATGATTAATATAAGAAATAAAATGAAATTTTTTACTAACTTTTTGGTTCTTTTCATAAACGTGCTTCCTTCCCCTCTCAATTATCTATTATCTTCCTTTTTGCTCATTTCGTCAACCACATTTTTCTTAAAATTTTATTAATACGTAAGAACCCCTAGTCCACGAAGAGGACTGGGGGTTCTTAATACTAATTTTATCATACTGTACATACAATTAAAAAGGGGGTTTTGCAAAGTGAGTGTTTGGTTTCGTTTTATGATTGGGATTTTGATTGGTGCTGGAGCTATTTTGCCCGGTATTAGTAGTGGGGTTTTGTGTGTTGTTTTTGGAATTTATGATAGGTTAATTGAAAGTGTATTGGGATTTTTTAAGGATATGAAGAAAAATACCTTATTTTTGTTTCCAATTGTAATTGGGGTGGCAATTGGAGTGGTTTTATTGGGGAATGTTTTAAAGATATTATTTGAAAGTTATCCATTTCAAACAAAGTGTGCTTTTTTGGGGTTAATATTAGGGTGCATTCCTAATTTATTTCATATTGCGAATTCCAAAAAAGGTTTCCGATTGCATTATATTGGTTATACTGTTTTATCTTTTATTTTTACACTTATTCTATTAGGTTTCGAAAATGCTCTACCAACAAATACAATGGCTACCACTTCAAACACATTATTTTTGGTTCTTAGCGGTTTTGTTATGTCTGCAGGGGTAGTTGTCCCCGGGGTTAGTAGTACGGTTTTATTAATGATTTTAGGAACCTATGAAACTTACCTAAATGCTATTTCTACGGTTAACTTGTCTATTCTATTCCCCATGGGAATTGGACTTACAATAGGGGGATTGCTATTTCTAAAATTAATCCAATTCCTACTAAAAACACATTTTTCAGAAACATATTATACGATTATAGGTTTTGTACTAGGTTCTACACTAATCCTAGTCCCTAGCCTAAAATTTAATATTACCAGTATTTTTTCCATTGCTATCCTTATTTTTTGTTTTTGGCTTGGAAAACAATTAGAAGCAAAAAGCGATTCCTAAGATTTCTCTTAAAGAATCGCTTTTTGCTTAGTACTGTGTACAATTTACACAGTAATGAAGTACTGACTTAACTCACAAGCCACAAGAAAAGAAATCCAGCCTAGCCATCTGCTGTTCCTGCCGTTTCGCCTTTTTTTCTTCCCATTTTGCAGGATTGTGCTGTTGCCGTTTGGCTTTTGCTGCTCTTTTTATCTGCCGAGCCTGTTCCTTTTTTGCCTTTTCTCTTTCTCTTTTCTTTTTTGACATTGTTTTACCTCATTCTTTCTACAAATTTATTGTAACAATGTTATTATAACACATTCCAATCCTTATGTCTACTTTTTTCGCCTTAAAATCCAGTCTTTTTTAACAGGAATTGGCACGTGAATTTTTACGGTTTGTCCTGCTTTTCCTGGGTTAACAAATTCGACTTTCTCATCTGTTTCGGAATCCCATAACTGGTCAATCGTAAAACAGTACGACTCTAATTGGTTTGGAATTAGAATTTCTAACGTATCTCCTATTTTTAAGCGGTTTTTTACCTCCATGACTGTTTTTTCTGAATGATACGAAATAATTTTACCACCAAATTCATAGTCTGGATTATATTGTTTACCTTCATATTCTTGAAAATCTTTATTGTTTCTATCATTAAAATAAAAAGTCGTTAAACCTCTTGTTTTTACTTTTTCAAGTTCTTTTACATATTTGCTACCATCATAAGTTTCTGGAGCCTTTATATAATCATCAATTGCATTACGATAAGTATTAATAACCGATGCCAAATAGTATTCCGTTTTTAATCTTCCCTCAATTTTTAAGCTATCTACTCCCATTTCTATAATTTCTGGTAGTTCCTTTACTAAGCATAAATCTTTTGAAGAAAAAATATAAGTTCCTTTTTCATCATGCTCCACTGGCATTAGATTTCCCGGATTATTTACTTCTTCAGCATACACATTATATGCCCATCTACAACTTTGAGCACAGTCCCCTAAATTAGCACTCCTAGAAGCCAAAAAATCACTTAAAAAACATCGTCCTGAATAACCAAAACAAATTGCTCCATGAACAAAGATTTCGGTTTCTAATGGTATGGGAGTATGATTAATAATTTCTCGAATTTGTTCCCCATGCAATTCACGTGCTAAAATAACACGCTTTGCCCCATTTTTATACCAAAAGTTAGCACTATGAGCACTTACTACATTAGCTTGTGTGCTAATATGAATATCAATATCAGGAGCCTCCTGTTTTACAACATCGACAACTCCCCCATCTGCTACAATAATGCCATCTGCCTTTAGTTCATTTAACATTCTAGCCTGTTTACGGATTTCCTCATACATCGTATCCCAAGCATAAATATTAATCGCAACATATACTTTTTTCCCTATGCTATGGGCATAACGAATGGTATTTGCTAAATCATCATCTCTCATTTCCGCACGACTTCGTAACGATAAAGAAGATGTACCTGCATATACCGCATCTGCTCCATATAAAAATGCAATTTTTGCTTTTGCAAAAGATCCTGCTGGAGCTAATAATTCTGGCTTTTTCATATATCTCTACCTCTTTTACTTCATATTTCGACACTATTATATCATGTTTATGTACCATTTGGAAGAAAGTTTCTATAAATTTTCTAGTGCTTATTATATTCCATGCACTTTTCTTCTAATAATTTAAAATCACATGTTCTTTTGGAAATTTTTGAGAATTTGTTTTTATTTTTTCATCGTATAACTTAGTTGCTTTATATGAAATAATATTAGCGTTTTTTCTTAAAATTGCTAATTCAATTTGTAGAAAATAAATATACTTCCTTTTATCTGTCAAATTATAAAATTGTCTATAATTATCAATTTCACTATATTTTAATATTCTTGCATTCTCTGGTCTTACTGGTATCATATTGTTTAAATTTAAAACAGATAATAGCTTTTTATTATTATCGTAAATTTTAATAATATCAATATCATCTTTCATTTTTGAATACTTTTCAAGTTTCTTTATTTTATTTCCCACAGAAGAGATTGGAACATAATAGTCGAAATCATGAATTGTAATAATAATACCAATATATGGTTTTAATTTATCATTATATTCACTATATTGAACTCGATTATCTGCCTTTCTTAAATATTTTACATATTCTTTGTCTACAATGTACCATTTTAAAGTTTGTTTCATACCTATTCCTCCTTTCCAAAAAAATAAAGTAGGAAGTTTTTTATATAACCTCCCACTTGTTTTACAACTGTTTTTAACCGGATACAGGAAAACCGCTTTATATGACTGTTTTTGATTGGATACAGGAAAACCACTTTATATAACTGTTTTTAACTGGATACAGGAAAACCGCTTTTAATACATTTCTGTATCTCCTTTAGTATATTCATCATAGCATATTTTAACCACGTTTTCAAGTTTTTTTTGAAAAATAATTTACAATCCTCTACAAATTTGATATGATTTACCTATATTTTATGGAGGATTTTTTAATGGAGAAAATTGATAAAAAAGATACTTATTTAGTGAGCATACGTTATCTTTTATTATACTTTTTGATTTATGCTATTATTGGTTGGTTATTAGAAACTGTGTATGCATTTGAAACCTTGGGGCATTTTGTAAAAAGAGGATTTTTGTATGGACCTCTTTGCCCTATTTATGGTTGGGGAGCCATTATATTAATTAGTATTTTGAGAAAATATAAGTCAAAACCATTAAAACTGTTTTTCTACTCTGTAATTGTATTTTCTGTTTTTGAATATGTAGCAGGTTTTGCATTAGATGCCTTATTTGCCGACCGTTGGTGGGATTACACAAATGATTTTATGAACCTAAATGGACGAATTAGTCTCTTCTTCTCTTTTGCGTGGGGGATTATTGCTCTTATTTTCATCCATTTTGTCCATCCATTTATTGAAAAGATTGTGAAAAAAGTTATAAAGAAAATACCTGCTCATGTACAAATTATCGTTATTAACATCGCCTTTGTTCTTCTTGCTGTTGATACGGTATTATCTAGTATTCGATATTTGAATTTGTTTTAATAAACTTACGCTAGCAATGCAGAATCCTGCATTGCTAGCTTTTTATGTGGATATATGATATAATGGAGGTATGAGTAAAAGAGGTGATATTATGCTAATTGATGAAAAAGTAAAAAATAGATTAATGAAATGGAATGATGATGAACCAATTTTTAAGCAATTTGAAAGAAAGTGTGCTACATTAACGAGACTTTCCAATTTAATTATTGACCCTAATGATTATCAGTTACAATATAATATACACGAATCTTCATTAGATGATTTTATTCAGTTACAAACAGATTTATATGGTTTTTTATATGAAAAGTATCCCCATTTAGATTTTGGTATAGCTGGTAGATTTAAGTCTCCTTTTTCGCATTATGAAAAAGTAATCCGAAAATTTATTGACTTATTTCAAAAAGACGATTTTCAAGCAGTTGAAATAATGGATGATTATGCAATTAAAGTTTTTTTATTATCCCTTAATTATCCAATTAATAAAATAAGTATCGATAGTGAAGGAATTTATATTGATTCTGGTCCAGATGAATTTCGTATCATTGATGGCGATTGCTTCCAGATTCCTTTTGAAAGTAAGAAACTTAATATCTCTGTTCAAGAAAATGCTCGTAATGTATGGATTGATAACAATACTCCATATATTTGTGCTAATAGAAATGGGAAAGATATTTATTTGCCTTTAAGTACCGCTACCACTTACAAAAAATCATCAAAAGAAGATTTAGTACCATATTGTAATGATTTTCAAAAAGATATTGAAAGCTTTTATGAAAGTCAAGGTTTTGAAACAAAAAAAAGAAAAGATTATATTGCTCGTCCAAAACCTTCTGGATATGCTTCTTTACAATGTTCTTTTTATTCAGAAGAACAAGGTTTAGGGCTTGAATGCCAAATAAGAACCTATGATATGGAACGTTTTAATAATATGGAAAGAGAATATGGATACAAACCAAACGAACATACATTATCGAATAATTCTTTAAGTAAAATTCCTCGTTTTGCACTAACTACTAAGCTTGCAGATGGTTATCATACTTATCGAATGACAGATGCAGAATGCTTTGAATACATTTATGGAATACCATTAAAAGAATATCGTAAACAAATAAAGCCTACTTTACAAGAAAAGAAATCAAAAGCAAAAGAAAAAGCTGATGAAGGTAGATAACTTCATCGGCTTTTTCTTTTGCTTACTGCAAGCCCATCTCCTACTTCTAAAATTTTTGTTTCTAAATTCGGATTTTCGTTTACTTCTTTTAAATATTCTCGTAGGTTTCTTACGGCAGTACGTTGTTTATGTTTGTTATAATCGCTCATAACATAGCCTTTATATAGCACATTATCAGCTAAAATAATTCCATCTTTATCTAATAGACGTAAGGCTTGGCTTAAGAAAAAAGGATATTTTCCTTTTGCGGCATCAATAAAAATCATATCGTATTTTCCTTGAAAAGTTGGTAAGATTTCAACAGCATCACCAGAATATATCTGAATTTTTTCTTCCACTTCTGCCCTTTTAATATTTTTTTTCGCCTTTCGTACTCGTTCTTCTTCTCTTTCAATCGTATCAATTCTCCCATTTTCTTCTAAAAACTGTGAAAAGCAAATAGCCGAATACCCTACTGCTGTTCCTATTTCAAGAATATGTTTTAACTTACGATTTTTTAGTAATATTGCAATTTCTTTTAAGGTATCATCCATAATAATAGGAATATGCTCATTTAATGCTTCTTCTTTAATTTTTTTTAATTCTACTTCATTCATTTTTTCTACACCTCTTGTTTTCTTATTACATTTATGATATTATGTACACATCGTCTTTAAGAAAGGACTGATTATAGTGAAAAAACGGATTGATGAAATTTTGAATTTGGTCAACAGAAGAATCGAACAGCATACTATTTCAAAAAAAGAATATGAAACTATCAAAAAAGATGTTCACTTATGTATTCAAAATAATGTAGAAGTATCTCAAGTCGATTTTTGTATCCCTTTTGTATGCATTGAATTTTCTGAAGGATATGCTATTATTTATTATTATAATCCGTAGCGAGCCGTAATGTCTTATACATACGGCTCGTTTCCTTTCTATTTTCGTTTTGCTCTTGCAGCAATTTCCCTGTCTTTACTGCTTAAAATTTTCTTCCTTAAACGAATGCTCTTTGGTGTTACTTCTACTAATTCATCATCTTCAATAAATTCAATCGCTTTTTCTAGTGAAAATTGAATTGGTGGTACTAAACGAAGGGCATCATCTGAACCAGAAGCTCTTGTATTGGTTAAATGTTTTTCTTTGCATACATTGATGGCTAAATCATCATTTCTTGAGTTTAACCCTACAATCATTCCTTCATATACTTCGGTTCCTGCTCCTATGAATAAATCACCTTTATCTTGTGCATTGTATAATCCATAGGTTACAGCTTTTCCTGGCTCAAAAGCTACAATGGTTCCACGTACACGAGATAATACCTCTCCTTTATATGGTTCATAACAATCAAATACATGGCTCATAACACCAGTTCCTTTGGTATCAGTTAAGAATTCAGTTCGATAACCAATTAATCCTCTTGCTGGGATTTTAAATTCAATTTTGGTATGTCCATCTTCTGCTGGCTCCATATTAATCATTTCAGCTTTTCTTTGTCCTAGTTTTTCAATAACAGTTCCTATGGCATCATCTGGTACATTTACCGTTAAACGCTCAATTGGTTCGCATTTTTGTCCATCAATTTCTTTTATAATTACTTTTGGACGAGATACTAATAATTCAAACCCTTCTCTTCTCATATTTTCAATTAAAACAGATAAATGTAGTTCTCCACGCCCAGAAACTTCAAAACTATCTGGTGAATCAGTTTCTTTTACACGTAGGCTTACATTTCTTTCTAATTCTTTAAATAAACGGTCACGAATATGTCTTGAGGTAATAAATTGTCCTTCTTTTCCGGCAAATGGACCATTATTTACACTAAAAGTCATCGATACTGTTGGTTCATCAATATCCACAAAGTCAATTTTTTCTGGATGGTCGTAATCGCAAATAGTTTCTCCAATATTAATATCTGGAATTCCTGCGATGGCAATAATATCACCAGCTTGTACTTCTTCTACTTCTACTCTTTTTAGTCCAACATGAGTATATAATTTTGCAATTCTTCCATTGGTTACTTTATCGTCTTTTTTGCAAATCGATACTGGCATTCCTAATTTTACGGTTCCTCTTTCTACTCTACCTACCGCAATTCTTCCTACATAATCATCATAATCGATGTTTGAAACTAACATTTGCATTGTTCCATCAATGTCACATGCTGGTGGATTAATGGTATTGATAATGGTTTCAAATAAACAATTTAAATCGGTAGTTTCTTGTTCTAAATTCATTTTACCAATTCCGTTTTTGGCTGATGCATATACCACTGGAAAATCTAATTGATCATCATTGGCATCAAGTTCAATAAATAGTTCGATAACTTGGTCAACCACTTTTTCAGGGTTTGCTCCTGGACGGTCTATTTTATTAATGACAACAATTGGTTTTAAGTTTAAAGCAAGTGATTTTTTTAGTACTTCTCTTGTTTGAGGCATTGGTCCTTCAAAAGCATCTACTAATAATAAAACACCATCAACGGTTTTTAATACCCTTTCTACTTCTCCACCAAAATCGGCATGACCTGGTGTATCGACAATATTTATTTTTATATCTTTATACATAACGGAGGTATTTTTAGAAAGAATGGTAATTCCTCTTTCTTTTTCAATATCATTGGAATCCATTACTCTTTCTGCTACTTGTTCATTTTCACGAAAGACATGGCTTTGTTTTAGTAGGGCGTCTACTAATGTGGTTTTTCCATGGTCTACGTGTGCAATTATTGCAATATTTCTTATTTTTTCGTTATTCATGTGTCATTTCTCCTTTTTAGAACCCCCAGTCGCCTATCGGCGACAGCCCCCTTATGTAAATGGGCCTTTTTGGTACAATTTCGATGCCAAAGTACGACATATGTATGGAGTTCTTATACAATTTAATTTCTTTATTAAAAATAATAACTTGTAAATTATACTACTTTTCCCCTTATTTTGTCAACTCCATAATGGAATCCATAATTAATTTGCTTACTTCTTCTAAGGCTTGTTTTTCGGTTTCCTTGTTTTTGTACATTTCAGTATAGTTTGATAGGTCTAGTGGTTTTCCATATACAATTTTTACTTTTTGGAATTTTTTTAGTCCACCTGATATTCCTACTGGAATAACTCTTGTGTTGGTTCTTAGTGCGAAAAAGGCTGCTCCGTCTTTTACTTTTTCTCCTTTTTCTAGCCCATTTCGAGTTCCTTCTGGGAAAAGTGCAATACTTTCTCCATCTTTTATTGCTTTTAATGTGGTTTTTAGTGCTGTTACGTCTTTGGAGTCTCTTTTTACATAGATACCGTCGAACACAACACCTAAAAATGCAAAAAAAGGATTTTTTCTTAGGTCTTCTTTTGCCATAAAACGAAGGTGTCTTCCAGCGGTTGCTACCATTAATGGTGGGTCTAAATAGTTTCTGTGGTTTCCACAAAAAATAAAGTTTTCATTTTTCGGTATGTCTTTTTTTCCAATAATTTCAGCTCTATGAATAATTTTGCAATAAAGGTAAATAGCTCCTCTTACAATGGCTCTTGCTATTTTCTTAAAAAATAATTTCATTTTTTTCATTCCTCTCTATTATTATCCAATTAATGCTCGCCCCTACAGAAGATAATTCCTTAAATCATTTGCTACATTTTTTCTTCAATAATCTTATATACGACATTCGCACATTCTTCTACACTCATATTGGTGCCATCAATATATATGGCATCTTCTGCTTTTTTTAATGGTGCAAGTTCTCGTGTTGAATCTAGTTTATCTCTCTTTTTTACACTTTCTAAAACTTCTTCATATGACATATGAATTCCTTTTTCTTCGTTTTGTCTTACACGTCTTCTTGCTCTTTCTTCTGATGAAGCATCTAAATAGATTTTTACATTAGCATTTGGAAATACAGTGGTTCCAATATCTCGTCCTTCCATAACAACATTTTGTCCTTTGGCTAAGTTTCTTTGTAAATCTAATAATTTACTACGTACTATTTTCAAAGAAGAAACACCTGAAATAAAAGCATTTACTTCTGGGGTTCGAATTTTAGAGGTAACATCTTCCCCATTTAGAAAAACCTCCAATTCTCCATTTTCTTCTTTTAACTCAATTTGTATATCGCTTAATAACGCTTGTATTTTTTCTTCTTCCTCAAGGGCAATGTTTTGTTGTAACATGGCAAGTGTAACACAACGAAACATTGCTCCTGTATCCACATTTAACAATCCAAATTTCTCAGAAACCAATTTTGCAATCGTCCCTTTTCCAGTTCCTGCCGGACCATCAATTGCAACTATAAATGACATTTTTATTCCTCCTTTTTTACTGGTACTTCAATTCCTTTTATGACAACATCTATTTTTTGAACATTCATGGCAGTTAGTTGTTCAATTTCTTTTTTTACTTTTTGCTTAAATTCTTGTACACTGGTAATTAAGTTATAGCCATAGCAAATAATGACTTCTAAATAAATATAGGGACCATCGCTGTCCTTGTCTACCCTTGTTTTGGCAATTTTATAAATTGCTGGTGCCTTATCTGCCATGTATTGAATAATTTGACGAAACACGCTATCGGAAATGGTGAAATTTCCTAAGTAACTAAAGGTTGGTCGTATGATGGATTTTTCTGAAATATATGGTTTTGCTCCTTTTCCCTTGGATTTAAATATTTGTAATGGGTCTAAAATATAACCGAGAAAAATCCTTTTTTAATTCAAAAGTAGGTACTGGTATAACATGTTTTCCTTCTGTTACACGAATACGTCTAGCTGTTTCCATTTCTTCTTTGGTAGCAATATCGGTAATATAAATAAACTTTGATATTTCTGGTAATTCTAGGCTCTCAGCTATTTTTTTTACCATATTATCGGAAGTACCCAAAATTAAAATCTTATCTGGCTTATGTTTTTTGATGGCTTTTATTACTTCATTTTTTTCATCGCCTTCAATAAATAGAGCTTGTTTTACTGTTTCAATTTTGGTTGGTGCTTTTTTGGCTGAGTTTCCTGCTATGATTTCGTTATCTTTAATAAAAAGTCCATCATCAATAATATAATTAATTCCATATTCACTTGCAACTAATCCTGCACGGTAACTTTTTCCAGTTCCAGAAGGTCCTACAAATGCATATACCGTTGTTTTTTCTTTTAGTTCTAACATATGATTGATAATCATCTCTAACCTCCTTGTAATATCTTGCTAAGTTTTGACAATTATGTTTTAATTATTATACCATTATATTCGTGAATTGGAAAGAAAATTTTGAAAGGAAAATAAAAATATGAATACTGTTATTGTATCTGGCGGAGAAATTCATCTTGACCTATTAAAAAATGTTTATGAAACTAAAAAACCACAAATTATTATTGCTGTTGATAAAGGTTTGGAGGCATTACATACCTTGCATATCATGCCAAATCATATTGTCGGCGATTTTGATTCTATTGATAAGACAATTTTGGAATATTACCAAAATAATCCGAAGGTTGTACAACATAAATATAATCCAAAAAAAGATTATACCGATACCGATATTGCACTAAAACTCGCTATTAGCTTACTTTCTTCTCATATTACAATCATTGGTGCTCTTGGTAACCGTATGGACCATTCTCTTGCCAATATTCATATTTTAGTGAGTGCCTTAGAGTCACATATTCCTTGTGAAATAATCGATACCCATAATCGAATTTATTTAGTAAATGCATCTCATACCATAAAAAAAGAAGAGGCTTATGGAAAATACGTTTCCCTAATCCCTCTTACTTCTTCTGTTCAAGGCTTAACCTTAACAGGATTTCAATATCCTCTAAACAATGCTTGCTTAACCTTTGGAAAAAGCCTAGGTGTTAGTAATGAGATAGTAGAGGATACTGCTTGCATTCATTTAACGAACGGGGTTTTGATTGTTATTGAAAGCAAAGATTAATCTATCGTCTGCAAGTTATTTCGCATTTGAGCAATAACTTGTAGACGATAGATTAAAAACAAAACTTTCACGAAAACGACATTTTTATATCCTTATTTTTACGCCAAAACGTATTTTTTTGCAATATCTATTTTTGGGGCTAAATAATTTTTATATCCTTTTAAAATTCCAAATCGTCTTTTGTATATTCTTCTGGTTTTAAGCCAAATCTTGTTCGCATATAATCCAAAACAACAATCATACTCGCTAATGCAAACAATCCAATTACTAGAAATGCATTTTCAACATCGAATACTTTTAACAATAATCCTCCTATAATTGAGAAAATGCTCGCTGCTATTCCTCCAATAAATTCGTATGAAAAAGTTATTTTGTTTCTCATTTCTTCTTTGGTAAAATTTTTCAAATATTTACTTTCTAATATATACCATATGGAGGTATTTATTTTTTGTACAGCATACAGCATTAATACAATCGGTATAATCATTTCACTTTTCCATATAATGGAAATTGCTCCTATTGCTATACACGCTCCTATATACATTAAGGATATAAAAGACAATGTTCTGTTTTTAAATTTTTTCTCTATTGGTCTTTTTAATGAAATGGCAATGCCACCAATCAAAGTAAGAATGGCAAATATCATGGAAAATTGTTCTTCTTGAATGCCTATATTTATAAGCAAGTCGCTATTATATGTATCTACAATTTCTATTACACTATAAAATACAATTTGAAATAGTACAAAAGCTTTCATTCTCTTTGATTTTAAAATAAATTTAAAGGAACTTTTTAAATCTTGTCCATATCCCTTTAAAACACCTTTTATTTTTATCTTTTCTTTTGTATCTTGTTTTACTTGATAGACATCTTTAAACCCAAACGATAAAATTGTGGAAATTACAATAAATCCTAAACATATTAGCATTGGTATGTAATTATTAATTACAAATAAATATCCTGCTATCAATGATGCAATTCCATCTAGTATATAATAGAAACTTCCTCCTTTTGCATCTAATTTTGAATAAAGTCCTTCTCCTCCTTTTGTTGAAACAGAGTCGTATAATAAATTAGATTCCGAAATCGTTTTCATATCATATCCCAAAGAAAATATTAAATCTGCTATTATAATGCCAATTGCTCCTGGAATGCATAATAATGTTAACATATAAATAATCAGTAAAATATTGCCTAGTATGATGCTTTTTCTTTTTCCCAAAAAATCGGTAAGTGCAACTGCTGGTATTTGCATTGCAATTCTAAATAATAAATAAAAACCATTTATAATTAGTATTTCCGAAGCTGTTACTTTTTTGGTAATTGTATAAAATAAAAATTCAATTGAATAGAAGAATAATAAATCCCATGAAAACATTTTATATATTGGATAAAGTTTTGCATTATTTCTTCTTATTTTACTTAATTTTAAACTATCTTCCATATCTATGTTTCTTCCTTTTTCCATTTGAACTACCGAGAAATCCTCGGCAATTGGACTATTCCATTTGATAAATATCACATGCATTCATTCTTTGTATGTGTTCATAGCCTGTTACATTTAGTGTTTCTGATATTTCTTTTAAGTAGGTTTCGTGTTCAAGTCCTTCATTGATGATGACAAAGAAGCCATTTTTGAAATTGATGTTTGTAAATATCTCTTTTAGTTTTTCTTTGGAAAACTCTTCTTTATCCATAATATACGATTGGTTACTTATTGTAAATAGATATAAATCATCTAAAAAACGATTTTGTTCTTTGTTAAATATGTATAAAACTGGCTTATCTTGTTCTTGCTCTATTTTTGTAACAATCTCTTTTTTATCTTTGTATAAGTAATAGAAAGGAATATCTAGTTTTATGATACTTGGTAAAATTAGCATAACCACAAATATAGCAGATAAAATATAGTATGTATTTTTCTTTGAAAATACTTTTTCTAGTAGTACTTTTAATAGGTAAAATCCTCCAATTACCAGAAGTGGGCATACTGGCATAATGTACCTAAGTTCTTGGTATGGTGAAACAAGTGCTACCATTGTAAAATAGATAACAGAAGGAATAAACATTAACCAAAATTCTTTATTTTCAAACTTGATACTAAGTTTCTTATTTTTTATAAAGTGATATACTACTACTGCAACACTAACTAATACCATAAATAGTAATATTCCATTAAAGACATTATCGCAAAGAATGTTACAATAAGTTCTAAAGGAATTCCACATTTGATTTATATTCGTCAAACTAGAAATTGTCCCAGTTCCTCGATATCCCATAAACATATGAACAAATGAGTATGGGAAAATAGCAAGAGAAATGATAGCAGAAATAGTCATCATAATCGTATAGCGAATGATGTTTCTTATGTTTTTCTCTTTGATAAATTTTATTAGATACATTATAAACAAAATAAACAAGAACACAAGGTAATAGTAATGTGTTAAAGAACCAATAATTATGGCAATCGACATTATCGCTAACTCTTTACATGAAAGTTTACCCTTGTTTGTATTTTTAATATGTAAGTATGCAATAATTAGCAAATTCAAAGCATTTAGTGCGTACATTCGAATAAAGATGGTGGTATCGATAGAAGCTAAGGTGAAACCATTTACCAATACCATAAATACGGCATAAATTTTGCTTTTGAATATTCGGTTGGCAATTAGGTATATGAAAATACTTGTTAGAATAAAGATAACAATATTTAAAACAATACCTGTCCATTTTGAAAAAGAGCCTATGGTAAAACTAGAAGCAATTCGTAATAACAAATAATAAAATGGTGGATGAACATCATTTTTCTGGTTTTCATATACAGGAGTAAGATCCATCGCTTCTTTGCTTGAAATAGATAAATAATCCTTATAATATTCGCTTTTATGCCATGTATTATAAAAATCTTCGTTGTCCATAATATCAATTTTGTCGTAATTCATTAATCCATATGAATAACCTTCATCAATATGAAGATATGCCTTCTCAAAACCATACTCGATACGAAGAAGAACTTGTAGTAGAATGATTACCACAAGTAGAACAAGCAATATTTTGTTTTGATTACGTTTCACAAATTCTTTTAATTTTTCCATTTCTTCTCTCCTCTACATAAATGACCTAAGTAATCGCCTTTGGCGATTACAAAAAATGGCTATGCGTTAGAATAAAATAGAGATATAGCAAAATATATCTCTATTTGTATTAGGCAACATCGTTTATTTTGATATCGCGTACGTGTTCAATTTTCTCCCAAGTGGTATCTTTTTTGAATAAGCATTTAAAGTTAATTAATAACCACGAGCCCAAAAATAGTGGGTAACAAATCAGTCCTTTTATCATTGGTTTAATTGGCTTTTTATCTAATAACATAATTAAAATTGCAGTTCCAATTGGTAGTAAGAAGGTTGGAATTAGGTATCTTAGGATATTGATGACAAGTTCTGTGGTATTAATTCCATTTCCTAAGTACATAATAAAGTTAATAGCAAGTAATACTAAGGTTAGTACGAACATTGGAATACTTCCAATAATATATAGGAAGCCATCAAAGTTCATAAGTGTTTTCTTTTCCTTGGTTGCAACTGCTAAGTCTTTGGTGTAGTTTTGGATACATTGTATATGTCCTACTGTCCATCTAGACCTTTGGGACCAACTTTGCTTAAAGCCTACTGGTTGTTCATCATATACAATAGCATCGGTTGCCCAACCTAGTTTCTTTCCTGCAATAATTCTTTTTAAAGAGAATTCAATATCTTCGGTTAAGGTTTTGGTATCCCAACCATGTGGTTTTACTACATCAAATTTTACCATAAATCCAGTTCCATTGATTAATGGTGATAAACCTAAATTGTATCTTGCTAAATGATAAAAACGGTTCATGGTCCAGTAAAAAATAGCATAACCTGCCGATACCCAACTATCGGTTGGATTTTTTATATCACGATAACCTTGCACAACATCTTCTCCTTGGCAAAGTTTCTTATTCATGTTTTTTATGAAGTTTTCGTCTACTATGTTATCAGCATCGAAAACACAAAACGCATCATATGGTGCATCTTCTTCTATTTTTTGATTTAAAAACCAATTTAGTGCATGACCTTTTGTTTTATTTTCTTCATCAAAACGTTCATATACAATGGCTCCTGCTGTTTTTGCAATTTGTGCTGTAGCATCTGTACAGTTATCGGCAATCACATAAATATCAAATAATTCTTTTGGATAGTTTTGTTTGTTTAAACTTTCAACTAAGTTTTTTATTACCGATTCTTCATTATGTGCAGGAATAATTGCCATAAAACGGTTTTGTTTTTCTTCTAAAATTGGTTTATCCTTTAGTTTTACTAAAGAACAGATACTAACAATTAATTGGTATAACCAAAATATCGTTACAATCCATACTAATGCTTGTTGAATGATATATAGATATTCCATCTTTTTCCTCACTTTTATTACTTGTCTTTTTCTTATATAGTGTATTTTATTGCTTGTTATATTATACTATTGTTATTGATTTTTTTCAATGTTTTGGACAAAATTCATAATTTCTTAATGTTTTTATATGTTTTAATCTTCGAAGAACTCACAAGAAACCTCCTTTAACAAGGGAGGTGGCAGTCCGAAGGACTGACGGAGGGTTCTTAATACTTCTTTGAAGAACCCCCAGTCAGCTTACGCTGACAGCCCCCTTGTTAAAGGGGCTTTTTTGTATGTCTATGAAGCCTTTCTCTCTATTCTTCTTTGTCCTTCTCTTCTAAATCCTTCATTGTTAAATTAATTCTACCTTGGTCGTCAATTTCGTATACTTTTACGTTTACAACATCGCCTACTTTTAAAACATCTTCTACTTTTTCAATTCTTTTATGTGATATTTTTGAAATGTGTACTAATCCTTCTTTTGCTCCTCCTAGTTCAATGAATGCTCCAAATGGCATGATTTTACTTACGGTTCCTTCATAGATAGCACCTACTTCTAAGTCTTTTCCAATGTCTTCTACCATTTTTAGTGCTTTTTGTCCGTTTGAAACATCATTTGAGTAAATAAATACTCTTCCGTCTTCTTCAATGTCAATTTTTACCCCTGTTTCGGCAATAATTTTGTTAATCATTTTTCCACCTGGTCCGATGACATCTTTTATTTTGTCAACATTGATGATAGTTTTAATAATATTGGGTGCATATTTTGATATTTCTGCTCGTGGTTTATCAATTTGTTTTAACATAACTTCTTCTAAGATATATTTACGAGCATTTCTAGTTCTTTCAAAGGCTTCTTTAATAATGTCGTAGGTTAATCCATCAATTTTAATATCCACTTGAATAGCAGTAATTCCTTTTTCGGTTCCTCCTACTTTAAAGTCCATATCGCCAAAGAAATCTTCTAATCCTTGAATATCGGTTAGCATAATGTAATGGTTTGGGTCGTTTTCGTCTGTCACAAGTCCTGTTGAAATACCAGCTACTGGTCTTTTTATTGGCACACCTGCATCCATTAAAGCAAGAGTACTTCCACAAATACTTGCTTGTGAAGTAGAACCATTTGAACTTAATACTTCGGATACTACGCGGATAGCATATGGGAATTCATCTTCAGATGGAATAACAGGAACAAGTGCTTTTTCTGCTAAAGCTCCATGTCCAATTTCACGTCTTCCTGGTCCTCTGGAAGGACGTGCTTCTCCTACACTATAAGATGGGAAATTGTATTGGTGCATATAACGTTTTGCATCTTCTTCATCAATACCATCTAAGGCTTGTTCTTCACTTGCCATACCTAAGGTAACAACAGACATAACTTGTGTTTGTCCTCTTGTAAATAGTGCACTACCATGAACACGTGGTAATAGTCCTACTTCACAAGAAAGTGGACGAATTTCATCAATTTTTCTTCCATCTGGTCTTTTCTTTTCTTCTAGTATCATTTTACGTACTGATTTCTTTTCTAGTTTGTATAAACTATCTGCAATATCTTTCGCTTTTTCTTCAGCTACTTCTTCCCCATATTTTTCTACAAAATATGCCTTTACATCCTCTAATAACTTGTCCATAGCAGTATCTCTTACTTCTTTATCTACTGCTTGTACATCTTGGTACATTCTTTCAGCATATTTTTCTTCAATTTCAGCATATACGTCATGATCAACTTCAAATGATTTATATTCAAATTTTGGTTTTCCAATTTCAGCCTTCATACTTTGAATAAAGTCACAAAGTTTTTTAATTTCCATATGAGCTTGTTTAATGGCTTCTAACATAACATCATCTGGTATTTCATCTGCTCCAGCTTCAATCATCGCAATTTTCTCTTTGGTTCCTGCTACTGTTAAGGTTAATCTTGTTTTTTCTCTTTGTGCTAGGGTTGGGTTAATTACAATTTGGTCATCAACATATCCTACATTAACGGCTGCTGTTGGTCCTCCAAATGGAATATCGGAAATGGATAGAGCAGCTGACGCTCCTATCATAGCAGCAACTTCTGGTGAATTGTCTTGTTCTACAGATAGAACCGTAGCAACCACACATACATCATTTCGGAAATCTTTTGGGAATAATGGACGTAGTGGTCTATCAATTGCTCTTGAAGTTAAGATTGCTTTATCAGCTGGTTTTCCTTCTCTTTTTTGGTAACTTCCTGGAATTTTTCCTACGGAATATAGTTTTTCTTCATAGTCTACAGATAATGGGAAAAAATCTATCCCATCTCTTGGTTCTTTCGAGGCAGTAACATTTACCATAACAACGGTGTCCCCATATCTTACCATAACACTACCATTGGCAAGTTCTGCAATTTTTCCTGTTTCAATACTCAATTTTCTTCCTGCAAGTTCAGTTTCAAATGTTTTAAACATAATCATTTCTCCTTTTTTGTTTTATTTGTATATTATTCGATAATAACTAAAATAGATGGTAACCTCTATATTGCATAAATATATTTTAAAATTATATAGAATAATGCTATTCATTTCATATCCGTATTCGTTTATAATTTTATACGTTTAGTATTTCTATCTATTTATACAATATACAAGCTACTTCTATTTTCTATTATCGCTTATACCACTATTCTTAATTATTTTTGCTATTATAATTTATATAGTTGTTATTTAAAATAGCATGATAGGACGTTTAAGCTCTTAAACGTCCTACACCAACAGATTATTTACGTAATCCTAATTTTTCAACAATTTCTCTATATCTTTCAATATCTTTCTTTGCTAAGTAATTAAGTAAATTTCTTCTTTTACCTACCATTTTTAAAAGTCCACGTCTTGAATGGTTATCTTTTGTATGAACTTTTAAATGTTCTGTTAATTCGGTAATTCTTCCTGTTAAAAGAGCAATTTGAACTTCTGGTGACCCAGTATCCTTTTCATCTCTTTTGTAAGTTTTAATAATTTCTTCTTTTCTTTCCTTTGTCATTTTAAATCCTCCTATATTTTATTTATTCCTTAAACTGAGCTAAAGAGGAGCTTTCATCCTTAAGCTAAGTATAAGGTATTTAACATATGTTATTTTACTACATTTATAAACAAAAATCAAGGCTTTCGTGGAATTTTCTAGAAAAAGAAAAAAATAGATAATTGTAGCAAATGTCCAAATAAAATACTATGTATTCTTCGATTGTTATACCAACTTTCTATAAATTCAAATATTGCTAATCTTGCTTCTTCAAATGTTACGTAATTTTTTTGATTTACTTCTTCTTTCTTTTATTCCTTTATTTGCTGGTACTTTCTGTATTTTGGGTGATCCATATCTTCTTTTTGATTCAGTATATATTTCCATTATTTGTATATCTAGTTCGTTATTGTTTTCCTTATATATATTTGTTTTGTTATATTTATGATAGTAATATACTGAATGATGGATTCCCATACATTTGCATAGAAGTCTTATACTATGCTTATCTTTCATATCATCGATAAATTTTATTTTATCTTCTATTTTTGCGTAAATGTGACCATTGCTTTTTTAACGCGAAAAATTTTTACTCTTCATTGCTGAATATTTTGTGTAAAAAAGAATATGATGAGGATATTTAGTATCGTAAAATTGTTTCTTCTATATTTACAATTATATAAGTTTTATTCTTTCCACTAATTCCATATCTTCCATTTTCGATATAGCAAAGCATTTCTTTCCTAGGTCTTTTAAGGAAGCTCCGTAGGTGGTAGATTTCTTTATCATCCATTATCAGAAATCGGTCATGGAATTGGTTGGTATGGGAAATTTTTAGAGTTGGGTATTGAAGATTAAATTTTTGGATATCTAATTTCATAAGATTACAATTTTGTGAAGTTAAGAGATGAACTTCCACGTCTTTATTTTTCTTGGTTAGCATGTTTAAAACCGTGCTATCGATGTAATTGTCTATAATGACAAGTTTCGTTTTGGCTTTCTTAATTAGGTCAATTACTAAACTATAGGCATCATAAATCTGCCCTTTGAAAAAAATTTTTTGTTTGAATTCTGTTTCTTTATCTTTTTGTAATTCATTAAATATGATATCAAATTTTTTATTGTGTTCTAATAACTCATATTCTATTTTTGTTAAACGTTCAAATAATTGCCCATTATTAGAAATAAATTTTCGCATTTCAACAAATGCATTCATAATATTAATACTTACTTGTATTGCAATTTCATTTCGGAGTAAACCAGAAAGCATTGCAATTCCTTGTTCAGTAAATACATATGGTAAATATTTTCTATGTTGACCTCTTTGATTTCTATTTAAATTTTTATTTTGTAATTCCAAATATTTATCTTTCACTTCTAGACTTGATGTCACAATTTGTGATTTCAAGTCTTCTTGCTTTATGTCCACCTTTAAGGTCACAAATTGTGACCTTAAACATTCCAATTCATTTTCTGTTAATTGAAAACAAAAATTTTCTGGAAATCTTTTTATATTTCTTTTTACTGTTTGATTAATCTTTTTAGTTTCATACTGATATAGCATTGCTACATCACTGTCTAGCATTACTTGCTTTCCACGTATTGTATAAATTAAATTCTTAATTTTTTCTGTTTCATATGTTGTTCCATTTAATTCTTCATTAATTAGTATCATATTATTCTCTTCGTTCATAATAGACACTTCCTATCTTTTTCTTTATTTTTTTGACCTTATTCTTTTTAGATGCGGTTCCAAAATGGAACCGCATGTTTTCCAGTTTGCTTTTTGTTTGTTAAAAGTAAAAATTTTCTAGAAAACATCCTTATTTATATTCGATATTATTTTAAAACATTTGTTCTTGTTTGTCAAGACTGTTTTTACTTTTTGTTAAAATTTTTTTATTGATATTCTAAATGGTAGCAAATTAAACTGCTTATTTTCAAAAAATATGCATAAACATTTTCCCTCTTTCATACATTGTACTACCATGATTTAATATATAAGTGAGGTATGCTATGTTTATTTGTAATGTAAAATTTGATTATAAATTCCTTTTAAAAATCCTATTTGTTATTGTTACCATTGTGCTTTTCGGTATGATTGGTTTTCGTATTTATGATATGTTCCATACAAACCAAAATTCAACTTGTCTTCCTACACCAAATGTGGCTAACATTCATTCTGACAATTATACGAATATTTTAAAAGCCGTTCACGATAATTTAGATGAATATGTAGGACAAAAAATTCATTTTACAGGATATGTCTATCGTGTATATGATTTTAGCGAAACACAATTTGTACTTGCAAGAAATATGAAAGTAACTTCGGATAATCAAACATTAGTGGTTGGCTTTCTATGTAATTACAAAGAAGCTTCCAAATTTTCCGATAATACATGGGTAGAAATTACTGGAAAAATCACAAAAGGCGACTACCATGGCGATATTCCCGTTATCGAAATTGAAGAAATACAATCTTGTAACAAACCACAAGACGACTTAGTAACTCCACCAGATGACCTATACATTCCAACCAGTGCCTTATTTTAGTAAAAAGCCAGCATTTCATGCTGGCTTAATTTGTTTTTATTTAGTTAAAATATCTTTTTAGCAACCCATCAAATCCTCTTCCATGACGTGCTTCGTCTTTTGCCATTTCGTGTACGGTGTCGTGGATTGCGTCATAGCCAAGTTCTTTTGCTCTTGTTGCAAGTTCTTTTTTACCCATACATGCTCCACATTCTGCTTCTGCTCTTAGCATTAAGTTTTTCTTTGTATCTGGGTATACAATTTCTCCTAATAATTCTGCAAATTTTGCTGCATGTTCTGCTTCTTCCCATGCGTATCTCTTATAGGCTTCTGCAACTTCTGGGTATCCTTCTCTATCTGCTTGGCGACTCATGGCAAGATACATTCCTACTTCGGTACATTCTCCCATAAAATTATCTTTTAATCCTTTTACTACTTGTTCATCTAATCCTTTTGCTACTCCTATTTGGTGTTCATCTGCATATTCTTTTGCTCCTTTTGTTTCTTCTTTTAACTCAAATTTTTCTTTTCCTGCTCCACATTGTGGGCATTTTTCTGGAGCTTCTTCTCCAAAATGTACATATCCACATACTTTACAAACATATGCTTTCATCTTCATTCCTCCTCATTTTTATTTTTTATTATCGTACCACAATTTAAAATTTTGTCAAGATTTTTCATTTTTTTCTTTTCTTTTTTTGTAATTTATGGTAGAATAACGTCAGAAAACAAAAGATATTGTTTATCCGTTTTCGTATGAATATGAAATTTGGAGGATGGTTATGGA
Organism: uncultured Clostridium sp.; assembly: GCA_947648215.1. GTDB lineage: Bacteria > Bacillota > Clostridia > TANB77 > CAG-508 > RGIG8482. The sequence goes on along the minus strand of CANSMW010000003.1, from coordinate 53,178 downwards.
ATTTAAAAAATGTAATCGTTGTGGATGTTTTTTTGTATCTGAGCACAATGTATGCGAACATTGTAACCCGAAAGATACTTTTGAACTTTCAAAATTAAGAACTTATTTTGAAGGAGAAATTCAAGCAAATTCAATTGACTCCATTGCAGTTGATACTGGAATTTCGGTAAAAAACTTAAATCGTTATCTTGAAAACGAGGAATTTTCAAACATTTCTAGTAAATTACATATAGGAAACATCAAATTATAAGATAAGTCCTATTTACATATGGAAAGGGCGGAATTCATTTCCGCCCATATGTTTTATTGATACGTATGAGCAGATTTTCCATCTGCCCTTTATTTTAATTTTTAAAAAAATGGAAGGATGATGAGTATGTCAAAATCAATTTACGAAGTACTAAAAGAACGTGATTTAATTAAGCAAATTACTTTTGAAGAGGAATTTCAAAAATTAGCAAAACAGGAACATTTCTCTGTCTACTTAGGCATTGACCCTACTGCAGATAGCATTCATATTGGACACTTTATTCCTCTTATGATGATGTCGTATTTTCAAAAATGTGGTCATAGACCAATTCTTCTTGTTGGTGGTGGTACTGCTTTTATTGGTGATCCAAGTGGAAAAACCGATATGAGAAAAATGCTTACCAAAGAAGAAATCTCCAAAAATGTTGATAATATCATCAAACAAGTAAGTAAATTTGTTTCTTTTGAAGGAGATAATTCGGCTATTATTGTAAATAATGGTGATTGGATTTTGGATTTAAATTACATGGAGTTTATTCGTACTTATGGTGTTTATTTTAATGTAAACCGTATGTTAGATGCGGAATGTTTTAAACAACGTATGGAAAAAGGTCTTACCTTTTTTGAACTTAATTATATGTTAATGCAAAGTTATGATTTTTTACATTTATTTGAAACACATGGCTGTAAAGTAGAAATTGGCGGTGATGACCAATGGTCTAATATGCTTGCTGGTGTTGACCTAATTCGTAAAATTCATCAAAATGGTAGCTTTTGTGTTACTTGCCCTTTATTATTAAATGCCGAAGGTAAGAAAATGGGAAAAACGGTTAGTGGTGCTTTATGGTTAGATGCTAAAAAAACATCTCCTTACGAATTTTACCAATATTGGAGAAATATTGGAGATACCGAAGTATATGATGTATTACGTATGCTTACTTTCCTACCAATGGAAGAAGTAAAAAGACTTTCTTCCCTACCAGGAGAACAAATTAATGAAGCTAAAAAAATTGCTGCTTTTGAAATTACCAAATTAATTCATGGTCAAGAAGAAGCAAAAAAAGCCGAAGAATCCTCTCTTGCCCTATTTGAAGGTTCTGGTTCTTTAGAAAATATACCTACTGTAAAAGTAGAAAGTACCAATCTTTCCATTGTAGATGCCATTCTACTAACTAACATTGCTCCATCAAAAGGTCAAGCAAGAACCTTAATTTCACAGGGGGGAATTAGTTTAAATGATACGAAAATAGATGATACGAATTATATGCTATCTGATAACGATTTTCAAAATGGATATGCTATTTTGAAAAAAGGAAAGAAAGTATTTTATAAATTAGAAAAATAATCAAATAAACATACACAAAGCCGATGTTATCACTAACATCGGCTTTGCTAATAACCTATCGAACCTGTATCCAGTCTTTTGCATAAATGAGATTGGAATCTTCAATTTGTTCGTTCAGTTGCTGGATATTCCAACAACTTGTCTGAAAAAAATTTGCTATGTGCAACAAGTAATCCCCTTCTTCTATCTGGTAATACACCGCATCATCTAACTTTCCCCAATTTATCTTGGGTAGTCTTACATGTGTATTCCTCTGGAAGATTTCATCGCTCTCCCGCTCATCATAGGTCACATTTTCCGCTCGCAATGCCTCTTCTGTAATGTGTAAGAGTTCTGCAACAGATGAAATGGTTTCATCTTCCCATCCTACAATGTAGTAAGTAATGACCTCTTCTCTTGGGTCGCTTGTTACCATCTCTCCATCTTTATAGGTGCATGTTTCCAACTTAGCGTGCATCCGCCTTATAAAGATAGGTCTGGAGGGCTCCTCCTGCTCCTCCTTCTGAAATGCTGCTGGCGTTATTTCTGCGGCACTTGCCTGTACTACAGAAATTATCCATAACAACATTACCAACAGTGCATATCCAATCCGTCTTTTCATTTTTCCTTCTCCTTTTCCTTTTCTTTTATAGGTTATTTTATTGGTTTCGTAATCGCAAAAACAACACGATTACTTGATACCCAATATTGATACCATTATATCATATTTATGTAAATTTTTCAAATTTTAGTCCACTCTTAGTGCATCAATGGGGTTTAGTTTAGCTGCTCGGTAGGCTGGGAATATGCCAAAAAGAATGCCAATTAATGCACTTGAAGTAAAGGAAATTGCTACTACTGTATTTGAATATTCAAAGGTATATCCTATTTTGGTTGCTATATTTCCGAGCTAGGATACCACAGATAATTCCTAATATTCCTCCTAGTATACTAATCACTAAAGCTTCTATTAAGAATTGAAATAAAATATCACTTCTTTTGGCTCCTAATGCTTTTCTAATTCCAATTTCTTTGGTTCGTTCAGTAACCGATACTAACATTACATTCATTACTCCAATTCCTCCTACCACAAGAGAAATACTAGCAATTCCCCCTAATAGTAAAGATAAGGTATTATCAATAGAATCCACTGCATTTAACATAGAATCTTGAGAAGTAACACTATATTCATCAGACGATATTTGTAAGGTTGTTCTTACATAATTTTCTAAACTAGATATGGTTCTTTGGATACGATTTTCGTCTTCTACTTTTGTATATAAATTATTAATACTCGTATCGCTTCCTAAATATTTTGCTGTTGTGATAGGAATTAGAATATTACTGTCAATATCATTCCCCATACTACTTCCTTGTTCTTCTAATACACCAATTACCACATAATTATCACCATTTAATTTAATGCTTTGCCCTAAAGGGTCTGCTAAGCGAAACAAACTAGTGGCAATGTCTTTTCCTAATATACATACTTTACTTTTGTTTTCAATATCAATAACCGATATTGTTCTGCCTGTTTCTAATTTTGTATTGGTAACCTCTAAATAACTCGCATTCGTTCCTATGATACTCGCTCTTGTTACCGTTGTACTTCCTCTATTCACAGTAGCACTTATATTTTTAAATGGAGTTACTTCTTTTATATTGGAAAGTTCTTTTATTTCTTCTAATTTCTCATAAGATAAGCTATTTTCAGTAGAAGTAATGGCAATTGTTAAAATATCCGTTCCTAATGCTTGTACTTGGGTCTTTACTTCACTTGAAGAACCGTTCCCTATTCCAACTAGCGCAATTACAGAAGAAATACCAATCACTAAACCAAGCATGGTTAATATGAAACGTAGTTTATTGGAAATAATATTTTTAAATGCAATTTTGATAATTTGTATTAATTTCAATTTTCTCCCTCCTTTACACCTCATACAACTTGCCATCTAAAATTTTCACCATTCGTTTCGCTCTTTTAGCAATTTCAATATCATGTGTAATTAAAATAATGGTTTGCCCTTCTTTGTTCATTTCTTCTAATTGGTTCATAATTTCATTTCCCGTTTTGGAGTCTAATGCGCCTGTTGGTTCATCTGCTAATATGATTTCTGGTTTTTGGCAAAGTGCTCTAGCAATTGCAACTCTTTGTTGTTGTCCTCCAGATAATTGGTTTGGACGGTGTTTTTCTCTTCCTTTTAATCCTACTTTTTCTAAATATTCGTGTGCAATCTCTTTGGATTTCTTTGCTGGAATTCCTTGATACATTAAAGGAACTTGCACATTTTCAACTGCATTTAATTTTGAAAGCAAATTGAAACTTTGGAAAATAAATCCTATTTTTTGGTTTCGAATGCTTGCTAATTTTCGGTCTGATACGTCTAAAATATTGATGTCATCTAATAAGTATTCTCCACTATCTGGTACATCTAATAGACCAATCATATTCATAAGAGTCGATTTCCCGCGAGCCTGAAGGTCCTACAATCGAAACAAATTCTCCTTTTTCTACTGTAAAATCAATATTGTCTAACGCTTTCATTTCTTCTTCTCCTAGGTAGTAACTTTTTTTGACATGTTTCATTGTAATCATATTATTTGCCACCTCTTTCTCCTTGTGGCATTTGTGGCATATTTCCTCTATCTTGATTCATTCTCTCAAAACCACCTGTCATTTCTCCCATTCCCATACCTTTTTGGTTTGTATTATTACTTGTTGTCGTTTGCACTGTCATTTCAATTATTTCACTTCCAGTAATCCCAGATGTTACCTCCACATAAGCATCGTTTGAAATTCCTGTGGTAATTGCCACATTTTGTGTCGTTCCATCTTCATTTTTTACAACAACATATTTTTCGTTGTTTTTGGTTTGAACCGCTTCAATTGGTACACTAATTACATTTTCGGCTTTTTCTAAGGTAATACTACAACTTCCAGACATACCAATTTTTACATCACCATCGTTTGTAAAACTTACCAATGCCGAAAAGCTCGACCCATTACTTGCATAAGTTCCAATTTGGTTAATTTTTTTTACGGTTCCTGTATAGGTTTTATCTTCGTATGCATTTACTGTAATACTCACCTCTTGCCCTACTTTTACTTTTGCAATCTCCTCTTCTTCAATGCTAATATTCATGGTAAGTTCATTTGTACTTTGCACTTCAATATTATGCATAGAAGTACATCGATCGCCTGCCTCTTCTGGAATGGATATTTTGGTAATGACACAATTATATGGAGCCGTTAAATAGGTTCCATTGGTATATTTCAAAATATTAGCTCCCTCTTCTACAAAATCGTTTTCTTCCACATAAATTTCTTTAAAATAGCGATACGTATTTAGTTCCAAAGTCTCGGTTACCCCACTTGCAATCTCCCCAGAACTTGTTAAATTATTCGTAATGGTCTGATACGAAACTTGGACATCTTTTGTAGTAGCCGAACTTTCGTCACTTGTACTAGCATTTGTTGTTACCCCAGATGTCATATAGGCATATATCATCCCGACCAAAATAAGAATTAAGATGCCAATTAACCACACCATTTTACTTTTCTTTTTCATACTTTATTTCCTTCCTTTCCGATTTACTGTTCTTGTAGTGTACCTTTACACTACATATTTGCTTCTTCTTTGTTTTCTGCTGGCTGTAGCATATCATCTAGTCTCTCACCTCTTATTCGATTTTCCATTGCTCCTCTTGGAAAATCTTCATTTGGTCTTTTTCCTTTTGGTGAAAATAGCATAAATCCTCCTGCTGTTAGAATGACTCCTACTAGAATTCCTAGGATTAAATAAATTATTTTTTCTTTCATAACACTTCCTCCTCGTTTTTGATTATATAAAGCCAAACTTAAAGCAACCTTAAAATGAAAAAATTTTTGTTACCTTACCTCTTAGGCTATAAAATCGCCCCTACAAATAATGTGATTTTCCATAACAAAAAAGGAAACAACTTTTTACGAAAGTTACTTCCTTTTTTTCTGTTTTTATTCGCGAAAATCAAACTCTGGCACATATTCTTCTTCGTGCTCACCTAATTCTTGTATATAGCCATTTTCTAGGTTTAAGGAATACAAATATTGTTCTACTTGTTTGTATTCCTTTTTCGTTAATTTGCGGCTAATTAGCTCATCTTCTTTTGCTTTGTAGGTTGGAAAGTATTGTGCCATTACACTAACCCAAATATCTTGTGGTAAATTCTCTTTTATCCATTTCAAGATATGTTTGGTATTTTGTATATGGTTTGGTAATACTAAATGACGAAGGATAACTCCTTTTTGTACCATTCCTTGTTCATTCAATGTCACTTTTCCAACTTGCTTATACATCTCACTAATTGCCTTTGTTGCTATTTCAAAATAGTTATCCACACCAGAATATTTCTTCGCAATTTCATTGGAATAATATTTTAAATCTGGTAAATACACATCTATATATCCTTCTAACTCTTGAATAGTTTCCTCGCTTTCATAGCCATTTGTATTATAAATAACAGGAATGGATAACCCTCTCTTTTTTGCTATATCAAGTGCTTCTATAATATGGTACACATACGAAGTTGGTGTTACCAAATTAAGATTATGTGCCCCTTTTTGTTGTTGACGAACAAAAATATCTGCCAAATGCTCTATGGTAACTTCTTTTCCCTTTTGTAACTGACTAATTTCATAATTTTGGCAATACTGACATCGTAAATTACAGTTCGTAAAAAACACCGTTCCTGAGCCATTGACTCCACTTATACATGGTTCTTCATAAAAATGTAACGACGCAAGAGCTATTTTTACCTTATTATCACAATGGCATATTCCCTTTTTCCCCTCTAATCGATTTACCCCACATTTATGTGGGCACAACCTGCAATTACTTAGCTTTTCTAACATAAAAAAGTCCCTCGAATTCTTTTATATATTCCTCTTTCTTTTCACTTATCAAATACTGATATATTACGCTTTTCAATTTTTCAAAATCTTTCTTTTCTTTTAAAATATGCATTTTTCTATGACAATTTGGACAAAGTGCTACTGTATTATATATATGGTCTGGTCCATCATCTGCTAATCGAATTAGATGATGGACTTCTAAAAAAGGTTCTTTGTTCTTCTTATAAAAAGGGGCTTCCTTTTCGCATAAATCACACCTATTTTTCGCTCTTCTTATTGTTTTTTCAATTACAATCGGATTTCTTTTTATTTGTTTTGTCTCCACTCGTCTTGCTATTTTCTTAGGATGTAATTCTGTTTTTAATAATTTTTCTTCTATTTCACTATCACTAAGTTTTCGCACTTGCTTTTCTATATTTTTTATATTTTTCTCCCAAACTTCATGAGGAATGCTTATTGGTTTTGTTCCATCTTTTTTCGCAATTGGAAATTTCCATACAATTCTATCTTTTCCATCTTCATCTGGTGCTACTTCTTGATATGGGGCTTTTACTAAAACTACTTCACCAACATAAATATATTTTGTTTCTTCATACACTTCAAACAAATACACTTTTATATCTGTATCATTTGAGTGGTTTAATGTTTTATTTTGTCTAGCATTAATATTTTGATCCCCTTTTCTTCCTTCTCCTGTATAATTTAATATTCCATTTTCATCCCATTCATCAATATACGTATTATCTGTATGATTTGCGATTAATACTAATGAATTTGTTCTTGTTGAACGGTTCATCCCTCCCATTACAGAACACTTAAAAACATCATTAATCTGTTCTCTATTATACGTTTCTCCTACAATCATATCGCTTATACGATTTATGTTTTCTATTGGTAAATTTTCCACTACTTTTCTTCTCCTTTACTGTTTTATGAAATAGTTATTGAAACACTTTATCTTTCTTGAATTTACAGCATTTTGCCAATTATTTAACTGGCAATTTAATACTAACAATAGTTCCTGTTGGTTCATTTCTTGTTATTTTAATACTTCCTTTATGAAGTGCTACTAGATATTGTGCAATGGATAATCCGAAGTCCGGTTCCTCCTGTTTTTCTACTTCTTGCCTTATCTTCTCTGTAAAAACGTTGAAATACATGTTTTAATCCCTCTTCTGAAATTCCAATTCCTGTATCACTCACTTCGATGATACATTTTCCTTCTTTTCGTTTAGTTTGAATGGTAATCGTATCGTTTGGTTTTGTGTATTTTATGGCATTATCTAGCAAAATAACCATTACTTGATGAATTTTGTTTTTATCAATGGTAATGGTTTCGTTCCAATTTAAATCTAAGATTACCTTCTTTTTCTCCATTTTTGCAAAATCTTTATATGGTGCTATCATTTCTTGCATAAACTCATCCAAATCCACCTCTTCTTTAGCAAGGTCAATTTGTTCTACATCTGCTCTTGCAAGTAACATTAAATCCTTTGTCATTTTTGATAATCGTTTGGCTTCATTTAAAGTAAGTATAATGTCTTCCGATTTGTCAATAATCTTTTTATTGGGTTCTTGTAGTAGTAATTCTTGCTTTGTTTGAATAATGGTAAGAGGTGTACGTAATTCATGTGAAGCATTTTGTACAAATTCGGTTTGCTTTTTCCAGTTTTCTACAATTGGCTCTAAGGCTCTTTTGGATATCATATAGCTTGCAATTAACGATAGCATAATGGTAATCCCAATTCCAATCATTAATATTTTCAAATAATTGTCCATGATCATTTTTTCGGAATCCACATTAATTAATAACTGAACATATTGAGTTTCTCCTAATTCATTGGTTGTTCTTATATTCATGCCTCGGTAATAGTAGCGGTTATTTATTTGCATTTCATAAATGCTATTTCGTTTTGTTTTGTCAAAGGAAATACTTTCTCCAAATTCATCATAAATTCTTCCTATTTTATCTGTATTTTTGATATTCCCTTGTTCATCTCTTACCACATAGATAACACGTGGATTTAGTTGCAATTCTACCATTTCCAATCGTTTCTCTTTTGGTTGTTCTAATCCTTTTTCATTCCCTTTTCGTATTATTGGATTTTTACCTTCTTCCATTTTTTCTTTCACAAAATTTAATTCTCGGTTCGAAGATTCATACACAAATGCTTGTAATGTATGAAACATCAATATTCCAAAAAGCATAAAAATTATAGTAAGAATTAGAAAATTATATAACATATTTTTTATTAATTGTTTTCGTATTATTTTTTCTTCATTTACTATCATCATTTTTCCTTTACTCCACCCAAATATATCCTACTCCACGAATGGTTTTTAAATATTTATCATACCCGTATTTCTTTAATTCTTTTCGCATACTACTTGCGTACACTTCCACTACATTGGTCGTTGTTTCTGAATTAAATCCCCATATTTTATCAAAAATCTGGTCTTTTGTAATAATGGTATTTTTATAGGTTAACAAGTATTCTAGCATATCAAATTGTTTTCCTTGTAGATTGATTTCTTGATTACCTATCATGACTTGTCGATTGGATAAATTTAATTCCAATTCTTGATATCTAATTTTGTTTTCTCTATGTAACCCATGGCTTCTTCTAAGAATAGCTTCTATTCTTAAAAGTAATTCTTCTCTTTCAAAGGGTTTTACTAAATAATCATCGGCTCCTGCACGAAACCCCAATACTTTATCTTGAAGTGCGTCTTTTGCCGTTAATATAAGCACTGGTGTTTCTACCTGATTTTCTCTTAACTCCTTTAACACCTCATACCCATTTTTAATTGGCATCATAATATCTAATATAACTAAATCATATATCTTCTCTAATGCAAATGCAATTCCCTCTTCACCATCATAGGCTTGCTCTACATCATATTGCTTTATAAAGCATTGTTTAATGGTATCGGATAAAATAGCATCATCTTCTATTAGTAATATTTTCATATGCCACCTCCGTTTGTTTTCTTCTATATTATACCATAAAACTTAAAATAAGATTAAAAACATAAAAAAATACAAGCACTGAAATACTTGTATTGGTGCCGTTGACGTAGTTATCTACAACTTTTTTCGGCTCTCATAACGATTGATACAAATATCAATCAATTTATTATTTTTACTTTAACATAAAGTTTATAAATTTGCAAGTATTTTTTTATATGTTCTTCTTTACACAGTTTTAATATTGATAAAAGCCAAAAACATATGCTGTTAGCATATGTTTTTGGCTTTAAAGACGTAAAATTAACGTCTATGATTTGGATTACTCAGCATAAGCTGAGTTCAGAAAAACCGCAATATCTTTCAATGAATCGAAAACCTTTCCACCATTGCGAGCAATCATGCGAGCTGTTGTTGCAAGAGACTTTATCTGCCCTTTATCAAAACCATCAGGCAAATATGCAAATAAGGTACTCTCAGGACGTTTGTTACTGCAGTCTACGGCTTCTGCTATCGAAAAGACGCCTGTCATCTGTGATGTGATAACGAACAGCACGTAACGGGATTCTTCTCGAGCTTTGTCTTCTCTCGCCTGACACTCAGGAGTCCAGTCGGGAACAACAGGATTGAAGAACTCAACCTGCTCATCTAATTGAGCTATAAGCTCTTCCCGCCAAGTAGATTCGTTGCAAGTACCACCAAGAAATGTTGAATTTTTGAAGTTTTCCATATGCTAATCCTCCTATAATTCTGGCTATGCCAGTTGATAATTAAATTATAACATATTTTACATAAAATTGCAATTTATGTACTTAGGCAAAATAGTATAAGAGCAAATAATTTTGAAGTTTATTCAATTTTAGTAACTTTTATACATAAATCAATTCACTAAAAACAATTTCTTCGGCTTGTGCCTTAATAGAGTTCATAGTACCAATCCAATATAACATATTTGTATTTTTCATATCTTCAGTTAAATCGCTTTTATATTTTAACTCACTAATAATCTTCTGGACTCTATTATCTGCTGTTTCTTGCATTTCTTTTAAGTGTGTATTTAATGTTCCGTCCATAAGCATTATAGTATATTCAGCTTTTTTGTGTTCTTTCAAATATTTTAATCTCATTCTTCCATATTTATTTAAAATTATTTTTTCTTGTTTAGGCATTGATAAGTTTGGTATATAATAATCTCCCTCTAAATGATATTCAATGCGTGTCTTTTCATCAATTTTTGTTTTTGGTAATTCGTTTTCCATATCTAAAATTCCTCCTTTTAAAATCTAGTATTATTATTTTTCTTTTTATTCTTATTTTGCTTATTTTCATCTGGTATAGTTACTTTTCTGGCAATATTATTTGCAATTTCATTATCGTTGTTATCAAATATGCCATTTTTATATAAGTCATCACTAACAATCTTGTAATTATCATCTTTATCGTAGCAAATCCTTTTATGAAAATGGCTCATAATATTATACCAAAAGTCTTTAAATTTCTTCAATTCTTGTTTTATTTTTTCTTTTTCAGCTTGTAATCTTCCTATAATCGTATCTTTAGTAGATAGTTCCTTTTTCAAACTTCCGATTTCATTATCTTTTAGTTCTATTTCATATTTAAGTGAACGATTTTCCTTTTCCATTTCAAAAGCAGAATGCTCAAAATCTTTAATTGCCATATTTAAGTCATTTACACTTCTTACTGTCTGGGTTATATCTTTTACATCTTCTGTATAATTTTTGATTTTCTGGACATCCTCGCTTGAAATAACCATATTATTTTTATTCATCAAAGTAGGTTTTAGATTGTTTAATATTTCTCTTATATCTTTACTAGAATTATCAAGTTCTCTAGTTTGAATATTTGCTTTTTCAAGTTTTTGTTCTTTTTTAGCTAGCTGTTTTTTGATTTCTCTATAATTTCCCATTTCATTAACATTTATATCTTGATTTCTGCCTTTTTTCTTTTCCTTTAACCTAGTATTAACTTCATAAAACTTGTTATATGACTTAATACAAGCATTTCTCATTTTGTCTTGTATTTCAGTAAGTGAAGTTTTAGTAAACAATTTACTTTTTCCTACTTGTTTTTTCATTCCTCTAGTGCAATTTGTAGTTACTGGAACACCTACTATATGAATATGGGGAGATGTTTCGTCAAAATGTATTGTTGCATTTGCTATTTTAAAAGTTGGCACAATTTTAGTTAATTCTTGTATCTGTTCATTATATACATCAACCTTTTTAAATCTATATCTTTCGTCTTTGTCGTTCCAAAAGTCCATATCTCCAAGTTCTATTATGATTTCACACGCAATATCGTTTTGAGATTCACATACTTTTTTGAAATAATCTCTAATTTTTCTATCTTCACGAGTTTGTTTATTATTATATTCAATTCTAGCTTGTTCAAATTCGTCTAAATATACTTGTTTAACATCATTTACAATATCATTTGTCCCATATATAGTTCTAATTAGTTCTGTTTGATTATCATAATCTCTTAAGTTATGCTTGTTTACATCTGATAAGTCTTTTGCAGTTTGAATTGCATTATTAGATAGAGAAGTTGTACCAGATACATTTTCTTTTGCGACTTTCTTTGCTAATTTACTTTTGTTTTTATCACTACCCAAGTGAAAAGAGTATGCTAATTCTTGCTCCATATAATCCCTCCTTTGAAATTTCTTCGTAGCACAGGACTTCGTCTTGACGGAAGTCCTAACCCCCTATATGTTATGACATACTATCATAACATGGGGGCTCTGCGAGGCAATAAATTTTATCTCACAGAGCTAAAATTTATCAAATTAACTATCGCCACTTTCATTTTTGTTATCACAAAAACAAAACGTGCCACGTTAATTTGTTTCTTCTGTATTTTCTTCGCAGAACTTTACTGGCTTAATACCTACTGAAATAGGAGTAGGCTCTTTCATATAGATTACACTATCGTTTGTTTCATCTGGTATATAATCAAATGCTATATCTATTTCTTGCATTTGGAATCTATCTTCTTCATTGATGTAGATTATTCCAAATTTATAAGTTTCCATTTTATTATCTGGATCTAATTTGTAGTAATCTTCTAAAGGGAACACTCTAACAATAGCACTATTGTCTTCAGCAAAGTTAAAATAAAACATTTGCTTATCAACATAGTATGTTGCCTCTGCATAACCAACATCATAGTATTGTCTTAATCTCATTATTATTTCGCCGACTTCTTCCTCTGGCAAATAATTACTAAATCTAACACTTCCAAGCACATTACCTAATATCATAGGTTTTGTAGTATCAATATAACCGTTATCATATAATCCTTGACAAGGCTTACAAATTGATTCTCTAAAGTTTATTTGTTTTACAACTACTTCGTTACCAACTAAAGATAATTCAATGTCATCAACATATTTCATTATAAGTTCTGCTTGTTCTTGTCTTGTATAATCTTTCCAAGTTTTAGTTCTTTCTTGATATTTCTTATCTAGCTTAATCTTGTTAATAAAGTCAATATCTCGTTTTAGTAAAATATCTTTTGGTGTAAATCTTAATTCTTCTGCACAATCAGTAGTTTCTAGTTTGTTCTGTAATTCTTCAATAGCATTTTCAACAATTTTCTTTTCTTCGTTATATTCTTTTAGTTCAAAAACTCCATTGATATAGGCTTTTTTAATTCTTTCCAATTTGTTGTTTTGCTCTTTTATCTCTTTTTCTAGTTGTTCTTTAGGTTCGTCAAATTTTTGCTTTATCATAGGCAAGAAGAATTGATTTACAACAGAGTCGTATTCTACTAATTCACTAATGAACTGATTGAAATAATCGTTTATAATCTTTTCTTTAAATTCAATTTTGCAATCATTACAATAGTAGTAGAAGTAAGACTTTCCACTTTTCTTTGTAGTAGCTTTACCACCTAAAATACGATTACATTTAGGACACTTAAGTTTCTGTAAATATAAATAAGTCAATGTTCTTTGAAAACTTCTTGAATTTTTCTTTTTCTGTACTTGACAATCTGCCCACATTTCTTTTGAGATAATAGGCTCTACCACATCTTCATAATAAGTTGGTTGCTTTGTTCTTTTTCCGTGAACAAAATCGCCTTTGTATATTTCATTTTCAAGAATAGTAACAATGGTTGAATCTCTCCAATTATCTCTTCCTAATACTTTTTCTTTGTTGAATAGATTGCTTATTTTCTGATAAGAATAGCCATTATAATATAAGTCAAATATTCTAATTACAATATCTTTAGTAGAATAATCTATTACTAATCTTTTATTTTCGTGCTTATAGCCTAATGGTGCAACGTGAGGAATATGTCCTGATTTTATTGCTCCAGCCAGTCCTACTTTTGTTCTTTCGCTAGTTCTCTCAATTTCATTTTGGCTAACACTCATTAAAAGTCTTGAAATCATTTTGCCATTTGCACTTGTAGTATTTATCTCATCATTTACACAATCTAAATAAGCATTATTCTCATCTAAAAAGGTCATTAAATTTTCCCAATCATAAATACTTCTAGTTATTCTATCTAGCTTTAGAGCAACAACAGTATTTATCTTTTTAGCTTTAATATCATTTTTTAATCTTTCAAAATCTGGTCTATGATTACCCGTTTTGGCACTTATTCCAGCATCCTCATAATAATCTACTATTTCATAACCTTTGAATTTACAAAAAGTTTCTAGTCTTTCTTTTTGCTCTGGCAAACTAAATCCGTTCTCTTGCTTGTTCATCTGTTGAAACTCTCATATACAATCCACATTTTTTCTTTTCTTCGTTCAATTTTCAAACCTCCTTATAAAACAAAAAGAGACATCAAAGTACACGAGTACTACTGACATCTCTTAAATCCATTTATCATAAACTAAAATATAATAATGCAATATAATATAATATAATTTTTTCAAAGTACTCATAAACATATAGTTTTTGACGAACAGCTATATGTAATTAATTGCCTATATTATATCACGATTTAAAGAAATGTCAAATATTTACATTTATATATTTTTCAAATATTTTTCTAACTCTGATAACTTAATCTTTTTAGTTAAGTTAGATATATACACATCATTAGAGTAATTAAAAACTAAAAAAGTAATATTCTTAATAATCACTCTATGTGGCTCAATATATGTAAGATTAGTTTTTTCTAACTTCCTAATACTACCATTGAAAAAGGTAGGAGTAACTTTAGAAAACTCACATATAAACTCTAGTCGCTGTTTTAGACATTCCTCAAATTCTAATTCTTGCTTAATTATCTTCATTTTTCGCACCATCCTTTCGTTTGGATGATTTTAATATTGTTTTTAAGCAACAAAAAAATCAACCAGATTTTATTTTCTGATTGATCTTTGTATCTATCTGTTCAATTTAGTTCGAACAGATACGTCGTTGGTGCCTTAGCAAAGGACGTATGCGAAAAATACCTTGCACAAAAGCCCCCTATTATCCGTTTCAAAATTAGTTATAGCAATAGTTTCAAAGAAATGTATACCCATATTGGTGTTTTTTTGTCTATCACTATGCTTTTAATTTAACATAAATTTTAAAGTTTGGCAATATTTTTTTCTTAAATTATTACATATCAAAAGCTTTTTTTACTGATTGATAATCCCAATAATATTTTCCATCTTTATAATATACCATAGTCGTATGAGTTCCTATATTTCTAACAGATTTTGGACATTTTGATTTATCCACATTAATATCATTATATAATACAATAATATTAATGCCTGCTTCAATAGCTTTATCACATTCATATTCTATGTAACTACGATAATCAACAGCATGCCCTCTGGCACATGAATATGTATGACTATTGTAACTGCCACAGTTTTGACATCCACCTTTTGTAATTGTATTTGTATGATTACCAACAATCAATACAAAAGTTTTTGAACCATCCATACGATATTTTAGTGATGCTTTTATAGAGCAATATAAGCTACTGTCACTTGATGATTGCAAATCATGTGCATCAGAAAACGATAAACTCCAATAATTACTATCATTCCATTTATAAAGTTGATCTACAGCATCTTTATCATGATCAAAATCTGCTGCTATATAAGTTCTTGTTCTATATACTGACATTTTTAAAATTCCTCCTTTATTACATTCATATCTATTTTTTCTATTGCATCTTTTGTTAATATAATTGTTATTCCTTGGTTAAATTGAAATTTACTACTACGAAGTGTGCATAGTATACATTTCAAAAAATCTGTATAATTTTTGTTATTTATTCCATCTATTGTAGTAATTCCTCCTCCAAGCAATGGAATTATTACTGGTTTTGCAGCATAAACTCTTCTAATTTCCGACCACATACGAATAAGCAGTTGTTCATATTCGCCAATTCCTATGTATGCTCTATTTTGTTCATCAAAATGAGAAAATGCAAGTAGTAAGAAATCATTATATTTAATTATTCTACCAAGTGGATATATGTATTTTCCATTTTCTTCATTAGGTTTAAATGGAGAAGTATCTGTTCTAGATGATTGTATATTGGATTTTAAAGAATCAATATCTGTAACATAATTATCAATCATCTTTCCATTTAAAGAATTATGAGCAATAACAATATCATCTACTTTTGTATCAAATTTTTCATTAAATGGTATTACTTTTAGTCCTTGTTCACAAAAAATATCTCCAACTTTGATTTTTACTGTCGTACCATTAATAATTGTGTTATACGATTTATGTTTTAATTTATTAAAAATTAAGAATATACCAAATGAAAGTATTAAAAATCCAGATAGTAGAATAATTCCATATTGCCACCATTGCAAATTATTAATAATATCTTTTATAGTATATCCCCAAATTCCAGCAATAGTACTAATACCTGCAACAATAGAAAATGCACTATATAAGCTCTTCTTTATCGTTAATGGGATTTGTTTCAAATTTTACCTCCTATACAACTATTACTTTTTTTATAACATCTATTATTTCTTATCTTCAAATTCTTCTTTTTGTTTTTCGATTTCCCTTGCTAATTCTTCTTCTGTTGGTAAATATAATTGATATTTTGAAGCAAATAAATTCTTATTATCATTCAGAACAGAATATTTTACTATTGTATCTTTTTTATCTGAACATAATATTATTCCTATTGTTGGATTATCATCTATTGCTTTTACCTCATTATCATAATATCTAACATAAAAATCCATTTGTCCAATATCTTGATGTGTTAGCTTGTCTAATTTTAAATCAATTAAAACAAAACACTTTAACACATAATTATAAAAGACCAAGTCTATATAGAAGTTATCTCCATCTACATCAATTCTTCTTTGTCTTGCCACAAAAGAAAAGCCTCGACCAAGTTCTAGTAAAAATTCTGATATATGTTGAAGTAAATTAGATTCTAAATCTTTTTCTAAAAATCTCCTATCTTTAATATCCAAAAACTCTAAAACATATGGATCCTTTATAAAATCTTGCACTTTTTCTTTTTTCTCTAAAGTATTTATTTCATTTTTCACTTCTGCTTTATTATCTTCGCTTGTTGCTAATAGCCTTTCATAATAAAAACTATTTATTTGTCTTTCTAATTGTCTAACACTCCAATTTGATTTTATTGTTTCTTCTAAATAAAAATTTCTTTTATTTTCATCATCAATATTCATTATTAGACGATTATGGCTCCAACTCAACTGGTTCCACGCTGTGGAACCAGTTCTATAAGTCAAATAGAACTTCTTCATTTTCTTTAAATTTGGTACACTAAATCCTTCTCCAAATTCTTTACTTAACTTTTCTGAAAAAGATTTAATTATTTCATTTTGAGATGCTTCTAAATTATAGTTTTCAATTAGTTCATTTATAGTAGAACCAATTTCAAAATACAATTCTACCATTTCATAATTTACATTTTTAACAACATTTTTCTTTGTCTTCAAAATTAATGTATTTATTCTATTGTAGTAATTTCCAAATACTTCATCTTGTTTTACTATATCGCCCATCTATTCACCTCCACTAATTCACTTTATTATTCCACCAGAACAATGAAGTTCATATATCAAGTTATTATCTTTATATATTTGTTCAATTCCATCAAAGTTTTCTATTGTTCCAGTTATCTTAAAAGTATAGGAATATCCATTATTTTCGAACTTAATTGGTCCTCTAACTGGAATTATATTTCTATCTTCACCAACTTTCATTAATGCTGGTCTTAATGCGTTATCCATTGCTTCTTCACCTAGTGTATCATCATAAGTTATACCATAGTAATTCATTCCCCATATTGGATTATCAGTATCACAATATACAACTTCTTCGCCCATAAATTTAACTCCACCAAAATATGTATCATGGTATGTATATTTTTTATTATCTAGTATTTCTTCGTATCCATAATCTGATGAACCTATTCTACTTGAATCCGACTTTTCAATGTTACTATTAGCATAAGTTGATTTTTTCGCTTTTATTAAAAAATTGATAAAAGTTTCATTAATTATTGTTGTATTAATATCGCTCATATTATTTAATCATCTCCCAACTTTTAAAATAAGTACATTCTAAATTTTCATTAAATTTTATTTCATATATTCCATCATATTCTTCATCATTTTGCTTTAATAGCCATTCTGCAATAACTGTATAATTATCTATTGCTAATAATTTTATTTCTATACTTTGTATATTTTCATTTTTTATGTGTTGCCATTCCTTATTGATTTCTTTTATATTAGTGTAAGGTTTCATAAATGGTGTTTCTTGATAAAATGTTGTTTTATTGAATAATGAAACAGCCTTATTTATATCTTTACTAAACCAATATTGTTTTAGTTTATCCAACCAATCATTAACAAATTTTCGTTCCATTAATACCAACCTCCATCTACTTTTATAACAGTAGAATTTATAAAGCTAGCATCTTCACTTGCTAAAATGTTACTACTTTTGCAATTTCTTCTGGTTCTCCAAATCTTTTTACTAAAATTCTTTCTGTTTCTTCTTTTACATAGTCTATTGGAAGTTCTTTATTCATTTCGGTATTTACCCAACCTGGTGCAATACAATTTACTCTTATATAAGGTGCATATTGAACAGCAGAATCATAAGTTAGGCTAATCAACCCAGACTTAGAAGAATCATAGTCTACACTTGATGGATAATATGTATTTAATCCATTTGTACTTGATATATTTATTATTATTCCTTCTTTGTGCTTTATCATTTCTTTTCCAATTAATTTTGTTAGAACAAATGGAGCAATTAGGTTAATATCTAATGTCTTTTTCCAATCTTCAACTGTTCTGTCTTCAAATTCTTTATCTATAACAATTCCTGCATTATTAACTAAAACATCAATCTTCCCAAATTCTTTAATAGCTAAATTTACCATATTTTCAATTTGTATTTCGTTAGACAAATCAGCTTGAATAGGAAACACTCTTATATGATATGTTGTTTCTAATTCTTGCTTTAATCTTTTTGCCTTTTCGTCACTTTTAACATAGTTAATTATTATATCATAACCTTTTTTAGCAAATTCTCTCGATATAGCTTCTCCAATTCCTCTTGTACCTCCTGTTACTAATACATTTTTGTTCATACAAAACCTCCATTTTGAATTTTGCAATATTATGCTACAAATTCATATTTTACTTATTTATACCATAAAATTAATATAAATACAATTGTTTCCAAAATATTCATTTTTAATATTTTTAAACCTTAAATTTAAAAGTAAATTCCAGTGATGGCTTAATAGGAATTTAGTTTTGGAATATTTCATGCTATAATTATATTAATACTTTACTTGGGTACAAGGAGGTATTATCATGGAAAATACAAATCAAAAACATTTAACTTTAGAAGATAGAAATTATATAGAGCAAGCACTTAATCATGGTATGACATTTAAAGAAATAGCTAAATTTCTATCCAAAGATCCAACTACAATTTCAAAAGAAATTAAAAAACATAGGATAAGAAAAGAACCTAATACTTTTAATGGTTGTGGTAATATTTGCAAAAACAAATTCTCATGTAGAAGAAAAAATGTATGTGGTAGGAATTGCAACTTTTTATGTTTTAAATGTAAACGATGTAACTCCTATTGCTCTGATTTTCAAGAAGATATTTGTCTTATCTTAAAGCAAGCTCCTTATGTTTGTAATTCTTGTTCTTCAAAAAGTGCTTGTAGATTAGTTAAATACTATTATCGTGCTTTACCTTCCTATCATCAATACAAACATACTTTATCTACCTCCAGACAGGGCATTAACCTTTCTAACGAAGAACTTTATGAATTAGATAATATCGTTTCTCCATTAATTAAACAAGGTCAAACAATATCTCATATTTATCAAACACAAAATTTAAAATGTTCTAAGTCATCACTTTACAATTATATTGACCAAAATCAGCTATCTGCTAGAAATATTGATTTACCAAGAAGAATTAGATTTTCTACAAGAAAAGTTAAAAGGACTCCTCCAAAAGATACTTCTATTCGTAAAGGTAGAACTTATGATGATTTTGAAAAATATTTATTAGATAATCCAGATGTTCCAGTAGTTGAAATGGATACTGTTGAAGGTAAAAAAGGTGGAAAAGTACTTCTTACTATGCTCTTTAAAAATTCTAAACTTATGTTAGCTTTTCTATTAGAAGATAAAACAAGAAATTCTGTACTTAAAGTATTTAATTGGATTGAAGGTATTCTTGGAAATGATTTATTTGAGAAAACTTTTCCTGTTATCCTTACTGATAATGGTTCCGAATTTTCAAATCCATTAAGCTTAGAATTTAATCACGATGGAATTGGAAGAACTAGAATATTTTTCTGCAACCCAGGAGCCTCTTATCAAAAAGGAGCTATTGAGAAAAACCATGAGTTTATTCGCTATGTCATACCTAAAGGCACTTCTATGGACAACCTTACTCAGCAAGATATTGATTTAATGATAAATCATATTAATAGCTTAACTAGACCTAGCCTAAACAATGCCACACCATATGAATTAGCACAAATACTTTTAGATAACGAGGTATTAAAAAAGTTGAATCTCAAAAAGGTTCCCGCCAATGAAATTCAACTTAAACCAAAATTACTAAAGAAAAATTAGTTTAAATTAAATTTTACATATACCCAAGTAAAGTTTTAATTTAAAATTACACACAAACACGAGTGGAATTTATTTAAAAAAATCTAAAGCCAGTCGTGTATTAATCGTGTCACTATTTAAAATTTTTCTCTAATTTAATTATATTTTAGCATATTTTTATTACAAAATGCAATTGAAAAAGAGAAAATTCCCTTGATTTACTGGACTTTTCTCTTGGACTAGTAAATTCTGTTAAATGTAGAATTTACTTTTATATTTAACCTAATATTTTTAAAAGGCTGTTATTTTGTACATAACAACCTTTTATATTTTATCTTCCTACATATCTATTCTTTTTCTTTGTCCTAGCAATATCTTCTTGCCCATTTTTCATTTGCATTTCAATTTTTATAACTTCTTTAACTTTTGGAGTATCTTCTAAAATCCAATTTGCTATTTTTAGATTTTTTCTATACTTATTTAGTATTGTAGTGCATTCATTTCGCTTTTCTTTATATTCTTCTATTAAGTTATCCTCTTTGCAATTCTTTAGCTTATTTCTGTATTTTTGTCTTAAATTAGTAACACTCTCAATATTTTTTTCAGTTTGTGAAATATAACTTCTTACATCTTCTGTTGTTTTTAGTTTTTGGGTTACTATAAGTCTAATTTCATTAGAATATCGTTCCATTTTTCTTACTTCTTGTTTCATTTCTGGAGATATCGGCTGATAGTTTTCTCGCTTTGGTAGTAGTCCTAATAAATGAAATAATAATAGAAAAAGTACATCAATTCCACTCATTTTACTAATATCTTTGAATTTACCTTTATATTTATAAACTCTATACTTTTGTTTTTTCTTTTTAGGGTGTATAAATTCCATATATCTATTTTGATAATAATAAGGGTTGTATTCAACTTTGTTTGCAATGTTCTTTGGCAAATATTCTTCTCCTAAATGATACATTCTTACTGCTTTTTTATCATTTATTGAACGAATTGTAGGATATTTCCTATTATAATCATCATTGATAATATAACCCTTTTTTAGCATTATCTTTTTAAACTGCCCGTAATTTATACACATTTCCATTGTTTCATTAATAGCTTTTCTTATTACATTATACTTTGTTGGCTCTCCTCGTTTTTCTGCAAAATATATACTTCTTGGTGTTTTTCCTTTCGGCTTTTCAATAACTGTTAGCCCATATTCTTTGCATAGTTCATCTGATAACTCTCTAAAATGATAATATGCTCCTTTATTACAGTTAAACTTCTTTCCTGTAAACATATTAACTGAATTTACTACAAAATGATTGTGATATGTGCCTGTATTAAAGTGTGTTGCAACTACTACTTGATATTCACTCCACATTTTTTCTGCAAGTTCTACTCCAATTTTGTGTGCTAATTCTGGCGATGCTTCTCCTGTCTTAAAACTTTGGTATGCGTGATATGCTACATTTCCTGTGCATTTATCAAATCTATTTTGAACTAGCGTCATTTCTTCATAAGCTGTTTCTGCTTTGCAATTTACACCTGTTACATACATGGTTTTTTCGTTTTTATCAATAGTTTTCTATTCATTTTCTGCATATTTTAATACTTGTTTTAAATCTAAAAATGTTGTCTTTTCTGGATTTTTTGCATAGCTTATTACACGAGATATACTATCTTTAATTGCCCATATTTTCGTTGTTGCCACTCACATCATCTCCATCATTTTTGTAATTGTAAATGTCTAAAAAGTCACTTTGCATTTTTGTTATTTTCTCTTTTATTTCTTCATCACTCATATAAGGAAATTCATTCTTTAATTCAACAATTCCATTGTAAATTTTGCGAAGTTCTTCATCTGGTATTGAATAAATTTCTTTTTGTAATCCTGACTTTCTTAAATAAGATGATAAGTTTAAGTTGCTCTTTTTAGCATTTCTTTGTAATTTTTTCTTTTCATTTTCACTCACTCTAACATTAATTCCTATTGTTCTATTTCTCATAATTTTTCACTTCCTTTTTGATAAATCTTCGTTCTACTTTTTACAAAATTTTTCTTAAAATCTTTTAATTCCTTATACAATTTTCAATCTATTTTTTTAACTTTTTATTTTATAAGGTAGGGGTTATAGGGGAAGATTTTTCCCCTTTCAGCGTAAGCTGTCGGTTTTGTGGCAATACAAAACCTATGCTCGCTACACTTATAGACATTAAATTTGGCAATACATTTGTCTGTTTGCTCCTACCTGTGATTTGTTATACATATATTAGTTCTTTTAGTATAATTTCTTCTGCTGTATTTTTAAAATTATTCATCATACTAACCCAATAAAGTTGGTCTGTATTTTTCATTTCCTCTGTTAAATGATTTTGCTTTTTTAATTGTTCAATTATAATGCCAATTCTTGTTTGTGCTGTTTCTTGAATCTCTTTTAAATGTTTATTCAAAGTTCCTTTTGTAAACATTATCATATATTCTGCTTTCTTGTTTTCTTTTAGAAATTTTAATCTCATTCTTCCATATTTATTTAATACAATTTTTTCTTCTTTCTCCAAAACTAAATTAGGCATATAGTAATCTCCAACCTTTTTATATTGAATTCCATATTTATTTTCTTTTACTTCTTTATTTTTCATTTTCAATTCCTCCATTTATAATTTTTTAACTAACTTTTTCTCGTTCCTTTACTCTAATTGCTCCAACAATTCTATTTACTTTTTTCTGTGGATATTTTTTATCATCTGTTATTAGTTCGACTAATTTAAAAAGTTTTTCTCCATTATTATTCGTTTCATCTATTGTAAGATATTTTTTCTGATAACCTTTCTTTTGTTCATCTAGTCTTGCTATTTCATAATAAGATACTTCGTAATAGTCATTTAATCTTTCAATATATTCTTGTAGTTCTTGCTTGTCCATCATAACTGTTGTTCTAACTTCTTTGTCTTTTTCATCTGTAATAGTCATATCAAACATTCCATTTTGCATTAGTTTATATATTTGCTCTATAAATGTTTTTCTTAGTTTTAAATTAACTAATTTGTAATTTCCTTTGCTATCCTTTTCAACTGTAATACTTTCTAAAAATTGTGAAATAAATTCTTGTTTTTCTTCCTTGTCTTTGTTTTTCCATTCTGCCATTAGCATATCGTAGAATTTATTAGAACGGATTAGTTTTTCTTTTTCTACATCTCTATCTGCCATTAAGTATTGTGGGCTAAAACTCTGTTTATTTAGGTCAATCGTTTCAATTCGTTTTTGTTCTAATATTTCTAATTTTTCATCAATCGCTTTATATTCTTTTGAAAATTCTTCTACATCAACAATTTCTTTTAAATAAGCTTCCTTTATTCTATTTTTTTGATTTCTTAATGTGTTTATTTCCTTTTCTAATTTATCTGTGTTTTTCTCTTTTTTATCTGCTAAAACAGGATAGAAGTATTTTTTAACTGTCATATCATATTCCATTAAATCCATTATCATTGGCATAACTTGTTCTTCTATTAAATCTTCACGAAGATATATTTTACAGTCTGAACAATGATAATACATATATTTTTTCTTTTTACCACCAGTTCCTTTACTTCCCATCAACTTACCACATTTAGGACATTTCATTTTTTGCATAAAGATATAAACTCTATCTCTGCAATAGGCTCTTTGATTTTTCTCTTTCTGTATCTGCACATCTTCAAACATTGCTCTTGTTATAATAGGCTCTACAACATTAGGATATATTACAGGTTCTTTTCCTTGTTCTTTTGCTACTCTTTTAAATCTTTCATAATCTCCTACATAGATTTTGTTATTGATTATTTTTTCTATGGTAGAATCATCCCATTTTTTAGGCTCTAAAACTTTTTCTTCATTTAGAATATTTGCTATTGTTTGATAACTTTTACCTTGTAAATACAGATTAAATATTCTAATAATAATATCTTTTGTAGTTTCGTCAATTACCATTTTCTTTGATGTATCTCGTTTATAACCTAATGGACAAGTTCCTGGTATATGACCTGACTTTATTGCTCCTGTTAAGCCGAATTTTGTTCTTTCTGATACTATTTCGATTTCTAACTGTGATAATACTGTCAACATCCTTACAAAAAATCTTCCATTAGCTGAAGATGTATTTACATCATCCCTATCGCATACCAAATAGCAATGATGTTCTTCTAGTTCTGAAATTAGTACTTCTAAATCTCTTACAGACCTTGTAACTCTATCTAGTTTATAGGCTACAATATAATTAATTTTACCTGCTCTCATATCTTCTAGCATTTGCTGAAAGGCAGGTCTACCTGACATATTTTTTGCACTAATTCCTGCGTCT
The DNA here is from genome assembly GCA_947648215.1 of uncultured Clostridium sp. Lineage (GTDB taxonomy): Bacteria > Bacillota > Clostridia > TANB77 > CAG-508 > RGIG8482. Next base: position 28,317 of record CANSMW010000003.1, on the reverse strand, counting down.
TTGTAAACTTTGTGTATTTTATAATCTTTATATTTACAAAGTTGTTTTAACTTCTCCTCCTGTTCTCCTAAACTAAATCCCTCACGTACTTGATCTTCTGTACTAACACGAATATAAATTCCTGCTACTTTCCTTTCTTCATTCATTTTTACATATCCTCCTTCCAAATTTTATGAATAGAAAGGCAACTAAAAAAAGTGCCACATAGCATAGTTTTAGCTATTAGCACTTTTTGAGTTTTTATATTTATTATTACTATCTCTTTAATTTCTTTTTAATACCACAAATAAACCAATATAGTATATTTTTTTAAAAACTCTAAAATGCTTTGCCGTTCTATGTTATGTATTTCCGCTGATATGTTCTTGTAATTTGGATAACGGATATTTTGTACTTAAATCATTTACATAGAAATAATCGTGTTCATTAAAGAATAGGTACAAACTATCTTTAATAATTACTCTATGGGGCTCTACATACGCTAAATTGGTATGTTCAATAATTCTTAAACAACCATTTACTATTTGTAGCTGTTCCTTTCCTTTAAATTTTAAACGGCACGCCCATTCGATTTTAGAGAGTAATTCTTTACTCATATTGATTTCTTGTTTAATTATATGTAACATAATACCACAAAAACCTCCTTCTTTCAAGACTTTTGGTCAAAAAAAGACCGCTTCATTTTGAAACGGTTTAAAGTTTTTGTGTTGTCAAATTCTTATAATCTTGAAATTAAGTTATATCAAGCATTATACAGAGTTCGACAAAAACTCGTCTTGGTGGACAGGGAAGGATTCGAACCTTCGTACTCGTATGAGAACAGATTTACAGTCTGCCGCCTTTAGCCACTCGGCCACCTGTCCATATATTTAATTATTTTTTGGTGCGCCCTCAAGGATTCGAACCTTGGACCCACCGGTTATGAGCCGGTTGCTCTGACCAACTGAGCTAAGGGCGCGTGTTAAGTTGGTTTTGGAGCAGGTAGCGGGAATCGAACCCGCATAGCCAGCTTGGAAGGCTGGAATTCTACCATTGAACTACACCTGCATTTCTTCCTCCGACATTAATAAATTATAAGGGTTATTGGATTGTTTGTCAATACTTTTTGAAAGTTTTTTTATCTAATTCTTCAGAAACACTATTTTCGATATTTTTTTATACTTTTAAAATACAAAATGGAGCGTTTTAGGAGGTTATTTGCGAAAAAATCGCCTATTTTTAATAGTGTTCCTCCCACATTTTGCTCAAAAAAATAATCGACTCATCAACTGTTGAAATTAGTATAACATATATTTTATGACTTGTATATATCAAAATCTTAATTTTTATCTTACATTAATAGGGAAAAGAGCAAGCTAATTATGACTTGCTCTTTTCTAAATCCAGTTGTCTAGCAGTACTTTAGTCGTCCATCATCAATAGGATAAAGAGCTATTGCTCCAGAATCAGTACCAATACCATAAAATCCAGCTTCATATAATGCATCTGCTGTTTCTTCATAATATACAGAAGATTTAGTTTTGGCTGATTCAAAAATTTTAACAGTTCTTTTATTGTTCTCAATGGCTCTCTTAATTGTAGCTAAATCAGCTAAAATAATTTCATATTTTGTAATACTACTTTCATAATCGCTAGAACGATAAACTATAAGATTGCCATTCCTGAACTTTGCTTCTGCTCTGAGTTCAAGCTGTTCAATAAGTTTTTCTTGATAATCTTCAATTATCCGATTAATGACTTCTACTGCCTTCGTAATTGTTTCCTGCTTCATAATAATTACTTTTGTAGATTATAAACGATAGTTAAATAAAAGAGTTCTTTCTAAGTTATGTCTAAGAAAGATATTTCATATTTGGTTACATAATTATTATAACATGTTTTCCATATAAAAGCAAGGAACTATGTTTCCATAGTTCCTTTTAACTGTTGGTTATTTGGTAGGAGTCGCCATTCCTACATCTCTTTTGACCACTTGGGTGTGTGGTTGCAACATTTTACCACCTCAAATAACCTACTTATATTGTACTTTAATTATACAATAATTATTCATTTTTGTCTAGTTTTTGCCAAATAATTTTTCCGTTATTTATATAAGATTGAAGTCTATTTTTGCCAATTGGAATACAAGTAATAATAGAATTTTTATTATTTATATCATCACCTTCAACAGCTAATCTTAAAACTAAATTAACTCTTCCTATAACATTTTGACCTCTGTCTTTTTCTATTATTGTTTTCAAAATTAATGCTGTATTTTCTCTTGCATTATCTTTTAAAATATAATCTGGTTTTTCAATAATTTCAGTAAAATACTTCTCATATTTTTGCAAAACTTCTTTATGTCTTTCAGCAATATGTTCTCTCTGTTTGTCTGTTAAAATAACTTCATCTGTGAGCAATTTTTTATCTGAAATTCCATTAAAATTTTCTATATTAATTTTGCCAATATATTGCAAATTATTTACCTCTTTTTCTTTAATTTCTTATACAAGATGATAACAAACTTTTAAAGCATTTTCAACAATAATATTTAATTTTTATAATATTTTAAAGAAAATTTATATTCTCTTTTGTTTTTGCATTATAAAGGGCTTGGGACTTAGTCCCAAAATACGAATTTTGACTAGGGAGGAAAAATTCATTGCTTGTTAGGAAGTGTATGGGATTACAAAAATTGTGTTTAGTTTAAATTTTTCCTCTGATTTTTTCATTTTTGATTACTAATTACTGCTCCAATTTTATAATTTTCTTTCTTTGATTTCGAAAAAGTTTTGTTATCTTTTATAGCAACTAATCGAATCAATTTTTGTTTTTCTTTGTTCAATTTTAATTCAATTTCTTCCTCGTTTTGATTCACATTTTTTGAAAATAATTCGTAAAATTCTATTTCAAATTCTTTATTAAGAGAGTTGTAATATAATCATCTAATTGTTGTTGATTTATATTAACACTTGTTCTAATTTCTTTTTCTCCTTCATTTATTTCAATAGGTACATAAACATCTGCTATTCCTAATGCAAAAAATTTTGTTAATTGTTCAATATAACTACTTCTAAAATTTATTTTATCAATGTAAAATTCTCCGTTTTTTGTTCTTCAATAATATCATTGATTCAATAAATTTTGAAATAAATTCTTGCTTTTCTTCTTTAGATTTTTTGTTCCATTCTTGTTTTAAAATTTCATTTAATTTGTTATCTTTTATTAATTTTTCTCTTTCAATATCTCTGTCAGCCATTAGTTGTTGTGGAGTAAATGATAGATTGTTCATATTCAAATTTTCATATCTTTTTGTTTCTAAAATATTTATTTTTTGTTCAATAATTTTATAATCTTCTGAAAAATCTTCCATCTCTACTATACCACTTACATAAGCTTTCTTTATTCTTTCTTTTTGCTTTTGTAATGTATCAATTTCTTGGTCTAACTTTTCCGTTTTTGTTTCTTTTTTATCAGCTAGTATTGGTAAAAAATATTTTTTAACTGCCATATCATATTCAACTAACTCAAGAATAAATCTTTGTAAACATTCTTCGATTTTATCTTCTCTATAATATGTCTTGCAATGTTCACAAGTATAGTACATATATTTTTTCTTTGTTCCTCCAGAGCCTTTACACTTCATTATTCTATTGCATTTTGGACATTTTAGTTTTTGAAAGAATATATAAACTCTATCTCTTGTATAACTTCTTTGATTTTTCTCTTTTTGGTATTGTGCTTCATTCCACATAGCACGACTAATTATTGGCTCTACTACATTCATATAAACTAGAGTATCTTTATTATTGGACTTTCCTTTTTCATAATCTCCCATATATACTTTATTGTCTATCATTTTCATAATTGTTGTATCTCTCCAATGTTTTGGTGCTAATACTTTTTCTTTGTTCAAAGTATTACTTATTTGCTGATAACTTTTTCCCTCTAAATACATATTGAATATTCTAATTACTACATCTTTTGTAGTTTCATCAATTACAGTTTTCTTATTACTATCTTTTTTATAGCCTAATGGTACAATTCCCGGCAAATGCCCAGACTTAATAGCACCATTTAAACCAAATTTTGTTCTTTCACTAACTATCTCTATTTCTAATTGTGATAATACTGTTAGCATACGCACAAAAAATCTACCGATTAGCTGTGCTAGTATTTACATCATCTTTATCACATACTAGATAAGTATTGTGTAATTCTAATTGTGCAATTAGTTCTTCTAAATCACGAACTGAACGAGTAACTCTATCTAACTTATAAGCTACAATATAATTGATTTTGCCATTTTTCATATCAGCTAACATTTCTTGAAATGCTGGTCTATCTTTAATGTTTTTTGCTGATATTCCAGCGTCTTCATATACTCTAAATACTTCATATTCTTTGAATTTGCAAAGTTGTAACAGTTTTTCTTTTTGTTCTGCTAAACTAAATCCGTTCTCTAACTTGATCTTCTGTACTCACTCTAATATAAATTCCTGCAATTTTTCTTTCATTGTTCATTTTATAAATCTCTCCTTTCAATATTGAATGGAAAGGCACAAAAAAACTCTAAAATTAAAGTAGCCTTTCTATGTAGTCTTTTAGTTGAGATAAAGGGTATTTATACCTTAAATCTCCCACATAAAAGTAATCGTGTTCATTAAAGAATAAAAATAACTTATCTTTAATAATTACTCTATGTGGTTCTACATACGCTAAGTTTGTATGTTCTATAATTCTTAAACAACCTTCAAATATCATTTCGTGTTCAAGTTTTATAGCATTCAAACTGCAAGCCCATTCAATTTTAGAGAGCAATTCTCTTTTAATCTTGTTTTTCTTCTTAACGATACTAATCATACCACACCATCCTTCCTTTTTCAAGATAAAGGCGACAAAAAAATCAACCTTTACAGTTGATTTTTCAATACTTTCGTCTGGTGCGACGATTTTACTTAGGTGGAGCTACTGGGCAGAATCGAACTGCCGACCTACAGGTTACGAATCTGTTGCTCTACCAACTGAGCTACAGTAGCATAAAATTATTACGATAAATATTGTACCATACTTTTTACTATAAATGAATAAATTTTTATAAATTTTTTAAGTTTTTTATTGTTCTTGATTAAGTAAAATAATATTGAAGATGAGCATAGTAAAAAGCTTCATTTTAACAAGAAAAAGCAAAGATGTTTCCTTGCCTTTTTACTCTAATATTTCGCCAACTTCCATTGGATTTCCTCTTAAAAAATCACATGTATTCATTCGTTTTGCGTTTTCTCCTTGTATTTCTAGTACTTTAATCATTCCATCTTTGGTTTTAATGAATAAACCTTGTTTATCATTTGCTAGAATAATTTGCCCTGGCAATTTGTTTTTTGTTTCTTCTATATTTTCTACTATTTCGATTTTCCATAATTTTATTTTCTTATTTTGATATATGGTATAGGCTCCCATAATTGGGTTTAAGCCTCTTACTAAATTCTTGATTTCTCTTGAGGTTTTTGTTTGCCAATTAATTTTTGCCATTTCTTTTGATAGCATTGGTGCCATGGAAAAGTTATTTCCTTGTGGTTCTCTTGGTGCATTTCCACTCTCTATTTGTTCAATGGTTTTTACTAGAAGTTCTCCTCCTATTTTGGATAATCGATTCCACAATTCTCCTGTTGTTTCGTTTTCATTAATGGATACCGTTTCTTTTAAAATCATATCTCCTGTATCCATTCCAGTGTCCATATACATCGTGGTTACTCCTGTTAAGGTTTCTCCGTTTAAAATAGCCCATTGGATAGGCGCTGCTCCACGATATTTTGGAAGTAATGAAGCATGTACATTAATACAACCATACTTAGGTATTTCTAATATTTCTTTTGGTAATATTTTCCCATATGCTACTACACAAATGATGTCTGGGTTCTGTGCTTGGATTTCTTTTATGAATTCGGTATTATTTTTTACTGTTGTTGGTTGGTAGATTGGTAGATTTTTCGATATGGCAAATTTTTTTACTGGACTTGCAATCATTTTCATGCCTCTCCCTTTTGGCTTGTCTGGATTGGTTACTACGCTTACAATATTATGCCCTTTTTCATAGATTGCCTCTAACGATTCTTTTGCAAAATCTGGGGTTCCCATAAATATGATATTTAACATGCATTGCCTCCTTTTTGTGATTTTGGGTCGACTCTAAGGCCGACCCTTACATATATTTGATTTTCTACCATTTCAGGTCGATGTGGGCATCGACCCTGACAAGGTTATTTTTCTGGTGTCACGTATTCTAGGGTTCCCGGTAAGATTTTATCCATAAATACTTCACCATTTAGATGGTCTATCTCATGTGATATTGCTTGTGCTAATAATTCTTTCCCTGTTACTTTTATGGTATTCCCATTTCTATCAAGTGCTTCTATGGTTACTTCTTGTGGTCTTACTACTTTTGCAAATTTATTTGGAAAACTTAAGCATCCTTCTTCTACTACCTGTTCTCCTTTTTGTTTCATGATTTTTGGATTAATTAAAATAAGTGGTTCCTCTTTTTCATAATCAATATGAATGACAACAACTCGTTTTAATACACCTACTTGTACTGCTGCTAGCCCTACTCCATTAAATTTATGCATGGTTTCTATCATATCATCAATTAGTATTTGTAGTTTTTCATCAATTTCTTCTACTGGTCTTGATACTTTCTTTAAAATTTCGTCTCCTTCTTCTCTTATGGTACGGATTGCCACTGTTTTTCCCCCTCTTATTACATCATACTACTTGGATTAATATCCACAACAATTCTTGTTTTCATTCCTTTTTGATAACTTTCCTCTAAAACTTCTTGTATTGCTCTATTGGCGACGTCATCAAAGGTTCCTTTCAAAATAATACGAAAACGATATCGATTTTTTATTTTATCAATTGGTGCTGGTCTTGGTGTATACACTACTAAATCTACTTCTTTTCGTTTTATGTTTTCTCCCAACTTTGTATATAGCGTATTTGAAGTTTCTTGTACCTCATTCAAATTTTCCCCGCTAATACCGATTACTATTATATCGCAAAATGGTGGATATTTCAATTGTTTTCTTAAGTTTTCTTCGATTCCGATAAAATTCCTCGTAATTTTGATTTTTAGCACATTCAATACTAAAATGGTCTGGGTTATAAGTTTGAATGATGACTTTTCCCGGTAAATTTTCTCTTCCTGCTCTTCCTGCTACTTGGGTTAGTATTTGAAATGTTCTTTCACTTGCTCGGTAATCATCAATGTTTAAACTGCCATCTGCTGCAATTACTCCTACCAGAGTTACATTTGGAAAATGATGTCCTTTTACTACCATTTGGGTTCCAATTAAAATATCGATGTTTTCTTCACGAAAATGATTTAAAATTTCTTCATGAGAATTTTTTTTGGAAACCGTGTCAACATCCATTCGAATCGTAGAAGCATTGGGAAATAGTTTTTTTATTTGTGCTTCTAATTTTTGGGTTCCTGAACCAAAGTATTTTACTTTATTACTTCCACATTCTGGGCAAAGAGTAACATTGTCTTGTTCATAACCACAGTAATGGCATTTTAGTCTATTTTCTTTTATGTGATAGGTTAGTGTAATATCACAATTTTTGCATTTTACCGTGTACCCGCAATTACGGCACATAATGAAGGTAGAAAATCCTCTACGGTTTAAAAATAAGATGGTTTGATGCTTATTTTTTAGGTTTTCTTGTATGCTTTCATATAATCGCCTACTTAGCATGGTTTTATTTCCTATTGCTAATTCTTCTCGTAAATCGATAATTTCTACTTTTGGTAGGTTAGATTGGTTTGCTCTTTTGGTTAGGGTAAGCAGGGTTATTTCCTTGTTTTTTGCTTTGTAAAAGGTAGTAATATCTGGTGTTGCACTACCTAATACTAGTGGAATATGTGTGTCTTTTGCTAATTTTCTTGCTACTTCGATGGCCTGATAGCGTGGTGCCATTTCGGATTTATAGGAGTCGTCATGTTCTTCATCAATAATAATGAGCCCTAGGTTGCTAATTGGTGCAAAAATGGCGGAACGTGCACCAATAATGATGTTTGCTTCTCCTCTTTTGATACGGTTCCATTGGTCATAGCGTTCTCCTATGGATAATTTGCTATGTAACACGGCAATATGGTCTTGTCCAAATCTTGCAATAAAACGGTCTACCATTTGTGGGGTTAATGAAATTTCTGGTACTAACATAATGGCGGATTTTTGATTGTTTATGGTTTCTTCAATGAGTTGTAAATAGATTTCGGTTTTTCCGTGAACCGGTTACCCCATAAATTAAAAATTCTTCGAATTTTTGTTGCTCCATGGCTTGCTTTATGGTTTCATAGGCATTATTTTGTTCTTCTGTTAGTATTAGTTTTCTGTCTTGTTTGATTACTTTATGAAGAAATGGATTTCTTTCTACTTGTTTTGGAATAATTTCAATATATCCATTTTTTTCTAAGGTATTCATAATGGCTCTTGAAACATCGCAAAAAGTTTCTAAATCTGTGGTTAATATTCCATCATTTTCTTCTAAAAAACGAAGGGTTCGAATGTGTTTGTCGGATTTAATCTTTTTTTCTTCAATTGCTTGTTCGATTTCTTCTATGTCTTTTTTTAAATACACAAAATTCAAATTTTTTTCTTTTATGCGATTGGCAATTATTTTTGTAGAGGTTCCCGGTGGTAACATCATTTTTATGGCGTCTGCCATATTGCAAAAATATCGTTTTGCCATCCATCTTGCAAGTTCAATGTTTTCCTTCGAAATAGAAAATCCCTCTTGTATGCTTACAATATCCTTCACTTTGTAAGCTGAATTTTCTTTTAACCCAACAACAAATCCTTCCTCTAAATTTTTCAAATTTCCAAATGGCAGTAAAACACGGTCCCCAAGCTTAATAGTACCAGTAAGCTCTACTGGCACGTGATAATCAAAGGTTTTATTCAAATTTTTAACGGTACTATTTACAATCACTTCTGCTACCATTTTTTCTCTCCTAATTTTTCTTTTCCTATTATATCAAAAAGAAAAATCGAATACAATAATAGCAGTAGAAATAATTATTACTACAGGTGTTCTCGATATGAATTTTTATTTGAAAATATTCTATGGATAATAACAGTATCAATATGAATTTTATAGATTATTATGTACCAATTTAGACTTGCTTTTCTATAATCTTTTATTTCAATTTGGGGATACATATAAGGATTTTTTGATATGTTTTGAATTTTTGAATGAAATCCATTGCGAATTTTTTGATAATAATTAAAATGTATCTTAGCAGAATTCTCTATCATATTATAATAGTCAGATTGAGCCTTTGAAGTGTATTCAATTTTATATTTATTCAATACTATTTTTCCACTTGGCTAAAAATTTTCTTGCCTCTATTTGCTCTTCCTCTGAAAATTCCAATAACATGCCTTCTATTAATTTCAATTCGCCTTTTGTTACCTCTTCTTGTGTAAGCAATCTACCATTCTTAACATCCTCTTCCGCCTCTTCTAGCATTTCTTCAAATTGCCTTTTTGCTATTGAATATTGTTCTAAATCATCTCTTTGTTTTCGAAAGTTAACATTAATGTTTTTACTTACTTTTATTGTTTTTAAATTAACCATTTACGTAATCTCCTTTCTTCGTATACTATACCATAATTTCTACTGCTATGCAAGAATTTAGAACATTTTTCCTAAAAAACAATCATAACCATGAGCCACGCCCATGGTTACAATTTGAATATTACTGCTGATATTCGACCAAGCTTATTAACTTAGTGGCTTCTTTTATACCCTTTTTTGTCTCTATTTCATACTTGACATTGATGGTTCCTTGTGCAGTGCTCTTACTGCTGGTCGGAGGTTCATGGTAATAAATCTCGTACTCTTGGCAACTTATTCGATAATGATATTCGCCTGTTGAGCCACTGTACCAAAACTCCACCTGAATTGTTAATTCGCCTTCCTGAAACTCATGTAAAAAGTCATTAAAATCTTCCTTTTCAGGAAGAGGACTCAGAAAATTTGCTTCAATCGTTTCTGCTGTCTCTAAATGCCTTTTCACAATCTGTTCCAGTTCCCGTTCTGCCTCGTGAATAGTCTCCCACGCTTCTTTTACCTTAGTAATATCCATTTTTATCCTCCTTAAAATAAAATCTTGGAGGGTTTCCCCTCCAAGATTTACTAATCCCTTTGGGGACACAATTGTTATAACTAAATTTTAACACATTTTATAAGACAAATCAAGCTTTATGTAGCCTTACTTTGCACATTTTTAGAAAACGCTTTTATTTACTCTACTTTTCCAAATAAATCAAATGGCCAGAAGCGTATCCATACGACACTTTCTATTTTTTCAAATGGAATACAGCCAAATATTCTGCAATCGGCACTGTTTTCTCGATTATCTCCCATGGCAAAAACGCAGTTTTGGGGTACAATGAAGTCGGTAAGTCCATTACTTTTTGTTACGACTGTACTTGATAAGTATGGCTCTTCTAATTCTTTTTCATTAATGTATACTTTTCCATTTTTTATTTGTACATGCTCTCCCGGTAGGGCAATTACTCTTTTAATATAACTATCTTTTCCTATTTCTAATACATGATATACGAATTTTGAAAATATGCCTGAGAAGGGATAATCATATTGTGCGGTTGGAGTTTTGTCATTTACCTTTGCAACAGACGAGTTTCTATTAATTGGTGCTTCAAAAGTAATAATTTCTCCTCTTTTGGGCATTTGCCTTGCTATTCTAACTGATGCTCTATTTAAAATAAGTCGTTGTTTTTCAATTAATGTTGGTTCCATGGATACACTTTTTACTAGTGTAGGAACTCCAATAAAATATTTCAAAAATAGCCCCACTACAACGGCTATTACAATACATATTCCCCATTCTATAATTTCTTTTTTCATGTCCGTCATTTGCTTTCTTCCCTTCTTCTTTAAATTAGTATATCACATTCAAATTAATTCATTCGATATTTCTTTCCTATTATACCACTCTTGTTTTTCATATGCAAACGTTTTTCGGTTTACATATAGTGTTTAAAACAGGAAATCGTTTTAAAGTGATTTCCTGTTCTTCTCTTATTATGAATTAAGTACCCACCCACAGACTTTGCCTGTGCGGTGGTTCAGTTCCTATTTATGGCTTATATGTATGTTTTCAATTTCTACTTTTAATTCTCTTGAAATAATATTTTGGATTTGTGCAATTTGTTCGGTGCCTAGGTCTTCGGCTTTTACTACTACATTTATGCTTTCGTCGTTTACGAATACCACATTATTTTCGAATCCTTTTGTGGAAATTAGGTTTTCGGCTATCATGATAGCATTTTTGGTTTGGTTGATTTTGGCAATTTCTTGTTCGGAAATGGCTTTTTGTTCTTGTGAAATAGTGGTACTTTCTAGTATTTTTTGGTAGGTTTCTAACATTTGTGAATACATTTTATCTCGTTCTAATTTCGATGTGGTATAGTAATCGTCTATGTTTACGGTGTTGGCTGTTTTGGTAGAAGGTGTTTCGTTTGTGGTATTTTCGGTTGCACTTGTAATGGCTCCAGTTTGTGCGTTTTCAATTGTGTTTATAATACTTTGTTTGTCTTTTTCTTCTAATAGTTCTCCGCTATTTACTAAGGTGGCATCTCCGAATTGCTGCATATTGTTCACTTCCTTCTGCCTCCCCTACAGTTTCTACACTATCTTTTGATATGTAATTTAAATACCCTGCGGTTACTAACATTAATGCAATTACTAAAATTGCTAACTGATTCTTTTTTAACACATTTTTCATATTTTTCTAATCCTTTCTCTTAACTTGTAAAATTAGCTTGCCTTTTAATCTTTCCTCATTTCAAACACTTGTATTTTATGGCTACTTAAACCGGTAACAGCTTCTACTGCTAGTATGATGTCATTTTTTACATTGGCACTTCCTGCACCTTCGGCGGTTACAATTGCTCCTTCTATTTTGGGGCTAACAATTTTTTGTGTAATGGGAATTTTTCCCCCATCTTCCTCTTGATAGATGATGTCTTTTTGCCTATCTTCTTGCACGGTTACTCTGGTTCCCCCTCCTGAGTCAGTTTCTTCAATTTGACTACTTTTACTGTTTTCGTTATACATGGCAACGACTTCACTACTTTCGGAATAACTAATGAGTACTTTTACTTTTCCAACTCCACTAATATGAGAAAGTATGTTTTCAAGTTTTGTTTCTATTTCTTGGTTTTCTTCTACTGTTTCTTCTTTTGGTTCTTCGGCTAATGTCTTAGTTATCGTAGTGGTTTGTTCTTGTTTTGGTGTTTTTTTCTTATCTCCACTCCATATCGTATTAATGGTAATAATGGTAATAATCGCAATAATGATGAAAACCACTATATTTTCTATTTTCTTCTTCGTGTCCTTTCCCTCTTGTTTTACCATAAGAGTTTTTATTTTTTCTTTTAACATATGGCTTCCCTCCTTTTCTTAAGTTTCTTCATTGATTTTGATATTCTTTTGTTTTACTTCGTAGACGCCAGATAAGTAAGCTTTTAGTTCCCTTTTTTCACTCGTAGAAACATTACCTCCACTTTCTTCTTGCCCGTGTATCTTGGGACGGTATCGTATTTCCTATTTGGATAGTATTTACCTGTGAAATGCGAATATTGGAACTTTCTTTTTGGTCTTCTTGCATTTTAGAAATCGTTAAGGTTATTTCCTTTACTCTTCCATAATTTTTTTCTTCTTCTAGTTCAATTTGAACTTCCATTTTTTCTGCTTTATATCCTTTTTCTTGTAGTTTTTGTTTCATATCTTCTTTTAAATTCATTTTATAAATATCCTCTACCGACTGATTATTATGTGAGACAAGGCTTTCTGACATCGCCATATAGGTTTCATCTGGTTTGAAGTATTTTTCATAATCGCTTTTTTCAAAATCTAGATTCATTCCATTTTTGAAGATGGGAGAAATAATGGTAAATAAAATATACACTCCAATTACTGCTTTTACATATTTTTTATTATTTCCATTTGGCAAAATCATTTCAATTATTGTTGCAATAATCACTGCAACAATGATTTGTTCTGCCCAATTGCTAATATGTTCAATCATTTTCCTTCCCCCCCTAACGATACATTAATCCACTGTTGGAGATTTTTATCACTAGGGTAATACCAATCATGAGCATAACTGAAACAGATATTAACATTGCCAGTAATACTTTGAAGGTATCTCCCATACCAGATAATAAGGATACAATTTTGTCGTCTGCAATTGGCTGGCACAGGGCTGAGGTTATGTAATAGGTTATGGTTAGAATGCTTAACTTAATAATTGGGATGATGCAAATTCCAATCACCACAATGACTCCTACAATTCCTACTGCATTTTTTAAAATGTTACTACATCCAATTACAGTATCAACAGCATCTCCTAAAATCTTACCAACCACCGGAATAAAGTTTGATACTGCTGCTTTGGCGGTTTTTGCGGTAACTCCATCTACACTGCTTGTAAGGCTTCCTTCTAAGGAGAGCACCCCAACAAATATGGTAAGTACAATTCCTAACATCCATACCACACTACTTTTAAAGTATTTTGCTAGTTTATCAATTTGTACCTTGTCCGATACTTTTGAGATAATACTTAGTGCCGTTCCAATTAAAATAAGTGGTAATAGAAATGTGGTAATCATGTTTCCAATAAAAGTAATTAGAAATAGAAGAATGGGTTGTACGGCACTTGCAGAAACGATATTTCCTGTGGTCATCATAAGGGTTAATAATATGGGTAATAAGGTATAACTAAAACCGACGAGATTTTGAATGGTGTTTTTGGCTAACCCAATAATATCGGCAAAATTACTCATAATGAGGGTTACGATTAATATGTATTGTACATAGTAGGTTATTTGTGAAATGCTTTTGTTTTCTAAGCTATCACTAATGGATTTTAGTACACTATGAATAACAATAATAACAATAATAGTTCCGTATGGTTCGTAAGGTATCTTTTATTTCTTTTCCAAATATTTTGCCTATTTTTTGCAAAATGGTTTGGTTATCGATATTTCCTTGTATTGCTTCTTTTAATAAGGCTCCTGCGTCAAGTCCATCGAAGGACTCTTCGGTATACTTATTGGCTTGGGTTACAAATTCTTTAATGTTTAGCATGTCCGACTGGCTTTGCAGGATTTCTTCGCTTGCTCCATAGCATATGGTTGTTATTTGTAAAAATACAAGGAATACGAGGATTATTCTATATAATTTTTTCATCTTTCGTTTCCTTTCTGGGCATCGCCCCCTACGTTTATGGTAAGATTTTGATGATGGTTTCTAATAGGGTTGATATGATAGGAACCGAAATAGCGACTATGATAATTTTTCCTCCTAAATCAACTTTGTTTGCAATAGCCGTTTCGCCTGAATCTTTACATATACTAACTGCAAATTCCGTTAAAAATGCAATTCCTGTCATCTTTAATAACACTCCTAAAAATTGACCATTTCCTTGCGTTTTGGTTGCAAGGGTATTTAATAATTGAATGATACCATCTAATTTTCCAATACTTAAAAAAAGAATTAGGGCTCCTGCTATGATGCTTGTATACATGGCAAATTCTGGTCTGTATTGTTTTAAAATTAAGATAATAATAACCGCTAAGAAGGCAATTCCAATAATTTTTATTATTTCCATATCTTTTTCCTCTTTACAAACTAAATATGGTTCGAACCGTATCAAATAATGTGCTAATTTCCTTTATTACCATAGTAAGAACGATTACTAAGCCTGCTAGAGTTGTCATCATTGCTTGGTCTTCTCTTCCTGCTCTTACTAATACTTGATGTAATACTGCAACTAAAATTCCAATGGCAGCTATTTTAAATAGTAAATTAATGTCCATATTTCCTCCTCATATTAATAAAATAACGAATGCAGCTCCACAAACGGTTCCTAGTGTTTTGTATAGTTTTTCGTTTTTTGCAAGCTCTTTTTCTGCTTTTCCAATTTGTGTATCTAAAAATTCATTTGTTAGTTCAATTTGACCAACTTGTCCTTCCATATCGGTTTTTCCAAGGAGTTTTCCAAATCCTTCTAGCACTTCTATATCTTCTTTTGCCATGTTTGTTTTTGTGGTTTGCAAAGCTTCTACCCAAGCTTCTGTTGCTGTTTTCTCTTTCATAAACGAAGAGGCTTTTTCAAATATTTCTTTTATCGTTTGTTTGGCATTTTGTGCAATTTCTAAAAAAATCTCTGGCAATATTTCATAGGTATATTTCATTTTGGTTTCTAAACCTAGTAACATTTTTTTCATTTCTTTTAATTCTTCTACTCGTTTTTTATATTGGTCCGATAGAATTCTTCCTGTATAGACGCAACCAATAAAAACTGCGAGTAGTAACATTCCTTTTACTATTATCATATGTATTTTACCTCTCTTATATATGTATATTCTGCTTGTCTTAATTTTAGAACCAAAGTTTTTAATTTTTTTAAGCAAGCATATATTCTTCTCCCATGCCTCCTAATAAATATACTTTTTTTACTTCTCCTTTTTGTTTTTCATCTAAAAAAATCAGTCTTTCAAAAATATGTAAATCGATTAGTTTGCCAATACATGGGTTTAATTGGATGTCTTCCATGGTGGTTCCATGTACAGTAAAAATTCCTTTAATTCCAGAACACACGGCATAATGAATTGCTTTTACATCTTCCTCATTTCCAATTTCATCGGCAATAATTACTTCTGGTGCCATAGAACGAATCATCATTTGCATACCAATGGATTTGGGAATATTATCTAGCACATCGGTTCTGGTACCTACTTCATTTTGTGGAATTCCTTTATAACTTGCGGCAATTTCTCCTCTTTCATCAACTAACCCTACGGTCATTCCTTTAAAACGAATTTGCTCCATGCCACTACTAATTTTTCGTATTAAATCACGAAGCATGGTGGTTTTTCCTGCTCCTGGTGGTGAGATAATAAGGGTATTGTAGACTGTGTTTTCTTCTACATTTAGAACATATTTTAAAATACGATTACTTGCTCCAATAATTTGTTTTGCTATTCTAAAATTAAGACTTGAAATATAATTCATATTGGTTACTTTTCCATCTACCACAACACTGCTTCCCGTAATACCAACACGGTGCCCTCCTTTTAAGGTAATAAAGCCATTGCAAATTTGATTTTGGTAAGAATAAATGGAATTATGGCAAATTGCCTGTAAGATTTCTAAAATTTCTTCTTGTGAAGGAAGATAGCTTTCTAATATTTGTTCTTGATTGGTATATCGTAAAATAATCGGTTTTCCAGAACGAACACGAATTTCCTCTAGTAGTATCATACCATCTTGTGAGGTTATTTTAGAAAGTGCTCCATCTAATCCTTTTTGAATTCTTTTAGGAAAATATGCAATAATTTCTCGTATATTTGACATAGGTTTGTCCTTTCTGTTTTCTATCGTACTGCCGTATTCTACAATGAACAGGCGATTAAAATCGCCCTTACAATACCATAAAAAAACAATAACATATAATATATATATGCTATTGTCTTTTATTTTAGAACAAATTATTAACTTAAACTTTGTTGTATAAGGAAATACACCTTTTACTCTTCCCAGTTATGATACACATTCATCACATCATCTAAATCATCTAACATATCAATTAATCTTTGCATTCTTTCAGAAGCTTTTTCATCTAATGCTACATAGGTACTTGGTACTTGGCTTACTTCTGCCTCCACAAACTCTAATCCTTGTTTTTCTAATGCTTCACGAACATTTGAAAATTCTTCTGGTGAGGTGGTAATTTCATAACATTCTTCTTCAACACTAAAGTCCTCAGCTCCTGCTTCTAGTGCAATCATCATTAAATCATCTTCCGACTGACTGGTGGTTTCTTTATCAATCACCATAACACCTTTTCGTTCAAATAAATATGATACACAACCAGTGGTTCCTAAATTTCCACCACATTTATCAAAAGCATGCCTTACATCTGCTGCTGTTCTATTACGATTATCTGTACTACCCTCTACAATAACAGCTACTCCATTTGGTCCATATCCCTCATAAGTTACTTCTTCATAATTTTCACTATTTCCTGCTCCTGCTGCTTTTTTGATAGCATTATTAATCGTATCATTTGGCATATTCGCTGCCTTACATTTTGCAATAATATCTTTTAATTTTGAGTTACCGTGCCGGATCTGGTCCACCTTGTTTTACTGCTACTAATAATTCTCTTCCTAATTTGGTAAACACTTTCCCCCTTGCTGCATCTGCTTTTCCTTTTTTCGCTTGAATATTATGCCACTTTGAATGACCGACTCATATCTTTCTCCTCCTTCTAATTTTCCATATATTTCAAGGCTTTAAATCCTTTATCTTATAATTTTCGTTTTTTATTGTATCACATTATTTTTTATTTGTGTAGCCTTTTTACAAATAAATTGCTTTTAATATCATTAAATTACCTTATGGATCTAACAGTTTGCATTATTTCTTCTATTGATTTTCCTTTGTTTGTCTTGTTATACTTTTCTCTAAGTTCTACTATAGTTTCTTCTCTTCTATTTGGAGTTAGGTCTTGTTCTAAATTATCTTCGTTTTTCTTTTCTTGTTCATCTAAATACTTATCTAATGTGCTTTTTCTGAACCTAATATTTCCTCTTTTTCCTATTCTTATATGTGGAATTTCTTTTACCAATTTATGTATCAAAGTCCAATAGCTTACTCCTAAATAAATACAAGCCTCTTTTGTTGTTAAAATTTGCTCTGCCATTTCCTCATCTCCAATCATTAATATGAAAATATTTAATCCTTTTTAAATATTTCTGTACAATTACTATTAGTATATTGTGATTGTATACCAATATAAATTGTATGTCAATACTTTTTTTTAATTTTTTTGAAAAAATCATTGTTTTGTACCAACTATGATTGTATATGTGCTATATAATGAATTGATATATTCGTTATATACTTATCAAATTAGTAAAACATCTTATTTTTATAGTATCCATTCTTGACATTATACAAATCATAATTGTATAATAGAAACAGAATTTAATATTTTATCTTTGGAGTGTGATTCGGGTGAAAAATGAAAAAGAGATAAAAAACAAATTAAAGGAATTGAGATTATCAGTAGGTTTAAAGCAATCTGATCTTGCCAAGATAGTAGGTTGTTCTCAGCAAACTATTAGTAATTATGAGACTGGATATAGTACCAATTTAGATTCTATTGTTGAAGAAGCTATTGCTAACTATTTTTCTTGTACTATTGACTATTTAAGAGGATTAAGTAGTATAAAAAATCCTGAAGAATATGTTAATAATGATGCTAGTTTTTTGCAAAAAGAATTTATTAGACTTGGGATTATTCAAGAAGGCGAAGAAATATCTCAAGACCAATTAAATCTTTTTAGAGATTTCATAAAGGCAAATAAACAATTTTTTAAAAGATTGTCTTCTACATTATCTAAGGACTCTGATAATAATTAATCTGTTTTAACCTCATTTTCGTAATTTTAACAAATTATGGAAAACTTATTGAGTTATTTTCATTTTTGTGCTATAGTATTTTCATTATCCCTTATATATTTTTCTTTTGTTTTCCAATTAAAAATATATAAAATCTAATCAAAGGAGGTTACTTAATATTTTGAATTTATTTGAACCAATTATAAATAGCTTAGATAACGCTATTCACAAAAGTAATTTGAAAGATTCTTTTATAGATGATTTTATTCATGATTTACAAAGATATATGCTAAGGCAGAATCTTGATTATGATTACAGTAAATTGCCTAAAAATACTATATTTGAAGTCGATTATATTGAAGATGGATTTGCTTCCTGTTTAGATACTTCTCAAAAACATTCAGAAAAATATCATATTCCTTCAGAACTACTTGATGAATCTGCACTAAAGGCTGATTATATTCAATTTAATGGCACCAAATATGCTGCCGTCTCTAATCCTTACCAAAAAGATTCTAACTAATTCTAATAAAAAAATAAGAACATATATCAAATATGCTCCTATAACTTATCTTACTTGCTCCATCTAAATTCAACTCTTGTAATTTTTCAATTACTATACTACTACCATCACTTTTAATCCATATAGTTCCTTGTTCTCTTGTTATAAATACGTTATTCTTTTCTACTCCTATATCTTTTAGCCTTTCTATAACACTTTGGTCTGGATGATTATAATTCTTGTTATTTCCCGCAGATATAATTGCATAAGTTGGTTTTACTATGCTTAAAAATTCACTCGATGTTGATTCTTTTGCTCCATGATGTGCTACTTTTAGTACATCTACTTTTTCCAAGCCTTGTATCTTACTATCTATATTATCTGTTAAATCTCCTGTAAATAGATATTTTGTACTTCCATACTCAAGCTCAATAACTATTGATGTATCATTAAACTTATTTTTGTCACTTGGATTAGAATTATCTACATTTAAACATTTCCACGTTGCGTTTTCTAGCCTGTATTCTTTTTCTAGTGACTTTTCTATTTGTTGCTGATTAATATTATTTTCTTTTATATATTCTTCTAATTGTGTATAAAATTGTTTCCCTTCATATGTACTATATGGCATATATAATGTTCCAACTTTTATATTTGTTAGAATTTCTTGCATTCCACCAATATGATCTTCATCTATATGTGTCCCTATTAAATAATCTAATTCATTTATACCTTGTTCTTTTAAAAATTTTGAAATATATTTTCCATCCGAGCCATTTCCACAATCTATTAGCATATTTTTGTTATTATTAGTTATTAATATACTTTCAGCTTGTCCTACATTAAAGAAAAATATATTTAGTTTTGAATTATCTATTTCAATATTTCTGTACTCTTTATTTGTATTTATTTCTATACCTACTAAAAATATTAAAACTAATATAACTATTAATACTGCTAAAATTGACTTTAGATTTTTCTTGTTCATATTAAACTTTTTATTCATTATCTATAAGCTCCTTATATTTATATATTCCTAATTCTTGTAATTGTCTGTCTATTACTTTCTTATCTTCTTTTGTGTAAATTCCTAAAATAAGATTGCATTTAGTTCTTGTTAAAGCCACATACAAATAATTTAATTCCTTATTTCTCTCAGTATTTTTCTTTAATAAATATTTAAGCATTGAATCATTTACTATAAACATACAATTTTTATTTTCTAATCCTTTAACTTTATCAATTGATTCTACTTTATACTTTGTAATAGTATCATTTTGATTTAAAAGATTATAAAATTCATCCTTAGGCAGTCTTATCCCATATTTATCTAAAAAACTTGATTTTAAATGCTTATTACTATTTAATATATCCTCTAACTCTTTCTCTTTTTCATATAAAAATGCATCTTCATCATCTTTTTCTTCTCTTTTTTCTAGTAATATTCTTTTTAACTCTGATGTCATAATATTTCTTTCTTTTTTAGTATTAAATTCGCCTTCTTTTTTTCTGGTATAAATAAGTCCATTTTTATCTTTTATATCATCAAAAATCTTTTCAAAATTATCATCCTCTACATATATGTAAGATATATTACCTTTTATATCTGATATTGAATCTTGCTGTTGATTATCTATACAGTATAAATTTGTGATTTTAACAATTTCCTTTGGCAATCTTCTTGTTGTGTTATTATTAGGTAGAATTTTCATATTTTCTATTTTTTCACTTTTTACCTCATCTACAAAATCTAGAAAAACTTTTGTATTTCTAAGTGCTTGTTTTGGATCACCAACCATATAAATATAGATATTATTTAGTGCTATTAATTTTATAATTTCAACAATATCATTATCTAAATCTTGGGCTTCATCAATATAAATAGAATCAATCGAAGCTATAAAGTGATTTATTATTAAACTTCTTCTATATTTTTCTTTTTTAGTTTGCTGTTTATTACCTACAATAATTTGTTTTGCTATATTAAAAACTTTCTCATTATGAACTATTCCTTGTTTTTCTAATTGTGACATTTTACTGTTTCTTCTTTTTTTATCATCAGGCAGAGAAACTGAAGATGCCTTATTTATCTTTTTATTTAATATGTAACTACTATATGGATAAATAATTTCATTCAATAGAAAAGTATGTATTGTAGATATTTTTATATTATCAGGAATATATCCCTTTTGTTCTAATACTTTTTCTTCGATATTTCTTTTAGCATAATTAGTATAGGTTATTGCGTATATGTTTTTTCCATATTCTATTTCACTATTACATATCAATTCTGCTAATCCATATGTTTTTCCTGCTCCTGCTCCTGCAATTTGCACTTGGCTTTTTCGCATACTTTATCTATAATCTCCTTTATATGTTTTGGTAATTCAATATTGGTACTACCATCTAATATTTTATCACATATTTTATACATTGCTTCCGTTTTATTGGTCTTTAAATAATGTGTTATTTCATCATCATTTATTTCTTCTTTAAAAATTTTTTCTAATTCACTTTTATTTTTACCTTGTTGCACTAAGTCATCTTCAAGAGTATAACCTTCTGTTGTTCTTACAAAAATATTTGTATTATCATCATATTCATGATGCTTCCTTTTAGCTTTTGGTTGATTGTCATAATCCCTAACTATTCCATTTTTTTTATATGTATCTTTATTAATCAATTTCCAAATATCTAAAAATGTTTTATAGCCTTTACCAGTAACAATTACTTCTGCCATATTTAAATTATCTTTATTTTTTTGCAAATATGTATTTATAAGCATTTCCTCTGTAGGTCCCTCAACTAAAATAACTCTTTTAGCAAGTAAAATTTTTAAAATATCAAAATTAGGTCTTTTAGCTAGATATTTACTAGCTTTTTCATGTTTGCTAAAATTTATAGCCTTCGTTTCTTTTAATAATACAACATTCTCAAATTTTAATTTATTAATTATACCATAGTTATGTGTAGTAATCAGAATCTGGTTAAAGCTATTATTACTTAGTTTTTCTACACTTTTACTAATAAAGTCTATAGCTATATTTAAATTATTTACGCACATATGTGCTTCTGGTTCTTCAATAGCTATAAAATTAAATCTTCTATCATCATTAATATAATTGGTAAATAATAAAATAGTTAATAATAAATTTCTTTTTCCTAATCCTTTTTGATATAAAAACTCATTTCCATATACCATATTAATATTAGAAAAAATACTCTTCAAATTTGGTGAATTAGGTCCTAATTCTAAATCATCAACTATATCTCTCCAATTATCAAAATCTGAATTTTCAAATTTCTCGAATACCTTTTTAAAAGATTTTAATTCTTTTAATTTATCAAAAAATTCATCATATGCCTTATTTGCTTGATATCTATCTTTAATCTCTAAATTTTTTTCTAAAAGTGAACTTATCAATTTATATGAATTTTGTTTATCATTTTCAGAAAAGTTATCTCTTTCAGCCCCAATGTAACTAATATTAAAATTTTGAAATTTGTCAAACCTTACACCTTTTCCATTATTAGTAGATATTATTTTATACTCATACATATCTAATGGTATCATATATTCTTTTCCTAATTTGGAAATTTCTAATACTTCCTTTAAAAATTTAATTTTGTCTTTAGGTTCAAAAATATATTTTACTTTATAACATTCTCCTTCTTTATCTTCATTAAGCCAATCACTTAATAAAGCTTTTTGATAGTAATCTTTTGCTTCTACAAAAGTTACTTCTATTTCAATAATTGGAATTATCTCATTTATATATTTATCATCTTTATTATCTATTGCTTTTTCA
The DNA here is from genome assembly GCA_947648215.1 of uncultured Clostridium sp. Taxonomy (GTDB): domain Bacteria; phylum Bacillota; class Clostridia; order TANB77; family CAG-508; genus RGIG8482. Next base: position 5,523 of record CANSMW010000003.1, on the reverse strand, counting down.
ATTTCCTCTTTTTGGCTACTTACAATAGTTTTAAATTCTTGCATTTTCTCACTATTAAAATCTGTATTTCCTAATGTTTTGCTTGAATATTCGAATGTATTGTTGTTTAATACTAACTTTATAGCTTTTATTAAATTCGATTTTCCTATATCATTTTCTCCAATTAAAATAGTAAATCTATTTAGTGGTATTGTTAAATCTTTAAAATTTCTAAAATTTTTAATTCTTACATTTTTAATATACATATTATCCTCTTATTTCACTTTCATTTACATATTTTTTATAGTTATTAATTAATGCTCTAGTCATTTAATCATACTTATACTTACAGGAGTATAATCTACCACATCACAAGAAACACATATATGATTTTTCTCATCAAATCTTTTATCAAGTGGCTTATCATGTATATGACCAAAAACATTAATTTGGTTTTCTCCAGCTTTGTCAGTTGGTGCATGTGTTAATAGCAAATCACCTAAAACAATTCTCTTCTTATATACTTCTAAAAAGCCGATCTCTTTCCATGTATTCATGCCAATTTTTAAGTCATGATTTCCCTTAATTAATATCTTTGTTCCATTTAATCTTTCTACCAAGCTTTTAACTTCTTGTAACGAGCCAAATCCTACATCACCCAAATGATATACGGTATCATCTTTTTTAACAACTGAATTCCACTTTTGAATTATGTATTCATTCATTTCGTAAGTATTTTTAAATGGTCTATTACAGTATTTAATTATATTTTCATGATTAAAATGTGTATCAGCTATAAAATATATCATATTTTACTCTCCTAACTCTTTTATGTATTTTAGTACACTCTCTATAGCATCATCTATTGTTATGTCTAGCCAATTATTCTTCGGATTACTTAAATTACTTCTATAAGTATTTGAATTAAAAGTCATTTGCAATCTATTTGCTATGTCTTTTAAATTTTTCTCTTTCATTGTTTCATCCTTGAAAACTAGAATATCAAAACAATTCATTAACTTTTTCTTACTTAAATTCGTTTTATTTATTAAATAATAGAAATCAAACAAATCTTTATATCTTGTTGATCTAAATCCAAGTTTCAATAAAGATTTTATTTTTTCCACAAAGATTTGCTCTTTTGAATTTATTAATAAGTTTGCATTTTTATTTATAATGCTCAAATCAAAACAATACTCATCTTGTTTTATATCTAATAATTTATGTACTCCTATATCCAACTTTGTTCTTAATTTATTTCCTTGTTCATCATATAGCTCTATATTAACTCTTTTTCCATCATAATCTTGATGATGTAGTTCTTTTATTTCTCCATCTATTTCAATTTTTATTCCATCATCTATCAAGTTTAATTCTTCAATGAATTTTCTTATTGACGAATCTTCTAATGAGTATTTGATAAAATCTAAATCTAAGTCACGAGTTGCTCTACGTAAATCATTTGATATACTATGTATTACTACTCCACCTTTTATGGTTATATTTTTTGAAAATCTAGAATTTGCAATTTTTAAAAGAATAATATCTTGGCATACTTTACTTTCAGCATCTATTATTCCATAACCACTTTTTAAATAATTGTGTACTAATTCTTCTATGTTCATTAAAACACCTCTCTTAATAATGCATCTGACAAATTAGATTCATTTTTGTATAATGATATATATTTTTCAATTTTATACATATCTAATTTATTGCTATATGCTCTATAATTTAAAATTAATTCTTTATAATAATCAAATGGAATTTGATTTCTTTTCCTAATTAATTCTACTAATAATCTTTCTCTATCATATATGTTTACATTTTCATCATCTATCTTTTCTACACTTTTACCTTCATCAAGTATTTTTTTATCTACAAATAATTGAATTATATTCTCATTATCTATTTTTCTAGAATGACTCTCTGTTGCTAAATATACTTTTTGTGGAATAACATCTGTCATATCATAAAAGTAGAATGCTGAATCCATTGTTACTATCGCTTTAGGATATTTTTTTGAATATAAAGCTATTGGATTTACATATTTTTTATTTGAATATAATCCTTGTTCTAACTTATATATTTCTCCTTTTTCTATAGCTTTGTTAATACTGTAACCTGTTTTATATTCATTCTTTAATTCTTGATAAGTATAAATCATAATTATTTCCCCCATAAATATTTTAACTTAAATGTCGGATAAAATCAAGTTTTTTCCGACATTTAAGTTAATTTTTATAAAAATAACTTTCATTTTTTATTATAAATCGACTTTATTTTATTATTCATCCAATATCTTACATATTGGTCAACATTACAAATGTACTACAATTTCACCATTTTGTTGTACATTTGTAAATATTATTTTTGTAGTAACATAGTACTTAAATAAAAAGTCATATATCAACTATATTTTTTATATCAATTTTATTTTTACAGTACCATTTACAGTATCGTTTGCAGTATCATCTTTATTAAATCTTCTTTGTAATATGAGAAGATTACTCTAATTTCAACTACTGTTTTTAACTTTATAAAATCAATATAACACATATGAAATAAGGATTTGTTGCACTTTCAATCATTTCAAAAATGCTAAATAGCATTGCATTTAGTACTACTGTTTGTCAACTTTTTACTTGTAAAATACACAAGACATACTTGTTTTTAGTTTTTTTGTTAAAATTATTAATTTTTTTGCATTAATTTTTATCAAATATAACAAATTGTACTTGTATAAATTATTTCTTTAGTAGTAGTTAATCGTACAAATTTTTGTATGTAAAATAAGTTCGTTTTTTACTTTATGTAACCATTATTCCATACAACTATGATTAGTATGTAAACATTCTAAACTTATTGATTTTTCAATAATATTTAAGATTATATTTGCCATATTTTTACAATTTTTAACATAAAAAAAGAGTCAATAAGATAGTATTTCTCACTCCAAAATTGACTCTTTTTTATCTCATTTTATATATATTTTACCCAAATTAATTGAAATTAGTAGAAATGATTGCACCAAAATTGCTCCAAAACTTATTTTATAAATTACCCCTACCTTGTGGCTCTAAGGATTAAGAGGAATCGCATTATGCCATTTACTGTGTCCTGACATGGTTAATTCCTCCTTTATTTTTCCTCATACTTAAACCATTTATAGGCTTTTTACTAATATATCATAACACATCTTTTCCTTTTTGTGTAGCCTTTTTTATTCATTTTCAAATTTTCCTAAATTATTATCCTTTTTATACTTCAAACGGAACTACTTTTACATAAATATATCTCTTCATTCTCTTTCTTTCAATTCCATTCTTCAAAACTTATCTGTTACTTTATTTTCTTAATTGGGTGTCTTATAACTGTCTTTAATCTACTTACATCACATTTTCTTGGATCACTTAAATAAATTTCATGATGGTATCTATTATCCGTTATATCTAATTGGTAACCATTATCTTTCATATATTGGTGCATTAAATGAATCGTAGTAGGTTCATCATCATAAGACCCTATGTGCATACATTGAACACAGCTTCCTTCATCATAACTTAAAAATTCCACTTTTGAAAAATCTACTTTTTTCTTATTGGTTGCTTCCTTTATAGCCCACTCAAAATCTTCTTTTGTTACAAAGTCTGGTAATCTAATAATCGATATAAAGTTCATTTGTTCTTTTCTATTATAGTCAATACTACCTTTCATTTCATCTTGCCACCAAAATCCTTCAAGTGGTGGAACTACATATTCAAAATAACCATCTATTTTATGAGTTCCTTTATAACTCATTTTTATAGTAAAAGCAATCGCATATAAAAGTCCTATTGTTTGTTTATACTCTCCATTTTCATCATTAGGATTTCCTTTTCCTCTAATTGCAATATAATTCATTTTAGGAATTTTTACAATACTAGGTTTATTCTTTGGCATATAAAATTCCTTATATTCTTTTTTATAATCAAAATCCATTTTATCTTTTCCTTTCTACTCATCATTTCTTGCCAAGCCTGTCCTATATCTTACATAGATTTTCCTTCCTATTTCCTTTACATAACGTTTTACGTTACTTCATATTTTTTCATTATCTTTCCAAAAATTATAAACTACATTGGCAAGTTCTTTTGAATTATCAATATTTACTTCGTGTCCTGCATTTTCGATAATTATAAATTTACTATTTTTTATAACTTTATTTAACTGCTTTGCACTTTTCATATTTATATTATCTTTCTCCTTTTCTCCACATATAATTAGTGTATTGCTTTTTATATTTGAAACTTTTTCTGGAATAGATAAATTTTTCATTGAATCTAATAAACTAATTATATCCTTTTTAGAACAACCCATCTTTTCAAATATTCTTTTTGGCATAAATTTGTAAATAATATTTTGGATAGTAAATATAGTCTTTGGTATTTCATATGGTGTTCCTATAAGGATTATTGAATTTACCTTTTCTGGAAATTCTGTTATATAATCAATGGCTAATACTCCACCTAATGAAAGCCCTACTAGGTTTATTTTTTCATTAAAACTATTACAATAATCAGCAAATCTTTTATACAGATTCTCATAATTTACTTGATCATTTTTTTCAATAGAAAACAGATTTGGTGTTTCTACATTTATTCCATTATTATTTAATTGATTTTTAACTTCATTCCAACTTTTTGCATCTTGTCCTAATCCATGAACTAAAATATTTATCATTTTTGAATCTCCTTTACTTACATGTAATTTGTTATTTTATTGGTATATAGATTTCAATAACAGAATCTTCTCTATTCCAGTGAAATTTATAGTCATATTTTTCAAAATAAACAAATTGACTACTTTCTACTAAAATATTATTTTTAGGTATTATTTCTTTATAAATATAATTGATAGTATCTTTTAGTTTATTCATATTGCCAATGTGTTCTACCTTTAAATATTTACTTTTCAAAATTGTCTTTTCTGTAAAGTCATCTGATATATAATCTTTTTTAGGAATAGATATAAAATAAAATATCTTATTTTCTATTTTTTCAATAAAAGCATATTTACACCAATTACTTCCTAAATACAATTTATTATTTCTTAATTTACTATTAAATATTTTCCAATGATTTTGTGCTAATTTCACATTATTACTTAATGATTTTGATAATTCATACCTTATCCCTATTACACTAAATTCTTCTAATTCTATTATTTTATAATCCATCTATTTTTACCTTTTTAATTTGTGTGCTGTTATAAGTGTGTAACTATATGAATTGATTGTTATTTTTATATTATCAATTTCACAATACCAATTTTTGCCTTGCTTATAGATATTACAATTTTTATCTAAAACTTTATTCTTACAATACTCAACAACATCATCTGTATCTAATTTAAGGTTTTTCTTAATTCTATCAATACCCATTTCAGTAGTATGAACTTTATCTATATTATTAAGTAATATTTGTTTTTCTTCCATAAATATCTCCTCTACAAATGAATAAGAAATTAAACGATGTAAGTTTCAGAAAAAAACTCCACTAGAAG
>CANSMW010000002.1 GCA_947648215.1 uncultured Clostridium sp. | reverse complement strand
GTGTCTTTTTATTTATCCAAAACCGGTAATTTAATTTTACCATTTATAAAAATAATTGTAAATTTATGTGACAATTATATATCTTTTATATTTCCTGTTATAAAATCATATACTATTGCGATAATGTTTGGTATTGCAAATACCATTACTGCACCAATTAAATATGGTCCCATTGTTTCTTTATATAGTGCTTTTTCTTGTATTCCAGCTAACATATACCTTATTCCTAATGTCATTAGTGTAATAACCGATATTGCCGTTCCAACAAATTGTAAAATGCCTATTACAACATTCGCTCGTTTAACGAATTGTATATTATCTGTTTTGGAATTTGCTTTTGGTTCATATTCATCTGGGTTTTCTATTGGGTCAACCAAACTTTCTCCTGAAAAACCACCTGAACCATCCACTTTTATCGTTCCTGGCTTTTGTATTTCTTCCTCTCTTTCCTGTTGCTGTTGCAACTGTTGTCCTGGTGAATATGTCGCTTCTCCTGGTTGTGCTTGACTTGTACCTCCTGGTCTCTCTGGTCCTACCGCTCCTGCATAAACTTTTACACTATATACACTTATCATAAATATAATGATTATCATTACTATCTTTTTTGTTAATCGCATTTTTTACTCCTCTCATTCTGCTCTTTTTAAGAAATTTCTCCCAATAGCAAAAGAACTGCTTTCCATATAATAAATGATGAAAATATCACAATGCATGCTACTATGTATGGGATTAACGCCTCTTTTACTTTTGCTTTATCTTCTGCCGTTGATACCATAAATTTTACTCCTAAATATACTCCAACTGCTACTGTTAGAAAAAAAGCAATTGATAATAAAAGATTATATAATGTTGAAGATGCATTTTTCACTATTTCTCCATCAATTGGTGATGTTGTTCCCTGTTTTAGAAATTCATTTGCTTCTTGAATAATCTCATCTGGTGTATGAGAAGCCGAAGCACTCGAAGTACCTAATATTCCAGTCGAAGATTGACTAGAATTTTTATATTCTTCTTCTCTTTCTTCTTCTCTTTCCTTAATTTCATCTAATGCTGTTTTTCCTGTTTCTCCTGCTGCATTTAATTTTTCCTTTACTTGTTTTGCTACATCTCTTAAAAAATTATCTGTCATTCCATATTTATCTTTATATTCTTTTAACTTTTCATCTAATTTTTTTAAATCTTCAACACTTGCATTATTGCTATATGCTATATTTGACATATCTAAAAGCTCTTCTAACATTTTATTTTTGTCATCTTGATTTCCTTGTTGTATTTGTGTATTATCCTGTTTCGATTTGATAGCTACATCAGTAGCTTTATATTGAACACTATTTGAATCACTTCCATTCCAAACAGTTACTCCATCATAGGTATAAGAGTTTTGCAATTTTTTTATTTTTTCGATATCTCCTCCACATATATCCTGAATCTGTTTTGCTAGTTCACTTTCCGTTGCCGTTGGATGATTTCCATACCAATCAGAAAGTGCTCGAAGTACTTCTTCCATTGTTGAATTTTTTTTTAGTTCAATTGTCGTAGCTAATGCAATTTTAGGTGCCATCATTATCAGGCAAACTATAATACTTATTAATATTTTATTCATTTTGTTATTCTGTATTTTCTTTCCCTTCATGCTCCTACTCTCCCTTCTCATCTATTTTATTATACTTCATTTCATTTTATTTCTCAATCTTTTTACAAGATTTCTTTTATTTTACATATAAATGTCATATTTTTGTAATAATCAATAAAAAACTAGGAAATAGAAGTAGTATAGTATATTAAACTATACTTTACCTCTATTTCCTATTCTCCCTTTTGGTTAATTCTTCTTTTCTCTCAGGTTCCATATAATACCTTGCAATTAATTCGTCTAACTCTACACTGATTTTATAAATTTTATCATAATCATCATTATTTTCAATACTTTTGTTAAGTTCCTCTCTCTTTTTACATATTTCATCATTTAACATCCTACCACTCTCCTTTTTAGCAGTTTTCTTACTCCCTTATATTCAAAATACCATATTTTTACATGCTCGTCAACAAAAAAGTTCTATTTTTGCCAAGAATCGTACGACTTTGTTTGTCATTTATGTCTGTTTTTCTTTTTATTTTTTTCTTATTTATTTTTTTGTGACAAAAAATGATAAAATTTGGCATAAAAATAAGCATTCCGAAGAACGCTTATTCGAGTAAGCAACCAATTACTCTTACTACAATTCCACCAACAAATACGAAAACAGAAAATGTTAAAATAATTCCTACAAATATGAATAATGGTCCTCCTATTTTAAAACATCCCCATATCATAGTTGGTATCGTGCAAATCAGTAATAACCAATATAATGCCTTTCCTATCATTTTAGCCTCCTCTTACTTTTTTGCTCGTTTACAGGTTACATAACTATATTATACCCTATTTTTGTCTCCTTTTCAACCCTATTATGCAAAAAATGGCAATTGCAAACAAAATGCCAGATACAATTTGGGAAATGCGAAATGGTCCTAGCATTAGACTGTCTACTCTTAATCCTTCAATAAAGAAGCGAATGAAGGAATAGGTAAGCATATAGGTAAAAAGGAGTTGTCCTTCGTATTTTCTGTTTTTGGAAAGTTTGATAAGTAGTAGAAAAATCAGAAAATCGGCTATGGATTCGTATAGAAAGGTAGGATGGACGTATTGTATTCCTGTAGCTGTATGGATTCCCATTTTCCATGGTAGGTTTGTTACTCCACCATAGGCTTCTGCATTTACAAAATTACCCCATCTTCCAATTGCTTGCCCAAGGCTTACATAAGGGATAATGTAGTCTGCCAAACTTAAAAAAGAAATCTTCCTTTTTTTACAAAATAGATAGGCTGTTAGAGCTCCTCCTAGAATACCTCCATAAATAGCAAGTCCTCCGTCTTTTATGTTTAGCATTTGTGAAAGGCTGGTATAACTTTGTAGGTTAAATAGGACGTAGTAGATTCTGGCACTGATAAAGCTAATGGGAATGAGTAGAAGGCTTAAGTCGAGGATGTCATCATAATGTACGCCAAATTTTTTGTCGTTTTTGTAATAGGCAAACATGGCAATGCCTAGGCTTGCCACGATAAAGATGGCATACCAATAAATTGGTACACCAAATAAATGAAATGCGATGGGATTTATTTGTACGGTTATGTCACAAAATGGTAGAATGATTTGTTTCATTTTTGTTCGTTCCTCTCATAATTTACGGGTTGCATGGTATATTGGCCCCTACCGGCACATACGTTTTTTCGTTGCAATTTTCTATTGTTTTGGTTTTACAATGGATACGACCATTTTATTTTCGTCGAATACTTCTTTTAGGATTTGTTCTGCGTATTCTTTTGTTACACTGCTATATTGTTCTAAATAGTCGAAGCTGTTAATTCCTTTGAAATAGTCGGATAAGAACATTCTTGCGATGTTTCCTACTTCTCCGTATTCGCTAATGTAATCTCCGTAGATTTTCTTTTTGACTCTTTCAAAATCGTCTTTGTTTAATCCACTTTTCCCTAATTTTTCCATTTGGGTTTTTAACATTTCCACAATTTTTTGTGGATTTTTGGCTCCTCCGGAAATTAGTACATGGGCATATTGTTTTGAGAATTCGTAATCTAGGGATGGTTGCCCTATGATACTTCCATTATTGTATAGGGTTTGATAGCCTTCTGAGCTTTTTCCTAGTAATAGGTATAGTAGGATTTGTATGGCAATGCATTTTTTTACCATGTTTTCGTCTGGCTTATCTTTAAAGCCAATAGCATAAATTGGCATGCTTACTTCCATGTTCACGGTTTTTTCTTTTTCTACAATTTCGTTTGGCTCGGTTTCATATATTCTTTGGACTTCTCCTACTCGGCTTTTTTTGGTAATTCTTGTTTTTATTTCTTCTATCATTTTTTCTGGCTCGAAATCGCCACATACCACAAGTAACATGTTGGATAAATCGTAGAAATTATCATAAGCTTTGTATAAGACTTCTTTATCGATTTTGGAAATTGACTCGATACTTCCTGCAATATCGATATTAATAGGGTTTACTTTGTACATTAATTTCATGGCATTCATGTATACTTGCCATTCTGGGGCATCTTCGTACATATTGATTTCTTGCCCAATAATTCCTTTTTCTTTTTCTACGTTTTCATCGGTAAAATATGGGTTTTGTACATAATTCATTAGTTCATCTAAGGCTTCATAGAAGTTGGAGTTTGCTTCAAATAAATAGGCGGTATGGTCATTGGTGGTATAGGCATTGGCCTCTACGCCAAGACTTGATAATACATCTAAACTATTGGTTCCGTTTTCTTGTTCAAATAATTTGTGCTCTAAAAAATGGGCTACTCCATCTGGAATTTGCACTTCTTCGTTTTCTGGTTTTACTATAAAATGATTATCTATTGAGCCAAAATTGGTACCCCAAATTGCATATTTTTTTAGGGTTTCTTTTTTGGGGATTACCATAACGGTTAATCCATTTTCTAGTTTCTCGATATAGACTTCTTCTTTTACTTGTAGATTTTTAATGACTTGCATGATTTTCTTTCCTTTCTGTTTGATATAATTTTTAAGAACCCCCAGTCAGCTTCGCTGACAGCCCCCTTAAATAAAGGGGCCTTTTTTGGGTATGTCTTTGTAGGATGTGTTACTATTTTGTAATGTCTTTTAAAAAGTAGATGGTGTGTATTTTGATTTTGTTTGCTAGTTCTATTACTTGTTCTTTTGTGATATCTTCTACTTTTTTCTTGTATTCTTCTAGGGTTACGATTTCGCCTGATAGTTCTTGTCCGAAATAGTAACTAATTTGAGTGTCTTGTTCGTCTGGTATGAAATCGATAGTGGAGATAATGGTGGTTTTGGCGTTTTCGAAATCTTCTTTTGAAAATTCGCCATTTTTCATGTCTTCTAGTTGCTTTTTAATAATGTCTTGTGCTTTTCGGTAATTCTTTATTTCAATTCCAAGGCGGATAAAAATATTGTTTTTTTGCCTTAAATAGTTTGAACCTGCTGTGTAGGCAAGGCTTGCTTTTTCCCTTACGTTTTGGAATAATTTGGAGTTTGCGCTTCCCCCTAAAATCGTATTATAAACAAGAGCTACGTATTTTTCTTCTGGAGTGCTTGTTTCTAAGTTTAAACCGATGACTAGTTTTCCTTGGGTAATGTCCATTTCTTCTTTTATTTCTTGTGGGGTTTGGTTATTTTCTAGTGGTGTATTTTGAATAAAATGGACCCCTCTTGGTTTTTGGGCTTGTAGCAATTTTTGTTCTTGTGCTTCTTTTTGTACTTTGGAAGCATCTAGTTTTCCAGAAATAAACATATCGATTTTGGCGGTTTCAATTATTTTTAGATAGGTGGTATATAAGTCCCTAGCGGTAATAGCTTCTAAATCTTCTACGTATCCATACTTGTATAAGCCATATGGCTTATCTTTGTACATTTCCTCAATACAACGGTCTAAGGCATACCTTCCTTTGTTATCGATTTTTCCTTCTATAATTTGTTTTAGGTTTTCTTTTTCCATTGCTACATATTCATTTTTAAAACCACCATTTTCAACAAGTGGTGAAAAAACGATGTCGCATAATATATCCATTGCCATTTTTAATACATCTTCGGAATTTGGCAAAAATTCTTCATTAATAGTTTCTATATAGAATTTTAGTACATGACTATCTCCCATTTTTTCAATTCCACAATCAAATGATGCTCCATACATGTTTTCTAACGCAATGCTTAAGTCTCTTGATGTTTGATACTTACTACTTCCTCTTCTTAATACAGCTGAAATAAGGGCTTCTTTGGTTACGTTTTCTTTGTTAAGAGGAAGGGTTAGAAAAATAGATATTAAGTTGGTTTTGAATTTATTCGTTGGTATGACATGAAGGTCAATTCCCTCTTTTATTTGAATTTTTTGGCATTCCATAGGTATCTCCTTTCTTGTTTTTTACAATCTCTATATAGTATAATTCATTTTTGTAATGTTATACATTTTAAGAACCCCCTGTCACGCTCCCGCGTGCCAGCCCCCTTGTTAAAGGGGCTTTCTTGTAAAGCTTCGTAAGGTCACGTAAATTCGAACTATTAGTAAATTATTATAATTTTAATATTATTTTTATCATCATCTTCTTGCTTATTGCATACAAACTTCAAAGGCTTTACAGGAAAGCCCCTTTAACAAGGGGGACGAAAGCGGAGCGACTGGGGGTTCTTAAAATTATTGCTTCCCTTCTACCCTAATAATTCCTTTACGACCTCATTTATTGTCTTTCCGTCTGCTGAAGTGCCCATGGTTTGTTTTGCTTCTTTCATGATGGTTCCCATGTCCTTCATTGAGGTAGCTCCTGTTTTTTGGATAATTTGTTTTACAATGTTTGTGATTTCTTCTTTGGTTAGTTGTTTTGGTAAATAGATAGCAAGAATTTCGATTTCTTGTTCTACTTGTTTAATTAGGTCTTCTCTTCCACTTTTTTGGTAATCCACAAGAGAATCTTTTCTTTTTTTGGATTCTTTTGCAATAATCTCTAATACCTTATCATCTTCTAAGGTAATTCCTTTGTCTTTTTCTACTTGTAAAATAGCGGCTCTTACCATTTGTACTGTATTTTTCTTAATTTCGTCTTTTTCCTTCATGGCTGTTTTTAAGTCTTCTAATAATTTTTCTTTTAACATAATTTTCCTCCTTGTATATTTATATTTTTGAAATTGCTTCGAAACCGGGCGACTACTAGTTGCCCCTACATTTTTTCTTACTTCCCATTGCCTATCTGTTTTTATGGTATTTGATAAATATCATAGCTTTCTATTTTTCCTACTACTTCGTAATGCTCTTTTAAATAATTTAACATTTTTTCGGATTCTTGCCAGAATAGTGGTTCATACATTAAAATCTGGGTGTTTTTCATGTGGCTTATTTCTTCTATTAGTCTTTCTTCTCCATGATAGCCTAAATTTCCTAAAAATACCAAATCCATTTTTCCGTTGTTTCTTTTTTCTGGTATGTTATAAATGGCTGCTTTGTCGGATAACATGATGACTTTTCCTTCATGATTATTTATATATTCATTTACTTTTTCAATGTGTTCTAACATTGGGGTGCTTACCGAAAGCCCATAATATGGATGATGGTAGTCTTTGATTGCCCATTCGTATGTTAGAATTCTAGAAAGTGGCGATATGCAAAGGGCAATTAACGAAACGCTTAAAATGATCGTAACACCTTTTACAATTTTTTGGCTTAAAAATTGGTTTAGCATAAGATGTGTTAAATACAGTAGTAGTATTAATAAGACTTCCATGGCAAGCATGGTATGGGCTACATTTACAATTGGATAGGTAATGAGTAGCATTGGTATTCCAATTGCTAGTAATATTTTAATGTTTTTGCCTTCTTCTTTGGTAACGTGTTTTCGAAGAAGGATTGCTGAAATTACGGTAATCATACAAATTAGCATATGTGCCATGCAAATTGGGTCTAGGATACTATTTTGTGAACCGAATTCTCGTATTCCCAAGAATGCAATATTAATAAAATCCCAAAATACACCTTGTATATATAATATTCCCAAGGTTCCCATGGATAATACAAAAGCAATTCCTAATTGTTTTAGGATATTGAAAATGACCTTTTTATTTCTTCCCTCTATCATGATTTGAACAAGAATGGTTGCTATTACATAATAGGCACCTATGTTTTGTTTGGTAAAGAAAATGAGATACATTAAAATTCCATTTAATATGATAAATTTGTTACTTGCCATTTCTTTTAAGGAATAGTACGTTCCAATTAGTACAAATAGCACGGCTAGTGTATTATAACTGGCTCCTCCTGTTACCAAATTGTAAGAAAAGTAATGAAAAATTAATGTATATAGTATGGCTTTTGTTTTTTCGATTTTTAATTGTTTTAGCATTTGGTAAACCAAAAACGCTACTATGGTATATACAAAAATGTTAAACAATCGGAATATAAAGATATTTGCTCCGAATCCTTTAAACAAGACAAATCCTATCCAAAAAAAGATTGGGGTAATAATTACATTAGCATCGGTATAAATTTGGTAGCCATTTACCATTTTATAAATATTTTGAAAATTCCATATTTCATCTCCTGTTGCTAATGGAATTTGAAATATCATGATGCTTGCTGACAGGGCAATTCCTAATATTAGTAAAATTTCTCGTTTCTCTATTTTTTTCATCTTTTCTCCTATTTTGTATATCGTTCTAATATGGGCAGACACAAGGCCTGCCCCTACATCACAAATTTAAAAGATGTTTTCTTTTTTCCCGAAAACACCTTTTATGTATATGCTATTAAAATTTTCTTTTTCTTGCAGCCTCTGATTTTTTCTTTCTTTTTACACTAGGTTTTTCGTAATGTTCTCTTTTACGTACCTCTTGTAAAACTCCGTTTCTGGCACATTGTCTTTTAAATCTTTTTAAAGCATCTTCTATATTTCCATTATTTACTTTTACCTCTGACATTTTGTTCCCCTCCTTCCGTAGTTTAACAAGTATGTGTAATATAAGGGTTTATTTAAGTTTATTTCTTTTTTGTTTTTCTTTCCCTATTTTTTATACGAGTATTATTATATCTTACTAAGAGCAATATTGTCAATACTTTACAGGAATTTAATCAATTTTAAATAATTCTCCAAGTGGGGTGGCTTCATTAATTCTTTTGATGGCTTCTGCAAATAGTGGTGCCATGGATAGTACTTTTATTTTATCGATTTGTTTTTCTCCTGTTACGGGAACAGTATCGGTTACGACTAGTTCTTTTATTGGCGAATTCTGAATTCGTTCAATGGCTGGTCCAGATAATACTCCATGGGTACATCCTGCATAGATTTCTCTTGCGCCAAAGTGTTCTAGGATTTTGGCGGTTTCAATCATAGAACCTGCAGTATCTACTTCATCATCGAAAATAATGGCTTGTTTATCTTTTACATCTCCAATAACTGTGGTTGCAATGGCTCTATCGTCGTTTCCGTCTCTTCTTTTATCGATTAAGGCAATTGGGCACCCAAAATATTCAGAATATTTATAGGCTTTTTTGGAGCTTCCTGCATCGGTTGCTACAATGACCATATCGGTTAAATTCTTTTCTTTGAAATAGGCTTGTAATAGGTTTTGTGCTGATAGCCTGTCACAGTTAATATTAAAATAGGCTTGAATGGCTGGGTTGTGTAAATCGCAAGTGATGACACGGTCTGCTCCAGCTGCTTCTATTAATTGTGCCATTAGTTTTGCGGTAACTGGAATACGTGGTTGGTCTTTTTTGTCTGACCTTGAGTAGATGAAATATGGTAATACCACATTTACTCTTCTAGCAGATGCACGTTTTACAGCATCTACGGTAATTAGCATTTCCATGACTCTTTCGTTTACTGGTGGTTCAGTGGTTTGGACAATATAGACATCTTGTTCTCGAACGGTTTCTAGGATTTGTACAAAGTTGTTGTCGTTTTTAAATTTAATAGAACTAATTTCTCCTACTGGTAATTCTAAGCAATCACAAATATCTTTTGTAAATTTTTCTGCTGATTTACTACAAGCAAAAATCTTAATATTTTCCATAAGAAAACCCCTTTTCTCTTTTTTACTACGACAATTATATCCTTCTTTTTTGGTTTTGTACATACTTTTTTTTCATATTTTGTAGAAAAATGTAAATAAGAACCTGACCCACCACACAAACAAAACCTGTTGGTGAGGTACTTAAGAAACCTTGTTACTTTCGTAATAAAATGAAAAGACAGAAAATTCTGTCTTTAATTTGCTTTTTTTATTTCTTCCTCTTCTACATTAGCCCAAATAATTTGTCCTGCTTGTACACTTTTTTGTACATCAATTAATCGTTGGTTTTCAGAACCTCTAAATTTTAAGGATGGATTTTTTCTTTCTTCTTCAAATTTCCCATCTACAATCACATCAATATCGGAAATTAATTCTTTGGTTTCTTGCCAAGTGTTACACATTTTTCCCATGACATCTTTTTCAAAATCGAAACCAGTATAACACCAAATACTTTTATTTGGGAATTTTTCTTTTACTTGTCTTACTAGTGGTAGTAATCCTTTTTGGTTTTGATATTCTAAAGGTTCTCCTCCTAGTAAGGATAGTCCTTCTATGTAATCATGGTCTAAGTCTTTTAGTACTTGGTCAATGGTTTCTTGGGTAAATTCTTGTCCATAATTAAAATTCCATGCCACTTCATTAAAACACCCTTTGCAGTGGTGGTTACACCCACTAACAAATACACTAACACGAACTCCCGGACCATTTGCTACATCACATTCTTTGATACTAGCGTAATTCATATTCTAGCCTCCTATCTATATTTTCTATCTATTAAGAACCCTCTGTCAAGGCTTCGCCTTGACACTACGTATAAGATATCTGTAAGACTCACTAACGTTCGTTAACAGCTATCTTAACCTCCCTTAAATAAAGGAGGCTTTTATAGAGTTACCCTTCGAAGAAATAACAGCATACAAAGGCCCCTTTACTTAAGGGGGCTGTCGTGCATAGCACGACTGGGGGTTCTATAAATGTAATACTCTTGATCGAATTTCTTTCGTTTTTCCTTCATTCCAAAAGTTTTCTCCTAGGTATCCACAAGTTCTTCTAGTTACATTCATTTTGCTATGGTCTTTGTTTCCACATTGTGGACATTCCCATTCTCCTTGTTCATTGATGATGATTTCTCCATCAAAACCACATACATGGCAGTAATCCGATTTCGTATTAAATTCCGCATATTGGATATTGTCATAGATGAATTTTACTACTTCTTCTAAGGCTTTTAAATTATTTTTCATGTTTGGTATTTCAATGTATGAAATAGAACCTCCAGAAGAGATTTTTTGGAATTCACTTTCAAATGCTAGTTTTTGGAAACCATCAATTTTTTCTCTTACATCAATATGGTAAGAATTGGTGTAGTAACCTTTATCCGTAATATCTTTAATTTCTCCAAAACGTTCCTTATCAATTCTTGCAAAACGATAGCATAGGCTTTCTGCTGGTGTGCCATATAGAGCAAATCCAATGTTGGTTTCTGCTTTCCAACGGTTGGTGGTTTCTCGTAAATGGTTCATTACTTTTAGGGCAAAATCGTGTCCTTCTTTAGTGGTTTGTGATACCCCTTTTACTAGTTTGGTTACTTCGTAAATTCCAATATATCCTAGAGAAATGGTTGAGTATCCTCCTTTTAGTAAGGAATCAATTTTCTCACCAGATTTTAAACGAGCAATGGCTCCATATTTCCAATGGATTGGGCTTGTATCTGATGTCGTACCAAGTAGGGCATAATGTCTACACATTAGCGCTTCTTTACAAAGTTCAAGTCTTTCGTCTAATAATTTCCAGAATTTATCTTCATCCCCATTTGCAATAATTCCAATTTGAGGTAAATTTAGGCTAACCACTCCTTGGTTAAATCTTCCTTCAAATTGATAGTTTCCATTTTCATCTTTCCATGGTGATAAGAAACTTCTACATCCCATAGGGCTAAATACGTTTCCTTCATAGTTTTCACGCATTTTTTTGGCGGAAATATAGTCTGGATACATTCTTTTACTTGAACATTTTACCGCAAGTCTTGTTAAGTAATCATATTTTCCACCTGTTAGGTTGTTGTGCTCATATAGTACATATACTAGTTTTGGGAAAGCTGGTGTAACATACACACCTTTTTCATTTTTAATGCCTTTATAACGTTGTCTTAAGATTTCTTCAATAATCATGGCATTTTCTTCAATGTATGGGTCATTGTCTTCTAAGTTTAAAAATAATGTAACAAAAGGAGATTGTCCATTTGTTGTCATTAGGGTGTTAATTTGATATTGTATGGTTTGCACCCCTGCTGCTAGTTCCGTTTTTAAACGTGTATCTACCATATTGTCTATCATTTCTTTGGATAGGTTGTCCTTGTAATTTTCTTCTAATTCTTTTTTGAATTTTTCTTTGCTTTTTCTTAAATATTTTCCTAAATGTTTTAAATCAACACTTTGTCCACCATATTGGTTACTTGCTACTGCTGCAATAATTTGAGTAGATACGGTACAAGCTACTTGGAAGCTTTTTGGGCTTTCAATTAGTTTTCCATTCATTACGGTTCCATTGTCTAGCATGTCTCCAATATTAATTAAGCAACAATTAAAGATTGGTTGTAGGAAGTAATCGGCATCATGAAAGTGTAGTACTCCTTCTTCATGTGCTTTGGATATTTTTTCTGGAAGTAGAATTCTTTTTGTTAAGTCTTTTGATACCTCTCCTGCAATATAGTCTCTTTGGGTAGAAGCCAAAACAGCATTTTTATTGGAGTTTTCTTCTAATAATTCTTTGTTTTGGTTTTTGATTAATCCTAAAATGGATTCATCGGTTGTGTTTTGTTTACGTACCAATGCTCTTGTATAGCGATATACAATATATTTTTTGGCAAGTTCGTATTTTTCATGTAACATTAATTGTTCTTCAATAATGTCTTGAATGTCTTCTACTAACATTCTTTTTTTATCTAAATCTTGAATATATTGAATAATTTCATTAATTTCCTCTTTGCTTGCTCTTTCTTTTGAGCGTACCTCTTTATTTGCTTTTTCAATTGCTGTTACAATTTTGTCTCGATTATAATCGACTGCTCTTCCATCTCTTTTAATTACTTTCATGTTTTTCTCCCCCTCTAAATTATGCTCTTATTATATCGTATCTTTTATATTTTTCTGTTGCAATTGCAACAAATTATGAGAATGACGGGTTTGTCTTTTTCGTTTCCGCTTGCATGTAAGAAAATTTCTTTTGTTTCATTTATATTACAAATATATGACATTCCTATTTTGTCGAATTTCGTCTATAATCCTCGATTATTTTCTTGTTGCATTTTTCAGTTACATTATGTATAATTAAGTAAGTTCTAGTATGAGCTTAGAAAATATTAGTTTTGTAGACGATGAGGTAGATTGTTGTGGATATGGATTTTGATTTATCCAAATTTGTAACCGATTTGGACCATGAATGTACAAGAGCACAAAAAAAATCATTTAAAAAAGGGGAGCTTATTACTTCTTACATTGCGAAGCGTAATCAGCTTTGTTTTATGATGTCTCGGAGAAGCTGACTTAATTCGTTACGACTTAAACGGAAACCGTACCATTGTAGAACATTTTTCCAATAATGATATTTTTGGTGAGATTTTCTATGTGGTTAATACCAATAATGAGTTATTTGTAGAAGCGAAAAAATCATGTACCGTTTTGTTTTTTATCTATGATGATTTGCAAACCAAATGCAATCCTCATTGTACCTTCCATACCACCTTATCGAATCACCTTTCTACTTTGTTTTTAGATAAAGTAATTGAACTAAACACTAGAATCGAATTATTGAGTAAACGAACTATCCGTGAAAAATTACTAGGTTATTTTAATGTTGTTTCTTCAAAAAACATGGGAAAAACCTTTCAAATCCCCTTCTCTCTTACCGACCTTGCCGATTATTTAAGCATTGATCGAAGTGCCATGATGAGGGAACTAAAACTGTTAAAAGAAGACGGTTTCATCGAAAAAAGCGGAAATCGTATTCGATTGTTGTATAAATAAAGGAATGTTCCTATAGTATATACAAAGTTTATTTAGTTATCAGTTTCACTCATTTTCACATTCGTTTTAGTCGTAGTGCATTTAAAATTACAGTGATACTGCTTAGTACCATGGCAAGGCTTGCAAGCATTGGGTTTATAGAAATTCCAATTGGTTTTAGTAACCCCATGGCAATAGGTATCATGATACAATTATAGAAAAATGCCCAAAATAGATTTTGTTTGATGTTTTTTAGTGTTTTTTTACTAATATCCATTAATTGGGTTATGCTCTTTAAATCGTTTTTTGTTAAAATCACATTGGAAGAATCCATGGCAATATCGGTTCCACTATTTACACTAACACCAATATCTGCACTTGCTAAGGCTGGGCTATCGTTTATTCCATCTCCACACATCATCACAAATTTTCCTTGGCTTTTTAATTCGTAAATGGTATTGGTCTTTTCGGTAGGCAATACATTGGAAATTACTTTATGAATTCCAATTTCTTTTGCTATGGTTTCGGCCGTTTCTTTGTGGTCTCCTGTTAGCATAATGGTTTCAATGTTTCGATTGTTTAATTCGTTTACGACTTCCTTTGCTTCACTTCTTACTTGGTCTCTTACCCCAATCATAGCAAGAATTTCATTGTTACTAGCTACATATACAATACTGTTTCCTTCTTTTGCAAGCTGTTTTTCCTCTTCCGAATGTGAATTTAAGATATCATATTTTTCTAATATTTTGGCATTTCCTAATATCCATTTTTCTTGTTCGACTTCTCCCGTCATTCCAAGTCCTGCTATATTTTCCACATTTTCTACTGTTTTTTGTGGTATTTTCTTTTCTTCTAAATAATCGGTAAATGCTTTTCCAATGGGATGAGTGGATTTCCCTTCGATACTTCCTACTATTTGTAATAGTTCCTCTTCCTTTTTTGAGGTATAATTTAATACTTTTGCTATTTTTAAAGTTCCATAAGTTAACGTTCCTGTTTTATCAAATACCACTGTATTTACCTTTTTTGCATTTTCTAGTATCTCACTTTTCTTAATTAACATGCCGTTTTTCAATACATCGACCTTCACTAATGACAATAGCCAGTGGGGTAGCAAGCCCTAAACTACAAGGACATGCAACAACTAGTACTGTAACAAATGCCAAAATAGCATTTTCAAACCCTTGCCCTATGATAAGATAGGTAAATAGCGTAAGAATCGCAAGTACAATGACAATTGGCACAAAATAGCCAGATACCGTATCTGCTACTTTTGCAATTGGTGCTTTTTGGTTACTTGCTTCTAAGACCAATCTTACAATTTCCGATATGGTAGATTCTTTTCCAATTCTTTCAGCTTTGTATTCGATATACCCATCATAATTCATACTTCCGGCTATTACTTTATTTCCTACCTCTTTGGTAACTGGCTTACTTTCTCCTGTTATAAAGGCTTCATCGAAGTGAGCTTTTCCCATAACAATTTCGCCATCTACTGCAATTTTTTCACCCGGTTTGGAAACCACAATATCCCCTTTTCGAATTTCGTCTAAGGTAACTTGTAATTCTTCCCCATTTCTTTTAAGAACTGCCGTATTGGGTGTGATTTTTACTAATTTTTGTATGGACTCTTTAGTTTTGTCTTTACTAATTCCATCCATATAGCGTCCGAGTTTGATAAAATAAATGACAATACTTGCAGATTCAAAATACAAGTTCATCACTTCATGATGATTTCCTTGTAGCACCAAATACATATTGTATAAACTATACCCTATGCTAGTAAGAACGCCAATTGCTACTAATGTATCCATATTCGGTGTAAAATGAATTAGATTTTTATATCCATTTTTCAAAATATCCCATCCATAAATACAAAAAGCAATAGTAATAAGTAATAAACTCACCATATAATTTACTGGATTTATGTGTGGATCTAAAAACGAAATGGTCGGCAAATTTACCATGTGTCCCATTGCAATATACATAAGTACGATTGCTAATATGGTAAAAACAATAAATAATATTTTTTCTCTTTTTGTTTTTTGTTCCATTTTGATTTCTTTAAATTCGCCTAAACTTTTAAAACCAGCTTGTTTTACAAATTGCTCTAGTTTTTCTTGTTGCAATATTTTCTCATCATATTCAATCGTCGCATTTGCCATAACAAGATTAACAGATGCTAGGTATATCCCATTTTGTTTGTTTAAATATTTTTCAAGCCCATTAGAACACGCACTACAAGTCATTCCTTCAATCGATAAAATGATTCTTTTCATATTTAATTTCATTCCTTCTTTATTTTGTTAATATGATACATAAAAAAAGCCAAACTGTCTTTTACTCTATTTTTCTTCTACTTCAAACCCAAGGTCTTCTATTTTTTCTTTTAACATATCTTTATCTATTTCTTGGTCCGCCTTAACCAAAACGGTTCCATTGGTATGGTCTGCCATTACTTCTTTTACTCCATCAATCGTGCTTAGAGCATTAACTACTCTTTTTTCACAACCTCCACAAACCATTCCACTAACGTTTAGTTTCATTTCTTCCATAAATTCTCTTCCTTTCTTTTTCATAATCTTTTTTCTATTCTATTTTTTAAAAACTTCCTCTTTACCTTTTGTCTTTATTCAATTTTTACTTATGTCTTGTTGTAATAATTCCTCAAATTTATCACTAAATTCCTTACGGTACTTTTTTAAATTAACTGGTTTTAAATTTGAATTCGTAAAGCAATGCTTTGTTTCCCCTGTTAATACTATTTTTTCCGTCTTTTTGTCCATTACCTCATAACCAATTGTCATTCTTACTCCTGTATATTCTTTCGCATATGGTTTTATGATAATTGTATCTCCAAATGTAACATGATGCTTATAAGTACAATTTACCCCTAATACTGGTATTGTAACCCCATTTGCTTCTAATAAATCAAATGGCATATCAATATGTTCTAACCAATCACACCTTGCCTCTTCTAAAAATCGAATATAATTAGAATGATGTACCACACCCATTCGGTCTGTTTCATAATAATTAACTTTTCTTTCAAAACAATACTCCATAGCTCCTCCTCTTAAAGTAACTTAATAAAAAATGAAAAGCTAATAGTGAATAGTAAAAATGTGCCTGTTACATCTTCTAATAAACTATTCATTATTAACTTTTCACCATTCATGATTCATTGACGACTTGTTAATGTCGCACATTTGGTGTGCCCGGAGGGATTCGAACCCCCGATCTCGAAGTTCGTAGCCTCGCATTCTATCCAGCTAAACTACGGGCACATCTTTTTATAACAGTACTATTATACTTTCTTTTTAATAGAATTTCAAGTAATTTAAAGAAAATTTATAAAATATCTTGCAAACCTTCCATTTTTGTGCTATATTATATAAGCATAATGATTTCGAGGTGTAGCGCAGTTGGTAGCGCGCGTGGTTTGGGACCATGAGGTCGCAGGTTCGATCCCTGTCACCTCGACCATAAAAAGGAGCTTTAGATAAGCTCCTCAAATTGTTTTTAGGCTATTTTAAGAAATATCATCTGTGATTATAGAAAGGATACCATTTATGACTATTTTAGAATTTATTTTAAGTCATCAAGAATATTTAGAAGATTTAATTACAAGATGTACCTACCATTCAAATGCCATTGAAGGCAATACACTTACCTATGCTGAAACTTACGCTATTCTTTACAACGACAATAGCTTTAAAATCGAGGGAAAAGAGCCAAGGGAAATATATGAGGCTATCAATCATAAAAAAGCCTTAGAATTAGTTTTTAAGAATTTACAAAATAACGATGAACTAGATGAGAGATTTATAAAGAAATTAAATGAAACTATAAATAGAGATATTAAAAATACTGAAGGCTATAGAGCTGTACAAGTATTTATTCAAGGTAGTGAACATATTCCTCCTGAACCTGAAAAAGTGCCAAACTTAATGATGTATTACATATATAACTATAATCATGATGAACAAGATATATTTGAAAAAATTGCAAGGTATCATATTGAATTTGAAAAAATACATCCTTTTGAAGATGGAAATGGAAGAACATGTAGATTACTTTTAAATTACGAACTATTAAAAAATAACTTGCCACCTGTTGTTATAGCAAAAGAAGATAGGGTAAAATATTTTGAATTCCTAAGAAATAATGATATAACTGGTCTAGCCGAATGGTTAAAAGATTTATCTACTAAAGAAAAAGAAAGAATAGAAAAATTTGGGTATAAGGAATAATAATTTAAATAAGATTTTAGATACGATAGGAGGTATTATATGGGATCCTATATTGAAATGAATGATACTTTGCAAATAACAAAAGAACAGGGTTTTCCAAAAGAATTAACTTTAGAACAACATTTAAAAGTTCCATTTAAAGCTGAACAATTTAAAAATACCGTTTTTGAATTTAAGAATAAGCCTAATATAAGAAATTATCATATGCCACCGGTGAGGAACTTTTTAGTAGAAAATATTAATGGAAAATGGATATATTGGGGACAAATACATATGTTAGAAGTACATCATGATTATATAAATAAAACAACATCTGGAAAGTTTAAAATTATTTATATCAATAAACCAGAAGAAATGAATATGGCTCATAATTTAATAGATAGAAACAAAGATACTTTTATTAATATAAGCAACCAGTAGTAATTTTTTTACTACTGGTCGATTTTTTACAAAGTATTTTGTCCAATATCTGCTTTTGTTAATGGCATATTATGATTATGTTTATATACAATTTTGTCTACAAATATTAGCATAGCAAATACCTTAAAAAATGTTTTCTACTTTTTGGTCTGGGTGATTTTCTTTCATTTTTACAGTTTCCCAAGGATATATAAAAAGTTTTTCTCTTGGTAGGTCAAAACCATAAAATCCTTTTTCTATACCTTTTGGCATATTTTCTTTTCCCCTTATACAAATAGTTGCAAATAAAATTTTAACTTTTGGTAACGTTCTTTTTATTTCTTCTAATGCCGTATTAACCGTATCACCAGAACTATATGTACCTTCTACTAATAATAAATTTAACCTTTTATTTTTGTCTAATTCTTTTAATGAATTTAATAATACTATATGGTCGTACACCCCATTTTGCTTTATCTTTTTTACTTGAATTGGTGCAAATTTAATTAAGTTTAATTCATTTGAAATATAAACAGCAGGAACAGCACCACTACGCAAAATTGGAACTACATAATCAATTTTTAAATTATTTGTATCACAATAATCTTTTATATCTTTGGATAATTTTAAACAATAATCTTTAAATTCATCATGTGACATACTTTTTATTTCATCTTCATATGTAATATCATCCTTGCTTCTTTTTTGCATTTTAATCCTCCTATTTTCTTTAATTTTATAATAATTCGATAAAAAAGTAAACATTATTGATTCTATGCTTCTTCCCCCTTAAGCTACAACTCTATATCAAAAAAATATATTTACTTAACTTTAATTGAAGTTTATGGTATAATATTCTTAGCCTAATCGTAATGATTTGAAACTGCTCTAGTAGCAGTCGTTCAAATAGTATTTAAAGGAGGTTACCAAAATGGAGACAAAAATTGTAAACGATATAGCAATTGTGAAAAGTAATGAACTTATCATAAAAGATGTTTCATCTGCAATTGATTTTATTATGACCATACAATATGAAACAAACTGCAATAAAATAGCACTAAATAAAGAGGCTGTATCAGAAGATTTCTTCATACTAAGCACGGGATTAGCAGGAGAAATTTTACAAAAATTTATAAACTATCAAACTAAATTTGCCATATATGGAGATTATTCAAAATATACAAGTAAGCCATTAAAAGATTTCATATATGAGAGCAATAAGGGGAAAGATATATTTTTTATCGGAAATATAGAAGATGCCATAAAGATGCTAAGTAAATAATTTATTAGGATAGAGCCTATAAGGTTCTATCCTATTTTTAATATCTCTTAAATACTAATTCTTCACTACCAAAAATTTGATAATTCGTCGTTCCCTCTTTTGTTAGGTTCCCTTTTGGCATTTCTAAGGTTACGTTTGCTTTATACTTTTTTTCTGATTTCAATTCAATAGATAAGTCAAAACTAATTGAAAAGGAAACTTCTTCATCTGTTATTCCTATTTTTTCAAGTAATGTTCCATCATGTCTTATTTCTTCTGTTTCATTTACAGAATAATTTCCTAAATTTTCATTTACAACTCTTAAAAAGATTAGTCCTCCTTGGTTTGAAATTTGCAAATTTTTAATATCAGACTTTTCTTCATTTCCACTATATTCTAATTTTTCTGTTATTTTATATTCTTCTTTATTATCATAAACACCATTTTCTAAACTTTGTGGATGATATTTAATAATTTCCCCTTTCTTAGGAGCTCTTTCTAGGTGAAAATCACTTAATACAATTTTATGAATGATTTCCTGTGTTTCACTATTTTTGTTTTTGACAATATCGATATAAATATCATTATTTTGGACCACATCTAAATTCCAATTGGCTTCCTGTTCCTCTTTTTGTACCCCATAAGCATTGCTAATTACCATAATCTTAGATACTTGAAATGGTGGATTTTCTTCTCCTTCCACATGGTATTTTAGAATGATACTAACAACCATAATAGCAATGATGGCAATAAGTAACATGATGATATTTTTCTTAAAAAACTTTAATTGTTTCATCTATTTCTCCTTTGTATGTTTCTATCGTTTGGTAGGAAAGACTAAGCACATGCCTAGTCTTCCTTTGTTTTGTGGCGGAGAGAGTGGGATTTGAACCCACGGTAGGGTATCACCCTACATATGTTTTCGAGACATACACCTTAAACCACTCAGACACCTCTCCATATTTTTATTTTTTCTTGCTCTTTCGTAGTTCTCGAAAGAAATTTTTAAGCATACTTTCACACTCTTCTTGTAAGATTCCTGTTTCTATTTCTACTTTATGATTAAACGTATAATCTTCTAATAAGTTAAAAACAGAACCACATGCTCCTGTTTTTTGGTCCATTGTACCAATATATACTTTTTTTATCCTCGCATTGATTAATGCTCCAGCACACATCGAACATGGCTCTAAAGTAACATACATGTCACAATCAATTAATCTCCAACTTCCTAGCTTTTTACTAGCTTTACTAATGGCTAATATTTCTGCATGTTTGGTTGTATCCTTCTTTTCTTCTTTTACATTGTGTGCTCTTGCAATTACTTTGCCATCCTTCACAATAACCGCACCTACTGGTACTTCTAGTTTGTCATATGCTTTTTGGGCTTCTTTTAATGCTTCTTTCATAAATTTTTCTTGTGCTTTATTTTGTTCCATATATAGTAACTCCTATGTAAAAACATAGAATTTATTTTTATGGTGTGCCTAGACGGACTCGAACCGCCATCGGTCGCTTAGGAGGCGACTGCTCTATCCTGCTAAGCTATAGGCACGTTTTCCTCTATGTTCTTTTTTATATTTACATTAACTATTTTATAATATTTACCCATATTAATCAAGTCCCTTCACAAATATTTCTCTTTTCCTATCTCAACTTCCATTTTTTTCCTTTCCTACAATGTTCGACACATTTTATGGTATCATATGTTACGTACGTGCGTTCATAAAATACATAAGAAGAAAGGGGTGTTTTTTTATGCCTATTAAAGGTAAAGTTGTCGGAAATATTCATATTAACGTATGCAAAACTTTAGAAGGTTCTACTTTCTTTTATCTTCAAGCAGATAATAAAAAAGTAGTTCCTGTGCTTGATTTTATTGAAGATCGTTTAAATATTTTTAAAGATTAACTGATAATTTGACTTTCATTACGCTTGTAATTAATTATATATGCAAACTCATTTCTTTTTTAGTTATGAGTTTGCTTTTTTATCTATTTTGTTTTAGACAATTTGTGTCTAACTTCTTGCTTTTTTCCCATCTTTATTGTATGATTATCAAAAATGAAAGAGGGGTTTTATGCGAGAACCAAAAGTATATGAAAATAATCTTTATCATTGTGATGTTCGAGGTGCAAACAATTTAGACCAAATTTATAGTGCTAGGCGTGATTGGGTAAATGGCATTTATCACTATGATAAAGTTTTAAATAAAAGTGAAATTTCGGAATTATTAAATGATAATCTTGTGGCTGTTGAAGGGCTTGATGAGATTAATGAGGAAGATTTAAATATGTTAAAGGCAAATTGATTTTACGGATAAGGAGAGGAAATCATGCAAAAAATATTAAGTTATTTGCGAAAAGCAATTGAAGATTTTCATATGATTGAAGAAGGAGATAAAATTGCAGTTGGATTGTCTGGCGGAAAAGACTCCATTACTTTGCTTTCTTCACTAAAGGCATTACAACGTTTTTATCCTAAAAATTTTGATTTAATTGCCATTAGTGTAAATCCTGGTTTTGAGTTTTTTGACTCTTCTATTTTGGAAAAAATTTGTGCTAACCTAGATGTTCCTCTTTTTATCGAAGAAAGCCACATTAAGGAAATTGTTTTTGATATACGAAAAGAAAAAAATCCTTGTTCTTTATGTGCTAACCTTCGTCGTGGTATCTTAAACACAACCGCTCTTCGTGAAGGTTGTAACAAAATTGCTCTTGGACATAATGAAGATGATGTTTTAGAAACCTTTTTACTAAATTTATTTTACACAGGAAGTATTTCTACGTTTGCTCCGATTAGCTATATGGACCGCTCTAAAATGACTCTTATTCGTCCTCTTATTTATACACCTGAAAAGGAAATTCGAAGATTTATTAAAAAGCAAGCCATTGCTATCATGCCTAAAAACTGTCCAATGGATGGGGTTTCTAAAAGAGAAGATATGAAACAAATGATAAAAGACTTACAAGTAGATATTCCCCATGTTCGTGCTAATTTATATGGTGCTATTATGAGAAGTCATATAAAGGGATGGGAGATTAATGGAAAAAGTATTGATGAAGGTTGAACCCGCCGTTATTCGTAACGGCGGGTTTTCTTATTTTGAATTGACAACGTCTAATACAGCTTGTTTTAATTCTTCTAACTGTTGGTTTGCTTCTTCCATGGAATGTGCCTTAATTCCCATATAGAATTTGATTTTTGGCTCGGTTCCAGATGGTCTTGCACAACACCAACTATTATTTTCAAGTTCATAATATAATACATTCGAAGTTGGTAGCGTTATTTCAGAGATTTCACCAGTTTGTACATTTTTTGCTCTTCTTAATTGATAATCTCTTATTTCTAATACACGATAATTTCCAAAAGCTTGTGGTGGGTTTTGTCTTAAATGCTCCATCATTTCTTGTATTTGAGTAGCTCCTTTTGCCCCTTCCATGGTAATGGTACTAATTCCTTCTTTGTAATATCCATATTTTTCATATAAGCGAATCATTTGATCCCACAGAGTTAAGCCTTGCTTTTTATAAAAGGCAGTGGCTTCACAAAGTACCATCACAGCAGAAATTGCGTCTTTATCTCTTGCATGAGTTCCTACTAAACAACCATAGCTTTCTTCAAAACCAAATTGATAGGTGTATTCTTTTGTTTTCTCAAATTCTCTTATTTTTTCTCCAATAAATTTAAAACCGGTTAGTACTTCCATTAATTTCATGTCATATTCTTTGGCGATAGCGTCTGCCATATTAGTAGATACAATTGTCTTAATAAATGCCCCATTTTGAGGAAGAATTCCTCTTTCTTTTCTTCCACTTAATAGATATTCAGCAATTAACATGCCAGACATATTTCCAGTAAATGGCATATATTCTCCCGTGTTAGAATCTTTGGCATATACCCCAAGTCTGTCCGCATCTGGATCGGTAGCTAATACGACATCGGCATCTACTTTTTTTGCTAAAGCTAACGCTAATGTAAAAGCTTTTGCATCTTCTGGGTTTGGATAATCTACGGTTGGAAAGTTTCCATCTGGCTTTTCTTGTTCTGGCACTACATACACATTGGTAAATCCTAATTCTTTTAATATTCTAGTAACAGGGATATTTCCAGTTCCATGTAATGGGGTGTAAACAATCTTAATATCTTTTTCTACTTCTTTAATGATATCTGGATATAAGCATTGCTTTTTTAATTCTTCCATATAAGCGTCATCGATTTCTTTTCCCATTTCATGATATAACCCTTGTTTTACTGCCTCTTCCATTTTCATGGATTTTACCATTCCAAAATCCGTAATTTCGTTTACTTTTCCAATGATTTCTTTATCTACTGGGGCTACTATTTGTGCACCATCATCCCAATATACTTTATAACCATTGTATTTTGGTGGATTGTGGCTTGCTGTAATCATAATTCCTGCTGTACATCCTAATTTGCGAACCGCAAATGATAATTCTGGTACTGGTCTTAAGCTCTCAAATACATATGTTTTAATTCCATTTGCATTTAGGGTTAGTGCTGTTTTCTCACTAAATTCTTTAGACATGTTTCTAGAATCGTAACTAATGGCAACTCCCTTTTGCTGTTTTCCTTGTTCAATAATGTAATTAGCAAGTCCTTGTGTTGCCTTGCTTACAGTATATTGGTTCATACGGTTTGTTCCATTCCCAATAACACCACGTAATCCTCCTGTTCCAAATTCTAAATTTTTGTAAAAACGGTCTTTGATTTCCTCTTCGTTATCTTTGATACTTGCTAATTCCCTCTTGGTTTCTTCATCAAATAATGGGTTGTTACACCAATCTTCGTAAATTTGCTTGTAATCCATGTTTTATACCTCCTTTATTTTCTAAAAAACACAAAACGGGTCGATGTGGGCATCGACCCCTACGTTTATTTGTGATGTTTCATAAAATCCATGTATAATTTTGATGCGGTTTCTGGACTATCTACACCTTCTGCATTTTTTACTGGTGCAAATTCCTCTTCTCTTTTTACTCTCATAATTGCCATATTGTCTAGCTTTTCAAATGCATCAAAAAGGAAAGATTCAAATTTATAGGCATTTGGTACTTCTGGTACCACAATTACACCATTTTTATCAATATATTTTGCTTTTTTGAAAGCACTATGATATGGTAATTTGTCTTTGGCAATTTCGTTAATGGCTTTTATATGGAATAGATTGCATAAAATATGGGATTCTCCATATAGTAATTCCTCATTTTCATCGGTCTTTTCTGCCATTTCATCTGTTATTTCTGTATATTCGATAACACTTGGTCGGTTATCTTTTTTACAAAATACACCAACACGTTCTTTTGGATTGTTTTTTACAACGGACTTTCCAGCTGCTAAACATTTATTTTTTATTGCCATTCCCGTAAGAACTGGGTCTACCATTTTTGCAAGTACATTGTCAACACCTGCAATAAATACCCATTCAATCCCTCTTTTTTTCATGTCACTAATAACGCCTTCATTTCGCATTGCTTCAAAAATTCCACCATGCCCATCAGCTGCTAGTTTTACGAGTCCTTTTTCATCTACTAAAATTTTGCCTTTAACATCTACCATTGGTAATTCATTTTGAATAAAAAATTTAATATTTTCTTCTCCCATACCAAAATAGTTATGTCTTTCAAAAAAATTAGTGGTTTTATAATTGTTTTCTTTGCTTGTCATAATATACCACGGAATGACTGCATCATACTTTTTTCTTGCTTTTAATATTGTCTGTGCTAAAATTGTAAAAAGTGGTACTGGTGCTTTTTCTCCTACTTCTAACTCGAAGGTCCCTTTTGGTCCATTATGTCCGAAGTCTTGTTCCTTGTCCTCCTGCCATTGTTACAACTGCATATTTTCCTTCTTTGATAACTCGAATCCCGTCTTCTTCATAGGCAGTTCTTTCTTCTTTGGATAATTTTTCTTTATCCATATAGGATATTGGTTCAATGGTAGAATCTTTAAAATCTTGTTTACGTTTCGTCTGTTTATACAACTCTTCTATTTGTTCAAAATCAATTTTTAAAATTTGATTTAATAGCTCTTCTCTTTTTTGTTCGATTAGTTTATCATACCAAATTAGTAAGTGTTCTTGTTTAAATTGTTTTAATTTTTCTTTTGCTTTCTCATATTTCTTATCCATCTAAACTTACTTCCTTCTTTATATATTATTCAATTGCTTCTTTATCTTATACCATATTATATGTTTCGTCAAGACATATTATAAAGGATTTTTGAAGTCTAGTTTGTCCGTTAGAAATAATTATTTTATTTTTGCACACTTTTGTGTGTTAGATGGTTCCAAAAAGGCCTTTTATGCTTCTTTTTCGGTTTTGGTTTCCTTTTCAATTCTTTGCGTTCCAGCGGTGTTAATAACATATTCGTGTTTTTTCGTAATTGGGTTTATTTCCCTATTTTTGGAAAGGTCGTAAAAATTGATAATTGTTATTTTCGTTTTTCTTCCTAATTCTTTGACTACTGTTTCTATTTTTTTATTTATTGTATCTATAAATTCATTGTCGCCTTTTACTAATATGTCAATGGTTTGTTTATCTTCTTTTACGGATTCAATATATGTATTTTCTTTTTCTAATTCCATTTCTTCTTTTTTGGCTTTGTTCCAATTCATTTCTAAAATCTTTTTTTCAAAGGTTTTGTTTAGGTTCATTTTCGATAACATTTCTTCTACTTTTGCTTTCATACTATCTTGGAAAAAAGTAATTACTTTTTTATTTCCTTCGATTTCTTTTCTGACATATGGTAGTATCATTGTGGTAAAATGCCAATCATTCACATAGAATCCACATACTTTTTGAATTTCAGTTTCCTTGTCTTTCATTTGTTTTCCCTACCTTTTTCTCTATTTTTGCTTACTGGTAAATTTTACCATTATTACAAAAATATGTCAATTATATTTCATAATAAATACAAAAAAATTTCTTCCATTTTCCGACATTGCGTTTAATTTTTTTCATGTTTATGTATATTTTTTTCATTTTGGTTAATACTTTTTTTAAAGAGAATTTTTTACAAATTACGTTATGTTTGTATAAAGGAGGACATATGATGAAATGGATGAAAAAAATGGAGATATCTCCAAAAATCAAATCGACAATTTTGTTATTGTTTTTACTATTTTTATATATTGTCGTAAATGCTTTTTCCTATGTAAATGCAGTATCGAAAGATATTTCGGAAAGTGTACTACGTTTACATGTGATTGCCAATAGTGATGAAAAGGAAGACCAAGAGTTAAAATTAAAAGTACGTGACCGTGTACTTTCGTACATGAATCAAATTGGAGCAAATGCCAAAAGTAAAGAAGAAGCCATACAAATTGCCACTTCCCATTTAGAAGCCTTTAAAAGTCTTGCAAGAACGGTTATTTTAGAAAATGGATACGATTATCCCGTAGATGTGCAAATTGGAAATTTTTCTTTTCCAACAAAAACGTATGGCGATATTTCCTTACCGAGTGGTTACTACGATGCTCTTCGTATTAAAATTGGTAAATCTGAGGGGCAAAATTGGTGGTGTGTCATGTTTCCTCCCTTATGCTTTGTGGATGTAAGCTCTGGAATTGTTCCAGAAGAATCGAAGGAAACGATGAAACAAGATTTATCCGAAGAAGAATTTACACTTATTTCAAACCAAGAAGATTCTGGTATTCATTTTAAATTTAAATTGATTGAATGGTTACAAAATGTGAAGATTACGACTGCAAAAAATTAGTATTTATTCATTTTGTTGAAGAGAACCTTTTCGAACAGGTCCTCTCTTTTTATTTACATCTTAGATACCATAAAGCTGTAAATTATATACTCTCACTGCATTTGTAAATTGCAATCTCCAGAATTTTGCTGTTTTAGGTTGTTCTATATCAATATATGTCTTATTTCCTATCGTATATGTATATTCGCCCATCATATTTTGATAATTCACTCCATCTTCTGAACATTGTAGTATAAGTCCCGTTTTACTATTATTAGAACTTCCTATTTCTGCATAAATATACATTCTTCTTACTTTTGTAGGATTATTAAATTCATACTGTATCCATGCAGGTGATGAAGTTGCATACCATCCATCCCCGGCACTTCTTTCATTAAATGCAATCCATCCATCCCAACCATCTCCATATCGACTACTACAAGTTACTTTCCCGTTTGATCCTATATTACTAGTCAATTTTGGTATTAATGGTCCTAAAATTGCAACTCTAGAAGATTGCTTTTCTTCTCCTTGTTTAGTTATTCCTTTTACATATATCGTTTGCCCTATTTGTAATTGTATTCCTGTATCCCTATAATCTTTCCATTCTCCGTCATCTATCTTATATAATTTTTGGCTATATAAGGAATCAAATCGTATTGTGGCTATCATATCGTCATTTATTGTAATAGGAATCTCAGGTAATTCTATCTCACATCCGTAAAATTGCAAATTATACACCCTAGATGCTTTTGTAAATTGTAATCTCCAAAATTTGGCTATTCTAGCTTCTTCTATATCAATATATGTTTTATTTCCTATCGCATATATATATTCGTTCATAATGTTTTGATAATTTATGCCATCATTGGAATATTGTAATGTCAATCCTGTCATACTACTATTAGAACTTCCCACCTCCGCATAAATATAAATTCTTCTTACTGTTGTGGGATTATTAAATTCATATTGTATCCATGCAGGTGATGAAATTGCATACCAACCATCTCCATGGCTTCTCTGATTAAATGCAATCCAACCATCCCACCAACTTCCATCTTCATAAAAACTACTACAAGTTACTTTTCCATTTGTTCCTGTATTACTGGTTAGTTTTGGTATTAGTGGTTCTTTTATATCTGGTATTTGGGGTTGGTCTATATCCAGATTGGTAATAACATACTCTTCTATAAATTCATTTCCTTTGTCATCCATTCCCTTTACATATAATGTTACTGTCTTATCTTCATTGTCCCATTTATTTTCCATTACCATTTCTGATGTCAAGGTAATTTCTCCTATATATTCACTCCAACTTGTATTATCTTTTCCTATTTTATATTGCTTTACTCCTTCACTTCCATATTTTATATTAATGTTTATTTGTGTTACTTTTTCATTAGGGGGTGTAATGGTAATTTGTATTTTTCTCATCTTGATGCCTTCATCTACCGTATGCCACATTAATCCATATATTTTTTGTCCTTCGTATTGATAAATTTCTTTTGTTTCTACATCGATAAGATATCTTTCTTTATATGATGTCCCTATTTTTTCTTGGTCTATCCAATATAGTTCTATATTTTCTATCTCTTTTCCACTTAATTCTTTTATCTTTTCTTCTAGTTCTGTTTTGTGTTGTCTTATTATTTGTTTTTCTTCTTCTGTTACTTTATTTCCTACTGGTAACATGTTTTCTAATTGCTCTTCACTAGTTTTACTTATTTTTTGTTCTATTTCGTACATTTCCACTTGTTCTTCAATATTTCGAAGTTCTGTTACAAATTTGCTATATTGGGCGTGTTCAATTGGTCCATTTTTTGGGAAAACATATCCAACTATTCCCACTAAAATTAGTAAAATAATAACTGTAACAATCAACGCAATTAATGTAATTCCCCCATTCTTCTTCATAAGTTTCCCTCGCTTATTCTTATAATTAATTTCTACTTTATTCTATATAATCTGTTCACTATTGTCAACACTTTAGGAAACTTTACAATTAAAAATAAAAGACATTTTTCACTCCAGCTTCTATCGTCGGTCCATTTTTCTAAATCATCTGAGTATTGTATTTTATAGGAAAGCATTCTTATTTTTCGTGTTACTTCTATAATTCTTACTGGTTTTCCAAAGTCATAACCAATATATGAACCTATTACATCATCTCCTACTATACAGTCCTTATCTTCATTTGTACTTGCATATTTAACAATACATGTTCTAATTTTCTCTTGCTCCACTTTCACTATAAGTGATTCGCGAGGTTGCTGAAAAAGTAGCCCAAAATTAGCTCTCAAAAATCGTGAACTAGAAAAATTTTTTCTAATTCACGATTTTTCTTATAAATAGTAAAAAAGTATAAAATATATCGATATATCTACCCATTATTTTCTATTTTTTCTTTAACTTAATTATTCGTTTTATATTAACCAAAAAGAGTGCACTAGCTCCTTGGATTGTAATTCCATTTTTTCCACAGGCATTTGCTGTATCATAACCAAAGTTAGATTTTAGTTCTGAATTTTTTGCTTCAATTTTATATCTTTCAGCATATAATTCTTCAAATTCTTCTGTTTCCATATAGTCCATGTGTTTTATATGTACAACTGATTATTTTCTTTTAACACAGTTATATCAGCCATTTCAACTGTATTGATTATATCACATTAACCTATCAAAACATACAAAAATCGTGAATTAGAAAAATTTTTTCTAGTTCACGATTTTTGAGAGCTAATTTTGGGCTACTTTTTCAGTAACCTAGTTAAATATTATCTTCCTTTTACATTATTTTACAATATCTAAATTCCTTGTATTCTCAAGTATTGGTGATTCCTCATCTTCTAAATCTAATTCTGGTCCTAAATCTAGTTCTTGTTCGGTATTAATCTTAATGCTCTTATACTTATTCATTCCGGTTCCTGCTGGAATTAGTTTTCCAATGATAACGTTTTCTTTTAGTCCGATTAATGGATCAACTTTTCCTTTGATGGCAGCTTCGGTTAGTACTCTTGTAGTTTCTTGGAAAGAAGCGGCCGATAAGAAGGATTCGGTAGCAAGAGAGGCTTTGGTGATACCAAGTAAGGTACGTTTTCCAGTGGCTGGTGTTTTTCCTTCGGCTAGTGTCTCTTTGTTTTTGTCTTCGAATTCGTACATGTCTACTAAAGAGCCTGGGAACATGTCGGTATCTCCATTGTCTTCTACTCTTACTTTTTTAAGCATTTGTCTTCCAATAACTTCAATGTGTTTGTCGTTAATATCAACACCTTGGTTACGGTATACTTTTTGTACTTCTTGAATTAGGTATTCGTATACGCCTTCTGGTCCTTTGATTAGTAAAATTTCGTTTGGATTGATGGAACCTTCTGTAATTTGATCTCCTGCTTCTAATTCGTCACCGTCTTTTACACGTAGTTTAGAGCCAAATGGAATGGTATAGGTTTTCGAGTCGTCTTTAGAGGTAACAATAACTTCTTTCTTTTTCTTGTTTTCTGCTATTTTTACTTTTCCAGCAATTTCTGTGATAATCGCAAGACCCTTTGGTTTTCTTGCTTCGAATAATTCTTCAACCC
The DNA here is from genome assembly GCA_947648215.1 of uncultured Clostridium sp. Classification (GTDB taxonomy): domain Bacteria; phylum Bacillota; class Clostridia; order TANB77; family CAG-508; genus RGIG8482. The sequence continues at coordinate 111,201 of CANSMW010000002.1, read as the reverse complement.
TAGGAAGACCTTGTGTAATATCGCCTCCTGCAACTCCTCCTTGGTGGAAAGTTCTCATGGTAAGCTGTGTTCCTGGTTCTCCAATGGATTGTGCTGCAATAATTCCAACAGCTTCTCCTATGTTTACTTCGGTTCTGGTAGCAAGACCCATTCCATAACATTTTGCACATACTCCATGTTTTGAATGACATCCAAGTGCAGAACGTACTTTTACTTTTTCAAAGCCTGCTTCTACAATTCTTTCAGCCATTTTATCGGTAATCATGGTTTCGGTATCTACAATTACTTCTTTAGTTTTTGGATCAATGATGTCTTCTAATGGGTATCTTCCTTCTAGTCTTTCTTGTAGTTTTTCAATCACTTGGTTTCCGTCTTTTATGTCATATACCAAAATTCCTTCATGGGTTCCACAATCATGCTCACGAACAATGATATCTTGGGATACATCTACTAATCTTCTAGTTAAGTATCCAGAATCGGCGGTTCTAAGTGCGGTATCCGCTAGTCCTTTTCTTCCTCCGTGGCTTGATACGAAGTATTCTAATGGGTCAAGTCCTTCACGGAAAGACGAACGAATTGGAATTTCTACGGCTTTACCAGAAGTGTTTGCCATAAGTCCTCTCATTCCTGCTACTTGGCGTAATTGGTTCATGTTTCCACGGGCTCCAGATTCAATCATCATATAGATTGGGTTTAATTCATCAAAATTGTCTTGCATAGCAAGAGAAACATCCTGTGTTGCTTGTTCCCATACTTTAATAACGGATTCATAACGTTCGTCTTCGGTAATTAAACCACGTTTGTATTGTTTTGCGATGTGTTCTACTTTTTCTTCTGCTGCTTGTAAGATTTCTTGTTTCTTTTCTGGTATGATAATATCTTTTGTGCTAACGGTAATCGCACCTTTTGTAGAGTATTTATAACCAGTGTCTTTAATGTAGTCTAGTAGCTCAGAGGCTCTCGATAGTCCATGTACATTAATGCATTTTGCCACGATTTTTCCTAAGTTTTTCTTGATAACTGGAAAATCGATTTCTAAGTCAAATTCATGTTCTGGATCGGTTCTATCGACAAAACCTAAGTCTTGTGGAATTCCTTGGTTGTAGATGACTCTTCCGACTGTGGTTTCTACTCGTTTGGTACGAACGTTTCCTTCTTCATCGCTTGCACTCATACGGATAAATACTTTGGCATGTAATCCTAGGTCTCCATTGGCATATGCCATTAATGCTTCTTCTTTATCTTTATAATAGCTTCCTTCTCCTGGTTCTCCTTTTACTTCCATGGTTAGGTAGTAACTTCCTAATATCATATCTTGAGTTGGAACGGTTACTGGCTTACCATCTTGTGGTTTTAATAAGTTGTTAACAGATAGCATTAAATATCTTGCTTCTGCTTGTGCTTCTGGTGATAATGGTACGTGAACTGCCATTTGGTCTCCATCAAAGTCAGCGTTAAAAGCGGTACATACTAATGGGTGAAGTTTGATGGCTCTTCCTTCTACTAATACTGGCTCAAAAGCTTGAATTCCAAGTCTATGTAGTGTTGGTGCACGGTTTAGCATAACTGGGTGGTCTTTAATAACTTCTTCTAAAATGTCCCATACTTCTGGTCTTAGTCGTTCTACCATTCTTTTGGCATTTTTGATGTTGTGGGCAATCCCTCTTCCTACTAATTCTTTCATAACAAATGGTTTGAATAGTTCAACTGCCATTTCTTTTGGTAGACCACATTGGTAGATTTTTAATTCTGGTCCAACAACGATAACCGAACGTCCTGAGTAGTCAACACGTTTACCAAGTAAGTTTTGACGGAAACGTCCTTGTTTTCCTTTTAATAGGTCGGATAAGGATTTTAAAGGTCTGTTTCCAGCTCCTGTTACTGGTCTTCCACGTCTTCCGTTATCGATTAGGGCATCAACTGATTCTTGTAACATTCTTTTTTCATTACGTACAATGATTTCTGGTGCTCCTAATTCTAATAGTCTTTTTAAACGGTTGTTACGGTTAATTACACGACGGTATAAGTCATTTAGGTCTGAGGTGGCAAAACGTCCACCATCTAATTGTACCATTGGACGTAGGTCTGGTGGCACAACTGGTACTACATTCATAATCATCCATTCTGGTTTGTTTCCAGATAAGCGGAATGATTCTACAGTGTCTAAACGTTTTACTAGTTTTACTTTCTTTTGCTCACTCGCTCCTTCTAGTTCTTTTTTTAAGGTTGTTGCTAGTTTGTCGACATCAATTTCTTGTAATAGTTTTTGAATGGCTTCTGCTCCCATTTCTGCTTTGAAAGAACCTCTTCCGTATTTTTCTTCTGCTTCATGGTATTCTTTTTCAGTTAAAACTTGTGTTTTAATTAATCCTGAAGTTCCTTTGTCGGTTACAATGTAAGAAGCAAAATAAATTACTTTTTCTAGGTTTCTTGGTGAGATGTCTAACATTAGGGCAACTCTACTTGGAATTCCTTTGAAGTACCAAATATGAGCAACTGGAGCAGCAAGTTCAATGTGTCCCATTCTTTCTCTTCTTACTTTGGCTTTGGTTACTTCTACCCCACAACGGTCACAGACAATTCCTTTATAACGTACTCTTTTGTATTTACCACAATGGCATTCCCAATCTTTGGTTGGTCCAAAGATTCTTTCACAAAATAGTCCGTCTTTTTCTGGTTTTAAGGTTCTGTAATTAATGGTTTCTGGCTTTTTTACTTCTCCTTTTGACCATTCTCTTACTTTTTCATCTGATGCTAGACCAATTTTTAATTTATCAAATATTTCTAATTCATCCACGGTTTGTTTTTTCTCCCTTCCGGTTTGGATTTTTTTTGGTTGATGCTATTCATGGCATACAACCATATCATTGTTTCGTCTCAAATCTACGAAGGCTTTGCAAGAAACCTCCTTTAACAAGGGAGGTGGCAGGGCGAAGCCCTGACGGAGGGTTCTTAATGCTCCTTTAGAAGAACCCCCAGTCGCCTTCCGGCGACAGCCCCCTTGTTAAAGGGGCTTTCTTGCCTGTCTTTGTAGCTCTTTTATATAATTTGTACTGTAATATTATTTTTCATGTTTTGTAAAATAATTGACACCGCTGTGCAATTTTTTATGTGTATTATTTTACGTTTATGAATTTTTATTTAATTATGGGATTTGCACGGGTTGCATGATATGCAACCCCTACCGGCATATATTTTTATTACATCATATCATTATCATTCTCTAAATTGTCTTCTCCTAAATCGGTGTCTTCTAATAACATTTCGTCTTCTTCGTCTAGGATTGGGTCATCGAATAATTCGTCTGTTTCTTCTTCGTCGTCTACGATTTCGTTTCCGTCTTCGTCTTCTTCTACATATCCATCTGCTAATTCATCTTCAATTAGAATATTTTGTGATTTGTCTTTTTCTGGGTTGTATTCAATTCCTTCTTCGATGTTTTCTTTTAGTTCTAGTTCTTGGTCGTCACTTGAGTATAAACGAACATCTAAACCTAAACTTTGTAGTTCTTTTACTAATACTTTAAAGCTTTCTGGTACGCCTGGTTCTGGTACGTTTTCTCCTTTTACAATGGCTTCATAGGTTTTGACACGTCCTACTGTATCGTCGGATTTTACAGTTAGAATTTCTTGTAGTGTATGTGCTGCACCATATGCTTCTAATGCCCATACTTCCATTTCTCCAAAACGTTGTCCTCCAAATTGTGCTTTTCCTCCTAGTGGTTGTTGGGTAACTAATGAGTATGGTCCCGTAGAACGAGCATGGATTTTGTCGTCTACTAAGTGGTGTAGTTTTAACATGTACATAACACCAACGGTTACTGGATGATCAAATTTTTCTCCGGTTCTTCCGTCATATAGGGTTACTTTTCCATCTGGAGTACGTCCTGATTGTTCTAATAATTCGGTAATTTCTTCTTCGGATGCTCCGTCAAATACTGGAGTGGCTACTTTCCAACCAAGTTCTCTAGCAGCTGCTCCTAAGTGAACTTCTAACACTTGCCCTAAATTCATACGAGATGGTACACCAAGTGGGTTAAGAACAATATCAACTGGAGTTCCATCTGGCATAAATGGCATGTCTTCTACTGGTAGAATTCTTGATACAACACCTTTGTTTCCATGTCGTCCTGCCATTTTATCTCCTACAGAGATTTTTCTTTTTTGTGCAATATAACAACGAATAACTTGGTTTACTCCTGGTGCTAATTCATCGGAATTGTCTCTAGTAAAGATTTTGACATCTACAATGGTTCCTTCTTCTCCATGTGGTACACGAAGTGAGGTATCTCTTACTTCTCTTGCTTTTTCACCAAAAATAGCACGTAATAATCTTTCTTCAGCGGTTAATTCGGTTTCTCCTTTTGGCGTTACTTTTCCTACTAGAATATCTCCTGGTCTTACTTCTGCTCCAATACGAATAATTCCGTTTTCGTCTAAATCTTTTAAGCTATCTTCTCCTACGTTTGGAATGTCTCTTGTAATTTCTTCTGGACCTAATTTAGTATCACGACATTCACAATCGTATTCTTCAATGTGGATTGAGGTATATACGTCTTCTTTTACTAGTCTTTCACTAATTAATACAGCATCCTCATAGTTATAACCTTCCCAAGTAGCAAAAGCGATTAATACGTTTTTACCAAGTGCCATTTCTCCTTTATCGGTCGATGGTCCATCGGCAATAACATCTCCTGCTTTTACTTTTTCTCCTTTTACAACAATTGGTCTTTGGTTAATACAGGTTCCACCATTGGTTCTTTTGAATTTACGTAGGTGATATGTTTCTAAATCTCCTTTTTCGGTCTTTAAAACAATTTCATCACCAGTTACTTTATGAATGGTTCCATTGGAGTTAGCAATTTGCATAATACCAGAATCTTTGGCAGCACGATATTCAATTCCTGTTCCTACAATTGGAGATTCCGGTGTTAGTAATGGAACGGCTTGACGTTGCATGTTTGCTCCCATTAGGGCACGGTGAGCGTCATCATGCTCTAAAAATGGTATCATGGCAGCACCAACAGATACTAATTGTTTTGGCGATACATCTACGTAGTCTACCATTTCTGGTGATACTTCTTCAATATCGTCTAAGTGTCTTACTTTGATTTTTTTACCTACAAAATTTCCCTCTTTGTCTAGCTTTTCGGAAGCTTGTGCAATTCTTGCTCCTTCTTCGTCTTCTGCACTTAAGTAGGTTACTTCATCGGTTACTTTGTGTGTGTTTTTATCCACTACACGATATGGTGTTTCTACAAATCCATATTCATTAATAATCGCAAAAGAAGTTAATGCTGAAATTAGTCCAATGTTTGGTCCTTCTGGAGATTCGATTGGGCATAAACGTCCATAATGGGTATAGTGTACGTCTCTTACCTCGAAACCTGCTCTTTCTCTTGAAAGTCCACCTGGTCCTAAGGCTGATACTCTTCTTTTATGGGTTAATTCTGATAATGGGTTGGTTTGATCCATAAATTGTGATAGTTGTGAACTTCCAAAGAATTCACGAATCGATGATGTGATTGGTTTTGTGTTAATTAATGTTTGTGGGGTTACTACATCTAAATCTTGAATGGTCATTCTCTCACGAACCACTCTTTCTAGTCTGGTTAGTCCAATTCTAAATTGGTTTTGTAGTAATTCTCCAACACAACGAATACGTCTATTTCCTAAATGGTCAATATCATCTATGTATCCTAATCCATGTTGTAAGTTCATTACATAGTTTACAGAGGCAATGATGTCTTCTGTGGTAATGTGTTTTGGAATTAACTCTCCCATTCTTTCTTTTATCATTTTTTCAACATCTTTTTTGTCGGTGTTTTCTAAAATATTTTGTAGAACGGCAAAATTAACATCTTCTTTTATGACAATGTTTTTTAGGGTAACATATTCATGAATGTCTACTGTACCATTTCCAATGACTTTAACTGCTTTTTCTCCAATTTTAATGTCTACAGAATTGATGCCTGCATTTTGAATTTGTCTTGCTAATTCTTCTGTAATAACACCATCTTTTTCAACAAGTACTTCTCCTGTAGATGGGCTTACAATGTCGTTTGCAGCTACTTGGTTTTTAATTCTTCCAGCTAATCCTAGTTTTTTGTTAAATTTGTATCTTCCTACTTTTGCTAGGTCATATCTTCTATCATCAAAGAATAGTCCACTAAATAGATTTCTTGCAGCATCTACTGATGGTAGTTCACCTGGTCTTAATTTTTTGTAAATTTCGATTAAGGCTTCATCTGCATTTTTGATTGGATCTTTGTTGATGGTTGCCATTATTTTATCTTCTTCTCCAAATACTTCTAAGATTTGGGTATCTGTTTCTAGCCCAATGGCTCTTAATAAGCAGGTTACTGGTAGTTTTCTAGTACGGTCAATACGAACATAGAATACATCGTTTGAGTCAGTTTCGTATTCAATCCATGCTCCACGAATTGGCATTACGGTTGATGTAAAGATTTTTTTACCTGTTTTGTCATAGTCAGATTCATAGTAACATCCTGGAGAACGTACTAATTGGCTAACAACAACCCTTTCTGCACCATTGATAACGAAGGTTCCACTGTCAGTCATTAGTGGAAAGTCTCCTAAATAGATTTCTTGTTCTTTAATTTCACCAGTTTCACGGTTGATTAAACGAACTTTTACATGTAGTCTTGTTGAGTATGTTGCATCTCTTTCTTTCGCTTCTTCTAGCGAATATTTTGTCTTTTCCTCCATGTAGTAATCGAAAAACTCTAGCACTAGATTTCCAGTATAGTCAATAATTGGCGAAATGTCTTTTAATACTTCTCCAAGACCCTCTTCTACAAACCAATTGTAAGAGTCTTTTTGTACTTGGATTAGATTTGGCATTTCAATACTGTCTTCTGTTTTGGCAAAGGTTTTTCGAACGCATTTTTCGTGTTTTACGTCTTTTACCAAAAAAATCACCTCTATATTAAATTAAGCAGAAAAATGAAATTGCATCCTAGAATAAAGAATGCTTTTTAAGAATAAATGATTGTCTTATCGCCTTTGGCGATTAGAAATCATTATATGAAATCTATTTATCAAGAAGTCCTTCTTAAACACAGGTATCCGTATGTTTTGTAAAAAAGGTCTGCTTTTCCTTTTTTGCCAAAACCTACTTCTAACAAGGCTTAATTCCTCTTCTTGTTAAATTTATAAGAATGTTTGAAATGAATATCTAAAAATAATATCCTTCATAACTAAAAAATTATATCATTTTTTCTTACGGCTTGTCAAGGTTTGGGCGAATATTTTTTTATTTTTTAGATTATTTGACTTTATGTTTCCTTTGTGATATATTAGTATTGTCACAATATGTATCATGGAAGGAGAAAACTATGGAAAAATATCCACAAGTCATGACAATCGTTAAAAATTCTCCGGAAGAAAAGCCGCTTATTATTTCTTCCAACATTTCGGAGGGAACTGACTTTCGACAAAATGAGGTTACTTTCCTTAAAGAAGTGTATACTTATCTCGAAAATGAAAGTAATAAACAAATTCAAAAAAACGCAACAAAATTTTGGAACAGCTTATAGGCTACTTTTCTATGATGCAAAAAGCCAGAACAAAGTTCTTTTTTTGTTCTGTTTTTTTGTGTATTTACTCTCCCAGGGATATTCCGCCTTTGGTATAAGCTTGCTTTTTCATTTCTATTATTTCTGTTTCTTTCAATCCTGTTTGTTGTACAATGTTTGGTATTTTTTCTTCTGCTCTAAGTAATCTACGAGCTATTTGTCGTTTTTGAATATTTTCTACTTGTATTTTCATATCTTTTATTTTTTCTATACCTAAGTATTGGAAGTCTTGATTATTTATAATCATATTTAAAAATCGAATTCCTTCTGTTATCTGTTTTGTTGCAATATATGCTCTAATTAATGTAATAACCTCATCATAGCTTACTTCGTTATATTTTTCATCGACCATACAACGATATTTTTTTACATCATTCTGCGTAATCTCCCTACTTTTTATCTTTTCTTTTATAATTGAAATATTCCCTATACCTGCATCACTTTTCTCTTGTTTTTGCTTTCCTTTTCGTTTTGCTTCTTTTACTAATTCTGGGGCTATTTTTGCTAATTTATTATATATTGTTGACATTGATACACCTTTAATATCCGCTATTTCTTTTACTGATTTTCCATTTCTTTTATACTCTAATAATTCTTCTTGTTCTCGTTGTTGCCATTCTTGCTCCGCTTCTTTTAGTAGTTTTGGGTCTATTTTTGCTAACTTATCATATACTGTTGATAATGCTACACCTTTTGTATTCGCTATTTCTTTTGCTGATTTTCCATTTCTTTTATACTCTAATAATTCTTCTTGTTCTCGTTGTTGCCATTCTTGCTTCGCTTCTTCTACTAATTTTGGGTCTATTTTTGCTAATTTTCTACCCATTGATACACATTTTATATCCTCTATTTCTTTTGTTGATTTTCCATTTCTTTTATAATTTAATAATTCTTCTTGTTCTCGTTGTTGCCATTCTTGCTCCGCTTCTTTTAGTAGTTTTGGGTCTATTTTTGCTAACTTATTATATATTGCTGATATTAATACACCTTTAATATCCGCTATTTCTTTTACTGATTTTCCATTTCTTTTATACTCTAATAATTCTTCTTGTTCTCGTTGTTGCCATTCTTGCTCCGCTTCTTTTAGTAGTTTTGGGTCTATTTTTGCTAACTTATCATATACTGTTGATAATGCTACACCTTTTGTATTCGCTATTTCTTTTGCTGATTTTCCATTTCTTTTATACTCTAATAATTCTTCTTGTTCTCGTTGTTGCCATTCTTGCTCCGCTTCTTTTAGTAGTTTTGGGTCTATTTTTGCTAACTTATCATATACTGTTGATAATGCTACACCTTTTGTATTCGCTATTTCTTTTGCTGATTTTCCATTTCTTTTATACTCTAATAGTTCTTCTTGTTCTATCTTTGTTCTTTGTTCTTTTTTAGTCATTTATCATACTCCTAATAGAATATTTATTTATTCTTCAATACTTACATTATCTTTGGGTAAAATTGTTTTTTCTATTTCATCCATAGTCACTTTTACTTTAACTACTATATTATACTATATTAGGGCTAACATTGCAATGCATTTACATAAAATAAAAGAAACCATGGAGCAGTTTTTATTCTTGCTCCATGGTTTCTTTTATTTTATTGGCTTTTTTTCGAATTCTTTGAATGGCAGTATCCACCGATTTTACTTTTGTTCCTAGCTTTTCTGCAATGGCTGCATAGGATTTTCCTTGCTTATAATAGTGTAATACTTGTCTTTCAAAATCGCTTAAGCTTTCGTTTATTTTATTTTCAATTGAATTATAGTATTCTTTTTTTGTTATCATTTCTGCTGGGTCTTCTATGGTTTTTGTTTCTAATATATCCATAACTGATACATCGTCATTTTCTTCATATGCTGCAGTATTTAGCGAAAAAGCTGAATTTAATGGGATATTTTTTTGTCTGTTCGACGTTTTTAAGGCCGTAATTAATTGTCTTTCAATACACAAGTTTGCAAATGTTTTAAAGGAATTTTGCTTTTGGGCATTGAAAGATTTGGTTGCTTTGTATAATCCAATTAATCCTTCTTGAACCATATCGTCTCGTTCTGCGCCAACCATGAAAAATTTGCTTGCTTTCATATTAACGAGATCATTATATTTATTCATTAGATAGTTTAATGCCATATTATCACCAGATTGTATTTCTCTTATTACTTGTTCATCTGGCATATTTCCATATTGCATTTCATAACTGGTTTGTACCATATGCGTATGTACCTCCTAAGGCTGATTCTATTTGCATTATATTGGTAAACTGTTTCTATGTCAATACTTTTTCGTGATTTTCTTTAACTTTTATGGATTATTTTGTTTTTTATTTCTTCTAATGCTTTTTTTCGACTACTTATGACATTCTTCTCTCGGCTTTCTAACTGGGCGAGTGTTCTTCCATCTTCTAATTCAAAAATTTCGTCAAATCCAAATCCATTTTTTCCTTTTGCCTCTTTTGCGATATATCCTGTAAGAATTCCTGTTCCTACTTGAAAAGTCTCCCCATCGTAATAAGCAATAACGGTTATATTATCTACTTTTCTTCTCTTTTTTTCTAATCCTTGCATTTTATCTAAAATATACTGATTTCTCTGTTTTGCATAACTGTTTCCTGCTTTTTTCTCTCCTAAGAATCTTGCTGTTTTTACTCCTGGCCATCCTTCGTATTCTTTAATGCAAATCCCACTATCATCTGCAATACATGGAATTTTTGTATGCTCATATAATTGTTTTGCTTTCTTTTTTGCATTTTCTTCAAAAGTTTGCCCATCTTCTATTACTTGTATCGTGCTTTTTATATCGTTTAACGTTATTATGTCCCATTCCTTTAAAATGCTTTGTATTTCTTCTATTTTTCCTTGATTGGCACTCGCCACTAGTATTTTCATATCTTCTCCTTTCTTGTTTTTTAATTATATCATAATTTTAAACAAAAAATATTACATTTTTACTTTTATTGACTTTTTTTTACATTTATATCATAATATCTATATACAAATCTTTGAAGAAGGTGTGGAGATTGCCTAAAATATATTTGGAAAAAAATGTTTTAGATGCTGCTTTTGAACGATTGGAATTTGTGTTTGACCATTTTGAAAACATTTATTTTAGCGTAAGTGGTGGTAAAGATAGTAGTGTTATGGTGCAACTTGCTAATATTGTAGCCAAAAAAAAGAACCGTAGATTTGATGTTTTGTATATCGATTTTGAAGCTCAATATCGCTTAACAATTGAACATATTTATGAATTAAAACAATTGTCACAGATACGAAATTTTTATCATGTTGCTCTTCCTATGGCTCTTCGAAATGCTGTCTCCATTTTACAGCCAAAATGGATTTGTTGGGAAGAAGAAAGTAGAGATTTATGGGTAAGGGATTTGCCAGAAGATAGTATTAATATGAGTAATCATGCTTTTCCTTGGTTTTATAAAGGTCAAGAATTTGAAGAATTTATTTTATATTTTGCAAATTGGTATCAAAGAAAATATGGAGGAAAAGTTGCTTGTGGTGTTGGTATCCGCTCGGATGAAAGCTTGAATCGATTCCGAACGATTACTTTTGAAGGCAAAATTATGTATGAACATAAGCACTGGACTACTAAAATCAAGTTTAGTGATAAATATATTGATGTTTATAATTTTTATCCCATTTATGATTGGAAAACAGAGGACATTTGGGGTGCTGTTAGTAAACTCGATTTATCCTATAACCAAGTATATGAATTAATGTATAAGAATGGTCTTAGCATTCATGAACAACGCTTATGCCAACCTTATGGAGATGACCAAAAAAATGGTCTTGACCAATTTAAGGCTTTGGAATATGATACTTGGTCTAAGGTAGTAAATCGCGTGAATCGGTGTGAATTTTGGTAATATTTATTGTAGAACAACTGCTCTTGGAAATTTACGAACGTCGAAACCGGATTTTATGACTTGGGAAGAGTATACGGTTTTCTTGCTTGAGAGTATTGGTATTTATAATAGTGATTTAATGCTTCATTATTATCGAAAAATTAAAAAGTTTGCTTATTGGTATAAGAAACGTGATAATATTGATATTCCAGATATTCCAAATGAAGCAGATAGTAAATTAGAAACTCAAAAAAAGGTTATCTCTTGGAGAAGAATTGCAAGGTCAATTGAAAAAAATGATTTTTATATGAAACGTCTTTGCTTTGCTCAAACAAAAACAGATGATGAGGAGCTTCGAAGGTTGATTCACAAATGGGATAACTTATTAACCGTGGATACGGTTTCTGATGATAAGGATTTAATAAATTTTATAGAGGAAGAGGTGAAAAAAGATGATATTGAAACTGACCAATAAAGATGCACATTTTTATAATTATATGGGAAAATTTTTTGGTTCTCGTATTGTTCAAACAGAAACAAAGGATCGCATTTATGATGACAATAATAAAGTTTGGTATATTTATGTTGATTCTGAAAATAAACCTTATGGTTTTATTTCTGTTTGTGATGGAATTATTAAAAATATTTATTCTAATAATAATGATTATCTAAGGGAATTGTTAAAAAAAGTTTCTACTGATATGCAAATTGAACCAAGTATTGTTTCTAAGTTATATGAAGATTTGTATCAGGAGTGTGGATTGATTGTCACCTATTTAGATAATTATAAACATTTTGTTATGATTCGAGGTGAAAAATAATTGAAGAAAATTGATTTTCCTGTGCTAAATGTAAAGATGGTTGATATTAACAAAGTCATTGCAAATGATTATAACCCAAATAAAGTAGCACCTCCTGAAATGAAACTTCTAAGGCATTCTATTGAGGAAGATGGTTATACTCAACCAATTGTTGCTTACTATGATAAGGATAACGATCGTTATATTGTTGTGGATGGTTTTCATCGTTATCGTTGTGCAAAAGAGTATTTTCATTTAAAAGAAATTCCTATTGTTACCATTGATAAGGATTTAAGCAATCGCATGGCGAGTACCATTCGTCATAATCGTGCAAGAGGCACTCATCAAATTATTGATATGTCTAAAATCGTGATTGATTTAAGTAACAATGGATGGGAAGATGACCAAATTTCAAAACATTTGGGAATGGAATTAGATGAGATTATTCGTCTAAAACAAATTAGTGGATTAAAAGAAGCGTTTTCGAATCACATTTTCAGTAAGTCTTGGGAAGAATTCGAAGACAATCTAAAAAAAACCACTTAAGCTCATTTTTATACAAACTCTATCCCTAGCATTTGTGGATTATAACCACATTACTAGGGATATTTTTTATGGTTTGGTATTTTTTTTGTACTTTTACATATACTATTATTAGTGTTTTGTCAAATTTTTTAGAAAATTTCCTAAGAAAGCTTGACATTATGCCCAAAAGCGATTATACTATACAAGTACATCGCGAGGTGGAGCAGTTGGCAGCTCGTTGGGCTCATAACCCAAAGGTCGCAGGTTCGAGTCCTGCCTTCGCAACCAGAAATAGCAAGCCATTCGTAGTTTGCTATTTTTTTGTTTATCGTGAAAAAGTGACGAAAAAGTGACGAAAATAAAAAGAAGCAATTTTTTACACTGCTTCTTAACTGATTTTAGATTGTAAAAATGAATCCATTGTATTGGCAATTTCCTTAAATTCATTATCAAAGAAATGACTATATGTATTATGTGTTACTGTAACATTGGAATGTCCTGCTCTTTTACTAATTATTTGGGCTTGTATGCCACTTGATATTTGTAATGAAATACATGTATGTCTTAAACCATGAAAAGTGATTCTTTTTAGATTGTGTCTTTTTATTAGCTTTTCTAGTATTTGTGAAGGTGTATCAGGGTGCATATCGCCTCCATATTCTGTTGTAAATACCCTTTTGCTATTTTCCCATTTACTACCTAGTTTTATTTTCTTTTTCATTTGTTCTTTCTGATATTTTTTCAAAATGTCCAATGTGGTTTTTGATAAATATATTTTTCTATTGCTTGTTGGTGTCTTAGTTTCCTTTTCGAATATACCTAATTCTTTGGTGTATTGTGTGCTTTTATTGATATTCATTGTGGAATTGTCAAAATCAATATCTTTCCATATCAATCCAGTTATTTCCCCTCTTCTTGCCCCACTATCTAATGCTAACATAATAATTGCTTGATATTTTAAAGGCTCGTCATTCAATGCTTCTATAAGTTTGCTGACCTCTTCTGGAGAATAACATTCTATTTCTTTTTTCCTTATCTTAGGTTTCTCTATCCTTGTATTAGGATTATTCAATATATATCCCCAGACAACAGCTTTATTTAATGCAGTGGATATAATTGTATAATGATGTTGTATTGTTTTATCTGAATACTTCGTATTATTTCTTAATTCATTATAAAAATCTTCTAATAATTTGACATTCAAATCTTGCAAATGAATATGTCCTATACTTTTTGTAATATTATCTACCCAATGCTTATTGGCTACATAGGTTTTTGGCGACCATATGCTTTTAGAATACTCCAGCCATTCCTCCAATAATTCTTTCATCGTTATTTTACTTTTATTAATATATGTTTTGTTCTTGATACTTAGTTTTATTTCATTCTCGTAAAGGATTGCCTCTTTTTTCCCACCATAAAAAGTTTCGGTATGCCTTATCCTCTTCTTTCCATTATACCCTATTGGAATATCAATCTTGTACTTCTTATTTCTTATTATTTCTTGTACTGCCATTCTTTACACCTTCTTTCTGACTTACTATCCATTTTATAAAGTCTTTTTGTTCCAATTTATTAGATTTATATTCTTCCTTCTTTTTTTTATATTCTTCTAAGTATTTATTCAATTTCATTTTATATTCTTCCATTTGTTTTTCATCTTTGCTTCTTTTACATCTCATTCTTAAAAACTGACTTGTTTGTATATGTGCCTTATCAATAGGTCTTTCTTTTATTTGTTCCTTATATGTTCTCTTTGCCCCATATTGTTTACAAGTTTTATCTGGATTTTGTGGACTTTTTCTATTGCAATATATTTCATCTGTTCTACTTTCTGGAATAAATAATTTTTTACAATTTTTACATATATGTATTGGAATTTTTTTATTCATTGTAGCTATAAATGACAAGTTTAGTAATTCAATTATATTGTTAAATTTAAAAACATTTATAAATCTAATATTTTCATAGCTAGTTTTATCCAACTCTTCGTCTGTAATTAACTTTCCATCTTTTATACAAATGCCTTTTACATAAGATGTAAATTCACGTACTTCGCTTATAAAATTATAATTATATGCTACTATATCCCTTTTATTAGTCATCTTCTTTTTATTAATAATCATTTCACAATTATCTTTCTTTTGACAATATACTAATATATTCAATATTGATAATTCAAACTCTTCCTGATATGATTCAATTTGTTGTATGGTAAAGTCTTTAAAACTTCTATTTTGCATATTGTCGACTTGTATTTTCTTTTCTTCATTTCTTTCTTTAATTTCCTTTAGAACTCTCTTATTACCTTCAAATTCTGGATATAATACCTTTTCTAATTCGTTAAATTGATTTACATTATTAATATATTTTTGTTTCTCTATATTTACCTTTGTGTATAAACTGATATATTTATTTGAAATGTCTGTTGGAATATCTTCAATACCGTAATAAGTTATCTTCTCTAATTCTTCTTGTAATTTATATAAGCATTTCAAAACTATATCTTGATTGAGCAATTCATCATCTTTATAATATTTCTGTTCTTCTATTTTATTTTTGTAATTATTTAATAAATTAAGAAAACAGTCTCTATTTTCAAAAATATCAACTATAATACTTCCCAATTTAATCTTTACTAAGGTTTCATAAATAAGCCCTTGCTTATCACCAATTAAAATAAATTCCTCATCATCTACTGTACAATAAAAATGTTTTAATGGATATTCTTCATTTAATATCATTTGGCTTACATTCATTTGATTTCCCCTTCTTGTCTGTTATGTGATTAATATTTTTTTTAAAATCACTATTGATTAACATTTGTTATGTTATTATAATCATTTTAATAATCATTAACATTATTATATAAGATAACAATGTTAATGTCAATAACTATTACGAAAGAAGGTGAAAAAAAATGGATAGTATTGAGGAAATAGCCAGACAAATGCGAAACCAAAAGGCAAAAGAATGGCGAGATAACAACAAAGACAAGGTAAGAGAAATCAATCGAAGGTATTGGCTTAACAAAGCAAAAAAAGAATTAGAAAAGGAGGATTAAAAAATGCAAGTTTTTACAGTAAAAGAGATTGCTGATTATCTGAATTGCTCAGTTTCAAGTATTCGAACCTTAGTTAGAAATAAGGAAATACCATTTTTTAGAATTGGTAGTAAGCTAAATTTTAACAAAGAAGCAATTGATAATTGGATTCACAATCAGGAATTGTATAATATGCAACATGAAGAGGCAACAATCGAAATCAAACATTTATAAAAGGGGGTGTGAATATGAGTATTAACAAAAACAAAAAGCAGGATTTTGCATGCTCTTCAAACAATGACAAAATCCTACCTTCCACAGATAACTTATCTAAGTTATCTGTCTATATTCTACTTCATTTTATGGATAATGGCAAGCATAAGAGGTGATATTTTATGAGTAGAGCCTTAAAAGCACCTTTTAAACCATATGAAGGTAGAAAGACAAAAGACAAACATATTCGAATAACAAAAGATATGATGGATAGTAAGATTTTTAAAAGTTTGAAACCCTCTTCTATGAAGTTATATGAGTATATGAAACTATGGTCTAATGGAGAAATTGAATTTTCTTATTCAAAGTCTTTAGGAAGTAACGTGGTTTCCTCTTCAACTTATTGCAGTGCTATAAGAGAATTAATTGATAAAGGGTTTATCGATAGAGTAAACTTTTCTAATGGTGGAGGGCATGAAACTAATCGTTATCGTTTTTCTAGTCGTTGGACAAATATGTCCTAAAAAGAAAGCTGGTATGGTAGTATATAATATTATGGTTAAAAATTATACACCTAATTTCCATAGTAAAAAAATCAAAAAACCTTCAATATTACTTGATATTTCAATTAATATTTCGAAAAACTACCTGTCCAAAAAACATACACCTAACCATGTATAAAATGACAAAATCTTTGTCTAGGTGTATAAAAAATGTACACCTAGATAGTAAAAATAATATACCTAAAATTTGAAAGGAGATTAAGATTATGAAAAAATTTTATGATACAAATTACGAAGAACAAGAAACCATTTTAAACATTGACTATGTTAATAGTGAATTATCCTTATATACTAGTAGAAAAGCTGTATATCATAGAATACAATCAAAGTTAGGGGAACCGACAAAAGTTTATTATACCAATAGACAAGTAAGTGCAGGAAAATGGATTATTCCTTTTAACAATAAGAAATGCATTACTTCTATTTTATCCCGACCAACTTTGATTGGGAACATGAGGTAAGATGATATTGTTTAAAAATAATAAATAAACGATAGGATGTGAGATATTTGAATAGTGAAATAAAAGATTACAACTCTTTAACAGAAAAACAAAAAAGGTTTATTGATTATTATATCGAAACTGCAAACGCCACAGAAAGTGCTAAAAGAGCGGGTTATAGTATAAAAACCGCTAAGAACATAGGAAATGAAAACTTAACAAAACTTGACTTTTTTATAAGTGCAAAACTTAAAGAAAAGGAAACTCAAAGAATCGCTTCACAAGATGAGGTACTAGAATACCTTACAAAGGTAATGCGTGGAGAAGAAAGAGATATGTTTGGTACATGTGCTTCCTTACATGATAGAATTAGATGTGCTGAACTATTATGTAAACGATATGGAACGTTTAAGGAGAAACTTGAAACGCCTACTCAATTTAAAGTTGAACTTGTGGATGATATAACAGAATGATACAAATTTTATATCTAAAAATAACGTCAAACGCTATTTTGGGTGAATAAACTTTATCTCATATATACTTTTATTGCTTTAATCATTAAATACTTAAAACTAGCGTTAAACTTATCAAATTCTATTCAAATATCATCATTCTTTTATATGAAGCGGAAGTTACAACCGTTCCTTTTTTAAGCCCCCATTAAATCTCTCATCATTTCTTCATTAAGAAGAGCGGGTGTGTGGTCTTAACTATTCAACTATTATAGATTTTCTCACGTGAAAAGGGGTATTGTTTTTGCACTGCTAAATATATAGAAGCATAGAAAAAACATTTCGAACAAAATCGAACACAAAAAAAGATAATATCTACATCCTTTGACTAGTTTTTTATTTGCTAAATCTTAACTTTTTATAATAGAAAATTTACATTCCGAGTTTTCCGACACCATAAAAAAGAGTTTTTTGACACTATAAAAAGACATTAACAATTAAATTTCATTGATATAGTAGGCATTACACGAATAATTGTAGTAAATTTGACATATACTAAAAAAGGTGTTATAATAACATCAGCTAGCAAATCGTAAGAACTCATAGGTTTGCACCGAGATATGTGTCCGCATATCTCTTTTTTTATGCCTAAAAAAGAAAAGGCAGGTGTCCGCCTGCCCCAAAGAACTAGTCTTTGTTTGCTTCTTGGTTTTCATTGTTATCATTGTTTAGTAACAATAACACAATTAATCGCCAGATTAACTCGTAAGAACTCATTAAGTATTGCACCTCCCTTCTTTAAGGGATATGTCCTAACGGACTATAACAATATATTACATTTTTACTGAATTTTCAAGCATTATTTAAAATTATTACAATATCTTTCCTTCATGAAACCCTATTTTAAATATCTCCTCTTCTGTGATTCTATATAATTCTTCATATAAACGTATTAATCGTAAAGTGGTTTGCGTTTCTTCTTCATTAAAACTTGAAATTTTATCATCTTCAAAATATTCCCTTATTTTAGGATATTGTTCTTTTATCCTTTCCATTTTTGACATTACTTCCATGTAGTCATTTCTTTGTCGTAATCTTTTGGTTTTTTCTGTTTCAATATAATCCGTCATTTCTTCTACATATGTATCAAAAAAACCCTTTTCACATTGTCTTAAACTTAAGTTTTTTTCCTCTGTTTTAACTTCTACTCTAAAATCTATTCCATCTATAAATCCTAGTTTATAATACAACTTATTCCATAAATGCAATTCTCCTAATAAATTACTCTGAAAAAAATTCAATTGTTTAAAAATCTCTTCTAATTCTTCTTTGTTTGACACTGTATTTTGTAATAATTGTGTCAATGCCTCTTCGCATTCTTTTGTTTGTCTTACTTCTTCTGGTTCACCATACTTTTCCTTGTACAACCTAACAAAATCTTCTGTTCTATGTTCAAATAACTCGTCTAAAATTTGATTTTTACACTTTTCCTCCATATTCCCTCTCCTCCTTAATATTTTTTTGTATCTTTGTTATTGTTTTCGTACAATCTCCCGAATGAAATGAATAAAAATTTGTTATCCTACATACTAGAAGAATGTCGAAAGGATAACAAGTTATGACTTTGTCTGAAGCTATTATAAAACGAATTAATTATTTGATGAAGCAAAAGCAAATTCCAAACCCTTATCAACTTGCTTTAAAATGTGGGCTCGACGAGTCTGTTATTCGTGGTGTGTTAAGTGGAAGAACTACCCACCCTACCATTCATACTATGTTTTTTATAGCAAATGGTTTTGATATGACATTGTCCGAATTTTATAACGATACATTGTTTAATATTGATAATATAGATGAAAACTGATAGTCTTATCAGTTTTTCTTTTTGCTATCATACCACATCTTTTTATCATTATCAATAAAAATATATAATATTTTCTATTATATATAATATATTATATATCTTTATAGTCTATTCTATTTTATTCTTAACTTTTATAATATCTCTAGGAGGTTGTCACATGGTAAACTTAAAATTAAAAGAGTTATTAGAGAAAAAGAAAATAAGTAGATACAGATTGCAACTATTAACAAATCTTAACTATCCCCGTATTAATCAATTATACAAAAACACTGCTAAAAATATTAGTTTCGAAGAATTAGATATTTTGACGACAACATTAAATTGTAGTATCTCTGATTTAATCGAAAAGAAAAATTCCAAATAAATCTTATTCGAAGCGTGAATGAAGCAAGAGAAAATAGCAAAAAGGTGAAAGAAAAAAGAGACCAAAAGAGGACAAAAAGGGTACCAAAATAATAGAGATTTTTGGTGACGAAAAAGTGACGAAAAGCAAAATTAAGTATATTATTTTACGATATTTTAGAATAAGTAATATCCATAAAACGTTGATTTTATGATACTTAAAGATACTTTAAAACACATGGCAATAACCACCCAAACGCACTCATAACCCAAAGGTCGCAGGTTCGAGTCCTGCCTTCGCAACCAAAGTCTTAGAGCCAAGAAGAAATTGTTAATTTCTCTTGGCTCTACTTTTATGTTTTAACTACTTTTTAACTATTGTTTTTTGTTTACTGCAAAAAGTCATTAAAAGTTGTTACTTTTATACTTTTACTTCTACCTCTATTCCTTTTATTAACTCTTGGTATTTTTTTAAGATTGGATCTACGTGGTTTTTAATGAAGTCTTCTACTTGTTTTGGGGCTCTTCCGCATAGGTTATTTGGGTTTAGAATATGTAGGATTTCTTCTTTGGTTAATCCAAAGGTAGCATCATTTGCAATTCGGTCAACTAAGTCGTTTGGTCTTCCATATTCTTTTACTTCTTTTCCTGCCTCCATGGAGTATACTCTTATTTTTTCGTGTAGTTCTTGGCGGTCTCCTCCTTTTAATACAGCATTCATTAAGATTTCTTCGGTTCCCATGAAAGGTAATTCTTGCATCATGTTGGTTTTGATGACATTTTGGTACACAACAATATTGGCGGAAATATTGGCATATAGAATTAGAATGGCATCGACTGCTAAAAAGCTTTCTGGCACACAGATTCGTTTGTTTGCCGAATCATCTAAGGTTCTTTCTAACCATTGGGTAGCAGCAGTAAAGCTAGGATCGCTAGCAAGCACTAATACGTGTCTTGCAAGAGAATTTATCCTTTCGCTTCTCATTGGGTTTCTTTTATATGCCATTGCAGAAGAACCAATTTGGCTTTTTTCAAATGGTTCTTCTAGTTCTTTTTCATGTTGTAGTAGTCTCATATCGTTTGCAAATTTAGAAGCACTCGTAGCAATACTAGAAAGAAGATTTAATACTCTTGCATCTAGTTTTCTTGTATAGGTTTGTCCGTGATACGGCATATACTTTGTTAAATCCCATTTTTTCTGCGATTTTACCATCAATTTTATTTACTTTTTCTTCGTCTTTGAATAGTTTCATAAAACTTTCCTGAGTTCCTGTTGTTCCTTTACAGCCAAGTAGTTTCATATGAGTTTGAACGAATTCTAATTCTTCTAAGTCTTCTAATAGGTCTTGTAACCATAGGGTTGCTCTTTTTCCTACGGTGGTTAGTTGTGCGGGTTGAAAATGGGTATACCCAAGGCAGGTTATATTTCGGTTTTGGAAGGCGAAATCTCTTAGGTTTTTGATAATTAGGATTAGTTTTTGTTTGATTAGTTCTAATGCTTCACTCATTAAAATAACATCGGTATTATCGGTTACGTAGCAAGAGGTTGCGCCTAGGTGTATAATTGGTTTTGCATTTGGGCATTTGGTACCGAATTCATACACATGTGCCATAACATCATGGCGACACTCTGCTTCACGTTTGGCTACTACATCATAATCAATGTTTTGGATATTTTCTTCCATTTCTTTAATTTGTTCATCTGTAATGTCAATTCCTAGTTCCTTCTCGGTTTTAGCAAGTGCTACCCATAACTTACGCCATGTTGAATATTTTTTGTCATTTGACCAGATATAATTCATTTCACTACTTGCATATCTTTCTGATAACGGGGTTTTGTAAATATTATTTTTCATATTTTTACTCCTTTTAATAAAATAGGGCAAAGAGAAATCTCTGCCCTTTCCCTCTTATATTTCACTTTGCACAAGTTGCTTGATAGCTTCTATCTGCATATGACCTGTTTTGACATCTCCAAAATAAATATAAGATTCGACTTTCTTGCATTCCTCTATTAACGCAATGCAAGCCTCCCGTCCACATGCACGTATATTTCCTTGTGCATCAAAGACTTCGTTATAAGCTATTTCAAGTTTTTCCATCGTAGCCATATAGTTACCCCTCCTTTATTGGTTTTTTGTAACTATATCGATTATATCATATTACTTGTATATGTTCAATTCTTACTTATAATATTCCACACCTGATTCAAATAGCTTTTGATTTTTGTTTCCTGGTATATTGGTTAGGATGTCGCTTCTGTAGCTTCTTTCGGAGTGTCCCATTTTTCCTAAAATTCTTCCGTCTGGGCTGGTAATTCCTTCTACTGCATAGGTAGAACCATTTGGGTTGTATTGTATGTCATAAGTTGGGTTTCCCCTTAAGTCTACGTATTGGGTAGCAATTTGTCCATTTTTGATTAGTTCTTGCATTACGTCTTGAGTGGCTACAAATTTTCCTTCTCCATGGGAAATTGGAATTACAAATTCGTCTCCTAGGTTTACTTTGTTAAACCATGGGGATTGTTTGGATACGACTTTTGTGTTTACCATTTTGGATTGATGTCTTGCGATGTCATTGAAGGTTAGGGTTGGCATGGTATCATCCATATCTATGATTTTTCCATATGGTAGTAGTCCTAGTTTGATGAGTGCTTGGAAACCGTTGCATATTCCTAAAATGAGTCCATCTCGTTCATATAGGTGAGCATGAATGGCATTGGTTAGTTTTGGGTTTCTTAGAACTGCTGAGATGAATTTTCCAGAACCGTCTGGCTCGTCTCCTGCACTAAATCCTCCTGGCAACATGATGATTTGTGCGTTTTTGATTTCTTTTTCAAATACATCGATGGATTCTAGCAAGGTTTCTGGTTTTAGATTACGAAATACTGCTGTACTTACAATGGCTCCTGCGTCTTCAAAGGCTTTGGTTAGGTCGTATTCACAGTTGGTGCCTGGGAAAACTGGGATAAATACTCGTGGTTTTGCTAGTTTGGTAGTTGCTTTTGTTAATATGGTTTTGGTTGATTGTGCTATCGTTAAATCTTGTGGTTGGGCAGACACAAGGCCTGCCCCTACAGTTTTTGTAGGGAATATTTTTTCTAGTGGTTGTTCCCATAATTGTATTAGTTCTTCTAGGTCTAAGATTTCGTTTTGGGAAATTTTAATGATTGGTTCTTTTGTGGTATGTCCTAGTTTTTCTAGTTTCGGTTCGTTTATTTCTTCTTTTATTTCTATAATGAAACTTCCATACATTGGTGTAAATAGTGTTTCTTCTTTTTCGAAGGTAAAGCCTATTTTGTTTCCGATTGTGCATTTGGTGATAGTGTCTGCAATTCCTCCATGACGAATGGTACTACAAGATAATATTTTTCCTTGTTTTGCTAAGTTATGGATGATTTCGTAGTTTTGTTTTAAGTCGTCAAAGTCTGGTAGTGAGTTTTCATCTATTTTTGTTTTTAATAGCATGACTTTGGAATGTGGTGTTTTAAATTCATTGGATATAACGCCATCTACTTTGATGGTTCCTACACAAAACGAGGTTAGGGTTGGTGGAACGTCTAGTTCGTTATAAGAACCAGACATAGAGTCTTTTCCTCCAATGGCTGCAATTCCTAGTTTTTCTTGCACCAAGTAGGCTCCTAAAAGAGCGGCTAATGGTTTACCCCATCTTGATGGTTCATTTTTTAATTTTTCAAAGTATTCTTGGAAGGTTAGCCATGCTTTTTTGTAATCTCCTCCCATCGCTACGTATTTGGTAACCGATTCGATTACTGCATAGACTGCTCCATGGAATGGGCTCCAACTGGTAAAGTATGGATTATATCCATATGTCATAATGGTTCCTGTATCGCTATATCCTTCTAGGGTTGGAATTCTTGCTGCCATTCCTTCGGCTGGTGTTAATTGATATTTTCCTCCAAAAGGCATGGTAATGGTTCCTGCTCCAATGGTAGAGTCGAAACGTTCTACTAGTCCTTTTTGTGAACAACAATTTAACGAGGATATGGTTTTCTTCCATTCTTCTACTTGGTTGGTAACTTCTTTTTTGGTAAAGTAGTTATCTTGGCTGTTTGGTGCTTGAATGGTTACATTTGCTTTTTTTACATCTCCATTGGTATCTAAGAATTCACGACTAATATTGGCAATGCATTTTCCTCTCCAATACATTTTAACTCTTGGTTCTTCTTTCACTTCAGCAACTATACTGGTTTCGATGTTTTCTAAAGAGGCTAATGTTTCAAATTGGGCTACATCGTTTGCACGTACTACGACTGCCATTCTTTCTTGTGATTCAGAAATCGCAAGTTCGGTTCCATCAAGCCCTTCATATTTTTTTGGCACTGCATCTAGGTTAATCTCTAGCCCATCTGCTAATTCTCCTACGGCAACCGATACTCCTCCTGCTCCAAAGTCGTTACAACGTTTGATTAATTTGGTGGCTTCTGGGTTACGGAATAGTCTTTGGATTTTTCTTTCTTCTGGTGCATTTCCTTTTTGTACTTCTGCTCCACAGGTTGTTAGTGATGCACTTGTATGCGCTTTAGAGGAACCTGTTGCTCCTCCACATCCGTCTCGCCCAGTTCTTCCTCCAAGTAGGATTACTTTATCTCCTGGTTCTGGACGTAGGCGTATAACATTGTTAGCTGGTGCTGCACCTACTAATGCTCCAATTTCCAAACGTTTTGCGACATATCCTGGATGGTAAATTTCGGCTACTTGTCCTGTTGCAAGCCCGATTTGGTTTCCATAGGAGCTATATCCTCTTGCTGCTTCATTGGTTAGTTTACGTTGTGGTAATTTATTTGGTAATGTTTCCGAAATAGGGACTCTTGGATCTCCACAACCAGTTACACGCATAGCTTGGTATACATAGACACGTCCAGATAATGGGTCACGAATGGCTCCTCCAAGGCAGGTAGCTGCTCCTCCAAATGGTTCGATTTCGGTTGGGTGGTTATGGGTTTCATTTTTAAACATGATTAGGTACTCTTCTGGTTTTCCATCTACTTCGATGGTGGCTTTAATGCTACATGCATTAATTTCTTCAGACTCATCTAAATCTTTTAAAAGACCTTTTTTCTTTAATTCTTTCGTGGCAATGGTGGCAACATCCATTAGACAAATGTCTTTTTTACGGTCTTCATAAACATATTTTCTTGAGGCAATATAGTCATTATAGATGTTTTGTAATAAATTCCATTTGATATCTATGGTTTCTAGTTTGGTAAGAAAGGTTGTATGGCGACAGTGGTCTGACCAATAGGTATCAATCATTTTCATTTCGGTCATGGTAGGGTCTCTTTTTTCAACATCTTTAAAATAGTTCTGGCAAAATGTTAAATCTGCTAAATCCATGGCAAAACCATATTGAGGTAGAATTTCTTTTAAATTTTCTTCGGTCATTTGAATAAAACCTTCCATAACTTCAACATCTTCTGGTTCTTGCATGTTATCTTCTAAAGAGGTTTGTTTTTCAAGGCTGGCTTCTCTGGAATCTACGCTATTAATTAAATAGGTTTTGATTTTTTGTAATTCATCGTTTGAAATGGTTCCTTTTAGAATATATACTTTTGCCGATTTTGCAATTGGCCTTTGCTCTCCTCGAATAATTTGTAAACATTCTTCTAGGGAATTCGCTCTTTGGTCAAATTGCCCCGGTAAAAATTCCACTGCAAACACTTTATCTTGTTCCATAAATGGATACTCTTCATCAAAACAAACATCTACTTGTGGTTCCGAAAACACTGTTTTCTTTGCCTTTTCATAGGTCTCCTCATCAATACCAGATACATCATAACGATTAACAAGAATAACCTCTTCTAATCCACGTATTTGCAAATTCTCCTGTAAATCTTGCAAAATGTTTTTTGCCTCAACATTAAAGCCCTCTTTCTTTTGTACATAAATTCTTCTAACCATCTCCCAAAACCTCCTACATTTTTTATTTTTTGCTATTGCTATTATATTATAAAACGACAACTTTATCAATATTTTTCTTACGGAAACAACAAAAAAGCAGATAAATTTGACATAGCGTCTTATTCATCTGCTTATTTTGCGTTCCTTAGCCGAGCACTGTTGCTGACATGATCTCTTTCCATGTTGCAAACCGCCAAAATGCATTCGGATATACGACAAGCCACCGTTTTCTCTTGAAAACTTTTTTCCTTGTCTCTTCTCCTTCAAGGTACTGTTCCATTATACCCCAGATTTCCCTTGTCGCTGATAATTCGATTAACTGAGGATAATCGCGATACCTTCCTGCCCACATAATGTCATATACAACTTCTTTAGAATTCTTCTGCAATAACTGTTCTTCAATTTCCTCTTTTTCGTATTCATTTGAAAGAACATTTATCTCCTTATTGCCGAAAGTAATGTGTGTACACAGTACATCACCCCACATGCCGTCATTTACCTTCTTGGTAAGTTTCTCAAAGAAAGTTGCATTCCTCCATCTACTATCTGGATAAATAACGATGGTCTGTGTCTTTACAATCAGAGCTTCTTGCCCTCTTACATGTGTTGTTAAACGTGCTTCTTTTTCTTTGACATATACTTTTTTCACGCAAGGTTCATCTAAATAGTGTCCTTCTTTTATGATATAATTTACCCATGCTTTTGCGTGATTTTGCAGCAACTTTTCCCGCAATTGTTCTGGTTTGTTTTTGTATTCCTTGTTTAGAACAATATAATCGCCTTTGTCATCAGCAACACATACAAATAAACTCATTTTGATACCTCCGTGGCTTACGCCGATGTTTATTTATTCTACATAATTACTTTTGCATTGTATCACATCAACATAACATTGTCAAACTTGTATTAAATTTGGGGTTGCATGATATGCAACCTCTTCATTTCATAGATTAATATTGATTTCCTTGTTACCTTCGGTAACTTCTCCTATTACATATGCCGTCTCCCCTGCTTCTTTTAGGATTTGTAGTGCTGTTTCTTGTTCCGCTTTTGGAACGATGATTGCCATTCCAATTCCCATGTTAAAGGTGTTGTACATGTCTCTTAGTGGGATGTTTCCTTCTTTTTGGATTAGTTTGAAAATGGCTGGAAGTTCATAGGCGTCTTTGTTGATGGATAGGGCTACTTTTTCGTTTAGCATTCTTGGCATGTTTTCGAAGAAGCCTCCTCCTGTGATATGTGAAATTCCTTTTACTTTTACTTGTTCTAGTAGTGATAATACTGGTTTTACATAGATTTTTGTTGGGGTTAGGAGTGCTTCTTCTAGTGTGGTTCCTAGTTCTTCTTTGTATTCTTTTAGGTTTTGCTCGTTTACATTGAATACTTTTCTTACTAGAGAAAATCCGTTAGAGTGAACTCCTGATGAGGCAAGTCCTATTACTATATCTCCTACTTCAATATTTTCTGGGTTTATCATTTTCTTTTTATCAACGATTCCTACACTAAAACCTGCTAAATCATATTCATTTTCCGAATATAATCCCGGCATTTCTGCGGTTTCTCCCCCTACTAGAGCACATCCTGCCATTTTACAACCATTTGCTACTCCACTTACAATGGTTGCTACCATTTCTGGTATGTTTTTCCATAAGGACATATAGTCTAGAAAAAATAATGGTTTTGCACCACAACATACAATGTCATTAACACACATGGCAACACAGTCTTGTCCTATGGTATCGTGCTTGTTCATTAAAAAAGCTAATTTTAATTTGGTGCCTACTCCATCGGTACCAGATACTAAAATCGGTTCTTCCATTTGTTTTACATCAATCGAAAATAATCCTCCAAAACCTCCTAGGTCGGAAATAACGCCTTTTGTATAGGTTTCTCTAACGGATTTTTTCATTAGTTCTACGGATTTGTAACCTGCTGTTACATCAACTCCTGCTTGTTTATAACTTTCACTAAAACTTTTTTCCATACTTAATATTCTTCCCCTTTCTTTCTCTAACATTTTGTCTTTTAAAGACCTAACTAGTTAAATCTTTTCTTATTTGTCTTTCCTTTGAAATCCAATTTTTTCTATTTTACAATCGTCTTACTTTCATCTGCTCCAATTCCAATGTATTTTACTTTTACTTTGGTATAGTCTTCTATAAATTCAATATATTTTCTTGCTTGTTTAGGTAAGTCTTCGTAGGTTTTGGTTCCTTCTTCGATTTTCCATCCTTCAAATTCCTGATAAATTGGTTTGCAGTTTTCTCTATCAATTGGAATGTAGTCTATGGTTTGACCTTTGTATTCATATGCTGTGCATATTTTGATGTTTTTTAGTTTTCCAATGGTATCCATGTGATTGACACATAAACTGGTTAAACCGCAAATAAAGCATGCATTTTTTATCATGACTAAATCTAGCCATCCACACCTTCTTGGTCTTCCTGTGGTCGTTCCAAATTCGTGTCCTAAGTTTCTTATGGTATCACCAATTTCATTATTTTGTTCCGTTGTAAAAGGACCTTCTCCTACCCTTGAACAATAGGCTTTCATGACGCCAATGACTTCATCTATTTTGGTTGGTCCAATTCCTGCTCCTGAGGCTGTTCCTGAGGCATTGGAGTTTGAGGAGGTTACATATGGGTAATCCCCATGGTCTAAGTCTAAGTAGAGTGCTTGTGCGCCTTCTACAATAATGTTTTCCCCGTTTTCGCTTGCTTTCATTAAAATAGAACCTGTATCGCAGATATATGGTGCTAAGTGTTTTGCACAGTCAATGCATAGGTTGTATTCTTCTTCGATATCAATTTCTTCATAACCGAAGGCTTTTAATTGTGCATTCGCGGATTTTAAAGATTCTGTGATTTTCTTTTTTAAATTTTTGGTATCCGTTAGGTCGAACATACGTAGATTACTTCTATTACATTTTTCTGCATAACATGGCCCAATTCCTCGTTTTGTGGTACCTACTTTGTTATCTTTTAATTCTTCATATAAATGGTCTAATTGTTTGTGATGTGGTAAGATTAGGTGTGCTCTTTCGCTAATTTTTAATCTTTCTTTGGTAATGGATATTCCAGCTTTTTGCATTTCCTCTATTTCAGAAATTAAAACACTTGGGTCGATAACTACTCCTGGTGCAATGATACAAATAACGCCTTCTCGAATAATAGCAGATGGCAATAAGTGCATGGCATATTTTTTGCCATTTGCAACTACTGTATGTCCTGCATTATTTCCTCCTGTAGAACGTACTACCATTCCGTGCTGTTTTGGATTCAAAATGAGAGGCTCTTCCTTTTCCTTCGTCTCCCCATTGGGTTCCAACAATTAGTTTAATCATATCTTTTTCCCTTTCTTTGGCAAATTTGATTTACCGTATTTCGACATTATCGTATCATAATATACCCTATAATTCAATTGTTTTTTTATGTTTTTATCAATATCTTTTATCCCTTCTTGTCGAATTTTAGCGAAATGTTTTTGTTGACAACGGTTTATTGTTTGTGTTTTAATATGGTTATGCACGTTTTTAAGTGTGTATGGATTTGTTTCATTTTATTTTTATTAATTTCATTCAAGAAATTAGTTCTTGCTATTTTCCAAAATAAAACGAAATTATGGATGTATTGTTGTTTTTGGTATGATTTTTACACTACCTTTAAATTCGTGTAAATTTTTGTTCAAGTTTTGCTATTCTGCAAAATTTAGAAAGGATTTTATATGTCAAATGATTTACAAGAAGAGACATCACTTCTTTGCCCTAAATTAGATGTCGTTTTTCAAGCTTTGTTTGGCGAAGTAGGAAGTGAAGCAATTACCACGAAATTTTTAGAAGCTATTTTAGAACAAAAGATTGATTGTATTGATTTAAGTAATAACATTGTCTTACGAAGGGATTATCCGGAAGATAAGCTAGGAGTATTGGATATTATTGCCAAAATTAATCATTGTGAATACTGCAATATTGAAATGCAAGTGGCTAAGCAAGAGGAAATTAAAGAAAGAATTTTGTATTACTGGGGACGAGTATATACAAAACAGATTAAATCTGGACAATCTTATGATCATCTTCAAAAAACAATTGTTATTTTGATTACCGATTTTTGTGTTCAGGGACTAGAAAGTTTGGACTATCATACTTCTTGGAAAGTAATTGAAGAAAAATATCGCAAAATCATATTGACAAAAAAGTTAGAATTTCATATAATAGAATTACCAAAAATAGTTGGGATTTCTAATGATAATGATGCCTTATTGGATTGGTTATCTTTCTTAAATAATCCCAAATCGGAAAGGGTGATGAAAAAAATGGAAGAAAACAAAGAATTGAAAAAGGCAAATGAAAAATTGCAGACCTTAAGTGAAGATGAAAAATTGCAAAGGCTTGCCGAATGGCGTGAAAAGGCTATTTACGAGTATAATACCGCAACCAATACGGGGTTTCGAAATGGTATGAGGCGAGGATTAGAAGAAGGTCGAGAATTAGGAATCGAGCAAGGGATTGAAGAAGGGATGAAGCAGGGAATTGAGCAAGGGATTGAACAAGGGATTGAACAAGGGATTTTGAAAGATAAACGAGAAATTGCTATTGAGTTACTAAAAAATGACTTCGATACCAATTTTATTCATAAGATTACTAAATTACCAATCGAAGAAATTGAAACATTAAAGCTAGATTTAGAACATAATTGATTAAAACTCGTGTGAAACATTATTTTCACACGAGTCTTTTTTAATTCATTTGAACAGTTCCCACTATTTCGTTTATGTCTTGAATATGATACTGTTTCATATAGTCTTCTATTCCATCTACTACTTTAATTGCCGTATCTGGTGCAATAAAGTTTCCCGTTCCTATGGAAATAGCACTTGCTCCTGCTAGCATGTATTCGATGGCATCACTTGCTGTTACAATTCCTCCTAGTCCTAGAATTGGTATATTAACTGCTTTTGATACTTGATATACCATTCGGACTCCTACTGGTTTCACACATGGTCCAGATAGACCTCCTGTGTTGTTGGCTAGATGTGGACGTCTTGTATGAATATCGATACTCATTCCAAGTAAGGTATTAATTAAGGATATACCATCAGCTCCTGCGTCCTTAGCTCCTTTTGCTGGCATGGTAATATCGGTTACATTTGGTGTTAGTTTTATAATTAATGGCTTGTCTAATACTTTTCTTACTTGTGAAGTAACTTCTTTTACTCCTTCATATGTAGTTCCAAATGCTAAACATCCTGCTTTTACATTTGGGCAAGATAAATTTAGTTCAACTCCATCAATATCTAATGTGTTTAATACTTTGGCAAGTTCTACGTAATCTTCTATGGTACTTCCACAGGCATTCACAATTATGGCAGTATCAAATTTTTTAAGATATGGTAAGTCATTTTCCATAAAATAGGTAACTCCCGGATTTTGAAGCCCAATGGCATTTAACATGCCAGCTGGTGTTTCATAAACACGTGGTGGTTTGTTTCCCGCTCTTGGTTTTAATGAAGTTCCTTTGGTACAAATTCCTCCGAAGTTTGTTTAAGTCAATAAATTCTTCAAATTCTCTTCCATAGCCAAATGTTCCGTGATGCAACAGTTACTGGATTTTTCATCTTAATTCCCGCTAAATTAACGCTTGTATTCATATTTTTTCTCCTTTCCTAAATTTCTACATCTGTGGCATTGAACACTGGGCCTGCTTTACATACGTGCCAATATTCTGGTGCATCGTTTGGGCTTTTGGCTGTTTTTACGGCACATCCTAAACATGCACCAAGCCCACATGCCATTTTTTGTTCTAATGATATTTCACATGGGATATTGTGTTCCTTAGCAAAGGCTTGCACTGCTTTTAGCATTGGTAGTGGTCCACAGGCGAATATTTTGTCTGGTGTTTCTTGTTGGCAGTCTTTTTTTAGTTCATTTATGGCAAATCCGGAAATTCCATAGCTTCCATCGTCTGTCGTAATAATAAGCTCGTCCGATACTTCTTTAAACTCTTTTTCTAGTGTTATTAGGTCTTTATTTCGAAATCCCAAATATACTTGTACATTGGTTGTGGTTTGTTGTTTTAGTTCTTTTGCTAATTCATATAATGGGAAGATTCCAATTCCTCCTCCAATAATGGATACCTTATTATAATCTTTTACTTTAAAAGTGCCATACCCAAGTGGTCCAAGAATGTCTAGTTTTTCTCCTACCTTACGATTAGCAAGAAGACTAGTTCCTTTTCCTTTTACTTGAAAAATAAATTCTAATATTCCTTTTTCTTTTTCTAAATTGTAGATACTAATTGGTCTTCTTAATAATGGCTCAATGTCATCTACTACTCGAATTTCAATAAAATGTCCGAGGTTTTGCTTGTTTTACCATTTCGTCTGCTTTTACACTAAATTTATAAATATCTTCTTTTAACTGTTCAATTTTTACAATTTCAGCTTTGCAATTTACTTTCATCTTTTTCTCCTTTTTTATTTTTTATATTTTTTGTAACATTCTAATGCGTTTTTTGTAGTAATGGTTAAATTTTGTGGCAATTGTTCTAATGAAAACCATTTCATATCTGTATGTTTTTTTGGTTCCATGATGGTAGGTTCTCCTTTTGTAATCTTACATAAACATGCTGGTGATACCCAATGTACCTTTTCATTTGGTACAATATGGTCGCAAATGCCAAGGAGTTCTATTACCTCTATATCAACACCAGTTTCTTCTTTTACTTCTCTTTTGACTGCTTGATCGAATGTTTCAAACATTTCTACTTTTCCACCTGGTATTGACCAATATTCCTTTTCTGGTGATTTATTTCTTTGTTGTAATAATAATTCGTTTTGGTCATTTATAATAAATGCACCACAACCTACTCCAATATAATCTTTTCCAATTTGCATTTCTGTTTTCTCCTTTTTCTTTATGTAAAAACAGTGCTAAAAGTCCCCTTTTCTTAAGGGGGCTGTCGCGATTTAGCGACTGGGGGAGCTTACACACATTATTTATGTTTGATTGCTTCGTTTAATTCGTCTCTCATTTTTATGGCTTCCGCTCTTGTGGCTTTTGCAAATTCTTCTTCGGAGAATTGTTCTTTCCATTCTTCTTTTTTGTATGCACACATTAAGCTTCTTGAGGCATTGACAATGCCTCCTATTCCATTTTGGTCAAACCCTAGTGCAATGTCTTTTGCTTTTCCTCCGCTGTGCTCCATAGCCTGGAATTAAGAAGAAGGTATGTGGCGCTAGTTTTCTTAGGGTTTGTAACTGTTCTGGATACGTTGCTCCTACAACAGAGGATATACTACTATAACCGTACTCTCCTCTTAGGTCTTCTCCCCATTTTTCAATTAATAGGGCTACTTGCTCATAGATGGTATTTCCATTTTCTAGTTTTAGGTCTTGTAGTTCTCCTGAGGATGGGTTTGAGGTTTTGTCGATGATGAAAATACCTTTTCCATATTGTTTGCAATCTTCGATGAATGGTTTAATCCCGTCGATTCCTAAGTATGGGTTGATGGTGGCAAAGTCGACATCAAAGATAGGTTCTTCTTTTTCTAATAATGGGGTTCTTCCAAGGTAGGCATTGGAGTATCCACTTGCGGTAGAGCCAATGTCTCCCCTTTTGATATCGGCAATGACAATCATACCTTTTTTTCTTGCATAATCACAGGTTTGTTTGAATACGTTTATTCCATCTGTGCCAAACATTTCGTAAAAAGCAATTTGTGGTTTTATGGATGGAATAATGTCATATGTAGCATCAATTAGTGCTTGGTTGAATTCTAGGATTGCTTCACATGCTCCTTTGATCGTGTTTTCATATTTTTTCGTAATACAAGTTGGCAACATGTCGTATCTTGGGTCTAGTCCCATTACGGTTGGATTGTCCATTTGTTTTATTTTATCAATTAATTGATCCATTGCATTTTTCATGGTTTCTCTCCTTTTGGATTATTTTTTTATTTTCGGTTCGATGTGGGCATCGACCCCTACGGTGTTATTTCTCGTATACAATTCTTCCACCTACGATGGTGTACATGACTTTTCCTTTTAATTTTTTACCGATGAATGGTGTGTTTTTGGATTTTGATACAATACTTTCTTTTTCATATACATATTCTAGGTTTGGGTCAAATATGGTAATATCGGCATCGTATCCTTCTTTTAGTTGTCCTTTGGTTTCTAGTTTTAGTAGTTTGGCAGGTGTGTATGAGGTTAGACGAACTAGGTCTAAATAGCTTAGGTGTTTTGGTTCGATTAGGTTTGTAATGCTTGCGGCTAGTGCGGTTTCGAAGCCAATGATTCCATTTGGTGCCTGTGATAGTGGTTTTTGTTTTTCTTCTTCACTATGTGGTGCATGGTCTGTAATGATGGCATCAATGGTTCCTTCTTGTAGTCCTTTAATAATAGCTAGTCTATCGTCTTCTTCTCTTAATGGTGGGTTCATTTTTGCATTGGTTCCAGATTCTAATACTTCTTTTACAGTAAAGCTATAGTAGTGTGGGCATGTTTCGCAAGTAATTGGCACTCCTCTTTTTTTGGCATCTCGTATCATAGCTACCGATGTTTTGGTACTAATGTGGCAAATATGTCCTCTTACTTTATTGGTTTCGGATATAACGATTTCACGGGCTGCCATAATTTCTTCGGCTTCTGGTAATACACCTTCTACTTCTAGTTTTTTAGCGACTTCCCCAGCATTAATGGCACCAGCGGCTACCGATTTTTCTTCACAGTGAGAAGCAACAAATGTCCCTTCTTTATCTGCCTTTATCATAGCTTCTCTCATCATTTTTGCATTTACAACTGGCATTCCATCATCGGAAAAAGCAATGGCACCTGCTTGTTTCATTTCTTCAAAATTGACTAATTCTTCTCCTTTTTCTCCTTTAGAAACACTTGAATATGGAAGAACATTACATAGGTTTACTCGTTTTGCTTCTTCGATAATTTCTTTCAAAATAATAGCGCTATCTGGGGTTGGTTTGGTATTTGGCATAGGACAAATTGTTGTAAAACCACCCTTAACAGCACTTTTCGATCCAGTTTCAATTGTTTCTTTATACTCAAATCCTGGTTGTCTTAGATGACAATGCATGTCAATCATTCCAGGTATTACCATAAGACCAGTACAGTCAATGGTATTGTCTGCTACTTCATTAATTTGATTGGCAATTTTTGCGATTTTTCTGTCTTTTACTAAAATATCCATTTTTTGGTTACATCTTGATGCATAATCAATTACATTTCCGTTTTTTAGTAAGATTGTCATATCATCACTCCTTCTTTTACTTCTTGTCCCATTCTATCATGTTCCGTAGGCTTTTGCAATATTTTTTGAGAATTTCTTTCTACTACAAAGGACACCCACAGTAGCAACTGCCACCATGGGTGTTTTCTTGTTTCTTTTTTACCAAAAATATTCTTCTTTATATCCTAAGGAACGATCAAGGTATGTATATTGCACTAATCTTTCTCTCTCTTTTATATAAGTATCTTCCTCCTTTTGCAAAACAGAAAAAATTTCTGTTATATCATATTTGCCTTCCTCCATGTCTTTTATGCTCTCTCTTTGTACCAAAACTTGAAAATACTGATGTCTATCTGAAACAATTTCTTCACTTTCTATTTCTGCTATTGTTTCAGATATTTTTTCCAATTTGCAGGTTCCTTGTAATTGTCCAATCGTCACCTTTTTTAGTTTGATCTCTTCTACTTCATAGCTATACTTTCCCGGTGGACACATCTCTGCACCTTCTAAGATATAACTATATATTTGATTATCTTTTATAATTATAGGGTAAGAAATGCCCTCATAAGAATAAAAACCATCTGCTTTTACGGTATTTTCTTCTATTTTCTTTATTTTTGAAGAAGCATCGTACACGTAATAATATAGTGTATTGTGAGAATCAATATATGAACGATCCCATTCTTTTGCAATTGTTCCTTTGTTATAACAATACCTTAGATTTTCCTTTTTAATGGATTTTTCGAATACCTCCATTCGGTCTAATGTTCCAAGAGAACTTGATGATATTGCAACTAAATTACCATCATGTTGGAAGAAGGTTAATCCAAACATTGACCCTGACCTAAAATCATGTAATGGAATGGGGTCTCCGCTCTTATTCACTACGCCTATATTAATGCTAAGCATGTCAAACCACTTTTGTATTTCCTTTTGGTTTTGCCGATACTCACGAATTTCCTCAAATGCATTTTCTCTGTACCAGTTAGGTTCTTCAGGAAGGTCTTTTACCATTTCAAATGGAAATTGGATTATTTTCCGATCTCCATATAATGTATGATTTCCATAAAAAAACTTTACGCCATATAAATGATACTCTAATCCATACAAATGATACATTAATCCATATCCTACCATAAACATTAATGGTACAAGTAGTACTACAATTTGTAATATTTTTGTCTTCATCGTTGTCTCCTTTTCTTTTTGTTTTAACTGTAATTTTGAAACAATCCTCCTTCTTTATTTTGTAATGTGTTTTATTGCTCCACATTCTTATATTTTTTTAATATACTTATTATAGTTCACATTATGTTACTTTGTCAACTTATTCCTCTTTTTACTTCTATTTTTCTTTTTATTACATATAATTTATTAGTCTTTTTAATGGGGGTTTTGGAATGAATATTAATTATAAACTTATTATTCCTATCATTTTATTGGTACTGATTTTTTGTTTCCTATTTCCTGTGGTTTCTTTTGGTGCTACGGGGGAGTTTGTTTGGTCTTCGGATGAGATTACTTCTTCTGTGAATGCTAGTACTGCTTCGGAAAATTCTGGTTCGCTTAATTTGGATTGCGGTGGGGCTGTTTTGATTGAACAAAATACCGGTAAGGTGTTATATGACCATCATATGCATGAAAAATTGAAGCCCGCTAGTGTAACAAAGGTTATGACGATTTTATTAATTATGGAAGCTTTGGATAGTGGCAAAATTACGTTAGATACTCAAATTCCTTGTAGTGAAAATGCTCGTAGTATGGGTGGGTCTCAAATTTGGTTAGATACTCGTGAGATGTTAACGGTAAATGAGATGTTAAAGGCAATTTGTGTGGTTTCTGCTAATGATTGTACTGTTGCTATGGCAGAATATTTGGCAGGTTCTGAGGAAGGGTTTGTTCTTCAAATGAACCAAAAAGCACAGGCTCTTGGTATGAAGGATACTACTTTTAAAAATTGCCATGGGATTGATGAAGATGGGCATGAGACTTCGGCTTATGATATTTCGCTTATGTCTCGTGAATTGCTTATGAATCATCCTAGTATTACGAATTATACCACCATTTGGATGGATAGTTTACGTGATGGAAAATCACAACTGGTAAATACCAATAAGTTAATTCGTAATTATAAAGGAGCAACCGGTTTAAAAACTGGCTCAACTTCTCTTGCTTTGTATAATTTGTCAGCTAGTGCTACTCGTGATGATTTATCGTTAATTGCTGTTGTTATGAAAGCTCCTACTACTAAAATACGTTTTGCAGAAGCTCAAAAATTATTGGATTATGGCTTTAGTACTTATTCTTATCGTGAGTTTGGAAAAAAGAATGATGTTGTTAAATCTCTCACAGTAGCAAAGGGAACTTTAAAAAATGTAAATGCTATTTTAGAAAATTCAACTGGTGCTTTGGTGAAAAAAGGGCAAGAAAAAAATTTGGTGCAAAATGTGAATTTAGCAGATACCTTGCAAGCACCTATTGTAAGAGGGCAAACTTTAGGTGAGATTACGTATTCTCTAAATGGAGAAGTGGTTGGACGTTCTAATATTGTTGCCGAAAAAGAAATTCCACAAGTTTCTTTGTGGAGTATGATGGGATTTTTGTTTGAGTCTTGGTATAGGCTTACTCGATAATTCCTATTCACACATAATCCACAAAAGTTTTCCACATATGTGGAAAACTTTGTGGATTTCTTTTTTTGGTATTTATTTCCTCTACGGAAACCTTATTTTATCGTAATACATTTTTTACTTTTGGTAATATATAATGACTTCCTCTTCTTTCTTTTACATCTTCTACCATGGTAATCATTAATAATGGATTATTTTCATCATCTAAAAAACAATCAAACCATCCTATTTCTGTTCCTGTATCATCATCTTGGGAATCTTTAATTTCTGCAGTTCCTGTTTTTCCTCCTAGCATTTTGCCTTTCATTTGTGCTTCATGCCCTGTTCCATTTGGGTCTTCTACTACTTGAATTAAGTCTTCTTTTATGGTAGCTGCTGCTTCTTTGGAAAATACTTCTCGTTTTAAATATTCTGTTTGCTTTCCTTCTTCTTTTATTAAGTATGGTTTTATCATGTTTCCTTCATTTAAGAAAGCGGAATAAATAGAAGCCATATGGATAGGATTTACTAATACTTTTGCTTGTCCATAACCAGTATTGGCTAGTTGTCCTTCTGAAGTAATTTTGTCATCTTCTCCATAGGTGGATTTCGTAACACTTTGTCCTAAGTCTAAACTTTCTCCAAATCCGATTTTCTTTAATTGTTTTTCCATTTCTTTAGTACCTACTTTTAAAGCAACTTTGGCAAAATAGATGTTGTCGGAATTGATGAGTGCGTTTCGTAAATTGACTTCATCTCCATATTCTTTTAGTGTGGTTACGTAGAAATCTCCCCAGCCTTCGTCTTTTTGCCACTTAGTTCCACTTCTTCCAAAGTTTTCGTTTGGATCTAAATCTCCTGTTGTCATGGCAATTGCTCCAATAACTGGTTTAATAGAAGAGCCTGGTGCCCACGTTTGTTTGTAACGGTTAAAAAGTGGTTGTGATTGGTCATTGACTAAACGGTTCCATTTATCGGTGGTCATTTTTAGGGTAAAATCATTTGAGTTAAAAGTTGGTGTACTAACTAAGGCTAAGATTTCTCCGGTTTTATAATTCATCATAACCGAACAGCTTTTGTCATTTTTAAATTGTTCGTATACTTTTTGTTGTAAATTGGCATCAATGGTTAAGGTAATATCATCTCCGTTTTTTACTTCGGATTTGGCAAGGTTTTGTTTTGTCTTTCCTTCTGAATCTGTAATGATAATTTGGCAACCATTCTTTGGACGTAATTTGTCTTCATAGTCTTTTTCTAATCCTGTTTTTCCGAATGACGCTATTAGCTGTATAACCTTTCCCTGCTAGTTGTTGTAGCTCTTCTTCTCCAATGGTTTGAATATAGCCTAATAAGTGTGAGGTTGCTTCTCCGTAAGGATACATTCT
Organism: uncultured Clostridium sp.; assembly: GCA_947648215.1. Classification (GTDB taxonomy): domain Bacteria; phylum Bacillota; class Clostridia; order TANB77; family CAG-508; genus RGIG8482. Next base: position 72,360 of record CANSMW010000002.1, on the reverse strand, counting down.
AGATTTACTATCTGCAATTTTGATTCCTTTTATTTGTAGTAAACGATCTTTGGTATTTTGGCTTGTTCTTTCAATGGTTTTGATGGGTACAAAAGTGTCGTCTCTTACCCAGCTTGCACTTAAGGCTTGGTTAATATAGTTTTCGGTAGTCTCTAAAATACCAGCAATAGTTTTAATGTCTTGTTCTTTGGTATCTGGATTCATTTTTCCTGGCACTAACCCAATAGAAGACGAGGTTCCTTCTCCTGCAAGCAAATTCCCATTTCTATCGTAAATATTGCCTCTTACTCCGCTGTGTCATGTTTACTTTTACTTTATCATTTGTAGCAAGTTTAGGGAATATATCTTTTGTAGTCCACACAATTTTATAGGCATTATCTTCTTCTACTAGTGTCATGGTATTATCAAATTCGATTTTTCCGGCTAGTGTATCTAAGGTAGCATGATAATTAATAATATCTCTTCCCTTGTCTTGCTTTATTTCTTCTATTTTTAATGTAAGATTGCTTAACCCAATTCCTTCATAAATATTTTGATTCTTTAATACAAAATCTTCTTTTGAAATACTTCCCTTTTTGTTTTTCGTAATCATATCATACATGGCTTCATAATTTTTTTCTTGTAGTTTTGCAAAATATTCCTGAAAAACAATTTGTCCTGGTGATTCCTTTTTTCTGGTAAATACAAAAATTCCTCCTATCACAATAACTGCTAGAATAAGAACATTTCGTATCAAAATGGCTTTATTGATTCTTCTTTTCTTTTTGGTAATTTTTTTCTTTTTTCTATTCTGACCCATATTTCTCCTCCTCGCTTTTTCTTATTCTACTATTTTCTTTTTTGTTTGACAAGATTTATAAATTGATTTTTTTCGTTTTATTGACATTATTCGTTTTTTATTTTATCATTATGTAAGATTTGTTAAGGAGGTCAAAATTATGAGTAATTTAAAATCTCATTTATTTGAAACAAATGCCGTTAAGGTATGCCATGGTGATAAGCCTTTTTGGTTAACTTCTCGGAAAGATTAGTGCTTATTTTATTAATACCCATTTTGTATATGGTAGTGAAAAGGATGCTGTGGATTTATTAAGTTTTATTGATAACAATATGGCGAATGTGGCTCATTTTCCAAAACAATTATTAGAGAAAGTGAAAGCTCAATATGATACCAATTCGATTTATCATAATGTGATTGATGAAATGATTGCTTTTATTAATAATACCATTTCAGTAGAGGACATTGATTATATTTCTGGTGGAGAAAGAAGAGATTGGTTCTTTTCTGTTTTACTTGCTCATTTACTAAAAAAACCACATATTACGATTTATAAGAATTTATCTACTTATGTAAGCGATTCTGATTTTGAAGAAACAAAGGAAATCACTTCGATTGCTGGTAAAAAAGTACTTCATGTAACCGATTTAATTACCGTAGCTTCTAGCTTTATTCGTGCTTGGATTCCTGCAATTCAAAATTTAGGTGGAGAGTTAATTTGGTCGTTATCTGTAGTAGACCGTATGCAAGGAGGAAAAGAACGTTTAGAGGATTTGGGTATTAAGTCCTATAGTTTGGTTTCGATTGATGAAGCATTATTCCAATCTGCTTATGAAAAAGGAATTTTGGATGATACTCAAATGGCATTGGTTCGTGAATTTATAAAAGACCCTGATGGTAGTATGGAGAAATTTGTAAAAGAACATCCTGATTTTATTGAAAATGCTCTTCATGCTGATGCTAAAACAGCAGGTCGTGCTAAACTTTGTTTGGATAGCCATTTTTATGGATTATAATTTTATTTGAATTTTTATGGGACGATGAACACATCGTCCCAATATTTTATTCGTTTATTTTTTATCACTTAAACTATTTTATTTTCTTCCTAATGCAATTTTGACTGGTGTGATAATGCCTCTTCTTAGTATTTGCAAGGTTACTTCTTGTTCTGGTTTTTTGGTATAAATATAACTTCGTAACTCTGTCATTTTGTTTAGTGGTTTACCATCAATTTTTAGAATAATATCATTTGGCATAATTCCTACATTACTTGCTGGTCCGTTTGGAATGACATCAATTACATAAATTCCTTCTTCTATGTTAATGGTGTTATCCAAATATGGTATGACTTCTTTATCATAGGCATAAATTCCTAAACTTGCCTCTTCAAATTCTCCTGTTTGTAAATAACTTTGTAAAATTGGTTTGATTAAATTGATAGGACTTGCAAACCCAATTCCTTCTGCTGAGGTGATTTTTATGGAATTTACTCCTATTACTTCTCCATCGGCATTAATTAATGGTCCGCCACTATTACCAGGATTAATGGTAGCATCGGTTTGAATTAAGTCTTCTAAATACGAACTTCTTTCCTCTTCTTCAATTTTGATGGTTCGATTCACCCCACTGATAATCCCACTAGTAACCGTTCTTTGAAATTCATAACCAATTGGGTTACCAATGGCATACACTCTTTCTCCCATTTTGACATTATCGGAATCGCCTAGTGTGATATATGGTAATCCATTTGCTCCAATTTTAAGAATGGCTAAATCTAAATCAGAATCGGACCATACAACATTGGCAACATAGTTTTTTCCATTTTCTAATGTGACATAACAGGTACTAAATTTCGCCCCAGATACATGTTCATTGGTTAATATATAACCATTTTCAGACACAATCATTCCGGTTCCTAAACCTAATTTGGTACTTCCATCTTTTAGAAAAATAGAATTTCCATTATCCTGTAATTTTGAAATTCCTACTACACAATTTGATACACTTTCTAACATTTCCGAAATGGTGCGGTTTTCTTCTTTTACATCGGCTACAATTTGTGTGGTTCTTCCTACCGTATAGTCTGCTTCTACATTTGGTTTTGCAATATCGATATTTATGTACCAATTGAATAAGTAAAATCCTGTTATGGTTAAGAAAAATAAAATACTCATGGTAACCACAACGATTCTGGTATTATCTTTTACTTTAGACTTTCTTTGTTTTTTCATGTTTCGTTCGCCACCTTTTCTATCTATGACAGTATTTCCAATTTTGATGGTCTTAATCGATTTTTTGAAACATTTGCACTTAAAATATAAACAGTAGGCATCTAAACAACAGATACCTACCTTTGTCGCTCGGATAAAATCGGATGAAATTAGAAAACTATTGTGAATCCTAATTTCTTATTTTTCCAACTTTTTGATTGTTATTCTCTAATTCTACTATGTTATCAGCAAACTCTGGTTCTTCATACCATTGCGAATCCCAGTCCTTCGTAACATCAACCCTTAATCCATGAGGATTTACTTTTTGTCCCATTATCCTAAACCTCCTTTTCCTCTGAAAGAAGCATCATTGATAGTTACCGAGCGACTATTACCAATTGATACTAAAAAATATTATATCATCTTTTGTTTGATTTCTCAATATTTTTATGAATTCTTGTTTTTACGGCACTTTTCGACTTTATTCCGTATGTACCGACTAAATATTACATATATGTTACAATTACATATACTTTTGGTGACATTTGCCAAAAAGTGTTTCTTTTTTAAAAATTTAATTATATAATTACCACATTATAAAGGACTTTGTCTTTTATGGGATGTAGAATGTAAGGGTGATAATATGAAAGAAAAATTGTATGATTTAACAGCTCCTCAAAGGTCAATTTTAGTAACTGAACAATATTTTAAAGGTTCGTCAATTAACCATATTTGCGGAACTGCTTTTTTGTATGAAAAAATTGATTTTGATGTATTAGAGCAAGCTCTTAACTTGCTTGTAAAATATAACGATAGTCTTCGTATTCGCATGGTGTTAGAAGAAAATGAAATGAAACAAACCGTAAACGAGTACGTTCCTTTTAACATTGAAACAGTTGAGGTTTCTTCAAAAGATGGAGTTTCCACAATTGAAGCCAATTTGATGAAAGAACCTTTTGACATGTATTCCAATTTATTTACTTGCAAGATGTTTCGTATGCCAGATGGTTCTGGTGGATTTAGTGTTAATATTCATCATTTGGTATCCGATTCTTGGACACTTGGATTAGTGGCAAAAGAAGTGGTACGTATTTATTCGTCTATTATTCATCATGAAGAAATCGATGTAAGTAGCATTTCCTCTTATGTCGATTATATTTCAGCAGAACAAGAATACCGAGCTAGTGATAAGTTTAAAAAAGATAAAGCTTACTGGGATTCTGTGTTTGAAAACATACCAGAATCGGCTTCTATTCCTAGTAGTAAAGAAGATGCCGATAGCTTTTCTTGTAAAGCAAATCGTTTGTCGTTTACTATTTCTAAAAAAGAGATGGAGCAAATTAACACTTATTGTAAAGACGCTCATATTTCGGCTTTTAATTTCTTTATGGGATTATATGCGATTTATACAAGCCGTGTTTCCGGAATAGAAGATTTCGTTATGGGAACTCCTATTTTAAACCGTACTAATTTTAAAGAAAAAAACACAATGGGAATGTTTATTAATGTTGTCCCATTACGTCTAAACCTTACGGAAAATCTATCTTTTGGAGAATTTGCCAGTCGAATTGCTAAGAGTTCCTTTGAGATGATGCGTCATCAAAAATACTCGTACCAATATATTTTAGAAGACTTACGTAAAAAAGATGCCAGTTTACCAAATTTGTATCATATTTTGATGTCTTATCAAATTACAAAAGCAAGTGAGGAAAGTGGTGTTCCTTACGATACAAGATGGGCTTTTAATGGGAATGTAAATGATGATTTGGAAATTCACTTGTATGATTTAAATGATACAGGTTGTATTGATATTGCTTATGATTACCGAACAGATAAGTACGAGGAAAGTGAAATTCGTGTGCTTCATGAACGTATGTTACATATGATTCATCAGGTGCTTGAAAGAAAAGATATTGGAATTCATGAGATTGAAATTGTAACTTCTAAAGAGAAGTATGAGATTTTGTATGGGTTTAACCATATTTCTTCTGATATTTTACCAAATAACACCATTATTGATTTATTTGAAGAACAAGTGCGAAGAATACCTAATAAAACAGCTGTTGTCTTCTATGATACAAAATTTACTTACTGTGAATTAAATGAAAAAGCGAATAGACTTGCATATTATTTACAAACACATCCTTTGGAAAAAGAGGATGTTATTGCTGTATTTTTAGATAAGTCTATAGAAATGATTATATCTATATTGGCAATTTTGAAAGTTGGTGCTTGCTATCTTCCTATTGATACTCAGTACCCAACTTCAAGAGTTAATTATATGTTAAATGACTCTAAAGCAAAACTAATTTTGGCAAGCAAAAAAACTTCTTCTTTGCTTGCTACTGATATTGAAATTATAGATGTTGACCTAGATTGCGAATTTTATAACTCTAATATGCCTTCTAACATTCTTCCTAAGTCTTCTTCTTCTGATTTAGCTTATATCATGTATACTTCTGGTTCTACTGGTAATCCAAAAGGAGTTATGATTGAACAAAAAAGTATTGTACGTCTTGTAAAAGATACTAACTTTATTTCTTTTGAAGAAAATGATAGAATTTTACAAACTGGTTCTATTGTATTTGATGCCTGTACTTTTGAAATTTGGGCTGCTTTATTAAATGGACTTGAATTATATTTGATTACGAAAAATGATTTATTGACTGTTTCTACTTTTGAAACATTTTTGAAAAACTATAATATCACAATTTTGTGGCTTACTGCCCCACTTTTTAACCAAATTTGTGAACAAAATCCATCTGTTTTTAAGTCCGTTCGTTGCTTATTAACTGGTGGTGATGTATTATCACCAAAACATATTCGTATGGTAAAGTCTGCTAACCCAAATTTAACGGTTATTAATGGATATGGGCCAACAGAAAACACGACTTTTTCTTGTTGTTTTACAATTTCTTCTATGTATGACCATTCCATTCCAATTGGTACCCCTATTACTAATTCTTCTTGTTATGTTGTATCAAAATCTGGCAACTTATTACCAATTGGTGTCCCTGGCGAATTATGGGTTGGTGGTCATGGTGTTGCAAGGGGATATTTAAACAATGAAGCTTTGACAAAAAAAGCATTTGTAACAGACTTTTTTAATTCTTCTCGTGTTTATAAAACAGGAGATTTAGTAAAATGGCTTCCTGATGGTAATATCGAATTTATTGGAAGAATTGATCATCAAGTTAAAATTAGAGGTTTCCGTGTAGAATTAAATGAGATTAATGCTAAAATTTTACAGTTTTCTAACATTAGGGAAAGTATTACTATAACTTGTGAACATCAAAATGATAAATTTATTTGTTCTTATGTTGTATTTCAATCTGGCAATGACATAGAGGAATTAAAAGATTTCTTAAAAAAATCTTTACCAAACTATATGGTTCCTTCTTTTATTATTCCTTTAGATGCTTTGCCTATTAATACGAATGGAAAAGTAGATAAAAAAAGATTACCGGAAGTGGATTTTTCAGTAAAATCTACTGATTTTGTTGAACCTTCTTCTCCTTCTGAAATAAAATTAGCCACCATTTGGAAAGATATTTTTCATGTGGATAAAATTAGTGCTCATGATAATTTCTTTGAAATTGGCGGAGATTCTTTATTAGCAATTAAATTAACTTCGCATATATTATCTTCATTTGGTTTAGAAGTAACAGTAAGTGATGTTTTTGAACATCCAGTTTTAAGTGATTTAGCTAATTTTATTGGAAATATTAAAACACAAAAAAGTAGTATTATACCAAAATCATCTTCTTTTGAAAATTACCCTTTGTCTTGTGCTCAATCAAGAATTTATTTTGCTAACAAAATGGAGGAAAATACTACTCTTTATAATGTTTCTGGTGGTATCCTTATCGATGCTATCTTAGACAGTCACAAAATTGGAACTGCTTTTCAAAAATTAATTCAAATACATAGTAGTTTTAGAACCTGTTTTAAAATTTTTAATGGAGCTCCACGTCAAGTTATTTTAGACCATGTTGATTTTTCCGTTGAAATACAATATGATGATGAAATTAATATGGCAGATATTATCGATAACTTTCCAAAAGCTTTTAATTTGGAATTTGCTCCATTATTACGTGTTTGTGTATGCTATTTAGATAAGAAAAAAACTCTTATTCTATTAGATAGTCATCACATTATTCTTGATGGTACTTCTCTTAATATTTTAATACGTGATTTTTGTAAGATATATAACCAAGAAGTTATTAAAGTACCTGAAATTGATTATAAAGATTACACTCTTTGGGAATATCACAATAATCATAGTTCTGAAATGCTCTTAAAGGAAAACTATTGGGTAAATATGTTTAGAGATTCTGAAATCCCTGTCATTAATTTACCTTATGATTATACTACTTCATCTAATCTTTCTTGTTGTGGAAACAAAATAAGTATGCAAATTTCTAACGAAGTTTTTTTATTTCTTGAAAATATTGCTAAAGAAATGCACTGTTCTTCTTATATGGTCTTTTTAGCAACCTTTTATATTTTACTTTATAAATATAGTTCTCAAAACCATATTATAATTGGTACACCTTCAATTAATAGAACTACTTCTAATTTGCATGATATTATTGGTATGTTTGTTAATAATATTGTTTTAAATGCTTATATTGATTCTACTAAAACTTTTCGAGAATTTTTATTAGATATTAAAAAATTAGTATTAGAATCACTTAGCAATCAAGATTATCCTTATGATTTATTAATAAAAAAATTAAGTTTAAATGGTCAAAATCTTTTCGATGTTATGTTTACTTATCAAAATACCGAAAGAACTCCATTTACTATTGAACACAATCCACTTAAAATAATTGAATCCAATACAAAAACCGCTAAGTTTAATTTATCGTTAGAAATCGTACCTGATAAAAATACTATTAACTTAGAATATCGTACTGATCTATTAAAAAAAGAAACCGTAACTAATTTACTAACACATTATATTTCTCTACTAAGTACTATTTGTACTCATATTAACGATAAAATTAGTGATATCTCTATATTATCTGAAAAAGAAAAAAATCAGATTTTAGTTGACTTTAATAATATGTGCTTAGATTATCCAAAAGAAAAAACAATTCCTCAATTATTCGAGGAACAAGTACAAAAAAATCCTAATAATATTGCAGTTGTTTTTGGAAGCACTAATTTAACTTATGCTGAATTAGATCAAAAATCGACATATTTTGCTTATCAATTGTATTCAAAAGGTATTAGACAAGGAGATGTTGTTGGGGTTTGTTTAAACCGCTCTATTGAACTTATAGTATCAATTATTTCTATTTTAAAATTAGGTGCTATATATATGCCTATGTATGTAGAATATCCAAAAGAACGATTAGATTATATGCTAAAAGATAGTAGTGCCAAATTATTGATTACGAATTCGCATATTCAATCTTTACTTGCTTTTTGCAACACGATAGTATATTGTGAAAGTTTTGATTACTTAACATTGCCCTTCAATTTTATGCAATCTTTTGAAAATACTAGCATTGCTTATATTATTTATACTTCTGGTTCTACTGGTAGACCAAAAGGGGTTCAAATTTCACACCGTAATTTAATTAATTTTATTTATGCTTTTAAAAAATATTTTAATGATATTACAGATAATGATACTTTTCTAGCTTCTACTAATATATCTTTTGACGTTAGTATTTTTGAATTATTCTTGCCTATTTTAAGTGGTGCAAAGTTGATTTTATATACAGAAGATATTATAAAAAATATAGCTTTATATTGTGATACTATTGTAAATTATAAAGTTACTGCTTTATATATTCCGCCTAACATTTTGAATGAAGTTTATACTATTTTAAAAGATAAAACTCTATACATTAATAAGCTTTTAGTTGGTGTAGAATCAATTCGAAAAAATACATTAAACCAATATATAAAGCTACTTCCAAATTTAAATATTGTAAATGCATATGGTCCTACAGAAACCACTATTTGTTGTACAGCATTTCCTTATAAATTTGATGATTCTAATGATGATATTGTAACAATTGGTCGACCTTTATATAACAATCAAATATTCATTTTATCACCTGACAAAAGTTTACAACCAATTGGTGTATCAGGTGAAATCTATGTTGCTGGAGATGGTGTTGGATATGGGTATATTAATGATATGAAAAAAACAAATGAAAATTATATTCCAAATACTTATACATCTAGTAGTTCAACAATGTACAAGACAGGCGATTTAGCAAAATGGAATCCTGATGGAACCATTCAATTTATTGGTAGAAATGATGCTCAGGTAAAGATATCTGGGCATAGGATTGAATTAAGTGAAATTAGTTATATGATTAATTCTTTTCCTAATATTACAAAATCTTTTTGCACCACTTACCATTTAGGAAATAATATAGGAATTGTGGGATATTTTACTGCAACAAAAACAATTTCTATTAAAGATTTAACTGCTTTTTTAAAACATCAACTCGCTAATTATATGGTTCCTAATTTTATGATGCAACTTGAAAACTTTCCTCTAACGCCTAATGGAAAAATTGATAAAAAAAGTTTACCTAAAAACTTTATTACTTTGTCTGAAAATTATGTTTCACCTCGCAATGAATTTGAGGAAACTGTTTCCGACATATGGAAAAATCTATTAGGAATTGAACGAATAAGTATTACTGATAATTTCTTTGATTTAGGTGGTGATTCTTTACTTGCTATTAAATTTCAGCTGGAAGCCTTAAAGCTTGGTCTTAATATCACATATTCAGATATTTTTACTTATCCTACTATTAAACAATTATCTGAAAGAAATACTAATATAGACGCAAATTCTATTTTTATGAAAAACCATCATTATGATTTTTCCAAAATTCATAACTTAATTAATAATAATTGTATTGATAACATTAAGAATTGTGCTTTTAATAATATTTCTCCTATTGGGAATATTCTGTTAATTGGTGCTACTGGTTTTTTAGGTGCACATATTTTAGATAGTTATTTATCTACTTCAACAGGAATTGCATATTGCTTAATTCGTATGAAAGATGGTTCTTCTCCTGAACAACGTTTAAAAAAGATTCTTACTTTCTATTTTGGAAATAAATATAAAGATTCTTTTGGAAAAAGAATTATTGTTATAAATGGAGACATGACAAAAGAACAATTTGGTTTGAATGCTACTAGTTATAATTCCTTGGGTGAAAATATCAATGTTGTTATTAATAGTGCTGCACTTGTAAAACATTATGGAGACTATCAATTGTTTAATAATACGAATGTACTTGGTACTTCCCATATTATACATTTTTGCAAAAAATTCTGTAAAAAACTTTACCATATATCAACGTTAAGTGTTTCTGGAAGTGGTCTTGATGAATCTCCATCTAAGGATATAACTTCTTTTAGCGAAAATAATTTTTATATTGGACAAAATTTAAATAATATGTATATTTATACAAAATTTGAAGCTGAAAAACTAATTTTTGAAGAAATCTTGTCTGGTACATTGTCCGCTTGTATCTTGAGAATTGGAAATATATCAAATCGTTTTTCTGATGGAAAGTTCCAGATTAATGTTTCCGAAAATGCATTTGCTAATCGTTTTAAATCAATTGTAAAATTGGGAATTCTACAAAAAGAATTTTTAGAACATTTTGTAGAATTAACACCTGTAGATATTTGTAGTAATGCAATTATGAAAATAATTCGTAATAATTCAGATTTTTGCGTGTTTCATTTGTTTAACCCTAATTTACTTAAAGTTGATAAATTATTGACTTACCTTGCTGATTTAGATATTCATATTAGCCCTGTTGAAGACAGTGAATTTTCTAGTAGAATTAATAGTATATTATCAAATGATACATTAAGATCTACAATATCTGGAATTATTACAGATTTAGATGATAGTAAATTACTAAATTTGATTGCATCTGTTGTACCTAACTGCGACTTCACGCAATGCTTTTTAAATCATTGTGGTTTTGAATGGCCTGAAATTAATAATGAATACATAGAAAAATACATTAACTATTTTAACAGTATTAAATTTTTAGAAGCTTAACAAAGGAGGAATCTTATTATGAGTTTAACAATCATCTTGTTAGTTATATCTCTAATATCTGACATTATACTATTATACTTAATGCAAAAATCTGAGAAAAAAAGCCAATTACATATTGTCTTTTCTTTAAATATTGTAAATCTTTTAATTTGTACAATTGGACAAATGCTTCAAATATTCTTTTCTAATAATCAAAATATATCATCTATTTATTTTGATTACTTTGTATATATTGGCACTTGTTTTTTACCTGTTAGTATATTTTTTACAGGTTTAATTTTTGCAAATACTAAAATTAAATTAAAAAAATCTTACTTGTTACTATTTATAATACCAATTACATCTTTACTTGTACTATGGACAAATGATTTTCATCATTTGTTCTATAAATATTATTCTACTTCAATTGCAAATGCTATCTATGGTCCCTTTCTATACATTCATACAGTATATTCTTACTCACTTTTATTAATAGGTATTATCCGTTTATTGATATTTTCAATTAAAAATTCTGGTTTCTTTTCAAAACAGTCTATTTTAGTTGTTTTAGGAATTATCATACCTGTAGTAATCAATTTGTTAGGTAGTTTTAAAATAATACCAATGACAATTTATGTTACAACTATCTCTTTTACTTTTTCAATTCTATGCTTTGCTTTTGCAATTTTGAAGTTTGACTTTTTAAAGGTTGCTCCGATTGCTTTGCAAAGAGTTGTTGATCGTATGTCCGATTGTTATTTAGTTATTAATGAAAATAACATTATTACTGACTTTAATAAAACATTTTTAGAAACATTCCACTTTACTGCAAATTCTGTAAGAAATACTGATTTTTGCAAATTGTTAGAGCCAACTAGTACCAATCTTGATGAATTGACTTTGACTCTGGAAAAAGCAAAACATTCACCTGAAACGTTTACTTTTGAACGATATTTTAAGAGTTTAAATAAGTATTTCCATATTGAAATTAATAACATTTCAAATAATGGTAGCTTTTTAGGAATTTTAATTTTGTTTAAGGATATTACTCAGCACATTGAAGATATGAAAACCATTCAGGAAAATCAAGATTTGCTTATTGAAAAGGAACGTCTTGCTTCTCTTGGTCAGTTAGTTGGTGGTATTGCTCATAACTTAAAAACACCTATCATGTCTATTGCTGGTGCTGCGGAAGGGTTGACAGATTTAACAAAAGAATATGATGCTTCAATTGATGACCCAGAGGTTAATTCTTTTGATCATCATGAGATTGCTCGTGATATGACGGAATGGATTGAAAAGATAAAAACTCATACTTCGTATATGTCTGATATTATTACTGCTGTAAAAGGGCAAGCGGTTACTTTATCAGAGGATACCGAGGATGCCTTTACAATAGAGGAGCTATTAAAACGTATTAATATTTTAATGCGTCATGAATTAAAAAATGCTTTAATTGAATTACGTACGAATACTACTATTGATACTAGTTTTTCTTTGAAAGGAAATGTAAATAGTTTAGTACAAGTTATCAATAACTTGATTTCAAATGCAATTCAAGCATATAATGGTAAAACCAATGAGGTTATGGATCTTTTGGTAGAAAAAACAGAACATGAAATTGTTATTTCGGTAAAGGATTATGGCTGTGGTATGCCTACTGAAGTACAGGATAAATTGTTTAAGGAAATGATTACGACAAAAGGAAAAAATGGAACTGGTTTAGGATTGTTTATGTCTTATTCTACCATTCGTGGACATTTTAATGGAAATATTACGTTTGAATCGGAATTAGGAAAAGGTACAACCTTCCATGTAATTTTGCCAATTGATTAGATAATGTTGGGGCAGACCTTGTGTCTGCCCTTATTCAAATTTGTGGCTATTTTTAATGAGAGCATACATAAGACACTCCCCGACAAATTTTATATGTCTATTAATATTTACAACACTTTTTGTTAATTTTCGTTCTTTTTTGTGTTTTTGTCTTGCTTTTCTTACTTTTTGCGAATATAATAGATACATAAATAATTAAATGAGGTGGAACTATGAGGAAAGGAAATTTACAACATCCTTCAAATGGTTATAAGATTATTGTTGTAGATGATGAAGAAGGTATTATTGATTCTCTTTCTATTTTTTTGAAACGTTCTGGCTATGAGTTTACTGGAGTAACTGACCCTATGGAAGCCATTGAAAAAGTGAAAAATGAACATTTTGATTTAATGCTTTTGGATTTTATTATGACTCCTATTCATGGTGATCAAGTGGTGGAAGAGATCCGAAAATTTAATAAAGAGTTATATATTTTATTACTAACTGGTCATAAGGATTTAGCTCCTCCTTTGGAGACCATTCGTAGGCTTGATATTCAAGGGTATTGTGAAAAAAGCGATAAGTTTGACCAATTACTATTGCTTGTGGAATCTGGTATTAAGGCAATTTCTCAAATGAATGTTATTAAAGATATGAATAATAAATTACAAGATACTTATGAGCAATTAGAACGTGCTTATATGGAGAGTATTCAGACTTTGCGTTATACGGTTGAGGCAAAAGATTCTTATACACGTGGTCATTCGGATCGTGTTTCGGAGTTTAGTGTATTAATTGGTAAGTATTTAGGCTTATCTGAAGAAGAGATAAAAACGCTTCGTATTGGTGGTTTATTCCACGATATTGGTAAGATTGGTGTACCGGATAGTATTTTATTAAAAGAGGGAAAACTTACGGATGATGAGTATTCTGAGATTAAAAATCACCCAACGATTGGTGCTCATATTTTATCAACTGCTACCATTTTCCAAGATATTATTCCAATTGTAAAACATCATCATGAAAAATACGATGGGTTTGGGTATCCTGGAAAGTTAAAGGGTGAGGAAATTCCTTATTTTGCTCGTATTGCTGCGGTTGCTGATACATTTGATGCGATGACTTCGAAGCGAACTTACCGTGATGCACTTCCTTTGGATGTGGTTATTTCTGAAATTACAAGATGCAAGGGAACGCAGTTTGACCCTAAGATTGCGGATGTGTTTTTAGATATTTTGGAACATCATTATGAGGAAGTAAAAGAAATTCAGGAAAGGTATAAATAATGTACATGATACATATAGATAGATAGAAAGTTTTTCGACTTTCTGTCTATTTTTTATGATTTTATCTTGACAGATTGTATAAATTCATATAGACTTAAGTCGAAATATAAATAATTATGTTGTCGTCTTTGACGATTACATATCATACTAATTGTTAGAAAATTAAAAGGAGGATGTTTTATGGTAGTATCATCAGAATTAAGAGCAAATGCTCGTGAAGCTTTAAAAGGAAAATGGGGAAAAGCTGCTTTACTTACTTTATTTTATAGTTTAATTACCTTCGCCATTGCCTTTTTATTAAATTTGGTTCCGTTTATTGGACCAATTGTACAATTACTAATTAATTTACCAATTTCATTTGGTTTTTTAGTTATGTTTATAAAATTACGTCGAGATGAAGAAGTAAATTATACGGATTTCTTAAGTATTGGTTTTTCTTACTTTGGAAAAGTATGGGGCGTTTTTGGAAACATGTTATTAAAAATGATTGTTCCTGTTGTCCTTGTTATCATCTTTGTTGTTATTTTTTCCGTAGGAGTTTTTGGAGGCGTTTCCATGCTTTCTGTTTATAATACCAATATTCATGCTTCTACTTCTGCTGGATTTGGTGGGCTTGCTATTGTTGGATTTATTGGTTATATCGCTTCTATCATTTATGCTATTGTAAAGGGATATTTATATTCTTTATCTTACTATGTATTATATGATAACCCAGATATGTCTGGAAAAGAGATTGTACAAACAAGTGAAGATATGATGAGAGGAAATCGTTGGAGTTTCTTCTGGTTAGGACTTACTTTTATTGGATGGGTAATTTTATCCATGTTTACTTTATATATTGGTTTATTATGGTTAATTCCTTATATTATGGTTAGCTTTGTTTGCTTCTATGAAGCATTAGCAGGTGACAGACCTTCGGAAAAACCAGTCGAAAATAATGACAACAACCCTATTGCCTAAGAGATTAGTATACACAGATTAGAATAAAAATTATGAATTTGACATATGATACAATCGATGTTATAATAACATCAAGACGTCGATAAGTAATTCTAAAGTGAACTACGTAAAAAAAGACTAGGAGCACAAATCCTAGTCTTTTTCCTTATCTACTCCTCTAAATGCTTTATAATTAAATAAATCAAATAAAGTTTCAATATGTTAAGTAATTCCTTCAAGTGTTCTACAACCTCCCTTCTACCTTTTGGTGAAAGGTACTATTAATATACAACACTCTTTATTTTTTGTTAAATAATAAATTATAATTTCATCGATAATTTTACTTTTTGTCTTTCTTTGTCTATTCCAATGACTTTTACTTTGACAATATCTCCTACGGATACAATGTCGGATGGATTTTTTACGAAGGATTCGCTCATCTCGGAAATATGAACTAATCCATCGTGTTTTACACCAATATCAACAAAGGCTCCAAAATCGATGACATTTCTTACGGTTCCAGTTAATACCATGCCTTCGGTTAGGTCTTCTAGTTTTAACACATCGTTTCTTAGGATTGGTTTTGGCATGTCTTCTCTTGGGTCTCTTCCGGGTTTTGTTAGTTCTTCTATGATGTCCGATAAGGTCATTTCTCCTATATCTAGGTCTTTTGCTGTTTTTGCTATATTGACCTCTTTTAGGTTTTGTTTTAGTTTCGTTAGTGTTTCTTTTTCTAAAATGTCTTGTGGTTCATATCCTATTTGTTTTAATAAATTCTCTGCTTTTTCATAGCTTTCTGGATGGACTGCGGTAATTTCTAATGGGTTATCGCCATCATAAATACGTAGGAAACCAGCACATTGGGTATAGGCTACTTTTCCTAGTTTTGGCACTTTTAATAATTCTTTTCTGTTTCTTAGTTTTCCATTTTCATCACGATATTTTACAATGTTTTTACTAATGGTGCTGTTTAGTCCAGATACATAGGATAGTAAGGATGGGGTTGCTGTGTTTACATCAACACCTACTTTGTTTACGGCATCCTCTACTACTCCTGTTAGGCTTTCTTCTAATCGTTTTTGGTTTACGTCATGTTGGTATTGCCCTACTCCGTATCGCTTTTGGGTCAATTTTTACAAGTTCTGCAAGTGGGTCTTGTAATCGTCTTGCAATGGAGATGGCTCCTCTTAAGGATACATTGATATTTGGATATTCTTCGGTTGCTAATTTTGATGCGGAATAAACACTTGCTCCTGCTTCGGATACAATAGCATAGTGTACAGTATGGTCTGCTTTTTTGATTAGGTTTGCTACAAACATTTCGGATTCTCTTGAAGCGGTTCCGTTTCCAATGGCAATCATGTCAATGTTATGCTTTTTGATAAGGGTTAATAGTGTTTTTTCGGTTCCTATGACATCGTTTTGTGGTTCAGTTGGATATACAGTTACGGTATCTAGTAATTTTCCTGTTTCATCAATAACGGCAATTTTGCAACCGGTTCGGTAGGCTGGGTCAAACCCCATTACGGTTAGTCCTTTTAGTGGTGCGCCAAGAAGTAATTGTTTCGCATTTTTCCCAAATACTTTGATTGCTTGTTCTTCTGCTTTTTCGGTTAAGTCGCTACGGATTTCTCGCTCAATGGATGGTTCAATTAGTCTTTTCCAAGCATCACTAATACATTCTTGTAAATAGGTGGTATATTGGGTTTGTCCTTTTATGATTTTTCTTTCTAATAGGTTTATGATTTTGTCGTCTGGTTTTTGTATTTTTACTTTTAAGAATTCTTCTTTTTCTCCTCGGTTGATAGCAAGTATTCGGTGGCTTGGAATTCGGTTAACATTTTCATGAAATTCGTAATACATTTCGTAATTTGATGTTTCTTCTGGTTTACTAGCTTTTGTTTCTAATACAGATTCACGATAGCAGATTCGTTTAATTTGTTTTCGGTAATTTGGGTCATCGGATATGGTTTCTGCTATAATATCTAATGCACCCGCAATTGCCTCTTCTTCACTGTTTACTTGTTTTTCTTCATTTATAAATTGTTTTGCCATTTCTATAATATCTTCTTTTTTTGCTTGTTCTAGGATGATATTGGCTAGTGGTTCTAAGCCCCTTTCTTTCGCAATGGTGGCTCTGGTTCTTTTCTTTTGCTTGAAGGGCCTATAAATATCTTCTACTTCGGCAAGTGTCATAGCCTTTTCCAAATCTTTTATAATTTCTTCGGTTAACTTCCCTTGTGACTCAATTGATTTTGTCACCTCTTCTTTTCTTGCCTCCAAATTTCGTAGATAGGTAAGTCTTTCTCCTAAATCCCTTAGGGTTTCATCGGAAAGCCCTCCGGTTGCTTCTTTACGATAACGTGCAATAAAGGGAATGGTGTTTCCTTCATCAATTAATTTAATGGTGGCTTCTACTTGTGATGGTTTTATGTTTAATTCGTTTGCTATGGTTTGTGTTATGTTATCCATTGTTTCTCTCCTTTTTTATTTTTATCGCTCCTATTATATCAAACTGTTTTGGAGTTTGCATATAAATTTATATCATTTCACGTTCTTGATATCTTGTGTTTGTATCTCCTTTTATTCCATTCCTAAATACTCATTATAAGTAGTTTCTTTATCGATTATTTCGTTTTGCTTGATGTCGATAATTCGGTTGGCTACGGTTTGGGTTAGTTGATGGTCGTGTGAGGTAAATAATAGGTTTCCTTTGAAGTTTTTCATTCCTTCATTCACGGAAGTAATGCTTTCCATGTCTAGGTGGTTGGTTGGTTCATCGAAGATTAGGAAATTGGCTCCGGATAGCATCATTTTAGATAGGACGCATCTTACTTTTTCTCCTCCAGATAGGACATTTACTTTTTTTAGTGCTTCTTCTCCGGAAAATAGCATTCTTCCTAAAAATCCTCTTACAAAGGTTTCGTCTGGATCTTTGGAATATCCTCTTAACCATTCGACTAGGTTTTGGTCTCCTGTAAATAGATAGTTGTTATCTTTTGGGAAGTAATTGTTTGTTATGGTAGTTCCCCAAATGATTTCTCCTTCGTCTGGTTCTAATTCTCCTGCAATAATTTGGAATAAGACGGTTCTGGCGTTTTCGTTGTCTGCTAAGAAGGCGATTTTGTCTCCTGGTTTTACGGTGAAGGTGATGTTGTTTAGGATTTTTTCGCCGTCAATGGTTTTGGAGATGTTTTTTACTTGTAGAATTTCTTTTCCCGGTTCTCTGTCTTGTTTGAAATCCACATACGGATATCTACGGTTTGAAGGTTTTATTTCTTCTAATTCGATTTTCTCTAAGGATTTTTTTCTTGAGGTAGCTTGTTTGGATTTAGACGCATTGGCACTAAATCTGGCAATAAAGTCTTGTAGTTCTTTTATTTTTTCTTCTTTTTTCTTGTTGGCTTCTTTGGCTTGTTTTAAGGCAAGCTGGCTCGATTCATACCAGAAGTCGTAGTTGCCTGGGTACACGGTTATTTTGCCAAAGTCTACGTCTGCTGTGTGGGTACATACTTTGTTTAAAAAGTAACGGTCATGAGATACCACGATAACAGTGTTTTCGAAATTGATTAGGAATTCTTGTAACCAGTCAATGCTTTTTAGGTCTAAGTCGTTGGTAGGCTCGTCTAATAATAAAATGTCTGGGTTTCCAAATAAGCTTTGTGCTAGTAATACTTTTACTTTTTCTCTTGCTTCTAATTCTTTCATGTATTTTTCATGCTTTTCGGTATCAATTCCTAGGTCGTTTAGTAATACAGCCGCATCTGCTTCGGCATTCCAACCATCAAGCTCTGCAAAACGTTCTTCTAACTTGGCAGCTTTCATCCCGTCTTCTTCGTTAAAGTCTGGTTTGGCATAAATGGCATCTTTTTCTTTCATAATTTTATATAATTCACTATTTCCCATGATAACGGTGTCAATGACTCTTTCTTCTTCATAGGCAAAGTGGTCTTGTTTTAATACAGAAATTCTTTCTTCTTTTTCTTTGGTGACTTCTCCTTTGCTTGGTTCAATTTCTCCAGATAACACTTTTAAAAAGGTGGATTTTCCTGCACCATTGGCGCCAATAATTCCATAACAATTTCCTTTTCCAAAGCGAATATTGACATCTTCAAATAAGACTCTTTTTCCAAAACGAATGGTAACTCCATTTGCAACTAACATGTTTCTTCCTCCTTGTTTTAATTCTTTCCTATTATACACGCTTTTTTCGGTTTCCGCAAGGAGAAAGATTTATTTTGTGTATCAATTTATTTTAAGAACCCTTTAGGACCCTTTGGCAACAGCCCCCTTAAGTAAAGGGGCCTTTTTGTGAAACTTTGGAGTTTTTACGTAGTAGCACTTAAAAAATACATAAAAAACACCTGCTAAGCAACGTTTCACTTACTTAACAGGTATGTTTTCTTTTTCATAGAATATTTTTTAGTCATGGTCAAATAGTAGTTTGATTGCCCATAATCCTGAAATTCCTACTAATGCGTAAATAATTCTTGCAATCATGGTCATATTACCGAATATGGTTTCTACTAGGTTGAAATTAAAAAATCCGATTAATCCCCAGTTGATGGCTCCTATGATGACTAGCACTAATGCGATTTTATCAATAATTTTCATGTTGTTTCTATCCTTCTACTTCTTTTTTTCGAAGGATTTCTCCTTTCTTTTAAAATTTTCTATTTTATTTATTTGTATTTCAAGTTGTTTACTATGCTACTAACTTTATTTATTATTCTTCACTTTGTGTATTATATTATTAACTCCATTTATTATTTTTTCATTTTGCGTATTACTTTATTAACTTTATGTTTTTATACTACTTTATTTGCTTGAATTATTATATTGTTTTGTATTAAATTATTTCTTTGCATGATTTATTATCTATTTTTATACTTTTATCATTTTTATTATATGTCAAGTTTTAAATTTTATTCGGTTTGTTTTTGGTGGTTTTTTCCATTAAAAAACCTTTTACTTTCGTGATTTTTACAAAAGCAAAAGGTTTTTGTTATTGTGTGGCTGGCAAGGCTTTTCTATTTAATCTAGTAAATCTCTTCTTTTTAACATTAGTATCGCAATAACGGTTACGATAATGCAAATTCCTATTAGTAGGATAAATCCATATGGGTGGTTTTGTAGTGGCACTGGCACATTCATGCCCCATAGGCTTGCAATTAAGGTTGGTATGGCAAGAATGATGGTAATGGAAGTTAAGAATTTCATGACTCCGTTTAGGTTATTGGAAATGATGGAGGCGTAGGCATCCATGGTGCCGTTTAGGATGTCTCGGTAAATTCCACTCATTTCAATGGCTTGTTTGTTTTCGACAATGGCGTCTTCTAGTATGTCCTCGTCTTCTTCGTATAGTTTTAGAATTTTTCCTCGTAAGGTTTTTTCCATGACTAATTCATTGGATTTTAGTGAGGTGGTAAAGTAGACTAAGCTTTTTTCTAAGCTTAGTAGTTTTAATAGTTCTCTGTTTTTCATGGAGTTTTTTAATATGTTTTCTGCAATTTCGGTTTCTTTGTTAATTCGTTTTAAGTAGTTTAGGTATAAGGAAGCATTGTAAAACATGATTTGAAATAGGAATCTACTTTTTTTGTAAGTGGTAAATCCCTTTATTTTTTTCTTTTCAAAATTATCGATGACAAGGTTTTTCTTTAAGGATACAGTAATAAAGTAATCGTCTCTTACGACAATCATTCCTAATGGCATTGTGGTATAGCTTTCGGTGTCTTTTTCTTTTTCAATAATGGGTACATCGACAATAAATAAAATGGTACCATCATCTTCCTCTTGGTCAATTCTTGCTTTTTCTTCATAGTCTAAGGAATATTTAATAAAATCTTCGGCAATTTTTGTTTTTTTACATACTTCTTTAATTTCTTGGTCGTTTGGATTTATCATACTAATCCAACAACCTTTTTCGATTTTTGATACTACTTTTAATTGGTTGGTTTCCATATCGGAATGATATATTTTCACCATAATCCTCACCCCTTTTTACTCTCTATTTTCTATTATATTCCCTTTTTCGATTTTTTTCTACCTTTTTTACATTATTTTATTCACTTCTTTTTGTTCCTTTTCTAATTGTTTTACCCTTTTTGCGGGGTTGATAGTTCTTCCCATATTGTCTAAAATATTTTCTCTGTATCGTAGTCCTTTTCTTTTTGCAATATCGTGTACTGTTTCTCTCTAGTATCTCCATTTTGTGCGATGATATAACAGGCATAACGAGTTAAAAACACTACCTTACGCTTCACAAAGCTATGTAGTGTTTTATTTTTTCCTTTTTATTCTTCCTTTTCTTTTTTATTTATATATTCTTTTACCAATCGAATTAATTCTTTGGCTGTGTCTAGTTGGTATTCTGTTTGTTCTATTTCTGGAATAAATTTATAATCATAATCACTGTCTTCTCTAATTTGAAATGCTTGTCCTATTTTTCTTCCTATGGTTCTTGGAAAGACCTCTGTATTTACATAATTTTTATTAAAATACCCTATTACGTCTTTATGCCTTTTGAAATCAATTCTTTCTAATGCTAATACTGCTTGTATGGCATGAAATATTGCATAATAAGCTCGGTTATTTGCAGCAAGTAGACTATTATTTTTGTATAATAGTTCTGTGTCCTTTAAGTCTTGTTTTGCTCTTTCTAGTCTATATCTTGCTAGTTCAATTGCTTTTTTATCCATGTAATATCGTCCCCTCCTTTTTTACATTCATATAGAAAGGTAGTGTATCTAACCAATAATTGAAATCATCTGTGTTTTTTAGTAATGCTGATATAATAATATCATTTTCTAATCCTACATCATAGGCATAATCCCATATTTGTGTTCTAACTTTTACAATTTCTTTTTCAGATAGCTTGGTTAGTATCATAATATCTATATCGGAATTTTCTCTATAGTCCCCTCTTGCGTAAGAACCATATAGAATAATTTCTTTTATTTGGTTTGGTAATATTTTTTTTATTCCGATTAATGAATTCTTTTATTGCTTTTTCTACTTTTTTTGGAACCTTGGGCATTTTTCTCTCCTCTTTCCCTGCATATTGTTCCAAAAACAAAAATAGCAAAGCCATTTATGTTTAGCTTTGCTGTGGTGCGCCATAGAGGGGTCGAACCTCCGACCTTGTGATTAAGAGTCACCTGCTCTACCAACTGAGCTAATGGCGCATTTGGAACATTATTATTATAGCTCCGTTGGTCTTTGTTTGTCAAGAGTTTCGTTTAATTTATTTGGTTCCTACTTCGATTACTTCTTGTAGTGGATTGTAGGAGTCTTTGGATAATAGGGTTTTGGAGATTACTTTTCCGTTTAATTTTAAAATACGGTAAGCTTCGCTTTTATAGCCGTGTACTCCTGTTTGTATGACTTGACTTTCGCCTTTTGGTAGTTGATTGGTGGAAACGGTTTTTGTGGTGTATGGGATTATTTCGGTTACTTTGTCTTGTATTTCTACTTCGTATTCGGTTTCTTCTTTCATTCCATAGATAAAGACTTGGCAGGTTCCGTTTTTTGAGATACATTCGATTTTGACTGGGTAGTTTCTGGTGTTTTTGAATTGGAAATCGATACTGCCGTATGAAACTGTGGCGTCTCTGCTTGGTGATACATAGGAGGTAATAAAGTAGTGGTTTCTTCTGCTGGTGATGTCTAGGTTTGCTAATAATACAGCATTGTATAGTGTTGTGGATACTTGGCAAATGCCTCCTCCTATTCCATTTACTACTTTTCCTCCCATGTATACTCCTGCTTCTTTATAGCCTGCTTTAATAGTTCTTTCTCCTACTACTTTGTTATAAGAAAAGATTTCGTCTGGCATGAGGATGGTTCCGTTTATTTTTTCAGAGGATAGACGTATGTTGGTAGCTCTATTTTCTGCGGTTTCATCATATCTTGTAGTAAATTTTGCTAGTAGATTTGGAAAGAAGTCCGTGTTTGCTAGGTCTTTTATGGTGGTTGTTGGTTTTATGATGTTTAGTGGTATGGTGTATTCTTCTTTTTCTTCTGCTAGTAAATTTTTGGCTTCTTCTAAGGAAATGGCAAATTCCATTCCATTTTCTTCTTTGTATAGTTTTTTGTTGGTTTCATCATAATGGGCATCTTGTGGTTTTGTATGGATTTCTTCATAAATGGATTCTATATCAATCGTATCTGGTGCTTTTATTTCTACTGGTAGTGTAATGGTTCCTACTTCTTTTCCCATGATTTGATTTTTGATTTCATGAATTAATGTGTCTTTTAGTTGTTCTTTTTGTAAGATGGCTCCTGTTTTTCCACTTGTGATGATTAGTTGGTCTTCTTCTATGTAGAAACTACTGTCTACTTGTGCATTCGGTAGTTTTACTTCAATATCACTAATGGCTTTTTCTAATTCTTCTTCATTGATTTCGATGGTTTGTTCTATTTGATTTCCAAATAGTAGGTTGGAAATAATTTGAAAATTACTAATTAATATATTTCGGTTTCGCCCTAGCCTATATGCTTTGTTGATGGCTTCATCGGTTTTATAAGTTACTTCTAGTTGCTCTAAACTAAGGGTTGTTTCGTATTCTTCATAGGCTAAGACTATATTTTTCTTTTTATTGTTTGTTAAGGTTTCGTTTAGTTTTTGATAGCCTTCATCAATGGTTAAATTGGATAAATCGACTCCATTTAGGTGTACTCTTGCTAATATTTTTTCGCTAACCGAAGTGATTAATGCAAATATGGTAGAAAAGCATAGTAATACCATAAAAATGCTGACTACTTTTAACATCGTTTTTACACTTTTAGGTATTTCAATTCGTATGCTACGTATTTTTCTTCTACCATTTCGTCTGCTTCTCACCTTTTTTCCTCCCCACTGATTGTTAAGTTGTTTTTCTTTTGTTTCATCTTATCATAAGTGGAAAACATTTACAAGATTTTCATTTCGATATTTGGAATTTCTCATTTTTCGTTTATCTATTACATTTAATTGGTATTGCTTATTTCTATTTTTATTCACTAAAAAAGATTTCTGCTACATTTTTTCCTAACGCATTTGCTACTTTTTCCATAATTTGAATGGATGGGTTTGCTCTTGAGCCAATTTCTAAGTGACATAGATATCCTACAGATATTCCCACCTTTTTTGCTAATTCATCTAAATTCATTCCTTGTTGTTTTCGATATTGTCTAATTTTATTTTGATACATGTTTTCTTCCTCCCCTTTCCAGTTTACAATTTGTCAATATTTTATCACTGCTAATTTGACAAGTCAATTGTTTTATGATATTTTTTTATAAATATTGATATTTTTTTCATTTACTACTAGACAAATCATGTGTTTTTTTGTATAATAAGGAAAAATATTAGAGAAAAAGAGGGATTATGTATGATAGGTGATATGATTGCAAAAGCAAGAAGAGAAAAAAGAATGACAAAAACCGAACTTGCTAAATTAACTGATATTAACATTGGTCATTTAACACATATTGAGAAAGGGGAAAGAAATCCAAGCCATAAAGCATTAAAAAATATTTGCCGTGCTTTGGATATTCCTTATCAACAATTAATGTACACATATGATAAAGATATTAATGAAGAACAAGAGACCTATAATGTGGTAAACCATATTTCTTATAGTAGATTATTGGCTGTTGATTCGGTTAGTGGTTTTATTGATTGTCCTTCTAATGTACCAAGTTCTGCTATTGCTTTAAAGGTAAATGATGATGCTATGGATCCAACTTTTAAGAAAGATTCCTATGTGTTTGTTGAGTTTAATACACCTTTAAATTCAAAGGATTATGGTGTGTTTAGTGTGAATGATGAAATTATGATTCGTAAGTTTATGGCAAAAAAAGAAAAAATTACATTAAAGGCTGATAATAAAGATTATAAGGATATTACCATTAAAAATGATGATGATTTCTATATTGTTGGAAAAATTTTATCAAAATAAGAAATTTCTTGTAAAAAATACTTGAATATTTATATTTTTAATAATATAATAGGTTTGCTAAAGATAAATTTAAGGAGAGAGTATCATGGAATTAACAAAGAATATATTTTTTAATACCGATAAACTAGTTGAAAATGCTTCCGTTAAGATTTCTTACACAGGAAAATTGTTCCAAGATAATGCCAAAAAGGTGTTTCTTCATTATGGGTTTGGTTTACAATGGGATGGTGTAAATGAGGTTGAAATGGAAAAAACGGAGTTAGGTTTTCAAGCTGAAATCACTCTAACTGATGCAGAAACATTTAATTTCTGTTTTAATGATGGAAATGGTAATTGGGATAATAACGAACATCAAAATTATATTTTCCCAATCGAGAAGGATAATGTTTCTTTGATTGTAACAGAGGATACAGAGGCTGGTTTGTTACCTACAAAACGATTAAGAAAAACATATTTATGGAGTAAAAAGATTCGTTTGGCAGTATATAAAATTCTTACCTATTTACCAAAAATTATTTCTGGAAATTATAAAAGAAAAGTAACAGAATAAAATTTTAAAAACTCGCAAAATTGCGAGTTTTTTGTTATATGACCCATCCTCCATTTGGAGATACCACCTGTCCTGTTGTATAGTTATCTTCTACTAGCCACATGACACATTTTGCGATATCTTCTGGTGTACCAAATCGTCCAAGTGGTATTTCATTCTCTATTTCGTTTCTTTCTTCTTTGGTTAAATTTTCATTCATATCAGTATCAATGGCTCCTGGTGCAATGGAGTTTACTCGTATGTTTGATGGTGCTAGTTCTTTTGCAAGTGCTTTAGTTAGACCATCCATTCCAGCTTTACTTACGGAGTACGCTACTTCGCAGGACGCTCCTGTGATACCCCAAATAGAGGAAATATTAATAATACATCCTTTCTTTTTTCGTATCATATCTGGTACTACTTCTTTGGTCATATAAAATGCTGAAGTTAGATTATTGGCAAGCATTTCGTTCCAATCTTCATCGCTCATATCTGTAAATAACTGCCATTTATCGATTCCTGCATTGTTTACTAAAATATCTACCTCTCCGCATTTTTCTTTGGTATAGGCTACTAATCTTTGTACCTCTTCTTTTTTTGCTACATCGGCTTGATAAATTTCTATTTCATACCCGTGCTCCAAAAGTTCTTGTTTTGTCTTAATTGCCTGCTTTTCCGAATGGCGATAATTTAATACAACTTGTATTCCTTTTTTGGCAAGCTCTACGACAATCGCTCTTCCAATTCCTTTGGCTCCCCCTGTTACAATCGCTACCATAATTTCCTCCTATGGCTTCCATGATAGCATTCCACAGCTTATTTGTCAAATTTTGACTTCTTATCTATTTGTTGTGTATATTACACTATTGACTGATAGCACTTTATGGTTGATACAATAAAAAATCATCTTTATACCTTACATAATACTTCATATAGCAATTCTTCTATCTTAACAATTTTTTCTTTTATATTGTCTTTGGCTATATTTTCTAGGAGATATTGGTAAATGTCATTTATTCTTGTTTTCTTGTTTATGTACTTATGTGCAATAGAATAGTAATATGCATATTTATTATCTTTGCTTTTTTCTTCTTCCTCTACTTCGTAGTTTTCGCTACGACTGATTAATAAATAATTTATTTGTTTTTCTTCTAATATTGCTTTTACCTTGTTTATTGTTGATTTTGGGAAACCACATGTATCATAATTGTTATCTACTTTCTTCATTTGATAATTAAATAAATATGCTATGATATAAGCATCTTTCCCATAAGCATGGTAAAAACTTCCTACTTTTAGTAATACTAAATCTTCTGGATGTATTTGTTTAATAACTTTTATCATATTTACCAACTTCATTTTCTGCTACCTCCTATATACCCCTCCCGCAAGAAGACCTAAGGCCTTCTCGCGGTTTTATGCCTCTATTTTTCTACTCACTTATAATCCATGCTCCACTCGCATCTTTGGCACTTGTCTGGATATTCGATTTTAGATAAACTATCGGACGAACCCCAAGGGCGTCGCCGCTAACGTCCAACGTGCTTGAATAGCCATCACAAAAGAACGCACTGCCCACGCCGCCTCCATTCACGTAGAACTCACGGAAGTTCGCACGAGCTGAATACGAGCGCACACCACGAGACGCTAACCAGTATGTTGAGTCATTGTTGTTTCCAAATAACATTTTGTACATTGCACTTTCTGTATCTGTTAGGTATTCTGAACCTTGGTAATAATATGCTGTGGATTTATCTGTTCGTTCTACGGCATTTGTTGACTTCCCATTTGGGTTTGTTTTCGTTGGGTAGTATATCGTATGTGTATATTCTTGCCCATATCCTGCTTCTTTCATTGCTTCATCATTGTTTGGGTTGTATTTTGTGATTGCATTAATATCTTCTGTTGTTATACTTCTTGCTCCACTTCCTGTGATGGTTCCTTCTGTTAATCCTTCTACTGTATCTCCTGTTTTATAGCGAAATATTTTTCCAGTATTTGCTCCTTTTCCATATCCATACATTTTACAGATTTCATTTAGTTCCTGTTCTGCATATAAATATCCGATTGCTCCTTTCATTCCAAATTTATGCATTGTTTTTTCACTAATTAGTACTACTTCTCCTGTTGTCTCATCTTTACTTAACACTCTCCATTTCGTATTCTCTTCTACTGTAAAGGTTTGTCCTTCTGGAATATCTGTGTAACCATTTCCATGAGATGAGCCTGTTCCTACTTCTGATTTGTAGCTTAGTTTACTCGTATCTGTTACTCCTGCTCTTGGGTCATATGCTACATAATCTCCTATTTCCACTTTCTTTGCTAGTGCATTTTCTGGTAGTGGCTTACTTCCTCCATTAATTCCATCTATGATGTCATCTGCTTCTTTTAAGAAATTGGATAATGCTTCATCTTCTTTTTTTGCTGCTTCTTGGTAGTTCCTTCCTGCTTCTTCTGCCCTTTTTAAGATTCCTCTTTGTCCTATGGTTAGGTTAATTGTGATTGCTGCTAATATTAATAGCACAATAATGGTAATCACTAGAGCTATCAATGTAATTCCCTCTCGGGCAGACACAAGGCCTGCCCCTATATTTTTGTTTTTTTTGGGGTCGATGTGGGCATCGACCCCTACAGTCATTTTACATAATTTTTCCGTTTTGTTCAATTTTCCTATCTTTTTCATTCTTTCTCTTTTGCCTCCTTATTCTATTTTTTTGCCAGTATTGGGTTATTTTTCACCCCTTCAATTATTGGTATTTCTGGGCTGCATACTATGCAGCCCCTACCGGCATTTTTTTGTTTTTGATTCATCAAATATGATTTCTACCATTATTATGTATCTTTTCTTTTTGTTTTATTCTTTTTACATGTTTTATTTTACAAATACATAGATATTTTCAGTTTATTAGCATTTCTTTTTTGTTTTTATTCAATTGTCAATGTGCCTATTTGGTAGATTTACGTTTACGGGTCAATGAAGGCATTGACTCCTACACATTTTCCTACCTTATGGCACTATTTTATACTTACGTATATTTACTGTCAAGTTCTTTTATATTACATTTTCATGACAACGTCAAGTCTTTTTCCAATTTTTAGCAATCATTTATTTGCGTAATTTGTTTATTTTTACAAATATGTATATAGAAAATACTATTGGATTTTGCTTCCTATCGTATTTATTATTATGTATTTCGGATAGGCCTCTAGTTATGATATCTTTTATTTATAAGATTCGTTTAAAACAGCAAAAAACTCGCAAGCTTGCGAGTTTTTTTACCTGTTTTAATGGTTTGCTTTTTTCCATTTTTGGTACATAACAACGGCAATTAGAATGATGATTAGTACGATAAAGACGATTATCCCGTTAATAGTTCCTGTTTGTGGTAGCTTTTGTGTGGCTTTATCGATAGGCTTACTACTTGTTGTGATGGTTGTGTTTTGGTTTGGCATGGTGTCTTTTATTTCTTCTTGTGTTTCGTCTTGGTTGTCTTGCTCTGGGTTATTGCCATTTTCTCCTGATTGGTTTGCATTGTTCTCATTTCCTTGTCCTCCGTTTGTACCTTGGTTCCCCTCTCCATTTTGGTTGTTATCTTCTTGGTTTTCGTTTCCTTCCTCACTACCATTTCCGCCTTGGTTTTCTCCTTCTTCTGGTGTATTGGTTCCACCATTTCCTTCGTTGGTTGCTTTTTCGTTGATTCGTAGGGCAATTTCACTTGGCTTATTGGTTAGATTGGTTGGTTCATGGTTGATGGAGGCAAGTTTTAGTGTTTCTTGGTTTGCTTTTAGTGTCACATCAATGTTATCTTTTTCTTGTGTTTCAATTGTAAGAGTTCCTATTTCAATTCTTCTTTGGTGAGCATCTTGTTCTCCTAATTCGTTTTTGCTAACAACATATAGGTGGATGTTTCCATTGTTGTAGGTCATTTCTTTTAATTCGGTTTGTTCTATGGCATCATCCCATTTAATCGTAATTCCGGTAATATCTTGTATGTTTTGCGTTTTTGCTTCTAATTCTAGTTGGAAAGAAGCCATGCTTTTTGTGTTTGTCGTTTCTAAGGATAGATGTACTTGATTATCGGTTCCTTCTTTTTTTCTTAATATGATATTTGCCTGTGTATCATTTCCTATTTGTGTTTGTGCCCCTTGTGATGGTATGGTAAATACCATCACAAACATACTGATTAGGAGTCCTCCTATTATTTTTCTTATTTTATTTTTCATATTCATCTCCTCAAATCTTACGGATTTCCTTGATTAATGGTTATGTCTGGTAAGGTTTGTGGTACTTCTTGTTCTAAAGAATCACTTACCAATCTTTCTCCTTCTAGTGTTAGAGCATTATCTACTCGGTATAGTTCGGCTTTTACTTTGGTTGGGAGTTTGTTTATTTCTTCTGGTTCTATATAGTAAATCCATGTTCCACTGGTGATGTTTCCTAAGTCTGCATTTTCTGGGTCAGGAGCAAATATAACTTGCTTTCCTTCTATTAAGTTACCATTTTCATCGTATAGTTTTACCACATTGAAGGCTGGGTGTCCACGATACTCCCCTGTTACAATGAAGGATCCTGCTGGTATTTTGTTTCCGATGTTATCTAGTATATAGTCTTCTTTTAAGGTTCCAATTCCATTTGCTTGTAAAATCTCAATGTTATCTCCTGGTTTTCCTAATAAATCGATTTCGGAAAGAGTGATATTCATTTCCTGTTTGGTGGTATTTTTAAAGATTAGTTTCACATAGGCGGTATCGTATACTTGTACTCTTGCATCTGTTCCACCTTTGTCTTTGTCAAAATATACCACTGCTTCTTTTTGATTAAATGTTAAACTTCCTTGTTTTACGGTTTCCCAGTTTTTCTTGTCTTGGCTTATTTGTAATTCGTAGTCTGGTAAGTTATCTTCTGTATTGGCTTTGGTTACTTTGAAACCAATGATGGATAATACTTCGTTTAGTTCTAGTACGATTTCGGCATTTTTTGCCACTTGTGTTGTTCCAGTGTAACTGTCTTCTATGTTATTATTGATTAGTTTGCTAACCGCTTGCACACTTGGCATATCTGCACAATTTTTGTCTTCCTCTTCTTTGGTATCCTCATTGGATGTCATATTAGTTGTAATTGTGAATGCAGTTTTTTCTAAGCTTCCATCATGACATACTTTAATTGGTGCTAAGCTTACTTTTTCGGTTGATTGAAGCGTTTTGTCGATTGCTGCTATTTCATATTGATATACTCGGTTATTGACATTGATGGTATCAACAAATTCGGTATTTTCAGCTGTTACAAATCCGATGGATACTCCGTTTCGGTAAATTTCGTATCCTAGTAAGTCGTTTTTATTTGCTCCCTCTAATCCTAGGGTAATACGTATTTTAGTATCTTTGACAACTGAGTTTGTCATGGTATTTTCAATATGTGCTGTTGGTTTTGCTCCTGTAGGGAAGCCTGTATTTCCTTGTAGTTGATATGCTCTTGCTTCATCATTTACAAATTGGATTCTTCTTGTTTCTTTTTCAAATTGTTGTGCATATTGTCTGGTGGTTTCATCTGGAACCATTCCCCAAGCTTCAAAAAATTCTAATATGTTTTTGTTGGCTGCTGTAATGGCTAATCTCATGAAACGGTTATCGGTGTCTGCATTATTTAAGGTTAAGGCTATTTCTTTTGCAGGTGCTTTACTAATATCTCTTGCATAACTATCAATTCTTGCAAAGATTAGGTTATTAAATTGTTCTTGGTAGGTATCGTAAGTTTTATAGTTATATCCCCCTAAATCGTAGGCAAGATGTAGTTGCCAATACATGGCTAATTGTGTAAACACGTTTGATGCTTTTCCTTTGGTTCCTGAAGTTACTTTATCGTATACATTTCGATATTGGAAACGTACGGAATCGTTGGTGTCTTTTGCTTGTGCTAGTACGGGAAAATAGTTGTTGGTTACTTCTGCAATTGCATAAGTTCCTTCGTTTATAATGTGTCCAATTTCATGGGCAATTCCCCAGCCAAAGTATTGTCCACTTTGGTATTTTCCATTTTCATCACTTTGTACTGGTTGAGAAGTGGCTAATCCACCAATGGATCCCCATTCAATACCGATGTGTAATCCTCCAGCATACATAAAGGCTCCGGCAAACATTCTTTGGTAACGGATGTTAAGTCTGCTTGATGGGTATTGGTTTTTGGCTCCTGCTTCTATCTGTCTACTTAATCCTTTGTGTGCATAGAATAAGTCAATCATGTCTTCCATGGCTACTAGGGATTGATATAGTTTTTCTACTTTTTCTTCTTTCGTTCCACTTAGGGCATTCCAAATTTGTTCAGAGGATACGGAATACATCATGGTGCTTAGGACAATTTCGGTTGCTCCTAAAATACAATTTGTGTTTTGATAATCATAGTTTATACTGTTACTTTCGTTTCCTTTATGTAGTTTGTTATGATTTTCTGGTAATGTTGCTACTGTCGTTTCTAGTTTTTCGATATAGGTTAGAATTGCTTGTTTCTTTTCTGCTTCGGTTTTTGGTTTTGTAAAGTCTAGTACAGGGATTTCTTGACCACCACTAACACGTACTCCGTAGATGTCGTTTGCATTGTTTCCTGTATAATTGATATACAGTGAACCTCCTTTTTCATAGTCTAGTGTGCCAATTTGTGGAATTTGTATTTCGTTTCGCCCAACTTTTAAGGTTTTTATGGTTTGATGCCACTTTCCAGATTCGGCATGGTATTGTGTGGCAATGATTTGTAGTTTGGTGGTATCTCCTGTTTTCATCTTTGGATTTCCTACATATACAACAATATTTTCTCCACTATAACCTACCACTCCTAATGGTTGCCATGCGTTTAATCCACCTCTAAAGGTAATGTGTGAATCTTTGGCAGAAGTTACGGAGGTGTCAATTTGAAAGGCTGGTTTTAGGGTTTGGTTATTTAATATTTCTCTTGCTGTATCTAATTCTTTTTGTAAAATTTCTCGTTTTGGATGGTATTCTCCACTAATTTCTTCTTTGGTATTTAGTCTTGTTTCTAATGCGTTAATGGTTTCTTCGGTTACGTCTTCTCTTAGGGTTACACATAGTTGGTCTTTGTATAAACCTGTAATTTGTTCTTTGATGTCGTCATATTCATAGAATTTCATTTCTGCAATGGATATGGATACATTCGAATATGCTTGGTATAATGCAAATCGTATTTGTATTTTCTTGGTTGTAATTGGCATATCGTATTCAAATTCGTAATATTGTTTTCCGTTTGAACTTGTTTTTTTGGTACATTGTCCGTTTATCATATGTTCTGTTCCATTTTCGTCCCAATATCTTGTTTTTTGATAGAAATAATCATGTTCTTGTGCCTCTTCGGCTACTACGACAATTCTCTCTATTTGGTATGTTTGGTCAAATTCTACAATTGGAGCTACGTTTCCACTGTTAAAGCCTCCTGAGTCCCAGCTGTTAATTTTCCAAGCAGTGGTATAATCATTGTCTACAATTGCAAATTGTCCACTTGGGGCACTTCCCCCTGGATAGCTAACATTAGCAATATGTGCTGTTTTTGCTTCATTTTCAATTGGACGGTTGATTAGTTTATAATTGCTCGTAATTGGTGGGTTAATGTCTGTGGTTTCTCCTACACTAACTAATGATGGACTTCCTTCCCCTATTGGGTTATTTCCTGTTACATAAACTTGATATCTGGTTTTATCTTTTAATTCCGTTAATTTATAGGTATTTTCTGTAATGTTTTGTGCAATTTTAATATAGTTTCCTACTCCGTATTCACGGTAGTAAACATTGTATGAATCGGTATCCTCCATCTTTTTCCAACTTGCTTGTAACATACGGTATCCACCGCTTACACTTAAATTGTCTGGTGCTGGTGGCTTTTTATCGGCTTGTGGTGTTACCGATATGGTTTTAGAATAACCACTTTTCCAATCTCCATTTATGGATTGTACTTTTACGGTATAGGTAGTTCCGTTTTTTACTTTTCCACCATCAAAGTTAGAAATCATTATTTGGTTAACTGCTGTATAGTAGGTTTGTGTTTTTCCATTACTACTTACTTCTATTTCATATCCTGTAATGTTAACCATTTTCTTCCATGTCACATTAAATGATGCACTCAATGGGGTTGCTACTACATTTTCAGGAATATCCATTTCTGGTTCTGGAATTTTATTTTCCATGTCATTTAAGAATTCTACTTTGGCAATGTCGGCTAATTTGTTACTTGTTGTTTGTGTAATTTTAATTGTAACTCTTTTTATCGCAATTTGTCCTCCTAGGTCGATTAGAACGCTTCCATCTTTTTGTAGAGTTGCTACTGATCTTCTTGTTTTGGTACTTGCTACAAAGGTTGGTGATATACTTGCTAATTTTTTAGAGGAAATGGCTTCGATTTGAGTGGCTATTTCGGTGTTTCCAATCTTAACTTTTATGGTATGTTCTGTTCCATTCTCATCTTGATAAACAACTTCTACTTCCCCTTTTTGTACTGTATTCGTCTGTTCTTTTGGTGGAGCAATGACAATTGCTTCTGTTTTATTTTGATTGTTTTTTAAGTCTACTTCTAGTGTTACTGGATTGTCGATGGAAATGGAATTTCCGTTTTTTGGTTGCAATTGTAGTATTTCATTGTTGTTTTCAAAAATAGAGGAAACGTCTCCTTTGGTTATGATAGTTCCTGTTTGTAGGGTAACATTTTCTTTGGTTAGTTTTAACATCTTTTGTTGTGTCCCTTTTATGTTGTTGTTACGGTTTAAGGTAATGTACGATAGGTCTATAATGTCAATTTTGTTGTCGTGATTTAAATCATATTTTGCCTCATAATCACCTTGTTCAATTTTCGCAATCATTAGGGTTTCATCTGCTTTGTTAATTTGGCCATCTTCGTTTATATCCCCTAATCCCACAATACCATATGGTGTTTGATTGTTTTTGTATACATCATTTATTTCATGTCCATTGCTAAGAACAATTTTCGTCACATCGCCTTTTACTTCTACTTGTTGACTATAAGGAATATAATTTTGTCCTTGTATTGTTAAGGTATAGTTTCCTTCTTCTAGCCCATCAAAGTGATAGTAACATCTATCTTCGTCTTTTTCAAATTGTCCCATTATGGTATTGGTATCTTTTTGTAAGGTAATCTTAAAATTGGCTTGGGTGGGAAGTCTTAAAATAATCTCTAATTCAAGTTTCCCTAGTGTAATCGTCTGCTTTTCTAAAGGTTGGTCTACGAAATTGTCCATCTCTTCTTGTGGTATTTCTTCTTGTGATTGTGTTTTATTTTCTTGTTGTGTTAATAGACCATTTTGTTCTTCTGGAGCTACATTTGTCGTTACCTCTTCCTTTTGCTGTTGTGTACGATTTTCTTCTTCTAAAGTGGCTTCTTCGTTTGGCTTAACCGTTTCACTTGTATCTTGGATTTCATCTTGTTGTTTCATTTCTTCAGAATCACTTGTTGTTTCATCTAATCCTTCTGTTGGAAAAACCTCTTTATTTTCTGATGAAGTTTCTTGGTTTGTTTGTTCACCTTCTTTCTTTTCCTCTTTATTGGATATATCATTTTTGGGTGCGTCTGTCTCCTTTACGGGTTCATCCACACAAATATCCTCTTCTTCTTTTGTAATTTTGCCATCTTCGTTTTCAATTTCTTGTTCTGTTTTCGAACTGATAGAATTGTCCACTTTTGTAGTCGCCTGTTCTACGGGCTTAGGCATTTGGTCTTGTTTTTTTGTAACAGGCTCACTGGCTACATCGGTATTTTCGGCATACTTGGCTACTTCTTGAATAACCTCCACACCAATGGATATGGGAGAGGCTAATAAGCTTAGTATTAACGTTAATACCATTGTTTTCGTAAATGCTTTTTTCATAACACCTTTCCTTTCTTATTTTTTTCTTAAGCCTATTCTATGTTACTTCTTATTTTTTTTCAAGCATTTTTGCAAATTTTATTTTTTCTTTTTCCTGTTTCCGTAAGAACTCTGACTTACTTCTTCTGTTTTTCGTAAACCAAAAAAGAAAGTAACAATATGGTTTACTTTCTTTTTTGGTTGTTCTTCTGTTTGTTATATATATTCAATTGGAAGCATATAATTTTTTTCGTCAATTGCATGAATGTCTTTGGTTAAACAAATAACCACTCCATTTGGTGAATTCATTTCAAATTTATCGACAATATTAAAATGCTTGATGGCATCTTTTCCGGGATTGGCCCCCTTCTTTATTTCAACAGGATAAATATTATCTTCGTGAATAATTAATAAGTCAATCTCTTTTCCATTGTTATCTCTATAATAATATAGGTGCTTTCTTGGGTCACGTTGATGATTGGTATAGCTTTTTACAATTTCTGATATGATATACGTTTCAAAAATTGCTCCACTATATGCACTACGTTCTAATGTTTCACTACTTACATAACCTGTCAAATAACAAGCAAGTCCTGTATCCATAAAATAGATTTTTGGTCTTTTAATAATTCTACGAATATTGTTGTTCATATGTGGTTGTAAAAGGAAAATAATATAGGTATTACTTAATATTCCTGTCCATTTCGTGATGGTTTCTGAGTCTATTCCTACATCGTTTGCAATGTCTGTCGCATTAAATTCTTGTCCTGTTCTTGCTGCCATACTTGTAATAAATTTTAGAAATTTGGGTTCTTCTTGTATGTTTACTATTTTTCTAACATCTCTTTCAATATAGGTTCTTAAATAAGAAGAAAAAAAGGCCTCTAAACTAACTTTATCATTTTTATATAATTCAGGATAGCTTCCTCTAAAAATTCTTTCAAACAAATTGTCCATATATTCATATTTTAATGGTGTTTTCTTTTTTATTTTATCAATATCAGGTATAAATATTTCTTCTTTAGAATGATAGATTTCTCTAGTTGATAAAGGATGTAAATCGATAATTCCTACTCTTCCCGCTAATGACTCTGTAACATTTTCCATTGTTTCAAATATTTGTGATCCTGTTAAATAATATAATGTGTCAACATCTTTTCCGTCTCCAAACATTTCGTTTTTTCTTGCTTCATCAATTTTTATTTTTATATAAGATAGTAAATTGGGTGCATACTGAAATTCATCAATAATAAGTGGAACACCATGTACTCTTAAAAAAGTTTCTGGGTCTTCTTGTGCCATTGTTCTTTCTCTTAAATCGTCTAAACTTACTTCTTTTATGGTTTGTTGTTTATTTGTAGTAATGTATTGTAATACAGTACTTTTTCCAGATTGCCTAGAACCAGTAACTAATATGGCTGGAAAATTACCATACATTTCATCTAACTTTGTTTCAATTGTTCTATGGATATAACTACGGCTCATGTTATTTCCTCCTTTTTTATACAAATTCCGAATTGTAATCGAATTTTGTATAAATTATAACACAAAAAAAACAAATACTCAATAGATTATTTGTTTTTCTATAAATAGACATAATGCTATTTCGATAATATCGTATGAATATTTTTTCTACTATATATCGACATAATTAGTGAAACACATACCATATATAGGATAATGCTCATATCGTTGTGAATGATAAATGGTATATTTATTTTTGGAAAATTCACTATCCCCACTCTTGTAAGGAAATCTAATATAAGCGGTATTATCAAAAAATATCCTATTCCCAAATTTAGCATTTTTCCATAATAGTTTTTTGTTTGTTGATAGTTGAAAATTAATTTTATGAATAAGAGCATAAATATGAAAGTGATAAACATTCCGCAGATTTTCCCATAATGTTCTACTAAATATACAAATGAGTAATTTGAGCAATTTGTATAAATGTGTTCTAAATATGGTTCTCCCTCTAATTGTACTTCTCCAAACATTTTACTTTGTGTTACTCTTTGTTGTAATTGCTCATAATCACTTGGAACTGGTATCCATCTGTAATTGTATGAAAAGATATTTATTAAAAATATAATTAAGATTGTTAACCAAACACTCTTCAAAATTTTCCTATTCTTTGTTTTAGGTAATGTTTGTAATTTAAGAAATGTTAACGCAAGATACATTCCTGAAATTATATACATAAGCGTTACTTCATTTGCTTTGTATAATAAATACATTGATGTTATTGAAAATGCAATTATTATATGAATATCTTTTCTATTCTTTGTTTTTGTTATTAATCCAACAAATGATAGGATGTATAAAAAAGTTGCCAATATATTTAAATTTATATGAATTTTTTCTATCGTATCAAATGCCCTCATGTTATATAATGCAATATCAATTATGGTACATATCATTCCTAGTATTCCTATACCGTAGTGAGGCTTTTTGAATTTTTCTATAATCCATAAAATAGCATAGTATTGATATGATTGTACCAACTGTAATATAGGCTATATTTCTAATAGTGTATGGTATGCTTTCATCCATTTTCTTTGCCATTGTAGTAATTAATAAAACATTTATTAATACTAAGACTATTTCAATGGTGAATAATTTCCAATCTAGTTTTTTTCGATATATTTTGTTAAATTCTTTTCCAATTGTTTCTGGATTTCCCATATTTTTTATTGCTATTAACTCTGCTTGTTCTTTTTCAATTCCCTTTTCAATATTATAATTTCTTTCCTCAAGAATATGTTCATATAATTCTTGTCTTATTTCTTCTCTAGTTTGTGGACATTTTATTTCATTGCATACTATATCAAGAAAATCATAAATACAATTCATTTTTGACTTCCCCCCCTTCTAGTATGTTATTGATACAAGTAAAATATTTTTCCCATTCTTTTTGTTCCCTAGCTAAAGCTCTTTTTCCTTTTTGTGTTAATACATAGTATTTTTTCTTTCGCATGCTCAATGTTTCTTCCCAATAAGAATTGATTAATTCTTCGCTTTGTAGTGAATGTAATAGTGGATATAAACTTCCCTCTTGAAGTGAAAAGTAGCTATTGGATAATAACTTTAATTCTTGTATAATTTGATACCCATACATATCTTTATTGGAAAGTAGGCTTAAAATAAGCATTTTGATGTCACTTCTAGTAAAATTGTATTTGTTCCCCATAAAATCCCTCCCTTAATACATAGACTATCTATGTATTAAAGAATACTATAATAATCTTAATTTGTCAATATTTTTGGACATAAAAAAAAAGCCAACCATTAAGAGTTACCTCAAAACCATTGACCTTATGATGGAGCCACTTCCCAGATTCGAACTGGGGACCCCCGCATTACAAGTGCGGTGCTCTGGCCAGCTGAGCTAAAGTGGCTTATATTTGGTGACCCCGACGGGAATCGAACCCATGTCTCCGCCGTGAAAGGGCGATGTCTTAACCGCTTGACCACGGGGCCTTGTAAAGAATACTACTACGAGTATTCTTTGGTGAGCCATCGCAGACTCGAACTGCGGACAACTTGATTAAAAGTCAAGTGCTCTACCACCTGAGCTAATGGCCCAAAATGTACCTGTAAAATAGGCACTTTAATATGTTACTACATTTTGCGTTTTCTGTCAATCCTTTTTTTACTTTTTTTTCATTTTTTTGTTACAAAATGTTCACCGATTATGCATTTAGCATGTTTACTAATTCGTCTACATCGATTCCATGTACCATGCATGCTTCTTCTATGGTTTCTCCTTGTGATGCTGGACATCCTAAACAGTGCATTCCTGCATTTAGTAAAATTTCTGCTTTTTCTGGTGCTACTTCTAGTAATTCACCAATTTTCATTGTCTTTTCGATTTTCATTGTTTCGCCTCCTTTTTTTCTATTTTTTCATATTTTATCATATTTATTCAAAAAAGTATAGACAAATTTCTTTTTTTGTTGTATGATGTTTTCTAGCGTTAGGTGGTGATAACCATGGAACAGTTAGTTCACTTGTTTTTTATCACTTTCAGCCTAAATGTGTTCATTGTTTTTTATTATCTGTATCTTTTTTTCGATACAATCTTGTTTCACAATTTACAAGGTTCCAAATTGAATTTAAAACAACAACATAATTTGAAGTAGGAGGCTTTTTTATGCGATTTCGAAAACTTTTTGGTAGATTAGGCTTTACTGGTGTGTATTTGGCTGTTTTCTTAGCACTCGGGTATTTTGTGTTTTCCCCTATTTATACAGCGGATTCGATTATTATTCCTTATTCTTTACATCCATATGATATTTGTATTCGTTATCCTGTTATTTGGATCAAACTAAAGGGCTATTTTATTTTGTTTTACCTTTTGTCTTCTATTTTGATACCGAATTTTCTTTACACAAGATTATGGGAAAAGTTACGGCCCCAAGATATTTCCAAATCGAAAAAAACAAAAAACAATGTTATCACAAGTTCCTTCCGAAAATCTTTCCTTATTGGTGGGAAAAAATGAAAGTGAAAATTTAGTATTTATTCCAGAAAAAAGTTTGTATCAAAACATTTTTATCTGCGGAACCATTGGAAGTGGTAAAACTTCTTCTTGTATGTATCCTTTTACAAGACAATTAATTCGTTCTTTTTCGAAAAATCCAGAGCATAAAATTGGTATGTTAATTTTGGATGTAAAAGGAAACTTTTATAAAGAAGTGCTTCGTTTTGCTAATTCAGCGGGTCGATTAGAGGATGTTCATATGATTGAACTTGGTGGCAATACCTTTTATAATCCTTTGGATAAACCGAATTTGAAACCGTCTGTTTTGGCCAATCGTTTAAAAACAATTTTAACTCTGTTTTCTCCCAATAATAGTGAATCGTATTGGCTTGATAAGGTAGAGCAGGTTTTAACGGAAAGTATCAAGTTTTGTAGGCTTTATAATGATGGGTATGTTACTTTTGTAGAGCTTCATAAGTTGGTTACTCTTCCTGAGTATTTCCTAGAAAAAGTTTCGGTGATTAAAGAACTGTTTACCAATGGGCATCTTTCTAATCGTGATTGTTATGATGCTTATTCGAGTATTGATTTTTTCCAAAAGGAATTGTTTTCCCTAGACAGTAGAACACTTTCGATTATTCAATCTGAAATTACTCGTATTACGAATTGCTTTGTTTCGGATTATGAAGTTTTACACACGTTTTGCCCAAAACGTGAAGAAATTAATTTTCATGGTTTTTATCATTTGATTCAAAATGGGGATATTGTTGTTTTAAACATGAATATCTCACAATATCAAAACTTGTCTAAAATTATTGCAGCTTACTTAAAATTGGATTTTCAAACAGAGGTATTAAATCGTTTGTCTGACCCTTCGATTACTTCTTCCCGTAGTGTTTGTTTTATTTGTGATGAGTTTCATGAATATTGTACCACCTCAGATGCTGACTTTTTTGCTCAGTCTAGAGAAGCAAAGTGTATTAATATTGTAGCAACACAGAGTTATTCTTCTTTGCTACATACCTTAAAAGATGAATATGCGGTTAAGGTTATTTTGCAAAATATGATTAATAAGTTTTGGTTCCGAACGGATGATAGTTATACGATTGAGGATATTCAAAAACAGATTGGGAAAGAGGATAAGGTTAAGATGGTAAAATCCATTTCGGAAAATGCACCAAAAACGAGTTTTCATTATTTAACGAATTCTTTTGTTTCTCATGGTTCTGGTTTATCCGAAAGTATTAATGAATCGATTTCTACGGATTTTATTTACGATTCTCACTTTTTTACCCAAGAGTTGGAAACCTTTTCATGTTTGTCTTTTTTATCCGATGGTTATAAGATTTTAAAACCAATGAAATTAAAATTAATTCCCTATTTTTTAACAAAATTTTAAGGAGGTATGTTTATGAAACACAAGAAATTATTTTATGTATTTAGTATTCTTTGCTTGGTTAGTATTTTTCTTCTTTGTTTTTCTAGTGTTAGTATGGCAGCTGACCAAAAATTAGTAAACACTTTAAAAAAGGCTTTTGAACAAATTGAGGATTGGTTGTTAAAATTAGCAACTCCTGCGGCAGCGGTTGCTGTACGGAACCGGTGTGTTTATGAAAAAGTTTAGTTTTGGCGATGAGGAACGTATTCGTACTGGTCAAAAGTTAATAAAAGGTGCTTTGTTTTCCTATGGTTTCATTTTGGCAATTGATTTAATTTTATCTGCCATTCAATCCTTTTTTTAGATAGTAGGTGATATTTTTGGAAGAAGAAGTAAGTATTGCCTCGATTATTATTGATGCGATTAATACCATTTTTCAAACTCTGTTTTCGTCCATTGATACCAATGTGGCTTCCATTTTAGATGAGGTTACTTTTATTGATAGTAGTATTTTAAAGACTTCGTACTTTTCTTCTATTTTTGGAAGTTCTACAACAAGTGGTATTTTATTGGTTGCCAATTCCCTTATTTTAGGATTTTTATTGTATTATGCTGTTCGTTTGCTTCTTTCTCACTTATTAATTACACAAGTAGAACGTCCTACGAGCTTCGTGTTCAAGTTACTATTTTTTGGAATTTGTATGAATTCTTGCTTTTTTATTTGCGAAAGGCTTTTGTTTTTCAATCATACCATTTGTTCTTTAATTCAAAGCATTGGGCATGATTTATTTGGCGAGTCTATTACGTTTTCCAATTTGTTTAGTCGCATTAATTCTATGATTGTGATTGAACAAACGAATTTTAATATTTTTTCCATTGATGGGATTTTAAAGAGTTTTTTATCCATTAGTTCGATGAACTTAGTTTTTACTTATGCAATTCGTTTTATTTTGGTAAAAGTATTTGTGTTGATTGCTCCTTTTGCCTTTTTATCGCTTTGTAATAATGCTACCGCTTCGTTTTTTAAAGCTTGGATAAAATGTTTTCTTTCCTTGTTATTGGTTCAAGTTTTTATTGCTTTGGTACTGGTTATTCTTTTTTCTATGGATTTTCACCCAGATAATATTGTTTCCAAATTTCTTATTTGTGGTTCCATTTTCGCTCTACTAAAAGCAAATGACCTAGTAAGACAATTTTTAGGTGGCATTAGTACAGATATTAGAACTGGTATGCAAGGTATGTCAAATATCTTAAAATCCTAAAAGATGATAACTTGAAAATAATTTTTTATTGTTATATGTATTTTATCAAAACACGAAAGGAAGGGTACTTTTATGAAATTCATTTTCCCACAAAATTATTATTTTAAACACAAATTACTCGGTATGTTTGATGCTTCTACTCTTATTGTTAATGGCATTTGGGGACTATTCATCTTTTGTTTTCTTAACTTATTCTTCACAAACCTAAGTCTTAAGATTTTTCTATTCATCCTCTTCGTCTTTCCCCTTCTGCTTTTTAGCATTATTGGTTTTAACCACGAAAATATTTTATATGTGTTTTACTATATTTTCAAATACTTAAAACGCCCCAAAATATATTTATACAAATAATGTCGAAAAAAAGTCGCCTGCCTCTAAGGTTTCCCATGAAACCAATCCCCTAACCCCTTCGTTCCGCAGAGCTAAAATTACTTTTTATATTGATACTATGTACTTTTAAGTAGGTGATAAAAATAAAACAAAAACTGAATATTTTTATTGATGAAAGTGGTGACTTTGGATTTGTACATGGAAGTTCACATCTATATGCGATATCTTTTACAATTCACGAAAGTAATCATTCTATAAAAGACGATTTACAATATTTAAATTACAATTTAGCCAAGCAACATTATAATGGTATGTTGCACTTAGCTTATTTAATTGCAAAAAGGGATGACTATTCTTGTTTTAGTTTAGAGAAGCGTCAAAAAATATTCTGGACTATCTTTAATTTTGCTCGAAAGGTCCCAATTAAATTAAAAACTTTTTTATTTGATAAACGATACATGAATTGCAAAAATCAATTAATGAAAGCAATATCTACACAAATTACTGCTTTTATGAAAGAACATCGAAAGTATTTTAATTTGTTTGAAAAAATTGTTATTTATTATGATAATGGACAAGAAACTCTTTCTTCTATTCTTAATACTATTTTTGCTACAAATGAAAGAGTCGAAATACAAGTCGATTTTGACCATGTCACAAAAAGACTTTTTCAGGTTTCTGATATGTTGACGGTTATTGATAAATTAGATTACAAATTTCATAATAATATCCCTTTTACAAAAGCGGAAAGGTACTTTTTTAGTAATAAGGAAATCGAATACATTAGAAATAAATTAAAGAATAAGAGATTGTAGATTGATTGATTTAACAGAATTCTATAATAGGTATTGTTGTTTTATAAAAAAAGCCATTCTTACGAATGACTTTTTTTGCAGCGACTACCGCTAGCACGGGTCAGGTCCAAAAAGAGGATTTCTCTTGTTAGACCCATTGGTATAATTTTCCCTTATTTTGCTTTATTATACACTA
Source organism: uncultured Clostridium sp. (assembly GCA_947648215.1). Taxonomy (GTDB): domain Bacteria; phylum Bacillota; class Clostridia; order TANB77; family CAG-508; genus RGIG8482. The sequence goes on along the minus strand of CANSMW010000002.1, from coordinate 28,521 downwards.
AAATTTCAAAAAAGTACATAGTTTTTGAAAATTTTTTCTTCATCTTGTAATCCTTCTCATGTCATGATATAATTTGTGATATCATTACTGAAGATGAGAGTTGATTAAGGAACGGATAAGGGGATACTGGGTATGAAATTAGAGCAAAATGATTTGTCTATGATGTTTTCTTCTACGGAAATTTCGGATGTTTTCTTTACAGAGTATTTGTCACAGGCGAGTGGCGATGCTGTTAAGGTGTATTTATATATTTTGTTTTTGTCGAAATATGGCAAAGATGTTAAGGTGAATGATTTGTCGAAAAAATTGTCTTTGCCTTTAAAAACGATACAGGATAGTTTGAAGTATTGGGAGGATTTACGGGGTTTTGACGAAAAAGACGACTGGTTTTATTGTGAATCATTTGCAGGAAGTGGAACTTCATAAGTTGTATAAGCCTCGTGTTTCTGTCCTTGCGGATACCAAGAAAAGCGAGGAAAATCAGTATCGTGCTAAGGCAATTGAAGCAATTAATACGTCCTTTTTTCAAGGGGTTATGTCGCCTTCTTGGTATAATGATATTGATTTATGGTTTAAAAAATATGGTTTTGATGAACAGGTTATGATTGCATTATTTCGTTATTGTTTTGAACATTCTGCCTTACACCGAAATTATATTCAAACCGTAGCCGATGCTTGGCATAAAAACCATATTACTACGTTTTCGGATTTGGATTTGTATTATCAAAAAGAAGAAAAATTGAATGCTCTTAAGAAATCGATTGGAAAAAAATTGGGGCTTAATCGTATGCTTACTCAATATGAAGAAGCTTATATTGAAAAATGGGTGGTGGATTTTGGCTATTCCCTAGATGTTATTGAGCTTGCTTTAAAGAAAACAACTTCTAAGTCTTCTTTTAGTTTTGATTATATTGATAAAATTGTGTCCGGTTGGAAGGAGCATCATTTAAAAACGGCTTCTGATGTTCAGAAGTTTTTAGAAGATATGAAAAATAAGCCAAAAGCAATTAAGGAATTGGAAAAGAAAAGTTATCAAAATTATGAACAACGAAGTTATGATAATCTCGATTCTTTATACGCAAATGTGCAAAAGGCATAAACAATAGATAGGAGTTTTTATGAATATGAGCCATTCTACTTTAAAACAGTTGTTAAAAGAATATGAACAAAAACGCTCTTTTGCTCTTTCCGATTTAGAAAATCGTAAGGAAGAGCTTTACCGTTCTTGCCCACGATTACAGGAGATTGATACGAATTTAAATCAGTTTGCTTTTCATAGCATAAAATCTATTTTGTCTTCTACCAATCCGTCTTCTTTAGACGATTTGAAGGCAAAAATTGCCTCTTGGAAGCTAGAAAAAGCTGCGATTATAAAGGATTTGAAGCTAGATGAGTCTTTCTTTTTACCTCATTTTGAATGTGGTAAATGTGAAGATACTGGGTATGTAAAAGAAAATGACCATTATGAACTTTGTAGTTGTATTAAGCAAAAACTGTTTGATATGGACTATAATCAGTCCAATATTAGTAATTTAAGAAATCATACTTTCGACCAGTTTTTACTAGATGTTTATTCAACACAAATAAATGAGGATTTGTATCATTCTAACTTATCCCCTCGTGACAATATTCAAAATATTAAGGAAATTGCTCTTTCGTTTATTACCAATTTTGATGATTTCGAAGAAAAGAATTTATTGTTTACCGGAAATACTGGCTTACGGTAAGACTTTTTTGTCTGAGTGCATTGCTTATGAATTATTAAAACAAGGAAAAACGGTTTTATATCAAACCGCTCCTGTTATGCTAGATACCATTATCGATTATCGTTTCCGCAATAATAAAAAAGATAGTATGTCAGAAAATCTCCTTAGTGATATTTATCATAACATTTTAACGGTGGATTTATTAATTATTGATGATTTAGGTACAGAAAGCTTAAATAGTATGAAATTTACGGAATTGTTTAATGTGATTAATACTCGTTTATTACACCAAAACAATCATATTACCAAAACGATTATTTCTACTAATTTAAATTTACAAGATTTACGTACCAAATACGATGAACGTATTTTTTCTCGATTTGTCGGTGCTTATAACATCTGTCGCTTTTTCGGAGAAGACATTCGTTTTAAAAAATAAGAACCTTGTTACTTTCGTAATAAAAAAGAGGCCTCGCCTCTTTTTTATTTTACTTTGTTTCTTCTTCCTCGTTTTCCGTTTCTTTTTCAACTAGCTCGATACTTACCACTTTTCCTCCGTCGTTTGTTCTCATTAGTGTAACACCTTGTGTTGACCTTCCTAAAATGCTGACTTCTTTTACTAATAAACGAATAACGGTTCCTTTGTCTGTGATTAACATGACGTCTTCGTCTCCGGTTGCAATACGAATTCCTACTAGTTTTCCTGTTTTTGGTGTAATTTTATAGGTAATGACTCCTTTTCCTCCTCTTGCTTGTACACGATATTCGTCAAGCTCGGTTCTCTTTCCAAATCCATTTTCCGTAATGGCAAGTAGTGTTGCTCTTGAACCTGTTAGGATGGATTCCATTCCGATGACAACATCGTCTTTTTCTAATTTAATTCCGATAACACCTTGTGATACTCTACCAATTGGTCTTACGTCTTTTTCATCAAAGGTAATACACATTCCTTCTTTGGTAACTAGTACAACATTGTCTTCTCCGTCCGTTAAACGAACTGAAATTAATTCATCTTCATCTTTTAAGGTAATTCCTTGTAAGCCTGTTTTTCTGGTAGAATCGTATTCTTTTAATGCTGTCTTTTTAATCATTCCGTTTTTGGTTGCCATTAATAGATATTTTCCTTCGGCAAAGTTTTGAATTGGTATAACAGCAGACACTTTTTCTCCATTGTCTAGGCTTAATAGATTAACAATCGCGGTTCCTTTTGCAGTTCTTCCTGCTTCTGGAATTTCATATCCTTTTAATTTGTATACTTTTCCTTTATTACTAAAGAATAAAATCATATCATGTGTAGAAGCAGTAAAGATTTGTTTTACAAAATCTTCTTCTCTTGTTGCCATTCCCGTAATACCTTTTCCACCTCTTCTTTGGCTCTTATAGGTATCAATCGGCATTCTTTTTATATAACCAAAATGAGTTAGGGCAATAACGGTTTGTTCTTCTTTAATTAAGTCTTCCATTTCAATATCGTCTGCTGCTGCTACAATTTTGGTTTTTCTTTCGTCTCCAAATTTGTCTCTTACTTCAATTAGTTCTTCTTTAATAATATCGAATACTAGTTTTTCGCTTGCTAAAATTTCTTTTAAGTGTTCAATTAATCTCATTAATTCTTCGTATTCTTCTTCAATTTTTTCTCTTTGCAAACCTGATAATGTTTTTAATCTCATATCCAGAATCGCTTGTGCTTGAATATCCGTAAATCCAAAACGTGCCATTAATCTTTCTTTTGGGTCATCATAAGAAGAACGAATGATGTTAATAATTTCATCAATATTGTCTAAAGCAATTTTTAATCCTTCTAAGATATGGGCTCTTGCTTCTGCTTTTTCTAATTCAAACTGCGTTCTACGTACTACTACTTCTTTTCTATGGTCTAGGTAGTGTTCAATACATTGTTTTAGGGTTAAAATTTTGGGTTCTCCATTTACTAGAGCAAGTAAAATAGCTCCAAATGTATCTTGCATTTGTGTGTTTTTGTATAATTGGTTTAATACCACTTGTGCATTTGCATCTCTTTTTAGTTCGATTACAATACGAACACGTTCATTTCGGTCAGATTCATCTCTCATATCCGAAATTCCTTCAATTCGTTTATCTCTTACTAAATGAGAAATATTTTCAATTAGTTTCGCTTTGTTTACTTGGTATGGTAATGAAGTTACAACAATACGTTGTCTGTTTCCTTGCATTTCTTCAATCTCTGCTTCTGCTCTTACAATAATTTTTCCTCTTCCTGTTGTATAAGCATCTTTTATCCCATCTCTTCCTAAAATCTGTCCACCCGTAGGAAAATCTGGTCCTTTTATGACTTGCATTAAGTCTTCGTTTGTTACATTGTCTTCTTCTATTACTTTAATAATACCATTAATTACTTCTGTTAAATTATGTGGTGGAATATTGGTTGCCATTCCTACGGCTATACCGTTTGAACCATTAATTAGTAGTGCTGGAATTCTGGCTGGTAATACAGTAGGTTCTTGTAAACGTTCATCATAGTTAGGCATAAAGTTTACTGTATTTTTTTCAATATCATACATCATATAATTTGAAATTTTTGCCATTCTTGCTTCTGTATACCTCATTGCCGCTGCTCCATCGCCATCTATGGAACCAAAGTTTCCATGCCCATCCACTAACATATAACGAAGTGAAAAGTCTTGTGCCATTCTTACCATAGCATCATATACGGAAGCATCTCCATGTGGATGATATCGTCCTAGTACAGAACCTACTGTATTAGCACATTTCCTATATGGCTTGTCTGATGTGATACCGTCTTCATGCATGGCATATAGAATTCTTCTATGAACTGGTTTTAATCCGGTCTCTTACATCTGGTAATGCACGTTGCACAATAACACTCATGGCATAGTCAATATAGGATGTTTTCATTTCTTTTTCAATGTCTCTTTCGATAATTTTTTCTCCTGGTCTATCCATTCTTTCACAACCTCTTTTTCTTAATTTTTTTCCTAGTGTCATTATACTGTAACCAACAAAAAATTGCAAGAAAAAAATCAAAAAAACTACAAATTTTTCCTTATTTCCGTAAGAGTTCCTTATTGTTTTTTATTCGTATCTTCTAAATTTCATAACCCTATTTTATAAAACTTTGTTTGATAACTTTTATCACTCGTATACTATACTTTATACAAATCATATCAATTTACTAGCCAATATTTTTTCTTCTTCAGAAAGATTAAAATTTTGTCCATTGTTTCTAATTAACTTATGTAAGTTTTCTAGTTCTCTTGCTTTTTGCAAAGTCGTTTCTAAAGGAACTAGTATTTTTAATTGTTCTCGTACCTTTTCATATTCTCTTTGCATTCCTTCAAAGTCTTCTTGTTTTAAGTATCCATTCCAATTGGTAATGTATTTGTTTATTTTTTCAATTCCTCTTATTTGTTCTGTCATTGTTTTTCCTAAATTGGTTTGTATGTTTTCTAATATGGTATTTTTGCTACTTCGGATAACTCGTGCTACACTATTGGGAATCATATCTTTTTTTACCGTATAGTTTAAAACAGAATCTAATGAATCTGAAACCGTGTCAATAATTCCTCCTTTTTGTACTGCTGTTTGCAATTGAGAAATATTATCAAATTTTCCTGTTACAATTCCAAATGCACTTTTTCCGAAATCGGTTGCCTTTTCAATGGATTTTTGAATTCCTTCTTTTAATCCGTTTTTTAATAAGGTATCTTTTATTTCAATGACTTGGTCTTCAATCAAATCTGGCAATATCCATCGAAGTCCAATATCCAATGCTCCATTGATTGTTTTTCCTAAGGTTGTTTCAATAAACTGATTTTGATTTTCTTTTGTCACCGTCATTTCATTAATTGTATTTAATTCTTTTTCTTGCTCCATACTTTTATTAATAATTTGATTATAATTGTTTTTATTATTTTCTAAACTTAATTCCATATTTATTCCTTCTTTCTTTTTTAATTCTTTTTTTTAAAATTTTCTTATTTTTAATAAAGATTTTTTATTACTCTCGTATATCATTTATCAATTTTATATATTACACTTAAAACATTTTTTATTCTATATAATTTATATATTTTTTTATTCTATCTTATTTATATAATATTTTTTGGCATTCTTGTTTTTTAAAATTTCATTTCCTATTTTTTGATATTGCCTTTGTATCTCCTTTTCCAAAAAAATATTTTTCATATTATGATTAATTAATAAATTTGAATTTTTTACATCATTTATTTTTCCCAAAATATTATATTCTCTTAATACATTTTTTAAAATATTAAAAGAGAGAGTTTCTGCTTTTATTTTATTACATACAAAATTTATTTTTTCTTTTTCCATTTTATAATTCTCTATCATTTCTTCTAAATACATTTTGGATTTTTTTATTTGTAATACATTTGCTTCTGTTAAAAAAATAATTTTATCAATTTCCTCTAACAAAACAGAAAAATAATTTTGCATTTCATTTTCAATGTCAATTAAAATTACATCATAATTTTCTTTTTCACTTTTTATTTTTTTCACAACTTCAATTTCATTTTCTATTTTATTACTTTCTGAAATTAAATGAATTTGTTTATTTATCGAAATAATTTTTATTCTATTTTCACTTTGCATTTTTTCTCCTCTTATATTTTTTTCTATACCATTATTTTTATCTTGCATATAATAATTTTTTTCTAAATTATTTTCTCTACTATAAAAATTTTTCTTTTCTATATTTTCATTATTAGAATATTTTTCTTCTATCTTATTACATTTATTATTTATAAAATAATTTTCTTTCATATTATTTTGTTCATGATAAAAATCATTTTTTCTTATATCATTTTTTTTACTACTAAAATAATTCTCTTCTATGTTATTACATTTATTATTTATAAAATAATTTTCTTTCATATTATTTCGTTCATGATAAAAATCATTTTTTCTTATACCATTTTTTTTATTACTAAAATAATTCTCTTCTATGTTATTACATTTATTGTTTATATAATAATTTTCTTTTTCATTATTTTGTTCATTCTTAAAACATTTTTCTTTCTTATTATTTAAATTATAATATTGCTCATATTTATTAATTGTACTATTTATGTTTTTTATTTTCTCATTATTTATTCCGTTAATTTTTTTATCTGTTTTATTTTTGTTTTGCATTAAAAATAAAATGTCTTGGTTGTTTGAATTTATTTCAACAATTAATATTTTTTTATTTTTAAATTGTCTTGCTAAATTAATTGTAAAAAATGTTTTTCCGACTTCCTTTTAATCCCATTATTAAAATTGTTTTTTTACTTTTTCTTTTTTCTTTTCTGTGAAAAAAATTATTAATCCAATTTATAATTTTATGATTGCTAAAATTTTCTTCTACTTCATTTTCGATTTCTTCTTTTTCTTCTTTTTTTAGAAAATAATTTTTTTCTTCTTCTATTTTTTCTTCTTGCAGAAAATTATTTTCTTTGTTGATTATTTTTTTTATTTCTAATAATTCTTGTTCTATTTTTTCTTGATTTGATTTTTCCTCTATTATTTTTAATAATTGTTCAATCGTAATTTCATTATTATAAAAAATAAATATATTCCCTTTTGCTAATAAATAATTTTCTAATTCCTCTTTTTTATTTTCCAAAATAATAATCATTTTTATATTTCTATTTTTCTGTCTTATTTTTTCAATTAATGTTTCTATTTTTATTTCTCCTGGTAATAATTCACTAAAAATAATAAAATCAATATTAGAATCTATTTCTAATACTTCGATAATTCCTTCTTGATATTGAATATCATTTGTCATTATTTTTATATTTTTATTTTCTGCTAATTTTTGATTTACTTTTTCATTTTGTAAAGCGGTAATTATTTTTTTCATATTCTTTTTGTTAGCTTATCAATCTAACATCCTCCCTTCTTCTATTTCTTGTTCCATTTCTACTTTTTCATTTATCATTTTCTTTTCAAATTCGCTTGCTTCAATTTTTGTTAAAATATGATTTTCTCCTACAAACATTAAGCATTCTCCTCTTTTTAATGATTTTATTTCTACCCTTTCTTTTTCCGATAAGTTTGCATATTCGGATAGTATTTTAATGTTTTCTTCTTCTAATGAAAAAAAAGTTTTAATACTAGAATTATTTAAAATGCTTTTTCCATAAATTCCATTTTCTAAACTAAATAAATCAGATATATCTTGTGTAATAGCAACTGCACTTCCACCATACTTTCGAATGGTTTTAAATATTTTATAAATAAAACTTGCTACATTCATATTAGAAGTAACCCCAATTAATCTCCATATTTCATCTAGGTAAATTGCTTTTCTTTGTGAACGGTCAATTTTTATTTCATTCCAGAAAAGTTCTACAAATACATACATGGCAAACTTTAGATCATCTTCTCCGAAGTTCATAGATATCGGCTACAATTAAATTTTGATTTAGTTCTACATTTGTGTATTCATTAAAGAATTTTAGAGAACCTTTTACAAATGGAATTAATTTTGTTTTTAGAGTTTTGGTTTTTGGGTCTTGTTCTAATATGTGGTATAAATCCTCTAATAATGGCATATCTTTACTCGTCTTAAAAATCTTTGTAATTGTAATTTTGTTTTCATCTTCTTTATATAGGCTTTCATCTTCAAAAGTAATTCCTTTTTTTGCGTAACATTCAATAATTTTTTCTTCTAAAATGGCTTTTTCTTCTTCATCCATTTGTCCAAATACGAGATGAAAAAATCCAATGAGTTTTCCGATTTTTGCGGATAAATAGCCTTTTTCATCTTCTTCAATACTTTCTTTTCGAATGTCAAATATATTGATATAGGTATTGGCAGTCGGGCCAATTTTAATAAATGTTCCTCCTAAATTTTTACATACTTTTTCATATTCACGCTCTGGATCGATGATGTATTGCTTAATTCCAAGCATGGCGTTTCTTAATATTAATAATTTTGTATAAAAGGATTTTCCTGCACCACTTGTCCCAAATATGCTAATATTGGCGTTTTTATACTTGTCCGTGTTATAACGGTCTACAAAAACTAGGGAATGATTATATATGTTGTTGCCAATAAAAATGCCTTCTTCGTCAAATAGAGAGGACGATAAAAATGGGTAGGTTGAAACAAGCCCACTGGTAAGGATATTTCTTTTGGTTACTTGTCTTACATCTTCATGGTTTATCATAAGTGGTAAGGACGATAAAAAGGCTTGTTCTTGCCTAAAGTAGGCTCTTCTTGCTTGCATTCCTTTGCTTTGTATTAGTCCTTCTACTTTATTTAATAAATATTCTAATTCTCTTGTATCTTTTGCAAATACAGTGATGTATAAATTGAAGAAATACAATTCTTCATTATTTACTTGCATTTGTTTTCTTATGTATTTTGCGTCATTGTGGGTATAGGCAACTAAGTCGATATCTTGGCGGTTTTGATTTTTGTTTTCTAGGTCGACTCCTGTATTTCCAATATAGTATGTTAATTCTCTTATCATTTTGTAAGAGTCTTTTTTTTCATAAAATAGAGAAATATTCATATTGATATTGGTGTCAATTAAATTTTTTAATAAAAGGTCGTTTTGTTCATGATAGTAATTGACGATTAATAAAGAGGAAAAGTATTGGTCTTCCATTTCAAGATATTTTGGATTATTTAGGTTAATATAGGTTGGATATATTTCATTTCTTTTTTTAAAAGTGCCTTGTAAAAATTCTATTATTTTGGTTTTTTCTTCTTTTTGTGTTTTTTCCATATGATTAATTCTCCTTTTCGATTATATGATTGGGGATATTTCCTAAAAAAGATTTTAAAATTGTTTTTATTGTTTCTGGTTCGTCAATGGAAATAGCGAGATTACCACAACGGGAAAGACATTCTTTTATTTTTAAATAATTTTCATTTAATTCTTGAAAAATAATTTCTTGGAAATTTGTTTTTGAATTTTTATTTGATAGGTTTGATTTTTGAATTATGATATAGAAGTTTTTGGAAGATGAATGTTGTTCTAAGTTTTTCCTTTGAATAAATTCAATATATTTTTCAGACAGTAACTTCATGTTCTCATTTTCTTGTTTTTCATTTTGTTTTCTTATTTTTTTGATATGTTCTGATAAATCTTCTTTATTACTTTGAATGATTATTTGCATATCGAACTGACAGGTTTTTAAAAATGTTTGATATGAATTTAATATCGCTTCCTTTTCTAAATCCGATTTTAAATTATAATTTACTGGAATTATTTTTATTATTTTAATATAATTATTTTCTTTTAATTTAATAATTCCATTTTCAAAAATTTCTTCAATCGGCAACCAATTTTGTATTGGTTCCATTATTTCTTTTTTCATTTTCTATCACCCTTTTTTTCTATTTTCATTTTAATTTTTTATTCTCATACTTTATCCAATCATTTTTTCTTTTTAAGATTTATATTATTATTTTATTCTATATTTATATAGTATTATATTTCTATTTTTACCTTCTATATATTTTATCATTTAATTCTAAGTCTTTGTTTTATTTTGTAATTACTTTTTATTTTACTATTGATATTTTAGTTTTATAAATTTTAGTTTTTTCTTATATCTATTGCTCAATTAAAAACTTCCTTTTCTTTTATAATTATTTCTTTTCGATTAACTTCAAAATTATATTGTATTTATAAATTATCAATTATTAATTTTAAACTTTTAATTACTATTCATTTTTTTGTTTTTTACTATTCGATTTTAAATATTATATTTTTACCTTATATGTTTTACTATTTAATTAAATTATTATATTGTGTTTGTTTATATATTATTTATTTTCCTTTTTTATTTTTTCTATTACTTATTTGAATAATTGTTTTTTTAATTTGTATGTTTTATTATTTGTTTTTAAAATATATTTTTTTACATTACTCAACTTAAAATTACATCACCTATTTATTATTATTTTAATATGTTTTGTTATTTAATAATTATTGTATTTGTGTTTTTATTTTTTCATTATTTCATTAATATTTTTTGCTATTTAATTTAGTTATTATATTTTTGTTTTTTATTATTACTTTAATATGTTTTATTAATTAATTATTATATTTCTATTATTGCTTTTATGCTTTCTTTTCTACTTTTAATACATTATTGTTTTATTTTATATTATGGTTGTAATTTTTTTGATGTTTCTTAAGTTTCCTATCTTATATGAATTTTTATTATTAGTATCTTTGCTTTTTTATTTTTGTTTGTTTTAATAAACATATTACTTATTTTCTTTTTTCTCTGGATTTTTTTTCGAATTAATACTTTTCGAATTTAATTTGATTTGAATAAATCTTTTTAAGGACTCTTTTATCATAAAACGTTTTTCTTCATTTGTCAACAAAAATCGTAATACAAATTTCGACAAAATATTCCAATATTATTTTTGGTATATATTTTTTGATTTCGGTTATAATAATTTCATAAGGTTAATATTAGTTGTACGAAGAGTAGTATGAGGTCAATTTTTTATTTGGTTTTATATTATTCGAGCAAAGATATATGGTAGCTCTTATGGGTTATGATAGGTCGGCGATAAGAAATTATTATTTGTAGGTAAGCTATATTTTATTTCTTTTATTTTATAAAATTAATATGTTTTTTATGGTTGTAATATAGGTAATAATTTTGAGTTAAGATTATATTTATATTTTTGGTGTTTGTTATTAGTCCTCTTAGGATGAATATGGATATTCTTAAGTGTATTTATGGTCGAGCAACTGATTTGTATATGTGGTAAATTGCTTATTTGTATCGTAAGGTACATTAGGTGAGTAATTATGTGTATAAGTTTTAGCAGAAGATTAATATTAGCTTTATCGATTAATCGCATAATACTGTTTTTTATACAGTATTATGCGATTAAATTATTGTGTAAATAATAATCATTCATATATCCACTTATCGTTTTTTCCTATAATGATTGGCATATTATTAATTTTATAAAAAATCACGCTTTAGTTTGTATTTCCGTAGTTATTGGCGATTTTGTTTATCGATAAACATCTTATTGTGTAAACAACAAGGTTCTGGGGTACCTCACCCATAGGCTTTGCCTGTGCAGTGGGCCAGGTTCTTATATATCTAAATTTTTAACGTATTTTGCATTTTGTTCAATGAATTCTTTACGTGGTGCAATTTCGTCTCCCATAAGAATGGTAAAAATCTCATCTGCTTTGATTGCATCTTCTAGTTTTACTTTTACTAATGTTCTTTTATCTGGGTCCATTGTTGTTTCCCATAGTTGTTCTGGATTCATTTCTCCTAGACCCTTATAACGTTGGATACTAACTCCTTCGGTTCCGATTTTAGCTAAATGTTCGTCTTTTTCTTCATCGGTATAACAATATATATCTTCCATTCCTCTTTTTGACAATTTATATAATGGTGGTTGTGCTAAATACACATTTCCATTTTCGATTAATGGTCTCATATAACGGAAAAAGAACGTTAATAAAAGGGTTCTAATATGTGCACCATCAACATCCGCATCCGCCATAATGATTATTTTGGCATAACGAATTTTGCTAATATCAAACTCTGCTCCAATTCCAGCTCCTACGGCTACAATAACTGGGTTTAATTTATCATTGTTATAAATTTTATCTGCTCTTGCTTTTTCTACGTTTAACATTTTTCCCCATAATGGTAAAATTGCTTGAAATTTCCTATCTCTTCCTTGTTTTGCACTTCCCCCTGCTGAATCTCCCTCTACAATATATATTTCACATTCATCTGGATTTTTACTACTACAATCCGCTAACTTTCCAGGTAATGTTGAACTTTCTAATGCTGTTTTTCTTCTAACTAATTCCCTTGCTTTTCTTGCTGCTTCTCTTGCTCTTGATGCACTAATACATTTTTCTAAAATTGCTTTGGCAATAGAAGGATTTTCTTCTAAGAAATTAGATAAGGCTTCATTTACTGTACTTTGTACAATACCTGAAACTTCACTGTTCCCTAGCTTTGTCTTAGTTTGTCCTTCAAATTGTGGCTCTTTTACTTTTACTGAAACAACTGCTGTAATTCCTTCTCTTATATCTTCTCCTTGTAAGTTCGAGTCTTTTTCTTTTATTAGATTGTGACTTCTCGCATAATCGTTGAATACTTTGGTAATCGCTCTTTTGAACCCTTCTAAATGAGTTCCTCCTTCTACCGTATTAATGTTATTAACAAATGTGTATATATTTTCTGAATAGGCTGTTGTATATTGAATGGCAATTTCTACTGGCACTTCTCCTTGTTTTTCAATATAAATTGGTGTTTTGTTTATGGCTTCTTTGTTTTTATTTAAGAATTCTGCAAAAGAAATTAATCCACCTTCATAACAAAAGTCTGCTTTTTTAGGTGTTTCTTCTCTTAAATCTTCAATGGTAATTCGTAGTCCTTTGGTTAGAAATGCCATTTCGCGTAAGCGATTTTCTAATACTTCATATTCATATTCTAAGGTTTCAAAAATGGTATCATCTGCTAAAAATCTTACGGTTGTCCCTGTTTTATCTGAATCTCCAACTCTTGTTAAAGATTGTTTTGTTTTTCCTTTTTCAAAAGACATTTGAAAAACTCCACCATCTCTTTGAATGGTTACTTCTGTCCAGTTTGATAGGGCATTTACAACTGAGGAACCTACTCCGTGAAGTCCTCCAGATACTTTATATCCACTATCTCCCCCAAATTTTCCTCCTGCATGTAACACCGTATATACTGTTTCTGCTGCGGATATATTGGTTTTTGGGTGAATTGCTACTGGAATTCCTCTTCCATCATCTTCTACTTTTACAATATTTCCTGGCTCTATGGTTACATGAATATTTTTACAATACCCTGCTAATGCTTCATCTACTGCATTGTCTACAATTTCATATACTAGATGATGTAATCCTCTTACTGATACACTACCAATATACATTCCTGGTCTTTTTCTTACGGCTTCAAGGCCTTCTAATACTTGAATTTGTTCTGCTCCATATTCGTGTTCAAATTTTTCCATTTTCTTTCCTCCTTAAGAGTTTTGCTTTTCTATTATAACCTTATTTTAAAAAAATGCAAGTCTATTTTTTCATTTCTAAAAATTTTCGATTTGCTAAGGTATTAGAAGATATGTTTGAAATATAGGCTTTAATGATGTTACTTTCTTTTGTGATAATAACAGTTTTGGGCTGATTTTGGCTAATATCGATTTTGTTTTCTTTTGGAATACTGTTAAAAAAATCTTGAAATGTTTTGTTTTCCTGTAATCCTTTATAATCCAATAACCACAAAATATGTTCTTTTTTTATCATTTCATCTTTTCCAATGTGTAAATACATATTCTCTCCTATTCTTTTTTGTTTTCCACATTTCCATTTTTTACTTGAAAGGTTTTGCACATTTTTTCACAAATTGTGAATTCTTCAGTACAAGTAATTAGAATTTGTGTATTTTCTATGTTTTTTAAAAAATTTTCTCTACGTTTTCCATCTAACTCTGACATGAAATCATCTAATAGCAAAATTGGATATTCTTCGGTTTCTTCTTTTATAATTTCTAGTTCTGCTAATTTTAAAGATAAGATAACGGTTCTATTTTGACCTTGAGAGCCGTAGATGTTTACTTGTTTTTTGTTGATAAAAAAGTAAATATCATCTCTATGAATTCCTTTTGAAGTATAACCTCTTTCTATATCTGCTTTTCTTGATTTTATTAACTCTTCTTTATAGGTTTCCTTATTTTCACAATCCGAGATATACTTTAGCTTTAGTTCTTCTTGCCTATCTGTAATTTGACTATGAATGTTTGAAATTTTTTCTTTTATTTTTCCAACAAATTCGTTTCGATATTCATATATTTCTTTGGCATAGTTTGCTAAACTTTCATCCCAAATTTCTAACATTTCTTCTGGTTTGTTTTCTTTTACAATTTGTCTTAAATAATTGTTTCTTTGTTCTAGTGTTTTTTGGTACATATTTAAAGAGTGTACATAGTGTGGTCGTAATTGGCTAATCATAATGTTTAGAAATCTCCTTCTTTTGGCTGGACTACTTTTTAGTATTTCAATATCATCTGGACTAAACATTACCATATTAATTTTTCCTAATATATCACTCAGTTTGCTTTGTTTTATATCATTTAGAAATATATTTTTTTTATCATCTAATATAATTTTTATTTTGCCACTTCTATCACTTTTTTCATATTCAATTTCAACAAATGCTTGCTTTTTTTCTAAATTGATTAATTCTTTTTCTTTTTTGGCTCGAAATGATTTTCCTATAGCGCATAGAAAAACGGCTTCTAGTATATTGGTTTTTCCTTGTGCATTTTCTCCAAAAAACAAATTCATGTTAGGGCTTAATTCAATTTCTTGTTGTTGATAATTTCTAAAATTGACTAATTTAATTCTTTTTAAGTACATTCTTTTCTCCTAATGTTATTCTTTTAAACGAATTGGTAAAATCATATAAGTATAATCTCCCTCTCCTACTGGTCTTATAACACAAGGAGATATGTTGGATCCAAAATCGACGAATATTTCTTCATCTTCTATGACTTTTAGGGCATCTAAGAAGTATTTTGGATTGAACCCTGCTTCTAAATTCGTTCCCTCCGTAGAGACATATAGTTCTTCTTTTGCGTCACCTGTTTGATTGGTACAAGATATGGTTACTTTTCCAATATCCACCATTACTTTTACAGGATATTTCTTTTCTTTTTCTGTTGAAGATGCAGATATTAAGCTAATTCTTTCAAAACAATCTTGTAAATTGTTTTTATTTGCTCTTACTCTAGTTTCCCATTTTTCTGGTATGACATTTTGATAATTTAAAAATTCTCCATCTAGTAAGCGTGTTACAATTTTACAGTTATCCATTTCAAATAATGCTTGATTTTTTGAAACACCAATTTGAATAGGATCAAAAGAATCTAAAATAATTTTGTTTACTTCATTTAACGTTTTTCCTGGAATAACAGCACTAAACGTATTTGTTTTATTATTTAAAATGGTACTATTCCATGCAAGACGAAAACCGTCTACTGCTACTACATTTAGTTTATTATCGATTGTTTGGAATAAGCATCCTGTAAAAATGGGTCTGTTTTCTTCTATACTTGTTGCAAAAATGGTTTTTCGAATCATATTTCTTAATGTATTTTGTTCGATGGTAATGGAATTTTCTACTTCTATTTTTGGTAACTCTGGAAATTCTTCTGGGTTCATGGTAGCTAGTTTATATAAAGAACCTTCGCACTCAATAACAAGTAAGTTACTTTCATTGATTGTAATATTAATTTCAGTATCCGGTAATTTACGAATAATTTCGCTAAACATAATGGCATTTACGACTGTACATCCTTGTTCTTTTACTTCTGCTTCCATAATATATTCAATACCTATTTCTAAATCATAGGTAGTTAATTTTATTTCATTATCATTTGTTCTAATTAAAATTCCTTCTAATATTGGCATTGTTGTTTTGGATGCTACTGCTTTTATTACGGAATTAAGAGCTTTCAGGATTTTATCCTTTTGGCATACAAGTTTCATTTTCCTCTCTCCTTTAAATAATATAAATATTTTAGTAGTATTAGTATTAGGTGATGTGGATTTGGTGTAAAAGTAAGTTAATGTAGGTTAGCCGTAGGAAAAACTTGGTGGATTATTTTGTGAATAACCAAAAGATATTTCCACATCTTTTCTTTTTCATTTGTGAATAAGTGGTTATTAACAACCTGTTAACACGATATTAACATCTCATTTGTGAATAACTAATCAAGCGATTCCGTAAGAAGGAATTGAATATTGTAATAAAAACAAAAGTTTAACAAACAATATTTTTTGAAAAAGACTTTTCTTACGGAAATATAAACTAGTTTGCATTTAACAATAAATTTTTCACACTTTCCACAATTAGTTTTGTGTTTCCATTTTCTTTTATTTCTGCTTCAATTTTTCGACAGGCATGCATAACGGTGGTGTGATCTCTTTTTCCAAAACACTCCCCTATTTTTGCTAGTTGCATTTGAGCAACATCTCTACATAAATACATTGCAATTTGCCTTGGGTAAGCTAAATCATTAGAACGTTTCGAACTTTTTAAATCTTTTGAATTGATATTAAAGTATTTTGAAACGACTTCTTGTATGGATTCACAAGAAACGACTTTTTCTTTTTGAGATACAATATCATTAATTGCTTTTTCCGCCATTTCTAAGCTTAAGGGACTGTGTGTTAAAGAAGCTTTGGCAATCATTTTGTTTAGTACACCTTCTAGTTCTCTAATGTTGGTATCTATTTTTGTTGCAATATTCGAAAGAATCATATCATCAATTTGAATGTGGTCAGATTGGGCTTTTTTTCTTAAAATAGCAAGACGTGTTTCGTAATCTGGATTTGAAATATCAGCAATAAGTCCCCATTCAAAACGAGATTTTAAGCGGTCTTCTAGTAGTTTAATTTCTTTTGGTGGTCGGTCACTTGAAAGAATAATTTGTTTTCCACTTTCATGTAACGTATTAAAAGTATGGAAAAATTCTTCTTGAATTTTTTCTTTTCCAGCAATAAATTGAATATCATCAATTAATAAAACATCCACATTTCGGTAATAATTACGAAATGCTTCATTGGTATTATCTTTTATGGCATTAATTAATTCATTGGTAAATTTCTCAGAAGTAACATATAAAACTCTTGCGGAATGGTCACTTTTTAGAATTTCATTTCCAATGGCATGCATTAAGTGAGTTTTTCCTAATCCTACTCCCCCATATAAAAACAAAGGATTATAAGAGGTTGCAGGAGATTCAGCTACTGCTAGTGCCGCAGCGTGTGCAAAACGGTTACTATCACCAACAACAAAAGTATCGAAAGTATATTTTGGGTTTAAAAATGAACTAGAATATCCAGAAATTGTACTAACCGAATCTGGATTTCCATCTTTTTGTTCTGCTTGGTTTTGGACATATCCATTTTCCCTTACGGCAATTTTACAATCCGAATTTGTAATATATTTAAAGGTATTTAAAATTAAATCAAAATAACGCCCCATAATAGCATCTTTTTGAAATTCAGAAGTAACACCTAATACATAAGTGTCACCATTTTTTTCTAATAGTTCTAAGTCTTTAAACCAAGTATTAAAAGAAATTTCCGACATTTCTTTTCTTAATAAATCTTTTGCTTGCATAAAAAATTCGCTTAATTCATTTTGCATGATTTCTTCATTCCTTCCACAGGGATAATTCTTTTCATTTATATCGTTACAAAAAATAAAAAACTAACTTATCCACATACTTATCCACAAATGTTGATAACATTTGTTCTAAATAAAATCGATAAAAGTTTTCCTTTGTATAAAAATAATATCTTTTATTCATTGCCCACCTATCATATCAAAAAAGAAAGAATTTCGTCAATAGCAATGTGGAAAATTTTTAAAAAAATGTGGATAATTTTTCTCAAAGGCAAGTATGCGTAAGAAAAAATTGTTAAAAAAGTTTGGAAAAATAGGGCATATTTGTTAAAATTCGTAAAATCTACGGAACATTGCTTGACAAAAGGGGGAGAGGTAGTATATAATAACACTACTTATTTTGAAAGTAAGAAAATTTCATAGATGACTTACGGAATAAAGAATTAGGAGGTGCAAAATGAAAAGAACATTTCAACCAAAAAAGAGACAAGAACAAAAAGAACATGGTTTCATGAAAAGAATGAAAACAAGAGCAGGAAGAAATATATTAAAGGCTAGACGTGCTAAAGGAAGAAAAAAATTAAGTGCTTAAGTTTTGGGCCACATTTGGTGTGGCTCTTTTTTCCATGTAAAGAGTGATAATTATGAAAAAAACGGTGAAATTAAAGAAAAATTATGAATTCAAAAAAGTATTAACAAAGGGTAAGTATTATTCGGGAAGGTTTTTGTATGTATTTGTTACAAAACACCAAAGTCCAATGAATCGTATTGGAATTGCGGTTGGTGTGAAAGTAGCCAAAGCCGTAAAGAGAAATCGTATTAAACGATTGATTTTTGAAAATTATCGTTTGTTAGAAGAAGAGTTAGAAACAGGGTATCATCTTGTTTTTTTGTGGAAGAAGAAACAAGATATTAGACAAGCTACTTTTCAAAATATTAAGAAAGATATGATGGATATTTTGAAAAAGATAGGAATGTTATCATGAAACGATGTGTTCTTTTTTGGATTCGTTTTTATCAAAAATATATCTCGAAAGTGCTTCAATATTTTGGTGTGCATTGCAAGTATTATCCAAGTTGTTCAGAATATACCAAACAAGCCATTCAAAAGTATGGAGTAACAAAAGGACTAATATTAGGAATCAAAAGAATTTTTAAATGTAATCCCTTTTCAAAAGGTGGATATGACCCTTTAAAGTAAAAGGGAAAAGGAGAGAAATATGATATCTTTTTTTGCAAATTTATTTGGTTATGTGTTGAATTTTTTATATCAACTGATTCATAACTACGGGTTAGCAATTATTTTATTTTCGATTGTATTAAAAATCGTCATGTTACCAATTTCAATTAAGCAACAAAAAACAATGAAAAAGTCAGCAAAGATACAAGCAAAAATGAGAGAAATCCAAGATAAATATAAAAATAATCCAGAAAAATTAAATCAAGAAACGATTGATTTATATAAAAGAGAGAAAATGAGTCCTTTTAGTGGATGTTTAAGTGCAATTGTGCAAATTGTATTACTATTTTCAGTATTTTATTTAGTAAGAAGCCCGTTAACTTATATGACAAAAGTAGATCAAAGTGTGATTGAACAATATACCAATGAAATAAAACAAGTAGAAGAAAATAAAAATAACCCATATCCAGAAATTTTAATTATTCGAGACAAAGGGCAACAAGATGAAAGAGTTCACATTAATATGGAATTTTTAGGATTAGACTTAAGTAGTGTACCATCACAAAACTTTTCGGACTGGAGGGTTTATATTATTCCAGCATTATATGTTTTTACTTCTTTTTTATCGATGAGAATGACAACCAATATGCAAACAGCCAAAAAGAAAGAGGGAGAAGAAGGTACGAATGAAATAGATGCAGTGGCACAAGCCAATAAGAGTATGAGTTATATTATGCCAGTCATGAGTGTATCGATTGCTATTATTGCACCTTTAGGACTTGCACTATATTGGTTAGTGAATAATGTATTAATGATATTAGAACGATTTATTTTGAATAAATGGATGAAAGAGGAAGAGGAGGAGGAATAATGGCAGAGGCAAAGATATTTGAAGGAAAAACAACACGGCGAAGCAATTGAAAAGGGACTTAAAGCCTTAGGGATAACAAAAGAAGATGCTGAAATAAAAGTACTAGAAAATGAAGATAAAAGAAGTTTCTTTAGTATTTTAGCTCCTAGAGTGGTAAAAGTACAAATTACTAGCAAAAAAGAAGTAAAGATTGAAAAAGTAAAACGAAACAAAGAAGAAATGGCTCATACTGATTTTGGACAAGCAATAAAACAAGTAGAGGAATTTTTAACAAAATGGAGTAAAACTCTTCCAAGCAAGGATATTCATTATGAAGTAAAACAAGAGGAAGGATATTTAAAAATTGATATAAATGGAGATGACTTAAATTATTTAATTGGGCATAGAGGAGAAGTATTAAATCAATTACAAATTATTTTATCTTCCATAGCAAGTAAAAATTCAGAATATAAAGTAAGAGTTATTTTAAATATTTGTGGATATAAAGAAAGAAGAGAAAAATCATTAGAAGAATTAGCAGATAAATTAGAAAAAACGGTAGCTAGAACGAAAAAATCGATTACACTAGAACCAATGACAGCATATGAAAGAAAAATTATACATACAGAACTACAAAATAGTAAACGAGTAGTAACATCAAGTGTTGGAGAGGAACCATACCGTAAAGTGGTTATTTCCGTAAGACAAAATTACAACAACAAATAAGAATAAAATAAAAAGAATTTTTATTATTTTTTATCATTAAATTAAAAAATAATAAATAAATAATAAAAAAATAAAATAAAAATCGGAAGTCAAAGTTCGGATTCAAAAGAATAAGAAAAAATCTTATGAATTATCTGTATTTTGACTTTTTATTATCGAAAAAAAGGAGAAAAATGTCATGAGTACCATTGTAGCAATATCAACCGCACCGGGAATTGGAGGAATTGGAATTGTAAGAATGAGCGGAAGTAAGACATACCAAGTATTACAAAAGATTTTTAAGCCAAAACAGGAGATGGATTTTGAAAAGATAAAAGGGTATCGTATTAAATATGGCTATATTGTAGAAGAAGAGAAGATTATTGATGAAGTTTTGGTTTCTTTTTTTAAAGCACCCAATAGTTATACCAAAGAAGATTTGTGTGAGATTCAATCACATGGCGGGATGTATATTGTCCAAAAAATATTAGAATTGTGTTTGCAAAATGGAGCAACACTTACGGAACCGGGAGAATTTACTAAAAGAGCCTTTTTAAATGGAAGGATAGATTTATCACAAGCAGAAGCAGTCATTGATGTGATTAATGCCAAAACCCAAAAAGAATCGAAGGTATCCATACAGCAATTAGAAGGAGGAGTATCAAGAGAAATAAGGAAAATAAGAGATTTGCTTATGCAGATTATGGTGGATGTGGAAGTTTCTATTGATTATCCAGAATATGATATAGAAGAAGTGGATAAGAAAAAGGCAGAAAATACATTAAAACAAGTAGAACAAGAGTTAGTAAAATTGAAAAACAGTTTTGAAACTGGAAAAATTGTAAAAGAGGGAATAGGGGTTGCATTAGTAGGCAAGCCAAATGCGGGTAAATCCTCATTATTAAATGCTATTTTGAAAGAGGAAAGGGCGATTGTTACAGATGTGGAAGGGACTACTCGAGATATTATCAAGGAGTCTATTTCCGTAAGAGGAATTCCAATTAATATAATCGATACAGCAGGAATACGAAATGCAGATAATAAAGTAGAACAAATTGGAATTGAACGTTCGAAAAAGAGTGTAGAGGAAGCGGATTTTGTGATTGCTATTTTTGATGGTAGTAGGCCATTTTCTAAGGAAGATGAGCAGATTGTTGAAATGGTAAAAGAGAAAAAGTGCGTGTTTGTGATTAATAAAATGGATATTTGTAAGGATAATGCGGTGCAAGAGGAGATTGAAAAAACGTTTCCAAATCAAACGATTATTAGGATATCTGCGAAGAGTAGAGAGGGGATAGAAGAGATTTACCGAGAGATTGAGAGGCGTTTTCGATTAGATGAGATACAGGTGGATTATGATACGGTGATTACGAATGTACGCCATAAGCAGATTATTGTGCAGGCGATAGAGGAGACGAGGAAGGCTCTTTTGGCGAATGAGGAAGGAATGCCGATTGATATGGTGGGATTATCGATTAAGGCGATTTTGGAGGCTTTGGGACAGATTACCGGGGAGACGGTGTCGGAGGAAATTATCAATGAAATCTTTGCTAAGTTTTGTTTGGGGAAGTGAGATGCGAGGATTTGATTTGAGATGATTTTATAGTTTAATGGGATACTTATATATTAAATTGGTTAAAAACGTTTAAAATTGATTTTGAGAGTAATTACGAGGAACGAGGTGTTGGATTGAAGGATTGATTCTGACGTCCGCTTCCATGTAATACTACGAATAGAAAAAAATTCCGTTCTCCAAGGCGTTTTAGCGTTAGTGGTTTTTTGGAATGATGTGACACACTATGCTTGGGAGTAGGTATTGGGCTTTGTAGGTCGAACTCGTTTTTTTCTATTCGTAGTATTACATGCACGCTGATTTGAGGCGGAGTTTGTTGGCGTAAAGATGGGGAAAGTGCTTTAAATTGGGAAACATAGTTACAAACAGATGTTTTTGTTTCATGAAAAACATGGAGAGGAGAGAGAGATGAGTTATCAAGCAGGAGAATATGATGTAGCAGTGATTGGAGCTGGGCATGCGGGGTGTGAAGCTGCACTTGCTTCGGCAAGACTTGGGAAGAGAACGTTGTTGTTTTCGATTAGTTTAGAGGTGGTTGCTAATATGCCTTGTAATCCACATATAGGTGGGAGTTCGAAAGGGCATTTGGTAAGAGAGATTGATGCACTTGGCGGGGAAATGGGTAAGAACATTGATAAGACTTATATACAGATTAAAATGTTAAATAAGTCGAAGGGACCGGCGGTGTATTCGTTAAGGGCGCAGGCAGATCGAAAGCGATATCATATGGAGATGAAACATACCTTAGAGAAACAGGAGAATTTGTATATAAAGCAGGCGGAGATTGTGAATATTAGTGTGAAGGATAATCAGGTGGAGAGTGTTGAGACGAATATTGGTGCGATTTATAAGGTGAAGGCGGTTATATTGGCGACTGGTACTTATTTGAAAGGAAAGATACATATTGGGGAAGTGTCTTTTGAAAGTGGACCAGATGGGGTGTTTCCAGCAAATCGATTATCGGATTGTTTGAAGAAGTTAGGAATTGAGCTATTAAGATTTAAAACAGGAACACCAGCAAGAATTAACAGGAACAGTATCGACTTTTCAAAAATGGAGCTTCAAGAAGGAGATGATGAAATTGAAATGTTCTCCTTTGAAGACGAAACAGACAATAAGAAACAAGAACCATGCTATTTAACATACACAAACGAAGAAACACACAAGATTATACGTGCTAATTTACATCGTTCACCATTATATGCTGGGAAGATAGAGGGAACAGGACCTCGTTATTGTCCTTCCATTGAAGATAAGGTAGTAAGGTTTGCGGATAAGGAGAGACATCAGATTTTTGTAGAACCAATGGGGGAGAATACAAATGAAATGTATATACAAGGAATGAGTTCTTCTTTACCAGAAGATGTGCAAATTGCAATGTATCGAACCATACCAGGATTAGAAAAGGCAGAGTTTACAAGACCAGCATATGCCATTGAATATGACTGTATTGAACCATCCCAATTAAAAATATCGTTAGAAAGTAAGAAAATAGGGGGAATGTTTTTTGCTGGGCAGATTAATGGGACATCTGGTTATGAAGAAGCAGCAGCACAAGGAATTATTGCAGGTATCAATGCAGTAAGAAAACTAGATGGTAAAGCCCCCATTGTATTAGGAAGAGATGAGGCATATATTGGTGTTTTAATTGATGATATTGTTACAAAAAGTACCAATGAACCATATCGTATGATGACTTCAAGAGCAGAATATCGTCTTTTATTAAGACAAGATAATGCAGACTTACGATTAACGAAAATAGGGCATGAAGTAGGATTAATAAAAGAAGAAAGATATCAAGCTTTTTGCAAAAAGAAAGAAAGAATAGAAGTAGAAATTAAACGTATGAAAGAAAAGACAATTAAACCAACAAAAGAAGTAAATGAGTTATTAAAAAGCTTGGGAACATCAAAAATAGAAACAGGGGTTAAGTTATCGGATTTATTAAAACGTACTGAAATTACATACGAAGACTTAAGCACGATTGATGAAGAAAGACCAATATTAAGCAAACAAGAAAAAGAAGAAGTGCAAATTCAAATAAAGTATGAAGGGTATATCAATTTACAATTAGTACAAGTGGAAAAAGCAAGTAAATTAGAAAACAAAGCATTATCACAAGAAATCGACTATAGCCAAATAAAAGGGTTACGATTAGAGGCAAGACAAAAACTAGATAAATACAAACCAATATCCGTTGGACAAGCATCTAGAATACCGGGTGTTTCTCCAGCTGATATTTCAGTGTTACTAATTTACTTAGAACAAAACAAGAATAAAAAAGAGGAGGGGGAATATGGAAAAAGAAACATGGAAGCAAAAATTAAAAGAACAAGCAGGGAATAGTAACACGATATTAAAAGAAGAACAACTAGAGATGTTTTATAACTATATGGAAATATTAAAGAAGTGGAATGAAAAAATGAACTTAACAGCAATTACCGAAGATTACGAAATCTTACAAAAGCATTTTATAGACTCATTAACAATTACCCCATACTTAGAAAATAATGCAAGCATTATAGATGTAGGAACAGGAGCAGGATTCCCAGGAATTCCAGTAAAAATAGCGAAACAAAATGTATCGATTACATTAATAGACTCCTTAGCAAAAAGAATTAATTTCTTAAATGAGGTAATTAAGACATTAGAATTATCAAATATAACGACACATCATGTAAGAGCAGAAGAAGCAGGAAAAAATAAGAAACTAAGAGAGCAATTCGATATTGCAGTGTCAAGAGCAGTTGCACCACTCGCTACTTTGGTAGAATACCTATTACCATTTGTTAAAATTGGTGGAAAATGTATTTGTATGAAAGCAAACAAAGGGGAGGAAATTGAAAATAGTAAAATCGCAATTAGTATATTAGGGGGAGAAATAGAAGCGATAAAAGAATTTACACTACCAGACTCAGATATAAAAAGAACTCTAATCATAATAAAAAAGACGAAAGAAACGCCAAGTTCATACCCAAGAAAAGCGGGAACCCCATCAAAACAACCAATACAATAAATTGAAAAAATTTTATGAAATTTATTGACATATGGAATAGTTTTTTATATGATTAATATGTCAAAATTTTATATATGGAGGGATGACTTTGGGAAAAATTATTGCAGTCGCAAATCAAAAGGGAGGAGTAGGAAAGACTACAACTTCAATCACTTTAAGTGCATTACTTGCAAAAAAGGGTAAAAAGGTAATCTTGATTGATGCAGACCCACAAGGAAATGCGACCAGTGGGGTAGGCTTACAAGGGCCAACGCAAAAATCAGTATATGAACTATTAGTAGAAGATATCAAAATGGAGGAAACATTAGTACAAACCAAAAGCAAAAATCTAAAAGTTTGTCCATCCAATATCAACTTAGCTGGGGCAGAGGTAGAGCTTGTTTCCATGATGTCAAGAGAGCAAAGGTTAAAAGAAAAATTAGAAGAACTAAAACATCAATATGATTATATGATTATTGATTGTCCACCATCGTTAGGATTAATTACACTAAATGCATTTACTGCAGCAGATAGTGTATTAATTCCGATTCAATGTGAATACTATGCCTTGGAGGGGTTAGGACAACTTATGAATACCATCAATCTTGTAAAAAAGCATTTGAATAAAAACTTAGAAATAGAAGGTGCTCTTCTTACCATGTATGATGTAAGAACAAACCTATCAAACCAAGTAGTAAATGAGGTAAAAAAATACTTTGGAGACAAAGTATATAAAACGGTAATACCACGAAACGTAAAATTAAGCGAAGCACCAAGCTATGGAATGCCAATTACGGAATATGACGGACATTCAAAAGGGGCAAGAAGTTATGACAAATTTGTAAATGAATTACTAAGAAGAAATGATGTTGTCAAAAAACCAAAACACATGAAATAGGAGGAAGGAAAATGGTAAAGAAAACAGGGTTAGGAAAAGGGTTAGATGCACTATTTGCAAGCAATGTAGATGTAGAAGAAACCTTAAAAGAAAATGAAGTCATCGAAAAACTAAAAATAACACAAGTAGAACCAAATCGCAATCAACCAAGAAAACATTTTGACGAAGAAGCATTAGAAGAATTAGCAGAATCTATCAGTCGATATGGGGTAATACAACCAATCATTGTTGTAAAAAAAGGCGATTATTATGAGATTGTTGCAGGAGAAAGAAGATGGAGAGCTTCTAAAAAAGCAGGATTAACAGAAATACCAGCCATTGTAAGAGAAGGCGATGAAAGAAAAAACAAAGAAATTGCATTAATTGAAAATGTACAAAGAGAAGACTTAAATGCCTATGAAAAAGCCGTTGGAATAAAAGAATTAATGGAAGAATATGGACTAACACAACAACAAGTATCGGAAATATTAGGAAAAAGTAGAAGCAGTATAGCCAATACCGTAAGAATATTAAACTTAGATCCAAGAGTTATCGAATTAGTACAACAAAACAAATTAACAGAAGGACATGCGAGAAGTTTACTTGCCATTGAAGATAATGAAAAACAATATCAAATGGCACTTCGATTACTAGAAATGGGAGCAAGTGTAAGAGAAGTTGAAAAAAAAGTACAACAAAAAAAGAAAATGAAAAAGCAAGATGAAAGATACGAAGCCATCTATCGTGACATAGAAGATAGTTTTCAAGGATTTTTTGGGACAAAAGTAAAACTAGAAGCAGGAAAAAGAAAAGGAAAAATTGTAATAGAATATGCCAACAACGATGATTTAGAAAGAATATTAGACTTGATTAAGTAAGAGGGGGAAAGAAAATAGAATGGAAAGCATACTGAATATTTTAGAAGCGCCATATTTCGATTTAGGGCTCATAATTTTTATTATGATACTAATTATATTATACATCACCAATATCGTAAAATTGGGCAAAATAAGAAGAAATTACATATCCTTCATGAATAAGGTTGGAAATGGAGAAAATATACAAGAATCGTTAGAGAAATATGTGAAGCAAGTAGAAGAAGTAAAAAAAGAAAATGAAACATTAAAAAAAGGAATTCAACAATTAGAAACAGGAGTTGCAGGATGTATTCAAAAAGTAGGATTGATACGTTATAGCGCCTTTAAAGACACAGGAAGTGACTTAAGTTTCACATTAGCACTACTAAATAAAGAGAACACAGGAGTCGTTTTAAATGGAATTTACTCAAGAGATATGTCAAATATATACGCAAAACCAGTAGAAAAAGGAGTATCGACCTATACCTTATCTGAAGAAGAAAAACAAGCCATAGAAAAGGCAATGAAGGCATAAAATCAATAAAAAAAGTAGTTCATTTCTTATAAATGAGCTACTTTTTTTATTATTGCGAAAGCAAGAAAGTCCTTATACCGAACACCCGAAACACTTGGGAATAGTAAGAAAAGGAGCAAAAAGAGAAGAATTGCAAAAAAGACAACAAGAAAAATAAGGAAAAATGAAAGGCAGTAGAAGAAGAAAAAGCAAAAAAATAGCATACCCAAAAGACAAATAGTAAACATAAAACATTAAAGCATCATCTTTGGCAAAGAAAAGCGAATAAGGAAAAAAGAGGTGCAACAGAAATAAAAACAAAAAGATTTTAAAACTCAACAAAACAAGAAAAAACACTAGGGAATTCAAGGAAAAAGCAAAGATAATGAAACACAAAAATCATACATAAAAACAAGAACAAACATTCTAAACATGAAACAAAAGCAAATATAAAAATTATGTAAAACAAAAAAACAAGAACCGCGCTAAAAATAGAGAATAAAAAACAAAACAAAAAAAGAAACAACAAAAAAAGCAAGAAAAAAACGACAGCAAACCCTAACGGAACAAAGAAAAAAGAAAAAACAGACAAAACAGAAGAAAAGAATACATAAAGCAAGAAAAAACGAAAAAAGTTTTAAAAAAGTAAAGTTAACAAAAAGAAACCAAAACAAAAACGAAAAGAAGAAAGAAAAAGCGAAACACTTTTCGCAAACCAAAACAAAAATTTGCCAAACAACAAACAAAAAATATTTTTTTAGAATTAAAAAACAATAAATACAAATAAATATAATTATTTTTATATTTATTTAAAAATAACAAAAAAAATAAAAACATAAAAAAGCTTACATATGTAAGTACTTTGGCGATTACACAAAAAAATAAAAAATAAATAATAAAAAAATAAAATAAATAATAAATTAATAAAAAACAAACAAAAATAAAAAGAAAGAAAGATAAAACCAAATACGTAATGTAAAAATAAATTAAATATAAAAAAAATATAAATAGAGAACAATAATAAAAAGGTATAAAAAAGAAAAATATAAAATAGAGAATAAAAATAAAAAAGTATAAAAAAGA
>CANSMW010000001.1 GCA_947648215.1 uncultured Clostridium sp. | reverse complement strand
AAACGAACAAGAAAGTAGTAATCAAGAAGGAGAAAGCGAGAATAGAGAAGACCAAATAAACGAAGAAGAGAAACCAGAAGATACTCAAAAACAAGCAAACGAACAAGAAAGTAGTAATCAAGAAGGAGAAAGCGAGAATAGAGAAGACCAAATAAACGAAGAAGAGAAACCAGAAGATACTCAAAAACAAGTAAACGAACAAGAAAGTAGTAATCAAGAAGGACAAGGCGAGAATAGAGAAGACCAAATAAACGAAGAAGAGAAACCAGAAGATACTCAAAAACAAGTAAACGAACAAGAAAATAGTAATCAAGAAGGACAAGGCGAGAATAGAGAAGACCAAATAAACGAAGAAGAGAAACCAGAAGATACTCAAAAACAAGCAAACGAACAAGAAAGTAGTAATCAAGAAGGACAAGGCGAGAATAGAGAAGACCAAATAAACGAAGAAGAGAAACCAGAAGATACTCAAAAACAAGTAAACGAACAAGAAAGTAGTAATCAAGAAGGAGAAAGCGAGAATAGAGAAGACCAAATAAACGAAGAAGAGAAACCAGAAGATACTCAAAAACAAGCAAACGAACAAGAAAGTAGTAATCAAGAAGGAGAAAGCGAGAATAAGCCAAAAAGAGAAGAAACACCAGAGGAAAAGGCTAGAAAAGAAGAAGTAAAAAAGATGTTTGAGGATATGTCAAAGCCGTCAAACAGAAATCATACAAATGATATAGGCAGTTATATGAATGATTTAGATGAACGAGAAATACCAGAAAGTGTAATTAACTCATTAATTGACAGATTCTTTAGTCAAACATTTTCAAAAAAATCTGAATTGAATAAAAGGCAAGAAGCATTTCAAGAAGATATTGGAATGGTAAAATGGAATATAACGGATCTGATAAAACATAAGCTGACAAAGAATTTAAATCAAATGATGTATGATAAACATGGTTTTAAGAAAGAAAGTGGAAAAGGCGAAAATATACCACTATCGTTTTATTTTGATTTATCGGGAAGTATGGATAAGTATATTAGAATATTATCAACAATGGCATTAAGAATATTAAAAAAAGATGTAAAAATAATTATTGGATTTAATCAAAATGCGTATATTCAAATTAATTCTATATCCAAGAATTGTACATCCAAACAGTTTCAAAAAATTATAAATCAATGTAAAAACCATATCGAAATGCAAGAGTTAGCATGGCTTAGAGAAATAAGGAGAGGGAATATGTATTATGATTATGATATGAATCCTAAAGGGGAACCAACTACAATAAAAAAAGGTGAAGAAAGTCAAATACAAGAACTAAATGGTGAAGAAATTGATGAATATTTAATTAGTAAAAAAGCAGAAAAAGTTGTTATATTCAGTGATTTTGATCCAATTAATGAAATAAAAGAATTATCACAAAGGTGTGATGTTTTCTGGTTTTGCTTTGAAAAAAGTTGGGGAAAACAGACGTTAAAAGAATTCAAGGGGAGATTTTTTAAAACAGAATCTGAAAGAGATATGATAAAACATTTCCAAAATGTTAATAGTTTGGCATACGAGAAGAAACAAAGAAAAGTAGGAGAGTTTGGAACGATGGAATATTTTGGATATGATAATTGGCAAACTAACTTCATGAATACTACAAATTTTTCAAGACAGAACAATAGATATCAAGATAATTATAAAAATGATTCCGTAATGGATGAAATAGAATATGATTAAAGAAAAATAAAACATCAAACAAATGGGTAAGGAGGAGAATAAAGGTGAATTCTAATAAAGTTATTGAAAATGAGAAGTTAAAAAAACTATTAATAATGTGTACATATAATTTAAAAGGAATTACAAGAAAAGAGAAGATTGAAAAATATTTACCTATAGAAGAAAATGGATTATTAATTTATATAGAAAATAATAGAATTATCGTACAGAATGGGGAAAACCATAGAGGTGAGATATGGAGTGAAGCAAATACATACTCAAACTTGGATATATTGAAGTTTATAACTCCAATATATAATGTAATATGCAAAAATAATAGCATTTTAGAACTCATGAAATATCGAAATAATATTATAGCAGTTTTGCTATAAACAAA
Source organism: uncultured Clostridium sp. (assembly GCA_947648215.1). Taxonomy (GTDB): domain Bacteria; phylum Bacillota; class Clostridia; order TANB77; family CAG-508; genus RGIG8482. The sequence goes on along the minus strand of CANSMW010000001.1, from coordinate 141,202 downwards.
AATACAATTAGAATGGATAATAATTATGAAAGATATAATAGATTTAGAAGAAAGTGAGTATAAAGAAATAGAAAGTAATTTGATTGTAGATGTAGAAATCAATGATTTGCAATGGAAGTTAGAAAATTTAGGATATTATCCTACAAGAGAATTAGTTTTGCAGACGGGACTAAACATATTAAAAATGGTTAAAGGTGGACAAGTAGGACAGGGAATTCATGCGATATGTCTTGATGGTCCACCAGGTGCTGGAAAAAGTTTTTATGCTAAGACATATCAAAAGTTATTAGAACAACTGTTGTCAGAAAATATAGAAATAGTTTCATATCAATGTAATACATCAACTAGCAAAGCAGAATTATATGAAGAGATAAACGTTGTAGCAGCTATTGCAGGAAATGCAGAAAAAGCCATAATTTCAGGGAAATTGGTACAAGCAATAGATATGGTAAATGAAGGAAAAAAAGTAATAGTTTTTTTAGATGAATATGATAAAGCAAGAGAAGAAACAGATACTTTTTTACTGAACTTTTTGCAAGATGGAGAAGTTGATACTACTCAAAGAGGAAAAGTAAAGATTGATAAAAACAAATTATCAAATATACAGGTAATTGTTTGTAAAAATGATGCAAGAGAAAATTTATCTGGACCATTAACTAGAAGATTGAAATTTTTAAAGTTAGATTACATGAAACCAAGCATATTATGTAAAACAATAGATAGAGTATTAAAAAATTCAAGTTTTTCAATTAGAAATTCAGTTACTTTATTATATTCAGCAATGTATAATTCTCAAGAGGAATTTCCTTTTTCTAGATTGCCATCTTGTTCAGAGTGTATGCAAGCAATAAAAGATGCGGAAACATTAATTGAAATTGGAGCAGACAAAACAGATATTGTTACTACAGCTATTATTGCTAATATGGTAAAAGATGAAAATGACATTGAATTATTTAAAGATTTAACAAAAAGTAAAAGCGAATTGGTAGAATGGTATCGTAGATTATTAGATGCTTTTGGAAGAAAAGAATCTAGTAATGAGCTGAATAATTTGAAACACGAAATGGCAAAAAATTTTTATCCAGAACAAATTAGAGAAGTAACAAGAGAATTGAATGAACAAAAAGAACAGTTAGAAGTAGAGAAAGAAAAACTAAAACATGTAAGAAGAGAATATGAAGACATGCAAAAAGATATTCAAGATAGGCAAAAAAAGCTAGATGTGCAAGAAAATGATTTAAAAAGGCGAGAAGAAGAAACAAATAGGTTGAGAATGAATGCGACACAAGATGCGAAAAATGAAGCAGAAGAATATTTAAAAGCACAAAGAGAAAAAATGGAAAGAGAATATCAAAATGCATCAGATGAATTAAAGCAAAAAGAAATTGAAGTATTTAGACTTAGAGATGAGGCAGAAAAAGACGCTTTACAAAAAGCTAATAAAACTATAAAAGATGAAAGAGAGAAAATGAATCAAGATTTTGAAAGTAGAGAAAGGAAACTAAGAGATGAGGTAAAACAAAAAATAGAACAATCAGAAGAAAAATATAGAAGGGAAATAGATGCAACGAATGCAGAAATTGATGAAATAAATAATAGAATAATAGCACATAATTTTAGTATTGCTGAAGCAGAAGATAGTAAATGGACAATTGAGCAACAAACGATAGAATTGGAAAATTATCGAAAAATTATAGAGCAACTATTAGGAAAACCAATTGAAGAGACAGATTTTAAATTTGAACAAGTCGAAGAAAAAGACCAGCTAAACATAAATAGCAAACAAAATTTTACTATGCAGGAATTAACAGATGGAGAGATTTTAAAAAATGCTTTTGCAAAAAATTCTGGAAGTGTGTTGAATATATCTAATAGTGTACAATGGGCAGAGGTCGGACAATTAGTAATTGAACGAAATAATATAGAGAAGTTTATGTTTAGAGAAGAAAATGCGGAAAAATTAAGTAGATATTTACAACAAAAAAAAGGAGTTAAAATTTATGAGGACGGTTTAATTATATATGAAGGTGATAAAGTGAGTATTATAGCAATAAGAGTAAGAGAGAAAGAAAATGATATTTATAAAAATATGTACAAATTTTATGCCAATACAACAGTTATACCAATCCAGAGTTTAATTAGTATAATGAATTTAATAGGAAATATTAATCTAAAAGTTTGTGACTGTAAAATTAAAGCTAAAAATCCAATAGAAATGGAATTAGAATGTATTATATATAGCAATAAGGAACATAAAGATGGAAAAGAACATTGTTTTGAAAAAATTGAAGATAATATATATGTTTTAAATTATAGAAATAAAAGTAAAATGACATTTAGGGAAATTACCGATTATTTGTTTAAAGAATTAAATTGTAGTACAAAGGATATATCACAAGAAGAAAAGGAAAAATTAGAGAAAGAAGCATTCATTAAACATACTCAATATGTAAGAAATAAGAATCCTAATATAATAGGTAAAGTTAATAAGATTTCAAGAGCCAATATAGAAGACGAATTAGAATTATATTGATAAGTGAGGAAAATATGAAAAGTAGCGAGTTAGAAAAAATTATAGAAATTAAAGATAAATTACAATTATTACTTCCATATATAAAGAATGATAATATAAGAAATGTTGTTAAATGGGCTAAAACAGATATAGAAGAAATACATGTAATACAGAGAGAACTAGAAAAAAAAGACTTATTAGAAGAGGCATATAAACATAAAAAAGCAAATGAAATAAGAATTTATAAAAGTGATTCTATTGAAAAAGATATATTAAATATTTATAGAAATATAGAAAAAGAATTAAATTATTGGCGTGAAATAAGTATAGAAATCAGAATGAGAGGAAGAGTATGATGGAAGAAGAAATGAAAAAATTTCAAGAACAACAACAGATTGAAAAAGAAAATTATGAAATAATAGAATCTGTTATCGATATATTAGCTAAAGCAATGAGTGCAAAACAATATTACCAATTAATAAAATTAATTAGCGAGTCAAAAAGAGAAATTTATGAATTAAAAATAAAGTTAGGAGAAAAAATTCCAGAAGCATATGCTAGAAAGGATGGAAAAAAGTTAACAAAACTTCTAAGATTTGCAACAGACATGAGCGAAATAGAACCTTTAGTAAGTATACATCCCATAGTATGGGAGGTAGATAAATTTAAAGAATTATGTAGAATTTCTATAATTAGAGGTGAATATCCAATATATACAACGACTAGAGAAATATTAGATATTAGTAAGAGTGAAGAACATATAGTTAAGTATGATATAACAAGACTAACTGATAAAGTTAAGTGTTATGATATGTTGATTTCTGTTGATGATAAGATAAGATTGTCATATTATGGAGCACATAGATTTTTGCGTTATGATAAGCCTGATAATACATTTCTTCAAAAAGTAATAGTAATGGAAGATACAGTAAAAGACTATGCAAAAGGAAATAAGTACATAGAAGATAAGTTTTTAGAGGTATGTGAGAGGGCTCGTATAGAAAGAAAAGACGAAACTGTAGTAAAATGTGGAAAAAAAATTGTGCAAAAACTAACAAAAATAGAAAAAGAAACCATAAAAAGTGTAAATTTGAAAATTTCAAATGATATAATTCAATATATGGAAAGAGAGAAAGAATATTGGAAAGAGAGAAATTTAGAATTAGTTATGGAAGATATGGAAGTAGATTATGAATGATAAATCATGTAGAGTCTTGTAATTTTAAAACATTGCAAAAAAGTAGATAGGATTTCGTGGTATAAAATATAAAAAGTAATATAAAATTACGGGTTAAAAAGTATAAAGAAGATTTTTTTATAAAATAGCAAACTTTTTTGCAAAACATATTTACATTTGTCAAAATTTTGTATAAAATGAAACCAGTTGTAAAAAACAAAAGAGAATTGTTAGGAAGGGGCGTAAAATGCCAATGAAAATTTTAATGCTAACATGGGAGTATCCACCAAGAATTGTAGGGGGAATTGCAAGAGTTGTCAATGACCTATCCAAACGATTAATAAAAGATGGACACGATGTAACTGTTGTGACATACCGTGAAGGAAATGCACCTTATTATGAAGATGATAAAGGTGTGAAAGTGTATCGTGTGGATAATTACATGATTCATCCGAACAATTTTATTGATTGGATTATGCAAATGAATTTTAATATGGTAGCAAAAGCAAATGAAATTATGGCAAAAGAAGGTAATTTTGATGTCATTCATGCTCATGATTGGCTTGTGGCTTATGCGGCAAAAACCTTAAAAAATTCATACGATATTCCAATTGTAGCAACCATCCATGCAACAGAAAGTGGCAGAAATTCTGGTATTCATGATGAAACCCAACGTTATATTAATGATACCGAATGGATGTTAACCTATGAAGCAACGGAAGTAATTGTAAATAGTAATTATATGAAGAGAGAATTACAATACCAATTTGGTCTTCCTTTTGAAAAGATTAATGTCGTACCAAATGGAATTAATGTAAATATGTTTAGTGGTGTGGAAAGAGATTACGATTTTCGAAGACAATATGCATTAGACAATGAAAAAATTATTCTATTTATGGGAAGACTGGTTTATGAAAAAGGAGTGCAACATTTGGTGTCTGCTATGCCTAAAATTTTAGCAGGATATCATGATGCAAAGCTTGTTATTGCAGGAAAAGGTGGTATGACAGATGAATTAAAAGCACAAGTAAATGCCATGGGAATTAGTAATAAAGTATATTTTACTGGTTATATGGATGCAAAACAAGTGTGCAAAATGTATAAATGTGCAGATGTATCGGTATTTCCAAGTACTTATGAACCGTTTGGAATTGTAGCTCTAGAAGCGATGCTTTCTGGAACACCGGTAGTAGTATCCGATATTGGAGGATTAAATGAAATTGTAAGCCACGGGGAAAACGGCATGAAGAGTTATGCAGGAAATCCAAATTCCATTGCGGATTCCATTTTAGCATTACTATATAATCCGCAATTATCAGCAAATGTCGTAAAAAATGCTAAAAACATGGTGAAAAATGAATATAACTGGGCTAAAATTGCACAAGATACCCACTTTACCTATCAAAAAGCAATTTGCCAAACTATGGCAGAACGCCAAGCTCGTCAAATACAACAAGAAAAAGCGCATAAGACAAAACGAGCAAAAAATACCCAAACAGAAATTACCAATCTATTGGCATTTAGAAAAAGACAAGCTTATGCATAAAAAGAAATAAAAATATGGTTATAATATGTGTAGGGGTCGATGCCCTCATCGATCCAAAAATAGATAATACATTGTCCGCCTAAAAATAAGGCAAGGAGGAAATTTTACATGAACATTTACGATACCGCCAACCGTTTGGCATATGAAATGAAAAATTCAGAAGAATACAAAAACTACAAAAAAGCAAAAGAAGAAATTGCAAATGAGCCAGAATTAAAAGAAAAACTAGGAAAATTTGAAAAAGAACGCTATGAAGTGCAAATTGCTGCGATTTCAGAAGGAAAACAAGAAGTAGAAAAAGCAAATGAGTTACAAAATTTATATGCCCAGTTAATTGTAAACGAAAAAATGAAACAATACTTTGATGCCGAATTAAAATTCAACATTATGCTAGCCGATGTAAACAAAATCATATCCGAAGCAGTTGCAGATGTAATAAAATAGCAGGCAATGGTAACAATTTAGAGACAAACAATCTGTTTTGAGAACTCCTAGCTGATCTACGGTAGCTCCATAATTTGCCAGTGGAACTAATTCAAAATATAACAGGATTAACAAAAGAAGAAATACAAAAAATAAATTGAAAAATCCGTCAAAAATTAGGAAAAAATGTTGTTCATTTTTTGTTTATGTGATATTATATATAAGTCGTATTATGCATAAGATGTAATACGATTTATTTTATTTTAGGGAGTTTTGAAATTGAAAGAAGAATTAGAGAATAAAGCAAATGAGAAGGAAGAAACTACAGTAAGTAAACAAGAAGAAAAGGAAAAAGTGGAAGAAATACAACCAAAGAAAGAAAAAGTAGAACAAAAAAAGCCAGAAACGGTAGAGAAGAAAACAACAAAATCAAAAAAGAAAACTTCCTCAAAAGCCAACACAATAATTGAAACAAGGAAAGAAGAGTCTGTCCTAAATACCATATTACAAGGTAATGCAGAAGTAACCATACTAGGACAAGAAACTAAAAAGACAGAAGAACAACAAGCAAAAGTAAGTATGGAAAATGAGAAAGAAAAAGACCAAGAGTTTGAAAATCAACTAAACGAAACAAAAGAGACGAAAAACGGAGTAGACCAAAAGAAAGAGAAAAATGAGACAGACAGTGAGGTTGTAGAAAAAGCGGAAGAAGCAAACAAGGAAGAGCAAGAAAATAGGGAGATAAGTGAGGAGGAAACAACAGAAGAAGGAAAGGCAGAAAAGAAGAAAAAATCTCATCGTCGTACAAAAGTTCTTGTCATTATAGTAGCTATTCTTGTTTTCATTGTGCTTGCATTTTCTACCGTGTTTGCACTCATCAACAAAGGTAGTGACAAAGTGATAGAAGGAGTGCAAATAAAGGGGATTAATGTAAGCGGTTTAACACGTGAGGAAGCGGAAAATCGATTAAATGAGGTATTTAGTGAGCAACTAAAAAAGGAAATTTTGTTGAAACATGGTGAATATGAAACAAAATTGACCCCAGAGCAAATTGAACTAAATTTTAAAGTAACAGAGGCGGTTGAGTTAGCTTATACAAAAGGTAGAACAGGAAATATTTTAAAAGACAATTATGATATTTTAATGACAAAATGGAATGGGTTTGAAATCACCCCAGAATATACCCATAATGATGAAGTATTAACCACTTTTATTACAGGAACACAAGAAAACTTGCCAGATATTGTAAAACAAAGTAGTTATTCCATAGAAGGTTCAAAACTAAACATATACAAAGGCGAAAAGGGTTTTGCCATCCAAATAGAACCATTAAAAACACAAATTATTGAAACAGGAATCGATTTTAACAAAGAACGTATCATTGAAATGCCAGTTAGCGAAGTACAACCAGAACCAATCGACTTAAATAGAATACGAAATGAAATTTATAAAGAACCAAAAAATGCATATTATACTCAAAATCCATTTACCATTTATCCACATATTAATGGTGTCGATTTAAGCATTAGTATAGAAGAAGCACAAAACCAAGTAAATGCTTCTACAGAACCGAATGTTACCATTCCTTTAAAAATTACAACACCAGCGGTAACCACGAACCATATTGGAACAGAAGCATTTCCAGATTTACTAGCAACTTTTTCAACAACCTTTTCGACCGGAAATGTTAATCGTACAACCAATATTCGTTTAGCTTCTAATAAAATTAATGGAGTTGTACTATTGCCAGGAGAAGAATTTTATTATAATAAAGTAGTGGGACAAAGAACAGCAGCAGCAGGATTTAAATCTGCTGGTGTGTATGTAAATGGACGAGTAGAAAATGGAATTGGAGGAGGAATATGCCAAGTTTCTTCTACACTTTATAATACAGTATTACGAGCAAACTTACAAATTGTAAAACGTTCAAACCATTATTTTGCAACAGGATATGTGCCACTTAGTACAGATGCCACTGTTTCTTGGGGAGGACCAGAATTTGCCTTTAAAAACTCAAGAAAATATCCAATAAAAGTAGTATCCACTGTTAATGGAGGAAAAATCACGGTTAGCATTTATGGTTGTAAAGAAGAAGTAGAATATGAGGTCATTATTCAATCACAAACTTTACAGACCATTCCAATGAAAACAGAACGCCGTGTAAATCCTGCTCTTCCAAAAGGCACCACAAAAACGGTTCAAAAAGGACATGGAGGCTATAAATCCAGAGCCTACCGAATATTAAAATTAAATGGTACAGAGGTATCAAGACAATTATTATCCACCGATACCTACGCACAATTATCTACCATCATTGAAACAAACCCATAAACCGTAAGGGCTTTGCATTGGTCATACGAGATGACAAAAATATGAACAATGGGCGAACACAAGGCCCGCACCCGCATAAAAATACTATAAAGGCATGCTCAAAAAAGGCCCCTTTACTCAAGGGGGCTGTCGCCGAAGGCGACTGGGGGTTCTTAGAAGGACAAGATTCCCTTGGCGACAAATCTATCAATAGGAGGAGGAAAATTATGAATTGGGAAGAAAATGTAAAACAAAAATCATTATGGAATGGCGAAATTAGCAATCTAACAGAAAAAGAAAGAATTGCAGAAAAATTGGCAAAACGAGTAAAAGACGGAGATGTCATTGGAGTGGGTTCTGGTTCTACTTCTTTTGTAGCAACCAAAGCAATTGCCAAAAGAATGAAAGAAGAAAACCTACATATTACAGCAATACCAACTTCATACGAAGTAAAACTATTATGCGAAAACCTTGGGATACCAACCACCACCCTTATGGTGCAAAAGCCAGATTGGGCATATGATGGAGCAGATGAAGTAACTCCTAGGAATTGGCTGATAAAAGGAAGAGGTGGAGCGATGTACCACGAAAAGCTAAACATGGCAGCAACTCCAGTTACCTATATTTTAGTAGATGATTCCAAAATGGTAGAACATATTTGTGATAAATTTCCAATTCCAGTGGAAGTACATCCAGAAGCCATCAATCTAGTAAGACAAGCTCTATTACAAATGGGAGCAAAAGAAATCACTTTACGTTTAGCAAAAGGAAAAGATGGACCAGTTGTTACCGAAAGAGGAAATATCATATTAGATGCTGTATTTCATGATGTAGACGACACATATGAGGCAAAATTAAAAAGCATTGTAGGTGTCGTAGAAACAGGATTATTCATTGGATACAATGTCATCATTGAAAAATAGGAATGTAGGGGTCGATGCCCACATCGACCCGTCTTCGAAGAAATCGCAATAAAAGAAAACAAAAGGAGGGACAACATGGACGAAAACAGTATTATTAGTCCAGAATTAGAAGATGTAGAGGAGGAAAGACTAGAAAATTCGCTACGTCCCAAAACGTTAAAGGAATACATTGGACAAGATAAGGTAAAAGAAAATTTAAAAGTATACATAGAGGCTGCTAAAAAAAGAGGGGAGCCTCTTGACCATGTTTTATTATATGGACCTCCGGGGTTAGGAAAAACAACCCTTTCCAATATTATTTCCAACGAAATGAATTCCAATATTAAAATTACTTCAGGACCAGCCATTGAAAAACCAGGTGATTTAGCAGCACTCCTTACCAATCTTTCAGAATTTGATGTATTATTTATTGATGAAATTCACCGTCTTAATAAAAGTGTAGAAGAAATTTTATACCCAGCCTTAGAAGATTTTACCTTAGATATTATTATTGGAAAAGGGCCAAGTGCTAGGTCAATCCGTTTAGATTTACCCAAATTTACATTAATTGGGGCAACCACAAAAGCAGGTTCTCTAACCACTCCACTTCGTGACCGTTTTGGTATTGTAAGTAGACTAGAATTATACACACCAGACCAATTAAATGAAATTGTAAAAAGGTCAGCCACTATTTTAGGAGTTACCATTGACGAAACAGCATCTTTTGAAATTGCGAAACGTTCTCGTGGAACCCCAAGAATTGCAAACCGTATTTTAAAAAGAGTACGTGATTATGCCTCTGTATTAGGAGACGGAGCCATTACCTTAGAAATTGCAAAAATTGCATTAAACAAGTTAGAAATTGATGCTTTAGGATTAGATGAAACCGACCGTAAAATGTTAGAAACCATTATTACCAAATACAAAGGAGGACCAGTAGGGTTAGAAACACTTGCAGCAACTATTGGAGAAGAAGTAGAAACCATTGAAGATGTATATGAACCATATTTAATGCAAATTGGCTTTTTATCTCGTACACCAAGAGGAAGAATTGCAATGCCAGATGCCTTTAAGCATTTAGGAATTGCTTACGAAGCGTAAGCCTAATACGAAAGAAAAAGAAATGTGGTAATAGGTTTATAGGTAAAACCTTTAGGAAAAACCTAAATTGTGTTATACAAGGAATCATATAAAAATGGAAAAAAACAAAGTATTAGTTGTGATACCTGCTTATAATGAAGAAGAAAACATACAAACTGTAGTAAACGAGGTACGTAAAACCAATCCTATGGTAGATATTGTGGTCATTAATGATGGCTCAAAAGACGAAACATTAGAAAAAGCAAAGTTGACAAAAGCAAAAATAATTGATTTACCAAACAACTTAGGCATTGGTGGAGCTGTGCAAACGGGAATGCTATATGCTAGCAAGAGCGACTATGACATTGCCATTCAATTAGACGCAGATGGACAACACGACCCCCAATATATAGAGCAAATGGTACAGAAAATAGAAGAAGGATATGATATGGTAATAGGTTCTCGTTTCGTACAAAAAACAGGCTACAAACAGACCTTTTTCCGTATGTTAGGAATTAATATCACATCTTTACTAATTAAGCAAATTACAGGAGTAAAAATACATGATACTACCTCTGGTTTTCGAGCATTAAATAAAGAAGTCATAAAAGAATTTGCCAAACATTACCCATACGATTACCCAGAACCAGAAACCAATATGAAAATGATTTTAAAAAAGAAAAAAATTTTAGAAATGCCAGTCGAAATGCGAAAAAGGATAGCAGGAAAATCATTCATTACACCAGTAAAATCGGTAAAATATATGGTAAAAGTAACATTATCACTATTAATGGCAAAACTAAAACTAAAAGAATATTAACTTGCTTATTGCATAAAAACTACGAAGCATTACAAGAAAGCCCCTTTAACAAGGGGGCTGTCGCGGAGCGACTGGGGGTTCTTAAAAGCAAATACGAAACAAAGAAAGAAGGAAAAAACATGATTTATTACTTGGCAATGGCATTTTCGGTTGTATTCTTACTATTTATTTTAAATTTAGTAAAGAAAAATAAATTAGATGAAAAATACTCCATTGTATGGATTATCTTTTCATTAGGAATTTTAGTCATATCTATTTTTCATGATTGGGTAATGGGAATTGCACTAAAACTTGGAGTATATTATCCACCTATTTTACTATTGCTATTTGCTATTATGATAGAGGGAATTTATATTGTTCATATTACCATTACAATAACAAAGCAAAACAAAATGATAATAAAACTCACACAAGAATTAGCCATTTTAAAAGAAAAAGTAGAAGAAACGGATGAAGAAGATGATAAAAGATAAGAAACTTGCCAAGAATTTCATATGGAATACGATAGGGAGCACACTTGTTTCTTTTAACTCTTTGTTCTTTTTAATTATTATTACAAGAATAAATGGAATGAAGGAAGCTGGTATTTTTACCATTACTTATGCAACCTCTAGTATATTTTACATTATTGCAACCTATTCAGGAAGAAATTGTCAAATTACAGATATAAAAAGGAAAATAACGGATAGGGAATATATTGTAACAAGAATAATCAATTGTGCCATTATGGCACTTATTGTGGTTTTATATTGTATACTAAATAATTATGATGCTCATAAAAATACAATATTAATACTCTTGTGTATTTGGAGAGGTTTTGAGGCATTTAGTGAGGTTTTCTATGGTGTTATGCAAAAAAATGATGAATTATACAAAGTAGGAATTTCTCAAATTGTAAGAGGAATTCTAGGAATTATCGCTTTTTTTATAATTGATAAAATAACACACAATGTAGTAATCTCATGTGTTGGGTTATGTATTGCATCTATGATTGTATTTTTATGTTATGATTTACCACAGGCAATTAAATTATTGCCACCAAAAACAAAAATACAAAAAGAAAATATTAAAACGATTTATAAAAAGGAGTTCTTTTTATTTGCGAATGGTTTTTTAGTAATGTATTTATTAAATGCACCGAAATATGCTATAGAAAATTATTTAACAGAGGATATACAAGCAGCATTTGGAATTATTCTTATGCCAGCAAGTATTTTACCATTATTTGCCCAGTTTGTGGTAGCACCACTAATTAGTAAGTTAACCAATTTATATAAACAAAGGGAAATCATAAAAATGCAAACCATTGAAAGAAAATCCATTTATACGATTATCGGATTTGGAATAGTGGCTTGTATGATTGGTTATATAGTGGGAATTCCAGTATTAAACCTAATATATAAAGTAGATTTAACGAAGTATCGAATGGATTTTATGATGATACTATTTGCTTATATTTTTTATGCAATGGGTTATGTAGAAACCATGATTTTAACAATTTATCGAAAAATAAAAGAACAATTTTATGTGTATGTAACTTCATGTGTTACTATTTGTGTAGTAGCTTATTATTTGGTAAACAAAATAGGAGCGAAGGGAGCAAGTATTGCATATGTAATTACAATGATAATCTATTGTGTATTGCTTATTTTCATAACATATCATCAAACGAAAAAGGAGAAAAAAATTGGATAAAACAGTAGCAATATTGGTTTCTACCTATAATGGAGAAAAATATATAAAAGAGCAATTAGATAGTATTTTAAACCAGACCTATCAAAATATTCATATTTATGTTCGAGATGATGGTTCTACCGATTCGACAATTGCCATTTTAAAGGAATATGAACAAAATCCAAAAATACAAGTATGTTATGGAAAAAACATTGGGTTTGTGAAGAGCTTTTTTGCCTTGTTGGAAATGGATAAAGAAGCACAGTATTATGCCTTTTCAGACCAAGATGATGTATGGGAAAAGGAGAAAATTGAAAAACAAGTTAACAAAATACAAAAAGAAGAGGAAGAAAAAGGGGGAGCCACCGCGTGTTTTACCAATTACGATTATTATGATAGCAATCTTACACTACAGCAAAAAAGAAAAGCACCAGATGTAAAGCCAAGTTTTCGAAATTCGATGGTAGATTGCATTGCCATGGGAATGAACCTGATGATTAACCGCGAAACACGTGATAAAATTGTGTCGAATGTACCTAAATTTTGTTATGGTCATGATTCATGGGTCTATATGATTTGTTCCGAATTTGGAAGTATGGTAGAAATAAAAGAACCTTTAGTTCGCTATAGAAGACATGACCAAACGGTAAGTGCAGGAGGAATGAAATTTTTTAAATTTCAGGGGTGGAGAATTAAAAAATTTTTTGGAAACCATTATTTTGGAGTAATAAAGGCACAACTTTGTGAATATGAACGAATTTTTGGGCAGGAAATGAAAGAAGCGGACCGTAAATTATTACAGCTATTTACAGGAAAATTTAGATTAAGCAAACAAATAAAAAAAGTATGTTATACAAAAAGATTTCGTACATCTTTAATTGATGAAATATTTCTTAGAATTATATTCTTAATAGGAGCGTTATAAATGGAAAAACAAAAAATAAAAGTTTCGATTGTGGTACTTGTGTATAATTTAGAAAAGTATTTACCAAGATGTTTAGATGCCTTGGTAAATCAAACTCTAAAAGAAATCGAAATTTTATGTGTGGATGATGGGTCAACCGATTCAGCACCACAAATGATAGAAGAGTATGCAAAGAATTTCCCAGAACTTGTAAAAACATTTCATAAAGAAAATGGAGGAGAGCATACCACAAGAAATTATGGTTTAGAAAGAGCGACAGGAGAATATATTACATTTGTAGATGCTGATGATTATGTAGAGCCAAATTGGGCAGAAAGGTTATATAAAGAGGCAAAACAAAATAACGCAGACCTTGCAGTATGTGGATTTAGAAGGATTGATACAAATACTGGTAAGGTTGTTGGAAAAGACTTATTAGGTGGTAAAAAAATCGTAAAAGAAATAAATGCAAAAGATGATTTTCCAGCGTTTATCAATCCTGCTCCATGGAACAAAATTTATAAACGAGAAAAAGTAAAAGATTTTCGTTTTTTGGATTTACGCTGTTTTAGTGATATGATGTTTTTAGCAACTTCTTATACTACCATAAAACGTGTTGTGATTATTCCAGAAATTTTGTATAACTATTATTTACGATACGATTCTCAAATTCATACAGTGAATGAGAAAGACATTTCTAATTTTAAAGAAAATATGCAAAAAGTAAAGGAACTTTATCAAAAAAACAATCAATATGAAGAAATGCGAAACTTGTTAGATTTTATGGTGTTTATTCATTTAGCAGTTTCCATTATGTATAGAGCTTCATACAATAAACAAATTAGTTTTAAAAAGGAGCGAAAAAAAACAAAACAATATTTGGATAAGCATTTTGCAACTTGGCGAGATACTCCGTTTTTAAAGTTTTCTTATTGTTGGAAACGAGGTATCAAACATATTGCTTTATGGGTGATTGCCAAATTATATAAATGGAATTTAGAAGGAATGTTTTTTGTTATGTACCGTTTTATGATTGATAAATTAAAAATTGATATAAAATGGTAATACCAAAAGAAATACTAAAAAAGGTTTATGGGAAACCTTTTAAAAACCTAAATATATTGTACAAGGAGAAATAAAAATGCCAATTGTTTATGGAATATCCATTATTTTATTATTTGTTGCTATCATGTTAATAAAAAAATCTGAACAGAAATTAAATGTGATAGTATGGAGTGTATTAACTAGCCTTGTAATGCTTTGCTATAATACTTTTATTTGTTATATTTTTACAATGTGCAATATACCAATTACTTTAGTGAGTTTAACCATAACAAATCTAATTATTACAATTGCTTTATTTATTATAATGCTTTATTTAAAACAAATACAAAGTTATGAAGTAGATAAAAAAGATATAGGAGCAATTGCTATTATATTTGCAGTGGTTTTTCTTGTTGTTATAATACAATACGGAATTCCGTTTAATATTAAGTATATTATGACAGATTCTTCTGCACATTATCTTTCTGCATATGAATTTTACCAAAGAGATACCTTATTATTAAAGGCAGAAAATATTCATGTGGATAAGTGTTTAATGCCAGGAGCATACAGTAACATAGGAAATTTATTTCGAATTTTTGCTCCTCTTATTGGGGAAATGAATTTGTATCATATTTTTATTTTGTTTGATATTTACATATTTACACTAGGAGGCATTTTATTATATTTTATAATAAAAAAACACATTCATAGTAACTTAACCTATGGTCTTGCTATTGTTGTTTCCATTTTATATATGTTAGGCTATCAATTAAATACCATGCTTTCAGGGTATAGTTATCTTAGTGTAGGTATTATTATCATAGAAACAATAATTTTATTTATGCAATTCTTTGAAAAAGACGAACTAAAAACAAGTGTAAACATCGTATTTTTGTGTTTACTATGTACACAAGTGTTCCTATCGTATTATTTATTTGTGCCAGCGGTATATGGGGCATTGGGAATTTATTATCTTATACATTTAAAAAAGAAACATGGTAAAATATGGAATAAAGAAATGATAGCGTATGTGTTAATTACATTAGTAATACCAACAATCATTGGTTTTACCTATCAAATTCTACCAGAAATGACATCTCTTACTCAAATACAAACTTTGGAAAACATAAAAACAGAAGGGTACATTTACCGTAATATGATTACAAATGTGCTATTATTAATACCATTTTCAGTATATTTTTTATATCATATCATCAAAAACAGAAAAATGAGTTTTATGCTTGTGTTTTTCATCATTTTCATTTTGTATATGATTTTGATTGGTGTTGCCATGAAAATGCAAATGATTTCTACCTATTATTTTTATAAATTGCATTTTATCTTATGGGTGATAATGTGGATATTATGCTATAAAGGAGCCATTACCATAATCGAAAACAGCAAAATAGGAGATATTATTGTAAAAACGTTTATGATTTTTTATGTAGGTTTAGTAATTGCATCTTTTTTAACCAGTCAGGTGCAAATTACAAAGACAACAACAACAAGTGAAAGCTTAAAAGATGTAATGGATATTTATGGAATTAATAAAACCTTAATGATACGACTTAGTAGTGATTTTTCAACTGAAGAAATAGAAATTTTAAAATATATCAAGGAAAACAATATATCATTACACGATAAGAATACTCTAATTTTAGCAAACCAAAGGCAAGAATATTGGATTTGGGGAATTCTACAATACCAATTTAAGGATAATCTAAATTATGCAACAACGAACAAAGACATAAAGAATTGGAATGAAAATTACTATGAATATGTGATATACTTTTATCGTGCTGGTTATTATAAAGAATATCGAGATAGTATGAATTTTGAAAACTGTGAGGTACTGTTTGAAAACGAAAGTGGAGCTATTTTAAAAAATAATTTGAAAAAATAAAAAGAGGAGTATTTGGGTGGAAAAAAGGGATAAAAAAATCTAATATATGTAGTAATAGCACCAAAAGGGATTTGGGAAAAGTATACTTACTATTTGTTTATCAAGTATAGTAATGATTGTAACAATGTATATCAATCAAAATAGTACAGTAGAAAAGAAGTTCTTAGTGATTGCTCCGTTTCTTGGGATTATATTAGTATTTGCAATACTAATATTGCATGGAATTGATGAGGTAGCACATTATTTATTGGCTGATTGTTTAGTTTTATACTATGGTTACTTATGTCTGTATATGCAATAAAAATAATGCACAAAAGAAAAAGAATTTATGGCTTTTTTGTGCCTTATGCCAATCAATCTAACATTAATAACTACTTTTACAGGAGATTTATTAACCAATAGTGCTATATTATTATTTATTGCATATTGGTATCGTCTATTTGAAGAAAAAAGAGAAATTAGAAAAAGCGAAGTTACAGTTTTATCGGTATTAGGAGCTATCTCAATATGTTGTAAAATTATTTATGGAGTGGTGTTATATTAATTAACTTTTATGTGTTATTAAGAATTATTGTTCAATTTTAAAGAAATATACTTTTATAATTTGTGTATTTTTAAACCAAGAGAGAAAGAAATGATTTTAGTTTGAAAATAATTTTTCATAACTATTATACTCAAAGTAAAGCGAGAAAGGAATGGTATTTAATATGAAGGGTTTAAATAAAATCGTAATACTAATTCCTGCTTTAAACCCAAATAGAAAATTAATTGATTTAGTACAAGATTTAAAAAGGGAAAATTTAAATAATATTATTGTAATTGATGATGGTTCTCATGAAGAAAGTCAGTCGATTTTCTTAGAACTTCAAAAAAGTAATGTAGTCATCTATAAACATGAAGAAAATATGGGAAAAGGACAAGCTATTAAAACAGGAATTACGAAAGTAGTAAAAGAGGATGTTATAGGAGTTATTACTGTAGATGCAGATGGACAGCATGGGGCAAGTGATGTAAAAAAATAGCAAAGAAATTAGAAAACGGTAAAATAATATTAGGAGAAAGATGGCTACAAAAAAATCCGATTGTACCGATAACTAGTAAAATAGGGAATCGATTTTCTTCGCTGTATTTTAAAGCACTAACAGGAATATGAAATGAATTTTTTAAAACAGATGTATTACAAAAACATAGAGTTTGATACCATACCAATAGAAACCATCTATGAGGGTAGAGTAAAAAATTTCAAGCTAATGAAAGATTCTTATCGAATTTATAAAGAATTTTTAAAAAATATGATATCCTCTATTCTTTGTGCAGTTTTAGATGTAGGTGTGTTTTATTTATTAGCATCGGAGAACATATCAGTATTTAATGCAAATATCATAGCAAGAATCATATCTGGATTATTCGATTTTGCGATAAATAAAAAGTGTGTATTTCATAGAGAAAAATCAAGTAATTCGTTTTTTGAAGGTTGCAAATATACCATACTATTTATAATACAAATGTTAATTGGTAGCCTATTAGTTTCCATTTTAAATCAGTATTATGCCAAATGGATTGTGTTTCTTAAAATAGGAATTAATGTTATAATGTATGTAATTAATTTTTATATAAAAAAGAAATATGTATTTGTAGAAAATAAATTCTAAAAAGTGAAATCATAAAGAGGAGATGATAAAAAGATGAAACTACTTATGCATACGTGTTGTGCACCATGTAGCGTTTATTGTATTGATACACTTAGGAAAGAACAAATAGAACCAACTCTATACTGGTATAACCCAAACATACACCCATATACCGAATATAAACAAAGAAGAGACTGCCTAAAAGAATATTCTACCCAGATTAGCATAGACACTATTTTTGAAGAAGACTACGGTCTACAAGAATTTTGTAAACATGTAATAGAAAACCTAAAAAATCGTTGCCGAAGCTATTGTTATCAAGTTCGTTTAGAACAAACTGCAAAATACGCAAAAGAACATGGTTACGATACTTTTACCACCACCCTTTTGGTAAGCCCATACCAAAACCACGAAGTAATTAAACAAATCGGCGAAACTTTAGCAAAGACATATGGAATCGATTTTCTATACCGCGATTTTCGAGTAGGTTTCAAAGAAGGGCAAGCAAAAGCACGAGAAATAGGGCTATATATGCAAAAATACTGTGGTTGTATCTTTTCTGAGGAAGATAGGTATGAAAAGCAAATACAAAAGGATAAAGAAAAATTAAGAAAGAATAGAGAGTGATTGTATGGCAAGAATATTGTTAATAGATGGAAATAGTATATTAAATCGTGCTTTTTATGGCATTATGGGAAGTAAAATGTTAATGACAGAAGATGGCACTTATACCAATGCAGTATATGGTTTTTTAAGTATTCTTTTTAAGGTACAAGAAGAATTAAAACCAGAATATTTAGTGGTGGCTTTTGATAAAAAGGGACCAACCAAACGTCATGAAATGTATAAGGAATATAAAGCCAATCGAAAAGGAATGCCAGAGGAATTAGCCATGCAAATGCCAATGATAAAAGAAGTATTGCAAGCGATGAATATTAAAATCATTGAAAAAGAAGGATATGAAGGAGATGACATTATCCGGAACGTTATCTCGTTTTGGTGAAAAAAATGGCTTAGATGTTACCATCCTTTCTGGAGATCGTGATAATTTCCAGCTTGCTACCGATAAAGTTACTATTGAAATTCCACGAACCAAGGCAGGAAAAACAGAAACCGATTATTATGATAGAAATAAAGTAATAGAAGAATATGGAGTAGAGCCATATCAATTAATTCAAGTAAAAGGATTAATGGGAGATACCTCAGATAATATTCCTGGAGTGCCAGGAGTTGGCGAAAAAACAGCATTAACGTTGATTAAAGAGTATGTGGATATAGATAAGTTGTATGAAAGTTTAGAAAAAGGAACAGACCATATAAAAGGAAAACTAAGGGAAAAATTAGTAGAAAATAAAGAATTAGCTTTTCTTTCTAGAGAACTTGGTAGAATTAACATTGATTCACCAATTGAAGAGAAATTAGAAGAAATGAAGGTAGAAGAGTGGGACAAGCTAAAAGTATTAGAGTTATTTAAAAAATATCGTTTTAACCGTTATATTGAACGATTTTCTCTACAAGGAGAAGGAACAAGCCAAGAGCAAATTTCGATTCATTTTACCAAAAAGGAAATTCAAACACCAAGTGATTTAGAAGCATTTATCAAACTTTTGAAAACACAAGAAAAAATTGTCTATTCTTTAGGATTAAAGGATAATTCCGAACACATGGGGTATATTATTCCAAAAGAAATAATAAGTATAAGTATTCATATAGAAAATACGGTATACTACTATTGTTTTGAACACAAACAAGAAGAATTTATCAAAAACTTTCAAGAGATATTTGAAACAAAAGCATTGGTTGGCTATGAACTAGCCAGAGATTATATTTTACTAAAACAAATTGGGATAACGCCAAAAAACTTTGTATGTGATGTAAAAATTGCGGCTTATTTATTAAATCCAGTGGCTTCTAAATATCCATTAGAAGGGTTAAGTGCGAGTTACCTTGGAATCGATATAATGGAGTATTTAAAAGAAAATGGAGTAGAAGAAGAAAAAGAGCAATTAAACTTATTTGAAATGAATGAGCCACCAAAAGGAGATTCAAAACAAAAACAAGAAGGTATGATGTATGCCTATGTCATTTCTAAATTAGAACCAGTATTAACCGAAAAGTTGCAAAAGGAAAATGCACTTTCTTTGTTTTCTGAAATTGAAATGCCACTAGTAAGCGTATTAGCAGATATGCAATTTGTTGGAATGAGAGTAGAAAAAGAGGAGTTAATTTCCTATGGCAACCAATTAAAAGAACAATTAGAAACCTTAACCAAAGAAATTCATACCTTGGCTGGGGAAGAATTTAATATTAATTCTCCAAAGCAATTAGGAGAAGTGCTATTTGAAAAACTAAAATTACCTTATGCCAAGAAAACCAAAAGTGGTTATTCTACAGATGTAGATGCATTAGAAAAAATAAAAGAAGAACACCCAGTGGTAGAAAAAATTCTAGAATATCGTGCCATGGCAAAATTAAACTCTACCTATGTAGAAGGACTATTGCCTTATATTAATAAAGGCGACCAAAAAATTCATTCCTATTTCCACCAAACTGTAACTGCAACCGGAAGAATTAGCTCTACCGAACCGAACCTACAAAACATTCCCACAAGGGTAGAAGCAGGAAAGAAAATAAGAAAAGCCTTTAAACCAAGTAAAGGACACGTTTTTTTAGATGCCGATTATTCACAAATTGAGTTACGAGTACTGGCACATATTTCGGAAGATGAACACATGATAGAAGCCTTTAAAAACGATGAAGATATTCATAAACAAGCAGCCTCAAAGGTATTAAACATCCCAATTGAAGAAGTCACTCATGAGCAAAGGTCAAGTGCCAAAGCTGTCAATTTTGGTATTGTTTATGGAATTAGCGATTTTGGGTTAGCTGGCCAGTTAGGCATCTCTAGGAAACAAGCAAAAGAATATATTGAACAATATTTAGAAAAATATAGCGGAATTCAAAAATTTATGGAGAACATAGTAGAAGAGGCAAAAGAAAAAGGATATGTAGAAACCCTATTTCATAGAAGAAGACAAATTCCAGAACTAAAATCTTCAAACTACATGGTGAGGCAATTTGGTGCAAGAGCAGCCATGAACACACCAATACAAGGAACAGCAGCAGACATCATGAAAATTGCCATGATAGAAGTGCATAAAAGATTAGTAAAAGAAGGGCTACAATCAAAACTTGTTTTACAAGTACACGATGAGTTAATCATCGATACCAAAATAGAAGAAAAAGAACAAGTAAAAGAAATTCTAAAAACCTCCATGGAAAATGCAATTAAACTTCGTATTCCACTAAAAGTAGAATTATCCGAAGCAAACGACTGGTATGAGGCAAAGTAGAAGAACCCCCAGTCAGCTTCGCTGACAGCCCCCTTAAGTAAAGGGGCCTTTACGTTACAAAAAGAAGGGAGAGGTAAACCTTGCAAAAAAGGGCAAAAAGAATAACAATTATTATTTTCATCATAATCTTACTACTCATTTTGTTATTTGGTGTTTTTAGAGTACACACCATCGTATTAAAAAAAATCTATCCAACGAAATATTCAGACTATGTTTATAAGTACGCCGAAGAATACGACATAGACCCACTTTTAATTTTTGCAATCATCAAAGCAGAAAGCAACTTTAAGCCAAATGTTGTTTCTTCAAGTGAAGCCACAGGTCTTATGCAATTAATGGATGCCACGGCAGAAGAACTAGCAAGAAAACTAGATATCCCATTTACCAAAAAAGCCTCTCTATACGACCCAGAACTAAACATCAAACTAGGCACAAAATACTTTGCTGATTTACTAAAAGAATACAATCAAAACACCTTACTTGCACTAACCGCCTACAATGCAGGAAAAGGAAACCTAAAACGTTGGATAGAACAAGGCACTCTAAAAGAAGACGGAAGTGATATTGAGAATATTCCTTACAAAGAAACGAATAATTATGTAAGGAAGATTGTGAGAGATTATAAGATATATCAGGGATTATATAAATAAAAATAGGTGAAATGGCATATACAAAAAAAGATATGTCATTTTTCTTTACAACTTATTTTTGTTGCGGTATAATAACAAAAAACAAAGGAGGTCATATTATGGCAGTATTAGTGACAGGCGGAGCAGGTTTTATTGGAAGCCATACCGCAGTGGAATTGCTAAATGAAGGAAAGGAAATAGTGATTCTTGATAATTTTTCAAATAGCAAACCAGAAGTATTAGAGGCAATTCGTAAGATTACTAGGAAAGATTTTAAATTTTATGAAATGGATTATTTAGATAAAGATAAATTAGAGAAAGTATTTGAGGAAAATGAG
This sequence comes from uncultured Clostridium sp., assembly GCA_947648215.1. GTDB lineage: Bacteria > Bacillota > Clostridia > TANB77 > CAG-508 > RGIG8482. The sequence goes on along the minus strand of CANSMW010000001.1, from coordinate 118,953 downwards.
ATAGAAGCAGTTTTAAATTTTGCGGGATTTAAAGCAGTAGGAGAGTCAGTTAAAAAGCCAATCGAATATTATATGAATAATATTTCAGGTGCTCTTGTTTTATTAGATACCATGCGAAAATATGATGTAAAAACGTTTGTATTTAGCTCTTCGGCAACGGTATATGGAGACCCAGAGATGATTCCGATTACCGAAGATTGCAAAACAGGAGGAACTACAAATCCATATGGAACATCAAAACTATATATTGAACAAATATTAAAAGATATATATACTTCAGACCCAAGCTGGAATATTTGTATTTTAAGATACTTTAACCCCGTAGGAGCACATCAAAGTGGGCTTATTGGAGAAGAACCACAAGGAATACCAAATAACCTAATGCCATATGTAGCAAGAGTAGCTTTAGGAACCTTAAAAGAGTTATCTGTTTTTGGAAATGACTATGATACAAAAGACGGAACTGGTGTAAGAGATTATATTCATGTGGTAGACTTAGCAAAAGGACACATTAAAGCACTACAAAAACTAGAAAAAGAGAAAAAGGGCTTATTTATCTACAACTTAGGAACCGGAAATGGTTACAGTGTACTAGATATGGTAAAAGCATTTGAAAAAGCAACAGGAAAACCAGTACCTTATCAAATTGTACCAAGAAGAGAAGGAGACATTGCAACTTGCTATGCAGACCCCAAAAAAGCAAAAGAAGAATTAGGATGGGAAGCAAAACTTGGTATTGATGAAATGTGCAAGGATAGCTGGAATTATATTAATCATAAATAAGATAAAAGAAGAAAAATAGCAAACCAAATAGTTTGCTATTTTTAAGCAGTTTTTTCCAAAATTCACCAAAAATTCACAAAAAACTTACTCTAATTGGTTTACATATTGTCGAAAACTTGTTATAATAGAAGATGCGCAAAAAAGAAGAGTCTTATGCAGTTTAAAGCATAATATAGAATTTACATCATAAGATGAAAATGTCGTTAAAAAAGAATTATTTTTAATATAGAACCAATTGTTTATGTTAGAAAGGACGTTGAATTTATGTTTTCTAGTTATAGTGTGAAAAAGCCGTTTACGGTGTTTGTTGCGGTAATTTTAATTGTATTATTGGGGGTAATTTCGTTTACGAATATGACCACAGATTTATTACCAAAAATGGATTTGCCATATGCATTAATTATTACAAGTTATGTGGGAGCAAGCCCAGAGAAGGTAGAAACAGTTGTTACCAAACCCATGGAACAATCGATGGCGACAGTTAGTAATGTAAAGAATATTTCTTCAATTTCTTCTGAAAATTCTTCTATGGTTATTTTAGAATTTTCCAATGATGTTAATATGGATTCCGCTTTAATTGAGTTAAATGGAAAGATTGATTTAATTAAGGCAACTTGGGACGATTCTAATATTGGTGCACCAATTGTTAGTAAAATTAATCCGAATATGTTGCCAGTTATGATGAGTGCCGTTGATGTAGGAGAAATGGATTTAGCAGAAATTAAGAATTTTGTAAACCAGAATATCTTGCCAGAATTAGAGAGAATTTCTGGAGTGGCATCGGTAAGTGCTACTGGAATTGTGGAAGAAAAATTAGAAATTAAGTTAAATCAAGCAAAAATTGATGAAGTGAATACGAAATTAACCGACCATGTGAATGCTACGTTATCGAAAACAGGTGGAGAATTAAATAGTGCGAAAGCACAACTTGCCAAAGGCAAAGAGGAACTTCAGAAACAATCCAACGAGCAAATGGGAAAAGTGTTAGATGGGCTAAAGCAAATTCAAACAGGAATTTCTACCATTGCTTCTACAGAAAGTGAACTTGCTACCAAGGAAGAAGGGTTAAAATTTACGAAAACGACGTTAACCACTACTCTTCAAGGAATGGAGCAAGCACTTGTAAAATTAAATGACGAAAAAGCCCAGCTAGTAAAATTAGGAGAAGCAGTAACCGAAGAGCAAAAAGCAAGACTAGAGCTTTTAAACAATAGTATTACTAAAACAGAAAAGTTGAAAAATGAGACAACGGCAAAACTAAAAGAAGTAGAGGTGGGGCTTACACAGCTTACTGTTGGAAAAACAGAACTTGCCAAACAAAAAACAAGTTTACAACAAAAAGAAGTAGAATTAGAAAAAGCAAAGGCAACCTTAACCATTGAACTAAGTAAAGCGGCAAGTAAACTAGAACAAGGGGAGCAAGAATTAGAAAAAGGAATAAAAGAATTTGAGGTAGCACGTGACGAAGCCTTAAAAAGTGCTTCGATTGATGGAATTATTACACAAGAAATGGTTTCTAATATATTAATGGCAAATAATTTTTCCATGCCAGCAGGGTATATTGAAACCGAAGAAGATAAAATGCTAATTAAAGTAGGAGACAAATTTGAAAATTTAGAAGAAATCGAAAATATGACATTACTTTCCTTTGAAATAGAAGGACTGGAAAAGGTAACCTTAAAGGATTTAGCAGATATTGGCTATGCGGATAATTCGAGTGAAGTATATGCTAAAGTAAATGGAAATAACGCGATTATGCTAAGTTTTCAAAAACAAAGTACGGCATCAACCGCAGAAGTATGTAAAGAAATAGAACAAACCATGGAACAACTAGAACAAAAAAATGAGGGAGTTCGTTTTACAACGTTAATGAACCAAGGAATTTACATAGATTTAATTATTGGAACGGTATTAGAAAACTTATTTTATGGAGCAATTCTTGCGGTTATCATTTTATTACTCTTCCTAAAAGATTATAAGCCAACCATCATTATTGCATTATCCATTCCAATTAGTTTAACCTTTGCTATTGCACTTATGTACTTTACAGGGGTTACCATTAATATCATTTCTTTATCGGGATTAGCACTAGGAGTTGGAATGTTAGTGGATAATTCCATTGTTGTAATTGAAAATATTTATAGGTTGCGACAAGAAGGAAGTAGTGTAAAAGAAGCAAGCATTCAAGGAGCAGCAAGAGTGGCAGGAGCAATAGCTGCATCTACCTTAACAACGGTATGTGTATTTTTACCAATTGTGTTTGTAGAGGGAATTTCGAGACAACTATTTACGGATATGGGATTAACCATTGGCTATTCACTACTTGCTAGCTTAATTGTAGCACTTACCTTGGTACCAGCAATGGCATCCAAAATGTTTAAAAATACAAATCAAAGGGAAACAAAATTATTTGATAAATTTGTTGGGGCTTATGAAAAAACTCTAAAAGTAGCATTAAACCACAAAGCCATTGTTATTATATTTTGTGTGGTATTATTAATAACTAGTGCGATATTAGCAGGAAATATGGGAACTGCCTTTATTCCAGATGTAGAAGGAACACAAATGTCAATTACCATCACACCACCAAAAGAAGTAACTAAAAAAGAAGCACAAGATAAAACAAATGAAATAGTAGGAGTATTATTAGAAAACATTAAAGAAATTGATACAATAGGTGCTATTAATTCAAGTGCTATGGGAAGTATGTCACTATCTAATGGTACAGCAAATACGATGAATTTATATGCTATTTTAAAAGAAGATAAAAAAACATCAAATAAGGAAATTGAAAAAAGAATTTATGAATTAACGAAAGACTGTGGTTATGAAATTTCAGTAAGCACTTCTAATATGGATATGTCTTCTATGATGTCATCTGGTATTCAAATTGTAATAAAAGGAAAGGAAACAGAAGAATTACAAAAAATAGCAAAGGAAATCACCAGTATGATAGAACAAATCGATGGAATAGATAGTGTCGATTCTGGTGTTTCTGAAACACAAAAAGAGAAACATGTCGTGGTAAATAAGGATAAGGCAATGGAATATGGATTAACCGTAGCAGGAATTTACCAAACCATTGCAAGTGAGGTATCCAACCAAAAAGAAGCAACAGACGTTACCATTGAAAATAAAGATTATCCAGTTGTTGTGGTAAAACAAGAAGAAAAGAAAACAACGACCGATAATTTAGGGGCGATTAAACTATCGGGTAAGAAAAACAATGAAACCGTAGAAGTAGCGTTATCAGATGTGGCAACCATAGAAGAAACGGATGGATTATCGTCTATCCAGCATGATAAGCAAGAACGTTACGTTAGTGTAACAGCAACCGTAAAAACCGATAGTAATGTAGGATTAGTAGGAAGAGAAGTACAAAATAAATTAAAAGAATATACACCAAAAGAAGGATATACTGTGGAACTACAAGGAGAAAGTGAAACCATCAATCAATCCTTAAAAGATTTAGGACTTATGATTTTGCTAGCCATTGTATTTATTTACCTAATCATGGTAGCACAGTTCCAATCCCTAAAATCACCATTTATTGTTATGTTCACCATTCCACTAGCCTTCACAGGAGGATTATTAGCACTATGGATTTGTGGATGTGAAATAAGCTTAATTGCAATGCTAGGCTTTCTAATGCTAGCAGGTGTAGTTGTAAACAATGGAATTGTATTTATCGATTACGCCAATTATTTACGAAAAGAAAAAGGCTTACCTGTAAAAGATGCACTAATTCAAACCGGAAAAACCAGACTAAAACCAATCTTAATGACAGCCCTAACAACAATATTAGGACTATCCACCATGGCACTAGGAATGGGTCAAGGCTCCGAAATGATACAACCATTAGGAATTGTAACTATAGGAGGACTTGTGTATTCTACCATGCTAACCCTATATCTTGTTCCAGCATTGTATATGATGATGAATAAATGACCTAAGTTATTGCCTTTGGCGATTACAAATCATTATATGCGTTAGAATAAGGAAAAAAGAAATCATAGAAATATGATTTCTTTTTTTCACAAAAGGTATTGACAGGGCATATGATATGGTATATATTAATATATGAACATGTATGCATATGAAAGGAGAAAGGATGGAAGAGAAAGATTATATCTGTGGCGAGAAATGCCCACATTATCAAACAATTCGTAAAGTAAAGCAAGAAGAACCAAATGAGGAAGAAATTGAAATGGTATCCAATATGTTTAAGCTATTTGCAGACAATACAAGGCTTCGTATTATTTGTAGTATTCTAAATACGGAATTATGCGTGTGCGATTTGTGTGAGTTACTGGATCTAAATCAATCAACCGTATCACATCAGTTGCAAATTTTGCGAAACGCAAAATTAGTAAAATATCGAAGAGAAGGAAAACAAATTTATTATCGTTTACAGGATGAACATATTGAACAAATTATTTCAACAAGTTTAGAACATATTAGAGAAGAGGAGGGAAGAATCAAATGAGTTGCCATCATTGTGAAAATCAACATCATCATGAACACGAACATCATAGCGAAAAAGAAGAAAAATTATCAAAATATTTATATGGAATTGCCATTTTTTGTTTTGTGCTATCTCTTATTCCCATTTTTGAACCCTATAAAATAGAGCTAATTGCATTAACCATTTTACTTTCCGGTTATGAAATGTTATTTCATGGAATCAAAAATATCTTTCGCCTAAATTTTGAAGAAGAAACTCTTATGACAATTGCGGTCATTGCAGCCTTTGCACTTGGTGAGTATCTAGAAAGCGGTTTGGTAATTTTATTATATCGCCTTGGTGAATTCCTAGAAGAACGAGCAAGCGAAAAATCTGAAGACAGTATCAAAGAAATTGTAAAAATTAAAGCCGATACAGCAAATCGTGTTATTAATAATACCATCGAAACCGTAGATGTAAAAGAAATTAAAGTAGGAGATACGATTTTAATAAAACCAGGAGAAAAAATCCCTGTGGATGGCATTATTTTATACGGAGAATCCAAAATTGATACATCTAGCCTTACAGGGGAGAGTACACCAATATATGTTACAAAAGAAAACGAGGTATTATCTGGTGGAATTAATTTAACAGGAGCAATTACCTGTAAAGTAATAAGAGATGTCGAACATTCGGCAGCTTCTCAAATTGTCGATTTAGTATATGAAGCAACCAATAACAAAGGAAAAACAGAAAAATTTATGACAAAGTTTTCAAAAATATATACTCCTATTGTTATTGTAATTGCAATTTTAATTGTGATTGTACCATTTGTATTTAAACTAGATACCAAGGAATGGATATTAAGAGCACTTATTTTCTTAGTGGCTTCGTGTCCATGTAGCTTAGTCATATCGGTTCCATTATCCTTTTTTACTGCACTTGGAAAAATATCCAAAAAAGGAATGATTGTAAAAGGAACAAAACATATTGAAAATCTTGCGAAAGCAAGCGTAGTTGTCTTTGATAAAACAGGAACGTTAACCACAGGAAAAATGAAAATTGAACAAATGGAAGTATTTGGAGAATATACGAAAAAAGAGGTTCTTTCATATATGTATAGTTTAGAGTTACTTTCCAATCATCCCATTGGAACAGCAATTAAAGATTACCAAGATAACATGGAAGAAAAGCAAGTAGAAGACTATAAGGAAATAGCAGGACATGGACTATATGGAAAAATAGATCAAAAAGAGGTTCTTTTTGGAAATCATAAGCTATTAGAACAATATCAAATTATAACAGACAAAGCAATATCTGAAAATATGGTTGCAAATAGTACAGAAATAGAACAAGGCATGATTAGAAGTAATAAAGAAATACCCCAAAATGCAATTTGTTTGGTCGTAGAAAGAAAAATAGCAGGATATATTACCTTAACAGAAGAAATCCGAAATGAAAGCAAAGACCTAGTAAAAGATTTAAAAAATATTGGCATAAAGAAGACCATTATGCTAACAGGAGATAACGAAAAAAATGCAAAAAAAATAGGAAAAGAGCTAAATTTGGATGAAATAAAAGCCTCACTTTTACCACAAGATAAGTTAAAAATAATTGAAGAATTAAAAAGCAGAGGAGAAAAAGTAATTTTTGTAGGAGATGGCATTAATGATAGTCCAGTATTAGCAAGTAGCAATTTTGGAATTGCCATGGGAGCAGGAGCAAACATAGCAAGCATTACCGCAGACGGAATTCTTATTTCCAATAACTTAAGCACAATACCAAACATCATAAAAACCGCCAAACGTGCCATGACGGTAGTTAAAGCCAACATTATTTTTTCACTTATTGTAAAACTCATTGTACTAATACTAGGAGCTATAGGAATAGCCCCAATCTGGCTTGCAATTTTAGCAGACACAGGGGTAACGTTCTTAACTGTTGTAAATGCAGTTCAAAATATCAAATAGGGAAGAGAAATCTTCTCTATTTTCGAATTTTATAAAATGCTTGCATATAGAATATAATTCTGGTACAATACTATTGTAAGGTGGTGATAAAATGGTAAAAGTAATGAACTTACAACCAAGATATGGAATACGAAACAAAATATTTGTAAGACCTAATAATGTGTTAGAAGAAGATTATTTAAGCATGATAAGAGCAATTCGAAAATCGGAAAAGGATATTGAAAATGGAAGAGTATTTCTAGCAGAAGAAGTGTTTAAGGAGTTGAAACAAAAGTATGAATATTAATGATAAGTATCAAGTAATACTCACAAAACAGTCTAGAAAGGAAATGAAATATATCTATCATTATATTTCAAAAACATTATATGCAAAAGTACCAGCATTACAATTAATGAAAGAAATTAATAGTAAAGTAATTAATCTCTCCATTTTTCCTAGATTATATTGTGAATTAAAAATACCAAATTCAATGGGTATGGAGTATCGTAGGCTAATAGTTAAAAATTATATCGTTATATACAGAATTAATGATAAGAAAAAAGAAATTTATATAGTACATATTTTTCATTCCAAGAGTGATTATCAAAGAAAATTGTATTCTAAATTTTTAAATCTAAAATAAAATCAAATAAAAATAATTTCATAAAATAAATGAAGGTGCAAAATATAAACCATTACTTGACATATAAAAACAAATATTTTAAAATGCATTTTGCAAGGAGAGAAGAAGTATGGTATATTTGAAAACATTTCAGTTAAATGAATATCGAAGTCAAAATCAAAATTTGTATCCTTTTAATGTACTAAAGGGAAAAGAGCCAGATGTATTTGTATTTGAACCGATTACTATTTTGTATGGAAATAATGGTTCTGGAAAATCGACGATTTTAAATTTGATTGCACATACGTTAAATTTAAAGGGAAAAGAAAGAAATGAGCCCAAACTACCAGGAATGGATCCAAATGGCTATGAGGATAAGTATATTGATTTTGAAACATATGCAAAACTATGTGAATATGGAGTAGCACAAGATGAGTTTGGAAGAAAAAGAGCCATACCAGAAAATAGTCGCTATATTAAAAGCGAAGAAATTTTGTATGAAATACGAAAAATCCAACAAGATGCTATTTTAGAAGAAGGCATAGAAAGTAATTTAGCTAGAGAAAGAGGATTACAAGAGACTAAAAAATTCCTACGAACAAAAGAAGGTGAAAAACAATTTGCAAGATTTCAATTTGCACAAGATAGATATTCTAATGGAGAAACAACTTTACAAATTCTATCCGAAGCCATTGAGCCAGATAATTTATACTTATTAGATGAACCAGAAGTATCTCTTTCACCACAAAAACAAGTCGAATTAGCAAATGAATTAAATAAACTTGCTCGATATTTAGGTGTACAATTTATTATTGCGACCCATTCGCCATTTATGCTAGGAATACTAGAGGCGAAAATTTATAATTTGGATACGAAAAATTACGAAATACAAAAATGGACACAACTTGAAAATGTGAAGTATTTTTATGAGTTTTTTAAAAAAAGAGAAAAAGAGTTTGAAGAGTAGCTATAATCATGCTATGATTGAATTATGTAAAATAAATAGCAAGTAAGAATTGGCTAAATTTGCTGGAGACCAAGGGGCAGAGGTAACTGGACGGGCAGACTGTGCTGCACGAGAGCACCATAATGAAGAAATGCTTAGGTTATTAAACATTATTGTCGATAAGAGGAGAAGCGAGAAAGAGGCTGTATATACAGCATGGTAATTTACTAAAACCCAGAAAAAGTTACACTTTTTCTGGGTTTTAGTAAATTAATCTCTCCACAATCTGCACTGCATTAGAGGCAGCGCCTTTTCGGATGTTGTCTGCAACAACCCATAAGTTTAAGCCATTTTCCACACTCTCGTCACGACGAATTCGTCCCACATAAACCTCATCATGACCATTGGCAATGGTGGCAAGAGGGTATTCATTTTTAGAAACATCGTTAAGTACAATAACGTTAGGATAATCGTGTAAGGTTTGTATTATTTCGTCTAAGGTAAAGGGTTTCTCAAATTCCACATTAATACTCTCACTATGGGAATTCATAACTGGTACACGAACACAAGTAGCGGTTACTTTTAAATCTGGCTTTTTTAATATTTTTCTTGTTTCCTTTATCATTTTTTCTTCTTCTTTGGTATAACCATTTTTCAAAAACACATCAATATGTGGTAAACAATTATTATAAATGGGATGGGCAAATTTTTTTGGTGATTCTCCTTTTGCACCATTTTCTAAATCTTCTATTCCAAGTCTTCCAGCACCAGATACAGCTTGATAAGTAGAATAGATGACTCTTTTTATTCCGAATTTGTTATCCAAAGCCTTTAAAGGAATAACGGCTTGAATGGTAGAACAATTTGGATTAGCAATAATTCCATGATGGTTTAAAATTTCCTCCGAATTTACCTCAGGGACTACCAAAGGGACATCTTTTTCCATACGAAAAGCACTACTATTATCTACGACAACACAACCGTGGGCGGCAGCAATAGGAGCGTATTTTTTGGCGGTATCTCCACCAGCAGAAAAAATAGCAAAATCAAACCCTTCGTTAAAAGAAGTTTCGGTTAATTCTCTTACAAGATAGGTTTTTCCTTGAAATAGAATTTCTTTGCCAGCGGAATGAGAAGAAGCAAAAAAAGCATATTCCGAAATTGGCAAATTCTTTTCTGCTAAGACCTTAAGAACCATTCTCCCAACAACTCCAGTTGCACCAACAACAGCAAGTTTATATTTTTTTTCACTCATATGTAACACCTTCTTAATTTTAAAAAAGTAAAAATATAGTCATATTTTTACTTGACTTATGTAAGTATTATATGATAAAACAAAAACAAAAGAAACATTTTTTAGAAAAATATTTGTATAAAAAGGATAAAAGAACTAATTAAAACGGGAGGTAAATGAGTATGGACCCAAAAATTAAAATCGGAATTTGTGGTTATGGAAATCTTGGAAAAGGTGTCCAAAAAGCAATTTCCAAAAACAGTGACATGGAACTTGTAGCTGTTTTTACAAGAAGAGAACCCGCCGAAATAAGCAAGCAGACGTCTGCAAAAGTAGTTCCAATTAGTGAAATGGCACAGTGGATTTACAAAGTGGATGTCATGATTATGTGTGGCGGTTCAGCAACCGATTTACCGAAACAAGTACCTACATTTGCAAAACTTTTTTGCACAGTCGACAGTTTTGACACACATGCCAAAATACCAGAGTATTTAAAGACTGTTGATGAGGAAGCAAAAGAAGGTGGAAACGTGTCGATTGTTTCTGTTGGCTGGGACCCTGGAATGTTCTCTAATATGAGGGCATACGCAGAGGCAATCTTACCATTTTGTCATACCTACACCTTTTGGGGCAAAGGAGTAAGCCAAGGGCATTCCGATGCCATTCGTAGGATTAAAGGCGTAAAAGATGCACGTCAGTATACCATACCACTTCCTAGTGCAATGGAACGTGTAAGAGCAAGCGAAAACCCAGAGCTTTCAACAAGCCAAAAACACACAAGAGAATGTTTTGTTGTAGCAGAAGACGGAGCAAATTTGGCAGAAATTGAAAAAGAAATTGTAACAATGCCAAACTATTTTGCTGATTATGATACAACTGTACATTTCATCAGCCAAGAAGAATTAAACCAAAACCACAGTGGTTTACCTCATGGAGGAAGTGTCATCTCTTGCGGGCAAACAGGAGAAGAAAACAAACAAGTAATGGAATATTCACTAAACCTTGCTTCCAATCCAGAATTCACTGGTTGTGTACTTGTCGCATACGCAAGAGCAGCGTACAGAATGAAACAAGAAGGCATAACAGGAGCAAAAACAGTCTTAGACGTTCCACCAATTATGCTAAACAAAGATGAGAGAGAAGATGTTATTAAAAGGTTATTGTAAAAAGTAAGTAGGTACAACAAAGGGGTAGCCAAGTGGTTACCCTTGTTTTTTATCCAAAAGTTGAAAATTATGTAAAATTATAGTATAATATAAATAGATTTAACAGTACGACTCCGTTTTTCATTTGGAGTTGACATTATATTAAAAGTAATTTTTTAGGAGGTTTTGTTATGACAAACAAAGAGGTTTTACGGAGGGGTTGTTTAGTATTTGGAGAAGTATGTTTTATTTATGTTTCAGTAAAGTTTGCGCTTGGTAAAGCAAGTACTTTCGAGACGATGCTGATGGCTACATGTGATTTTGTATTAGTTTTAAACTTAATTACAAGTATTATTAGTAAAATTGTAGAAATAGTCAATTCTTACAGTCTATATAAATCATATAGAAAACGCTTAGAATATTTAGAAAATCTTCATAAAATAAGGTATAAACTCTACTTTACTGGAAGTAAAGAGGAAGTTGAAGAATATTCTACAAAAATTGAAAACTATGGAACAATTTTACTAAAGGGAGGAAAAGAAGCTATTTCCAAGAAGTTATTGAGGAAGAAGCATTCTCAAAAAGTACAAGAAATACTAAAACAAACCGAAAAATTGATGACAACTGTTAGGTAAGGAGAAAGAGGGCTTGCATAAAGCTCTCTTATCTGTTATTACGAAAGTAACAAGGTTTCTTAAGTACCTCACTCACAGGCTTTGCCTGTGTGGAGGGTCAGGTTCTTATATAAAATTTCATATTTTGACATCACCTATTGAAAAAAAACACACTTTATGATATAAGTTAAAATAGCAAAATTATATTTAGAAAGAAAGTTTTTTATGAAGAACATAAAGGATTATAATTTAGAAGAATTAAAGCAAGAATTAGCTAATTTAGGAGAGAAACCTTTTCGTGCAGAGCAGATTTTTCGTTGGCTTTATATTGAAAATGTTACAAATTTTGATGAAATGACGAATTTATCTTTGGAACTTAGGGCAAAATTAAAGAAAGAATATGATTTATGTATTTTTCAAGTATTAAGAAAACAAGAATCTAGTGATGGAACCAAAAAGTATTTATTTGATGTATTAGATGGAAATGCGATAGAGACGGTTCTTATGAGTTATCATCATGGATATAGTTTATGTGTTTCTTCTCAAATTGGTTGTAAAATGGGGTGTAAATTTTGTGCTTCCACAGGAATTCATTTTATTCGAAACTTAACTTCTGGAGAGATTGTAGAGCAGATTTTGGCAGTACAAAGAGAAGCACAGGTAACCATATCGAATGTGGTATTTATGGGAATTGGGGAACCAATGGATAATTTTGAAAATGTAATGAATGCCATTGGCATTATGAACCATCAAAAGGGACTTAATATTGGTGCTAGACATATTAGTATTTCAACAAGTGGAATTGTTCCTAAAATTAATGAACTAGCCAAACGAGATATGCAATGTACCTTATCGATTTCCCTACATGCAACAACAGATGAGAAAAGAAGTGCTATGATGCCAGTGAATAACGCATATCCTATTTCAGAATTAATGCAAGCTTGCAAACATTACATACAAGCTACCAATAAGCGAATTTCCTTTGAATATGCACTAGCAAAGGATAATAACGACAATTTAGAAGATGCCAAGCGATTAGTGAAATTATTAAAAGGTATGATATGCCATGTAAACTTAATTCCAATTAACAACATTGAAAATGGAGTATATCACAAAAGTACCAATGAAAATATTATCAAATTTCGAGATTATTTAAATGAGCATGGAATTGTAGCAACCATAAGGAGAGAATTAGGTTCTGATATTGATGCTGCATGCCGGACAACTCAGAAGAAAAAACTTAAAAACATAAGGAGGAAACATGAGAGTTTTTGCGAAGACCGACTTAGGTAAAGCAAGGCAAATGAATGAAGATTTTTATTATATAACCCCAAGTGTAGAGGATAAACTACAACTTTACATTTTGGCAGATGGAATGGGAGGATATAACGGAGGAGAAATTGCAAGTAAACTTGCAACCCTTAGTGCCAAAAGTTATATTGAAACCAATTTTGAAACCATACCACATGATCGCGATAATATTTTAAAACTGATTGCGAGTAGTATTGAATATGCCAACATGGTAGTGTATGAAAAAGCAAAAGAAAATGTAGAATTAGCAAATATGGGTACTACTTTAGAGATTTGCTTAATATATAATAATAAGGCATTTATTGGACATATTGGAGATAGCCGAATTTATCGAATTCGTAAAGAATTTATAAGAAAACTAACCAAAGACCATAGTTATGTGGAGGAATTAGTAAAAGACGGAACCATTACCAAAGAAGAAGCCGAGCACCACCCAAAGAAAAATATGTTAATGAAAGCAGTGGGATGTACACCATATGTAGAACCAGATGTTATGGTAAAAGGATTTATAAAAGAAGATGTGCTTCTTATGTGTTCCGATGGTTTAACCAATATGGTAACAGAACAAGAAATTTATGAGTATGTAAAAAAAGATGTACAAACGAGTTGTGAACAGTTAATAAAAAGAGCAAATGAAATGGGTGGATATGATAACATTACGGTTGTCATACTTCAAAACGATTAAAATATAGGAGAGATGAAAAATGAACTTAGAAGGTAGATTAATTGCAAATCGATATGAAATTATTGAAAATGTAGGAAATGGTGGAATGGCCACAGTATATAGAGCAAAGGACCATATACTAAACCGTTTTGTGGCAGTAAAAATTTTAAAAGATGAATTTACAACAGATGAGGAATTCATTAAACGATTTCGTTCAGAAGCTCAAGCGGTAGCAAGCTTAAATCATCCTAATATTGTAGGAGTATATGATGTAGGAAACGAAGGAAACCTATATTATATTGTGATGGAATTAATTCAAGGAAAAACCCTTAAAGAAGTGATTAGTTTAGAAGGAAAGCTTTCTTGGAAATGGTCGGTAAATGTTGCCATTCAAATTGCGTCTGCCTTAGAAACAGCTCATAAAAATAATATTGTTCATAGAGATATAAAACCACATAACATCATCATTACTGAAGAAGGAATTGCCAAAGTAACCGATTTTGGAATTGCCAAAGCGGTATCCAATTCTACAATTACCGCCTTTGGTACTACCATTGGTTCGGTACACTATTTTTCACCAGAACATGCAAGAGGTGGATTTACCGATGCAAAATCGGACTTGTATTCATTAGGAGTGGTTATGTATGAAATGCTAACAGGAAAAGTGCCATTTGATGCCGATACTCCAGTATCCATTGCATTAATGCATATGCAACAACAAGCAACACAGCCCATAGTATTAAACCCTACCATACCAAGCTCTGTGAATAAAATTGTAATAAAAGCAATGCAAAAAGATGCGAATTTACGTTATCAAAGTGCCTCTGAAATGCTAAAAGATTTAAACATGTCTTTAAAAAATCCAGATGGAAATTTTGTGTTTATGAAAGATATGGAAGGGGATTTTCCAACGCAAAAAATACCAACCATGTATGATGAGGAAATCAGTAAAGAAAATCCAGAAAAAAAGGGTCAAAATAAAAAGAAAGAAAGTTTTATTAAAAAACATAAAGTATTATCTTTTACCATAGGAGCATTTTTGTTATTTTTCCTAACCCTAGGAATTACGTATGGTGGGCTAAAATTAACACAGGTAAAAGAAGTAGACCTTCCAAACTTAGCAGGACTTACCAAGGAAGAGGCTAAGAAAAAAGTGGAAGATGCAAAATTGGTTTGGGTAGAGCTAGAACCACAATTTAGCCCAGAAATACCAGAAGGAAGTATTATTAGCCAAGACCCAAGCTATATGGAAAACTTTAAAGTAAAAGAAAAATCAGAAATAAAAGTTGTCATTAGTAAAGGACAAGATTTAACCATTGTACCAAAAGTGGTAGGAAAGACCAAAGAAGAAGCAATTACAGCCTTACAAGAGGCAAATTTACTATATGAAGTAGTAGAAGAAACCAGTAAAACCGTAGAAGAAGGCTATGTGATAAGCCAAGAAACCGAAGCCAATAAGCAAGTAAATGCAGGAGAAACCATCAAAATCCATGTAAGCATTGGAACAGGAATTGAACAAGTAGATGTACCAAATGTACTAGGAAAAACCGAAGCAGAGGCAAAAAGACTATTAACCGATGCCAAATTAAAAGTAGAAGTACTATATGAAGAAAATAAATCAAACGAAACTGGAAAAGTACTAAAACAAAGCATCGAAAGCGGAAAAACCGTAGATGTGGAAACAACCGTAGTGATTACAGTAAATAAAATAATTGAAAATAAAACAGCAACCATTACCATCGATTTAAAATCCATAACAGGAGGATATAAAGAACCAACTGACACCAATACAGTAGGAGAAGTAAAGAAAACAGCAAAAGTTGTGATAAAAGTAGATGGAAAGAGCGTAAGCGAAGACCCTAGTGTAGACAAAAATAAAACAATTAAACAACAAGTAACAGGAACAGGAAGTGTATTAATTGAAATTGAAATAACAGATGAAAAAGGTACAACCAAAAGAACCCATACATTAGATTTAACAAAAGAAACAGCGTATACGTTTCAATAAAACTTGATTTTATAAATAAACTATAGTATAATGAATATACTATAAAGAGATTTTAAAATCTCAGTGTGCTGACACGATAATCCGAAATAAAAGTAAGACTTGTGGGCTTACGGTTGGCGGACAACGGAAAAATCCGAAATAAAAGTAAGACTTGTGGGCTTACGGTTGGCGGACAACCAAAAAATCAGCAATAGAAGAGAAATGAGCATTGCATTTAGCAATGCTACTTCTCTTTATAGATAGAAAAATAATAGGAAGGTGATAAAGATTGATAAAAGAAATATAATAAAAGAGCTATGCTATTGTGCGAGATTATATGAAAAAAATTTAGCCAATAAGAACATTATGTTTATATATAAAGATGAGAAAGTAAAATATATAGAAACGAAATTTACAAAATCAAATTTTTTACACTTAACAGGAATTACAATATTAAACCAAAAACTAAGTGCAAATATGTTTTATAACCAATGTTTAAAAAATCGTGTAGAAGAAAAAATGTTTTGTTATAGAAAAGATGGTAATACAATTAAAAAAATGTCAGTATTAGCAATGCTTATGAACATTCATAAAAATGCAAAAATGATAGGCGATTATGATGGAAATAAAATTTTTTTATATTCGAATAAATTGATAGGAAATGTTAATTCATGTTTAGGTTTTATCCCTAAAAATAATTATTATATTTGTAATACAAGTCTGAAAGAAGATATTAGAAATATTACTTATAATCATAGAAAAATAATTTGTATTCTTTCCAAAAAAATCCAAGAAAAATATTATAATGAAATTACATATATTAATTCACAATACCGAGAAGACATATATTATACCAAAGAAATAATGGACAAGATAGTAGAAGAAAAAAGAGAGAAATTTGGCTATTGCGTTAAAGATGGGAATGATATATAATAGGTAAAAGAAAGAATAAAAAGGAGAGGTAATGCAAGGGAGAATTGTTAACAATATTTCCAATACGTATTGGATTGAATGCCAAAATGGATTGTATGAGGCAGTTGCACGTGGAAAGTTTAAAATAGAAGATATTGTGCCTGTGGTAGGAGATATGGTAGAGATTGAGACAATTCATGAAGAGAAAAAAGAGGCAGTGATTACGAAAATTTTGCCAAGGCGTACTTATATGAAAAGACCCAAAATTGCAAATGTTACGAAGCTTATTTTTGTAGTATCCATGAAAATGCCAAAACCAGATTTATTGCTATTAGATAAGCAATTGGCTTTTGCGGAATTTATGAAAATTCCATGTGTGATTGTGTTAAATAAGCAAGACTTAGGAAAACAAGAAGAAATACAATGGATTCAGAAGATTTATACAAAATTAGGTTATCCTGTTATCATAACCTGTGCCAATAAGCAGGAAGGAATTAAAGAAGTAAGAGAAGTGTTAAAAAGTGAAGTAAGTGCTTTTTCTGGAAACTCTGGTGTAGGAAAATCCACCTTACTAAATGCCATTTTTGAAGAAAATTTGACCAAAGAGGGAATTGTTAGTAACAAAAATAAAAAGGGAAAAAATACAACAACAGCAGTACAATTATATAGTTTAAACGAGAATACTTACATAGCAGATACGCCAGGATTTTCTACTTTTGATATTTATGAGATTGAAAGCAAGGAATTATACCAATATTTTAAAGAATTCAAAGAAGCTGAGAAAAATTGCAAATATGTGGGTTGTACTCATATTAAAGAAAAAGAATGTGGAATTAAACAAGCACTAGAAGAAGGAAGAATTGCTAAACCAAGATACGAAAATTATATTAAAATCTATGAAGATTTAAAAGATAAGGAGGAACACAAATGGTAGAAATTTCAACTTCACTATTATCGGTAAAAGAAGAATCGATAAAAAAAATATATGATTTAGAGGTAGCACATACAGATTATTATCACATAGATGTTATGGACGGAAAGTTTGTAGAAGCAGATACCACCAAAAGGATGTTAGAGTATACCACGCAAATAAAACAAGTAAGCAATATTCCAATTGATGTACACCTTATGGTACAAGAGCTAGAGGAACATATTGAAAATTATCTTCCATTTTCACCAAACCGCATTACCTTTCATTATGAAGCCTGCAAAAATAGAAACAAAGTAGAAGAATGCATCAAAAAAATAAAAGAAAATGGAGTAAAGGTAGGAATTTCTATAAAACCAGAAACACCAGTAGAAGACATTTATGAATTTTTGCCATTTGTACATATGGTATTAATTATGACAGTAGAACCAGGAAAAGGAGGACAAAGCCTAATACCAGAAACGTTACAAAAAATAAAAAAACTACATACCTACCGAGAAGAAAAAAGTCTAGATTTTGACATAGAAGCAGATGGTGGCATTAATTTAGAAACCATGCCAAGTGTAACAAAAGCAGGTGTAGATATTGCAGTTGTGGGCAGTGCTATTATCAAAAGCGAGGATTATGTGGAGATAATGAAAAAATTAAAACAAATCTAAAATTGCAAGGGCAGATTTTAGATCTGCCTGTTCTTTTCATTTGATAAGACTAATTGCAAAAGTGTGATAAAGCTAAAATAAATAGATAAGAAAAAACGCTGATAAGGCGTTTTTTCTGGCTTTTTGTGAGATAGCATAAAATCGAAGTTCGGTACACATAATGCAAAAGAAAATGTAAAAATAAAAAGGAAAACATAATTTAGAAAAATAATTGTGAATAAATTGTGACCAAAAAGTGGCTTGAAATAGTTATTCACACACTTATCCACATTATCCACACGAAAAAAAAGGCAAAAAAAACATAAAATCGTAAACAAGATAGGAAACATAAGGTTGAAATTTTGAAATAAAAATGAAACATAAGGAACATAAAAGTGTAAAATTTTTGTAATATAAACTGGTAAAAAGCCTTGTTACTACATAAAACTAAGAAAAAACGACAAAATATACAAATAAATAAATGACAGATATATGTCAAAATGAAGACAACTAGAATATAATGTAAAAAAGAAAGACAACGAAAAAAGGGAGAGAAATGAAAATGAAACAAATTACAAAAGGAATTGGAAAAATATTTTCAAGATACAGGTTTCGAGGAGATAATCAAATTTTGTATGTAGAAGCACGAGATAAAATGAAAAAAGACGCATGTGCGATACTTCTTGATGTACGAAGCAAACAAGAATATGATGAATATCATTTAGAAGGAGCAATTTGTATACCAACTTACGAATTAGCAAGTGCTATTTCAAAAATAACCGTAAATAAAGAACAAACCATAATTGTATATTGCCAAAGTGGGGCAAGAAGCAAAAAAGCGGTTAATTTACTAAGAAAAATGGGATATCAAAACTTATTTGAAATCGAAGGTGGGATTGATAATCTATAATTTTCGAAAAAGTGTTAAAAATCTCTTGTAAATATTTCGATTATTGATATAATAATACTGTTAAACAATTAGATAGGAGATGGAAATATGATAAAAAAAGTAGCAATTTTAACAAATGGTGGAGATGCACCAGGACTAAATGCAGTCATTCGTGCCATTGTAAAAACAGCAGAAACCAATGGAATTGAATGCTATGGTTATATTGAAGGATATAAGGGATTGCTAAATAATGACTATGTAAAATTAGAATCAAAAGGGAATGCTTCAGGACTTCTTCATCGTGGTGGAACCATTATAGGAACTTCTAATAGTACGAATGTATTTAATTTGAAGGTAGAAGAGAATGGACAAACTGTATACAAAGATATGTCTGGAAAATGTGTAGAAAATATTAAAGAAGCAGGATTTGACTGTATTTTCACATTAGGTGGAGATGGTACTCAAAAATCAGCAAGAGACTTTTCTTTACGAGGAGTGAATGTGATTGGTGTTCCAAAAACCATCGATAACGATGTTGCTCATACTGACATTACCTTTGGGTATAATACAGCCGTATCGGTTGCAACAGAAGCACTAGACCGTTTACACACAACCGCAGAATCTCACCATAGAATTATGGTGTTAGAAGTAATGGGACGTTATGCAGGATGGATTGCCTTAGAATCTGCAATTGCAGGAGGAGCAGATGCGTGCTTAATTCCAGAAATTCCATATGATATTCATAAAGTTGCCGAAAAAGTAAACCAAAGAAGAAAAGAAGGAAAAGATTTTAGTATTATTGTTGTTTCAGAAGGAGCAAAACCAAAGGATGGTGAAATCATCGTAAAGAAACAATTAGATGATGGAAAAGGACTGGATAATATTCGTCTAGGGGGAATTGGTGAAAAAGTAGCAAATGACTTAGAAGAGTTAACTGGACTTACTTCTAGAAATACCGTTTTAGGATATGTACAAAGAGGAGGAACTCCAACATGTTATGACCGTGTGTTATCTAGCAAATATGGAGTAAAAGCGATGAGACTTGCTATGAGAGAAAACTTTAATGTACTTGTTAATTACCGAGATGGTAAAATGGGCTATGTTTCCTTAGAAGATGTTGTTGGTAATAACAAAGAAATTGGTGCTGCATCAGGAAATACCAAGGAAAGCAATATTCGAAAAATTGAAATGGACGATGATTTAATTAAAACGGCAAAAAGTCTTGGCATTTCACTTGGCGAATAGAAGGATAAACAAGAGGTAAGAACCCCCAGTCACCTATAGTGACAGCCCCCTTAAGTAAAGGGACCTTTTCGCTAAAATAAGTATAGATAAGAGTAGTAATGAATATAAATAGAAAAAAGAAAGAGGAGTAAAGAGGATGGAAGAAAATAAAAATACAGAGCAAAACGTGAATACAGAAGAAATCAAAAAAGAAACAGTAGATACCGTAAATCAAGTAAAAGAAACCATTAAAAATGTAGATATTAAAAACGATGCCAAAGAGGCAACTGGTTTTGTTAGTTCAATGGTAAAAGACCCATTTGGAACAATAAAACAAATTGTAAACGATACTACCAACAAACACTTTAAAACAGCCATTATTTTCATGATTGTATGGATGGTCATTATTTTTGTAAGTAAAATATTTGGAACCTATTATATAGGAAGAACCTTTACATTTCGATTTGCATTTGAACAAATCTTAAGCTTTATCAAGGCAGTAATTGCACCACTTGTAGGGGTTATTGTACTTTCTGGAATTGTGTATATGATGAACAAAGAAAACAAAAAATCATTAATAACCACCATAACAGCAATTGTAACCGCGAAAATTCCAGTAATCATAGGAGCAGCCGTATCCTTACTAACCATTATGGATAGTAACATAGGAAAAATAACCAGCCCATTTGCATCACTTTGCAATGTCATTAGTGTAGTACTAACCTATTTTGCTATGAAATCGGTTATTGGAGAAGAACAAAACTCAAAATTCTTCAAAAAATTCGTAGCAATCGAAGCAATTTTCTATGTAGTTTATGTGGTAGTTTCGCTATTGGGGATTTATATGAAATAGAACCCCCAGTCGCCTATCGGCGACAGCCCCCTTAAGTAAAGGGGCCTTTATACTAAGTTTTTAACATAGAAATGGACATATGTAGGGGCACCGTTTGTGGGAATACCCAAAACTCATGACACCACTGTGACCTTCTTACAAAGGCTAACCCTATAAAAGCCTCCTTTATTTAAGGGAGGTTAAGATAGCTGTTAACGAACGTTAGTGAGTCTTACAGATATCTTATACGTAGTGGCAGTCCGAAGGACTGACGGAGGGTTCTTAGAATGTAATTTGAATAGACTAGAAAATACAACAAAGAAGGTGAGAGAAAATGAAAGATTTTAAAGAAGAGATTGCAGGGTGCCTAACACAAGCAATCGACCTATCAAAAGAAGAACTACAAGATATGATAGAAAAACCAAAAGACGAAACCAAAGGAGACTATGCACTACCTTGTTTTCGTTTTGCCAAACAATTTGGAAAATCGCCAATGTTAATTGCAGAGGAAATAAAAGAAAAAATAACCATTTCACGGTACAGATATTGAAAAAGTAGAAATTGTGGGTGGATACATAAACTTTACCATTCAAAAACAAGCATTAGTAAAAGAAGTATTAAACGAAATTGAAAAGAAAAAAGAAAGCTATGGCATACAAAAACTAGGAGAAGGAAAAACGGTAATCGTGGAATACTCCTCGCCCAATATTGCAAAACCATTCCATATAGGGCATTTAAGAACCACCTTAATTGGACGAGCCTTATATAACATCTATCAAACACTTGGTTATGAAACAATAGGAATTAACCACTTAGGCGATTATGGTACACAATTTGGAAAAATGATAGAAGGCTATAAACGATGGGGACAGGAATACAACTTAGAGGAAAACCCAATCGAACAACTAATGGATATCTATGTAAGAATTAATGAGCTTTGCAAAGAAGAGGAAGCGGTTTTAGACATATGTAGAGATAATTTTAAAAAACTAGAACAAGGAGACGAATATTGCACCCAAATTTGGCAAGAGTTTCGTGACCTTAGTTTGAAAGAATTTTATCGTATTTATGATTTATTAAACATTCATTTCGACTCTTTAAACGGAGAAGCCTTTTATGCAGACAAAACAAACGAAGTAATCGAACTATTAGAAAAAACAGGAAAGCTAGAAGAATCCGAAGGGGCTAAAATTATCGATTTAGCCGAACAAAACATGTCACCATGTATGATTTGTAAATCCAATGGTTCTACTATTTATGCCACAAGAGATTTAGCAGCTATTCTTTACCGTGCAAGAACCTATGATTTTGATAAATGTTTATATGTAGTAGCATATGAACAAAATCTACATTTTAAACAAATTTTTGAAGTAGCAAAATTACTAGGCATATCCGAAAAATGCCAAAAAGGATTAGAGCATATTTCCTATGGAATGGTTCATTTAAAAAGTGGAAAAATGTCCACACGTGAAGGAAATGTTATTAAAGTAGAAGAATTACTACAAGAAGCAATTGCACGTGTTAAGAACATTATTCAGGAAAAAAATCCAGAATTAACGAAGGAAGAAAAAGAAGAGAGTGCAAAAAAAGTAGGAATTGGAGCCGTGATTTACAACGACCTTTCTGGCAGTAGAATAAAAGACGAAATTTTTGATTGGGATGTCATTTTAAATTTCAATGGCGAAACTGGTCCATACATTCAATATACCTATGTACGAACCAATAGTGTACTAAAAAAAGTACAAACTCTTCCAAAACTTTCAGAAGTATCCATGGAAGCCCTATTCGAACAAGAGGCATATAAGGTGTTAAAACTAATATACGCTTACCCAGAAACCCTTCGAAATACGGCAAACAAAAATGAGCCTTCCATTCTTTCAAGGTATTTAATCGACCTTGCGAAAGCCTATAGTAGTTTTTATAATGAAAACAAAATTATGGTAGAGGACAAAACCTTGCAAAAAGCAAGAGTCTATTTAACTTATGTAACGAATTTGGTGCTAAAACTAGGAGCTGGTTTATTAGGAATCGAAATGCCAGAAAAAATGTAAATTTTTTATAAAAATAAAAAGGGGAAATAGGAAAAAGTGAGAAAGGAAGAAATTATGAGAGAAAATGAAACAAGAAAAGAAAAAAAGAAAAAAACAGGATTACGAAAATTTGGAAAAATCATGCTAATTATTTTAGTAATTTTAGTAATACTAGTAGGAATTGTAGCAGGAATAGGATTTTGGTATGTACAAGATAAATTAGGAAAACTAAATTATGTCGAAATTGACGAAAGTCAAATTGAAGTAAACGAGGGAGTAGACGACAAACTAAATGGATACCGTACCATTGCAATATTTGGAGTAGATAGTAGAAGCAATCAATTAGAAAAAGGAACAAGAAGTGATTGTATTATACTAGCAACTATTGATGAAAAAAATAAAGAGGTAAAACTAACCTCAGTTTACCGTGATACCTATTTAGAACTAACTGGAAGAAGCCTAGATAAAGTAACACATGCCTATTCCTATGGAGGAGCGGCTCTTGCTATGAGTACCCTAAACACAAACCTAGACTTAAACATAAAAGAATTTGTAACCGTTAACTTTGATTCGGTTGTTGATATTGTAAATGCCGTTGGTGGAGTTAGTATGGAGATTACCAATAGTGAGTTAAAATACATTAATGGTTATATTGATGAAATTAACAAAGTAACCAAACATAATGCAAACCATATTACCAAAGCGGGAACTCAAAATCTAAATGGTGTACAAGCATTAGCTTATGGAAGAATTCGTTATACAGCAGGAGGAGACTACAAACGTACGGAAAGAATGAGAGATATTATGATGGCAGTAATGAACAAGGCAAAGAAAATGAGTGTAACACAACTAAACTCATTAGCCGATAAACTACTTCCAGTAGTATATACCAATATAAATTCTGGAGAAATCCTATCCCTTGCACCACAAGTAGCAACCTATAAAATTGTAGACAGTACCGGTTGGCCATATAACACAAAAGGAGCAACTATTAATGGCGTATGGTATGGACCACCAATTACACTAGAGTCTAATGTAAGAGAACTACACCAAAAAGTATATGGACAAAGCAATTATGAGCCAAGTGAGAAGGTAAAGGAAATTAGCAATAAGATTGTGAAGAAGACGGGGTATAGTAAATAAAATAAAGCGTTTGTTTATAAAATGTTAGAAAAATCACAAAATTCGTTTGAATTTTGTGATTTTTTTAAAAAGTGGTGTCAAAAACATGCAATTTTGCAACAAAAGTGGTATCGAAAATATGTAATTTTAAAACAAAAGTGGTATAAAAAACATGAGTTTTTGTAAGAAAGTGATATTAAAAAGTTTAATGTTTGATAAAAAGTGGTATTAAAAAGTTTGATTTTTACTTAAAAAGTGGTACCCAAAAGTTGCATTTTTTTATAAAAAAGTGTATATTATAAGTAAGACGTGTTTGAAATGGAAAGAAAATTTTATCAAACTTTAAAAGAATGGAAAGATAATCAAATAGAAATTCCTTTAATGATAATTGGTGCAAGACAAATTGGAAAAACATATTTAATTAATCAATTTTGTAAAGAGAATTTTAAAGAATATGTCTATATTAATTTAGATTTAGAAGAAAAAATTAAAATGGTTTTTGAACAAACACTACAACCAGAAGAAATAATAAAAAATATAGAGCTATATAAAGATATAAAAATTAATGTAGAGGATACCATTTTGTTTTTTGACGAGATCCAAGTTTCCGAAAGAGCAATTACTTCACTAAAATACTTTTGTGAACATGCTTTACCCTATAAAATTATATGCACTGGAAGCCTATTAGAAGTAAAATTAAACCGATTTCGATCCTCATTTCCAGTAGGAAAAGTGCTCATAAGAAATATGTACCCTATGGATTTTGAAGAATTTTTATTAGCACTAAAAAAAGACATGTGGGTAGAGGCAATAAAAGAATCGTACCAAACATTAGAACCGCTAATTATACATGACAAATTAATAGAATTATATCGATATTATTTGTGTATAGGGGGGATGCCAGCTTGTGTAAAAGAATTTATAAAAAAGAACACAGACATTATGTTATATAACCCAATAGAACTACAATCGATTATATCTTCCTATATTACAGACATGGGAAAATATACAACGAACTCATCAGAAACTGTTAAAATAGAAACAGTATATAATAGCATACCAAAACAATTAGGAAAAGAAGACAAAAAATTTCGATATTCATTATTAAAAGAAGGAGCAACCAAAAGTAGTTATGAATCAGCAATTGATTGGTTAGTGTCAAGTAAAATGGTATATAAGTGCAATTTACTAAACAAAATAGAAATACCATTAAAGCCATACGAAAATACAGAGAAATTCAAATTATATTTTAGCGATACAGGAATATTTACAGAGTTATCACAAATAGCGTATAGAGATATTATGCTTAATTTAGATATGATGTTTAAAGGAGTGATAGCAGAAAACTATATTGCTATACAGTTAGCAACCAATAATATTCCCTTATATTATTGGCAATCTGGTAATAAAGCAGAAATCGATTTCGTACTATATAATGAAGACGGAATTATTCCAGTTGAAGTAAAAGCAAGCGATAATACACAATCAAAAAGTTTAAAAGTCTATATGGAAAAATATAATCCGAAATATGGGGTAAGGGTATCAACAAAAAACTTTGGATTTACAAATGGAATTAAATCCATTCCATTGTATGCAGCATTTTGTATCAAATAGAAATTAGAAGATGGACCTTATATGGAAATGAAATTCGTTTGATAAATGTGCAATGCATCACGATAATCATTTACAAAATGTGAGAAAAATCACAAAATTCGTTTGAATTTTGTGATTTTTATGTTATAATATACATATAATAGATAGAGGGTGATAAAATGTATAGGCAAGCAATAAAACAATTAGAAGAATGGAAAAATACGAAAGATAGAATGCCATTAATTATAAGAGGAGCAAGACAAGTTGGGAAAACTTGGCTTATGAAAGAATTTGGAAAAAATTTTTATGAAAAGTGCGCATATATTAATTTTGATGATAATGAAAGAATGAGAAAATTATTTGAAGGGGATTTAGATATTGAAAGAATTGTACAAGGATTAAAAATAGAATCAGGAGTTAATATAGAAAAAGAAAATACACTTATTATATTTGATGAAGTGCAAGAAATACCAAGTGCTTTATCTTCGTTAAAATATTTTTATGAAAATGCAAATGAATATCATGTTGTAGCAGCTGGCTCTTTATTAGGAGTAGCACTACACCAAGGAACATCATTTCCAGTAGGAAAAGTAGAATTTTTAGACTTGTATCCATTAAATTTTAAAGAATTTTTAATTGCATTAGGAGAAGAAGAACTAGTAAAATTGGTAGACAGTAACGACTTCTTACTAATTTCAGCATTTTCAAATAAGCTTAAAGACTATTTGAAACAATACTATTTTATTGGAGGAATGCCAGCAGTTGTTACCTCATATATCCAAGAAAAAGATTTTAAAAAAGTAAGAAATATACAAAATAGATTGCTAGAATCTTACGAGCAGGATTTCTCAAAACATGCACCTAATGCTATTGTTCCAAGGATTAGGCAATTATGGAATAACATCCCAACGCAACTTGCCAAAGAAAATAAAAAATTTATATATGGATTAATTAAAGAAGGCGCAAGAGCACGAGAATATGAATTAGCACTAGCATGGTTGATAGACTGTGGATTAGTCTACCAAATCAACCGAGTAAATGATTGCAAAATACCATTATCCGCATATCAAGATTTTAGTGCATTCAAATTATATATATTGGATATTGGATTATTGGCAGCAATGGCAAAAGTAGATGCAATGACTTTATTAGAGGGTGATGAAATATTTGTTGAATTCAAAGGAGCACTGACAGAACAATTTGTCCTAGAAGAACTAAAAGCAAATACAAGTATACCAATTTTTTATTGGTCATCGGATAAAGGAATTGCGGAGTTAGATTATATTGTGCAAATAGGAAGGAATAATATACCAATTGAAGTAAAAGCAAATGAAAATTTAATGGCAAAAAGTTTGAAGAGTTTTGTGGCGAAATATAATACGAAAATAAATGTACGCACATCTATGGCGGATTATCGAAAGGAAGAATGGCTAATTAATATTCCACTATATATGATTGGAAATATTGAAAAGATTATTGAATTGAGTTAAGGAGAAAAGCAAAAGCCCCTAAAATAGGAATTTATATTGTGATAATTACGATATTAAAATTGCAAAATGGAAGTAAGTGGAAAAGAAAAACGGCGAAAATCATTGTGTTTCGCTGTTTTTCTTTATATAATATTGTCGAAATATGTCGAAAATGAGGGGGACCAAGCATGAAAAACAAGCAAAGAAAATTATTATCCATTGTACTAATGATAATTGCCGTAGTATCTATAAGCTTAAACACGTATGCCCATTCAGGAAGAACTGATTCAAGCGGAGGGCATAAAGATAACCAAAACAAAAGTGGATTAGGAAGCTACCACTACCACTGTGGAGGACATCCAGCACATTTACATCCAAATGGAGTTTGCCCATATGCAACAACAGGGGCAAAACAAACTACTTCATCGGGTTCATCCTCAAATTCAAAAACCGAGACAAAATCTAACACAAGCACAAAAACCGAAACAAAATCCAATACAAGCACAAAAACAAATACAAATAGCAATACGAAAACAAATGTAAAAGAAGTTACGAAAAAAGATACCACGGTTGTAGCAACTGAAATTAATATAGAACAAAAACTACAAACTATGGAAGTAGGCGAAAGCCAAACATTAACGGCAAGTATAACACCAGAAAATACTACCAATAAAACAATCACATGGAAATCCAGTAGCGAGGATATTGCAAGCATCAACGCAAACGGAGAAGTTGTCGCTAAGAAAAGTGGAGTAGTAGATATAACAGCCACTACGGCAAATGGGAAAAGTAGTACTGTTAGAGTTACTGTAAAGGAACCAGTAAAACCAGAGGAGAATGCGGTAAAGACAGAGCAATCAGTCGCTAGCGTGAATGGGAATAATAGCACAAATACCATGGCGAAAGAAGAGGATGGAGGCAGTGCAGTAGGTACGGTAGTGGCACTAGGCGTATTAGGTGGTGCGGGTTATCTTGGGTATAGGAAATTTGGGAGAAAGAAAGGTTAAAAATAAAAAAATAATAATATTTATTTGAAAAATGCATAAAATCTGCAAAAAGCATAAAAATAATACTGAAAAATATTTACAAATTAGGAATTCCGTAATATAATATAGCAAGGAGGAAATTTTTATGTTAGTAGAATTTAGTGTAAAAAATTTCATGTCAATAAAAGATGAAATAACGTTTAGTATGGTAGCAGGTAATGGGGATGAAAATATTGAAAATCTTATAAAAGATAAGAAAACAGGTGAAAGATATTTAAAATCAACTGCTATTTATGGTGCAAATGCTTCGGGAAAAACGAATTTTATGAGAGCATTAACGGCAGCAATTTTAATGGTTAGAAGGTCAAACTTAAGAAATATTAATGAATCGTTAATAGAAATGAAACCTTTTAAATTTGATTCAAAAACAGTAAATGAACCTTGCGAATTTAAATTTGTTTTTATAAAAAATAGCATTAAATATATATATGGTTTTTCAGCTGATGTAAACAGAATATATACAGAATACTTATATCAATATTTATCAGCAAAACCAAGCCTAATTTTTGAAAGAAAAAATGTAGATGAATATAAATTTACTCAATCAGAACAAAGTAAGTTGAGTGAATTAGCAACTAAAAACACAGAAAAAAAACTATTTTTATCGACAGCAACTGCGTGGAACTATCAGAAAACAAAAGATGCATATATATGGTTTTCGGAAGATATAGACACATATAATGATTATGAAAATGTAAGTGGCTATGCATTCGATAAATTTGCAAGTGATAAGGAAGGAAACTTAAAAAAATTTACAATTAATTTACTAAAACAAGCAGATATTCTTATAAAAGACTATAATTTTGAAGTTAAAGATACCAATATTAATAATGTTATAGCACTTACCAATGTCAACATTTCACCTGAAAATATTGTACAAAAAGAAATAAAAATATCTACTTTTCATGAGATAGAACAGGAAAACGGAAATAAACAAAATTATGAATTGAATTTGCAAGAAGAATCCTTAGGAACACAAAGCTTATTTTTCTTTAGCCCAGTCTTAAAAGAAGCTTTTGAACAAGGAAAAGTAGTTATTGTTGATGAAATAGACAAGAGTTTACATCCATTATTAGTAGAATTTATCATAAAATTGTTTAACGACAGCAAAACAAATAAAAATAATGCGCAATTAATATTTAATACGCATGATACAAATTTGTTATCACTAGATAATTTTAGAAGAGATCAAATATGGTTTGTAGAAAAGGAACCAAAAAAGGGAACGACTGACCTATATCCATTAGATGATTTTTCTGTTAGAAAAACAGAAAATATTCAAAAAGGGTATTTAAATGGAAGGTATGGTGCAATTCCATTTTTGGTGACGGGTGACAGCCTATGGGAAGATTAGAACAAAGAAAAAGAAATTGTAACAAAAAAGAGAGAAAATCTGTTATTGCAATAGGGTGTGAGGGAAAGAATAAAACAGAAACGACATATTTTAAAAATTTTTCTAGTAGAGAATGTATTATAAAATTCTCTACAGGAATACATACAGATCCAATTGGAATGGCGAATGATTTAGTGAACTTTATAAAAAAGGAAGATATTAGTATTGAATACGGAGATAAAATATACCTGTTAATCGATACAGATATAAATCAAAATAAGCAAGGACAACTAGAAACAGTAAAAGAGATTTGTAGAAAAAATAATATTGAATTAATTACCTCAACTCCTACATTTGAATATTGGTACATATTGCATTATGAAAAAACAGCGAGAAAGTATCAAAGTAGTAAACAGGTAAAAGATGAATTGAAAAGAAAAATCAAGGGATATTCAGAAGAAATGAATGTATATCTCTTAATAAAAGATAAAACATTGGAAGCAATAGAAAATGCAGAAAGGATTGAAAAGAACCACGTAAAAAATGGACAAACAATTGATTCAGAGGAAGCGAATCCACATACAAGCGTATATAAAGTAGTGGAAGAGATTAATAAAAGAAATAAAACATAAAGAATTAATAGTAAGAATGATAGGGGAAGTTACAACCTATTGTTCTTTCTTTATGTTACATAATAATCTCCAATTATTACAAAACGATTACATTTACACGAAAAACCTTGAATAAAAAGCAACTTTGTAGTATTATGAAAAAGAAGTTAGAAAAACCTTGAAAAATGGAATGGAATTTGATATAATAGCCTAGACGTAAGGGAGGATATATGAACATAAGGAAAATCGTATCTATTATAGTAGTTCTTATATGGATGAGCATCATATTTGGCTTTTCAAATCAACAAGGAGAAGGTTCAGGAAATACAAGTAGAAAAATATCCGAGGTAATTGTTAAGATAATAGATGTTCAAAACAGATATAGTGAGTTAGAAAAAGACAAGTTGATAGAAACAGTAGAACCAATCCTTCGAAAAGTTGCACATCTTACCATTTATGCAATTGGTGGAATTGCTATTGCAAATTGCGTATGGCAGTTTTGTGGTAAAGAAAAAATAATAATAGGAATGAGTGCTTTCATTGGTATAATGTATGCAATAAGTGATGAGGTTCATCAACTTATGATAGATGGTAGAAATGGCAATATAAAGGATGTTATAATAGATTCCATAGGAATATTAATAGGTATTATGATGTTTTTACTAATAAAAGGGGTTTGTAAAAAGATTGTTAGGAAGAAAAAGGAATGTAGAGGGGGAGAATAGATTGGTTGCAGAACAAGCTAACTTAACAACAGTAGATAGTGACATAGCTAAAAGTACAACAAACAATAAAGTATCCAATTCTATAGTAAGAGATAGAATCAGTATTATAATAAAAAGGGGTATTGACTTAGCATCAGGAATCGTAGGATGCCTGTTGCTAGTACCAATAACTCTTTTTGTTGTTATTTCGAATGTAGTTAATAGGGATAATGGACCAGTTTTTTTCACACAAGAACGTATTGGAAAGAAACGGAAAAGTGTTTAAAATGTATAAGTTTAGGACCATGGTAGTGGGAGCAGAAGATATATTAAAAAAACATATTGAGGAACAGACAGAGATAGGAAAAGAATATTTAGAGCATAAAAAGATAAAGAATGACCCAAGAATTACGAAAGTAGGCAAGTTCTTAAGAGCAACAAGTTTGGACGAGTTTCCACAATTTATTAATGTAATAAAAGGACAAATGAGTTTAGTTGGTCCACGACCATATTTGCCAAGAGAAAAAGAAGATATGGGAGAGTATTATGAATATATTGTCAAGATGAAGCCAGGAGTAACAGGACCTTGGCAAGTTGCTGGAAGAAACAATTTAGAGTTTGAGGATAGATTGGAATTAGATAGAGAGTATTACGACAGATTAGGGAATAGGAGAGATATTCGAATTATTTTCAAAACGATAATGAAAGTTGTGAAGAAAGAAGGAGCAATCTAAATGAATGAACAACATGTGTTTATAATAGGATCAAAAGGAATACCTGCTAAATATGGCGGATTTGAGACATTTGTAGAGAATTTAACAGCAAGAAGACATAGTAAGAACATAAAGTATCATGTTGCATGTATGGCAAAAGATAGTAATGAATTTGAATATAATGAAGCAAAATGTTTTAATATAAAAGTACCTAATATTGGCCCAGCAAAGGCAGTATATTATGATTTGATGGCATTGAAAAGATGTATAAAATATATCAAGCAAGAAAATATGACAAAGGGTATTATATATGTACTAGCATGTAGGATAGGACCTTTTATAGGACACTATAAAAGGAAATTGCAAAAGATGGGAATAAAGCTATATGTTAATCCTGATGGACATGAATGGAAAAGAGCAAAATGGAATAGATTGATAAAAAAGTATTGGAAATTTTCAGAAAAATTGATGGTAAAACATGCGGATTTATTGATTTGTGATTCTATTAACATTGAAAAATATATCAAAGAGGATTATAAAAAATATAATCCACAAACTACTTTTATTGCATATGGCTCGGATGTTACAAAGAGTACGTTAGAAGACGATGATAAAACATTAGTAGAATGGTATCAGCAAAAGAATATAAA
This sequence comes from uncultured Clostridium sp., assembly GCA_947648215.1. GTDB lineage: Bacteria > Bacillota > Clostridia > TANB77 > CAG-508 > RGIG8482. The sequence goes on along the minus strand of CANSMW010000001.1, from coordinate 86,559 downwards.
GCCTAAGGAATACTATCTAGTGGTTGGTCGATTTGTTCCAGAAAATAATTATGAGATAATGATTAGAGAATATATGAAGTCAACAACAAAGAAAGACTTTGTTTTAATTACAAATGTAGAGAAGAATAAATTCTATGAGAATTTAAAAGATAACACTCATTTTGAAAAAGATGAAAGAATAAAATTTGTGGGTACTGTCTATAATCAAGAATTATTAAAGAAGATTAGAGAAAATGCATATGGATATATACACGGACATGAGGTCGGTGGAACTAATCCATCTTTATTAGAGGCACTTGCAAGTACGAATTTGAATCTTTTGTTTGATGTAGGGTTTAATAAAGAAGTAGGAGAAGAAGGAGCGTTATATTGGAATAAAGAAGATAAAAATTTAGCAAATTTAATAGATAGCTCTGATATATTAAAAAATAAACAAATAGAACAAATTTCAAATAAAGCAAAAAAAAGAATATATGAAGATTATAGTTGGGAGAGAATTATAAAGAAATATGAAATTGTATTTAAATAAAATGCGAGAAAATAGTAAAGAAATTTTTATTGCTATAATGTATTTTTTTAGACAAACAGGACAGTTTTTAACAAAAAGTAAGTCAACTACTTTAGGAGGAAATTTAGACCCATTTTTTTTAGTTGCACCATTAGAAATATGGGATAGAATAAAAAAAAGAAAAATAACTGTAAGATTTATAGGGATTTTTGTACCTATTATTATATATACAATAATACAAATATTAGCATTAGAAAAAATTATTATTTCTAAAACAATAATAAATGTAATAAAAATATGTATTTGTATATTAGTAATGATATATGTAAAAAATCATATTAGTGAGATAGATATTTACAAGATAACAAAGATTTTATCCATAGGGATGGCTGTGTTTGCTATAATATCACTTATATTAAGGGATAACAATGTACTTTGGAGATTTAATGATACTATAAACAAATATACAACAACTAGATTACAGTTATTCTATTTAGAACCGAGTGAATTAGGGTTTCATGTAGCAATATTAATAATCATACAACTATCTTTTCTATTTACTATAAAAAATAAAAAGGATAAGAAAATTTGCATTATATATATAGGAATTAATACTATTATATTGTATATGGCAAGACCATTCGGTGCAATTGTAATTTTAACAATAAGCGTATTGGCAATGTTGATAAGAAATTTATTTAAACAATTCACAAAGGAAAAAATGCTACTAGGGATATTAATAGGATCAATATTAATAGTAGCTGTTATATTTATGTACACAAACAAATCACCTATTGTAATGCGTATGATAGATACTATAAACGGAAATGATTCTTCGAACAAGTATAGAGTGAATTTAAGTTTAAAAGTTTTGGAAAGGAGTTTTAACGATTATCATTATTTAGGATGTGGTTTTGGAAATTTAAATTCTTCTAGCTTCAAAGAAAATTATACTGATTTAGGAATAACTGAAGTGTTAGCTAATTCTTACATATATTATATAATTGAAGGTGGTATTTTTGCTATTGTTACGTTAACTATATTAGTAATATATTTAATTAAATATACATTTAAAGAATATTCTATGATGAAAATAGGTTTACTGATATTTCTTGTTGCATATCAGATATTTGGAGGGCATTTTACAAGTGGATTGACATGGGCTTTATATGGTATAATTATAAGTGATTGTAATGAGAATCATAGTTTTATAAAAAAGGAGGAGGTATAATTATGAAAAATATACTATATTTACATACTGGGGCTGAGTTATATGGTGCAGATATTGTATTACTAAATTTGATAAAAGGAATAGATAAACAGAAAAATAATATACATGTTATACTTCCTTGTGATGGGCCACTAGTAAAAAAAATGGAAGAAAATGATATTAAGGTAGAAATTATTTCATATCCAATATTACGAAGACAATATTTTAATATTAAAGGAATTGTAAAGTATGTAAAAGAGTATATTAAATGTGCCAATACTTTAGTTAAAAAAGTAAAGGAATATAATATAGAAATTCTTCATGTTAACACAATGGCTGTTCTAGAAGGAATATATATAAAGAAGAAAACAAAAATAAAACTGATATGGCATATACACGAAATTCTAAAAAAGCCTAAGGTAGTCGTAAAGATTCTTACACGACTCGTAGCTAAATATTCAAACAATGTAATAGCTGTATCTTGTGCTGTAAAAGAAAATTTGCAAAAACAAGCAGACTTTAAGGATAAGATACAAGTAATTTATAATGGTGTCGATAATAATGTATTTAATTCTAACAACGAGATACAATATTTAAAGAAAGAGTTTAGTATTCCAAAAGAAGCTATAATAGTAGGTATGATGGGAAGAATTAATGCGTGGAAAGGGCAAAAGCATTTTTTAGAAGCAACAATACCATTATTAAATAGATATAATAAATTATATATTATGTTAGTAGGAGGTGTTTTTGAAGGACAAGAATGGAGAAGAGAGGAGTTAAAAGAAATTATACAGGGGCAAGATAATGCAAATCGAATTATTTTGGTTGACTTTAGAGAAGATTCAAAAAATATACATAATTTATTTGATATATTTGTATTACCTAGTGTCGAGCCAGATCCACTACCAACAGTAGTACTAGAAGCAATGGCATGTAAAAAACCAATTGTAGCATATAAACATGGAGGAGTATGTGAAATGGTTGAAATGAATTATAATGGTTTTTTTGCGGAACCTAATAATATAGAAGAATTGTCTAACAAAATAGAAAAAATGTTATTAACTAATTATAAAGACATGGGTGAGAAATCATATATAAGGCAAACTAAATATTTTTCACTGCAAAATTATATTTCTAATTTTGCAAAATTGTATGATCAATAAATGAAAAAGGAAGAGAGAGTTATTTAAATGAATATATCAATTATTACCCCAATTTACTATGGAAATCAATATATAAATAATTATTTAAAGGCTATAAATAAAGCATGTGAAAATGTAAAAGGTATAGAAATTATATTTGTTAATGATAGTCCAGAAATAGAAATAGAGTATGATTTCAAATTAGTAAAAAATTTTGAATTAAGGATTATTGAAAATAAAGAGAATATGGGAATACATAAGTCTAGGGTTATTGGAATGAAACATGCAAAGGGGAAATATCTATTATTTTTGGATCAAGATGACGAAATAACAGAAAATGCATTAGTGTTGCAAGATGATATAGTAAAAAAAGAACCAGATATAATATTAGGAAATGGACTATATGAAATGCAAGATAGTAAAAAAAATATTTTTTCAAATAGATTTTCCCAAGATTTTGCAACTAAGGAAAGACCATTTATAATGGTGCGAAACTTTATTATATCTCCAGGTCAATGTCTAGTAAAAAAAGATAGTATTCCTAGATATTGGATGGAAAATTGCTTATCTTCAAATGGTGCAGATGATTATTTACTATGGTTGCTTATGTTTAATGAAAATGTCCAAATAGTATGCAATTATAATATAGTATATAGACATAAATATACTGGAAAAAATTTGTCATTAGATAAAGAAAAAATGTTCTGTTCTCAATTGGAATTAATCGATATTTTGGAAAAAAATAAGTTATATAAGAAAGAAAAATTAAAAATCTTAAAAAGGATGATATATTATAAACACGCTTACAAACAAAATTTTCTTATTGAAACCTTGAAAAATTTTGATATATTTGTATATAATTTATATTATAAAATTGTATGGAAAGGGTATGTATCAAAAAAATAATAATTATATAAAAGTAAATGAGGAGAGAATAAATACAATGCAAAATGAAATAGACTTAATTAAAGCATTAGAACAATTAAATATGGAAAATAAACAAATACTAAATTCAAAAGAATATAAATTAGGTCATCAGATATATGCTTTAATACGAGATTTAAAATGTTTGAATATAAAGAGAATATTAAAAACGATAGTAAGTAGAAGACGAAACAGGAAAGATATAAAAAAGTTTTATATGCATAGTCCAAGAGAAAATATAGTAGAATATGTAGAGGATTTTTACAAAAAAAAAATAGTAGTATATACTTGTATTACAGGAAATTATGATAAAATTGAAGAACCCTTATATGTTCCTTCTAATGTTCATTATATTTTATATACAAATTTAAAAAAAATAAATACAAAAAAATGGACAATAAAGGAAATTCCACATTCCATTTTAAAAATGCAAAATAATGTTTTAATTAATAGATATATAAAAATGCATCCACAGGAATTGTTTCAAGATTTATATGATTATGCAATATATATAGATGGAAATATAAGGACAATATCAGATATTTCAAGTTTTACTACTAAAATAAATTCTATTACGGGATTAGCATTGCATAGGCATTATGTGAGAGACTGTATTTATTTAGAAGCAGAAGCTTGTAAATTACATAAAAAAGGAAATATAGCTAAATTACAAGAACAAATAGAAAGATATAAAACAGAAGATATGCCTAAAAATTATGGATTACTAGAAGCAAATGTAATTGTTACGGATTTAAAAAGTAAAAATGCAAGGGAGATAGAGAAATTATGGTGGGAAGAGTTTATTAAGTCTGAAAGTAATAGAGATCAAATTAGTTTAATATATGTACTTTGGAAATTAGGATATGGAATAGATAATGTGGGAAATTTGGGTTATAATGTTCGTAAAAATTACAAAATAACAATAAATAATCATTTGGAATGATGAGAAATGGAGAAAAAATGAAATTTAGTATAATTATACCTGTATATAATGCTGAAAAATATATAAATAGATTAATAGAAAGTATAATAAAGCAAACATATTGTGATTTTGAAATAATATTGATTAATGATGGTTCAACAGATAATTCATTAACATTAATGAATGAATTGAAGAAACAAGATACAAGAATCATTGTATATAATTGTGAAAACAAAGGACCTGGTTTAGCAAGAAAGTTTGGTTATGAAAAGTCAAGTGGTGAATTGCTATTTTTTATAGATAGTGATGATTTTTTGTATGACGAATATGTTTTAGAAAATATAAATAATATTTATATCAATAATAAGTTTGATATCTTGTTTTTTGATTATTTATTAAAAAAGGGTAATAAAATTATAAGGGAAAATGCATTTTATAATCAAAGTTATAAGGTGGGAATACATAATTGCGAACTATTAGAGGAAACGATGATATTAGGTGCTTTATGGAGAAAAATATTTGTTAAAGATAAAATGAAAGAAGAATATTTTTATGATAGTAACAATTTTGAAGATTTTTATACAACGTATATGTACTTAAATAATTGCAAAAATTTTTATTATACAGATTCAATCTTTTATGTATCGGATAAAAGTAATTTAGATTCCTTGACAAAAACAATGAATTTAACTAAAATTGAGAAGACTATTAAAATTATAACGGAAATTTATGAAAAAACCATTTTAAATAAATCAGCACAATTAGTAATTTTAAATTATTATGTGCAAGCTAGTAAAATGATAATAAAAATGACTGAATCTAAAGAAAGAAAGAAAATAGTATTTAGACAATTGATAGACTTAAGAAAAATGCTCTCAAAAGATCAACTTTATATACGATTATATATTAGAAAGTTTTCCCTAAGAAACCTATTAGATTATATATATGTAATTTTAGCTAAAATTTTTTATTGAATTAAGAAGCGAGGGAATAAACTAGTGAATAAGACTATAACTAAAAATTATTTATATAATGTAGCATATCAAATAATAATTATTATACTTCCAATTATTACAACACCATATTTAGCACGAATATTAGGTGCAGAAGCAATTGGTATTCATAGTTATACGTTATCAATTGTTACATATTTCGTTTTGTTTGGAAGTTTGGGCATTGTTATTTATGGTCAAAGAGAAATTGCACGTACTAAAGACAATAAAGAAGAAATGAGCAAAACTTTTTTTGCTTTATTTGTATTGCGAGCAATATCATTAATTAGTGCTATTATCACATTTTTTTTCATGTATTGTATAAAGGAACAATATCAAAATTATTATAGAATTCTTGTCTTAGAAATTATTGCGAGTATTTTTGATATTAGTTGGTTTTTTCAAGGAATTGAAGAATTTAGAAGAATTACTAAAAGAAATATTGTTGTTAAATGTATTGGTGTAATGATGATATTTGCTATTATAAAATCGCCAAATGATTTATGGAAATATTTTGCTATTTATGCGATATCTAATATTGCTGGGAATATAGCGCTGTGGAAAAATATAGAAAAATATATTTGTTTTGTTCGAATTCAATTTAAAGATGTGATAAAACATTTAAAACCAACTATTAGTATGTTTATTCCACAAATTGCAAGTTCAATTTATACAGTATTGGATAAAACGATGTTAGGTAATTTATGTGTAAACATTACTGAAGTAGCATATTATGAACAAGCACAAAAAATTGTTAAAATTTCATTGACATTAGTTACATCTATGATGACAGTTATGATACCTAGAATTGCTAAAACATACTCAGAAGGTCAAAAAGACAAGGTGAATGAATATATGGAAAAAACTTTTAATTTTATATGGTTTCTAGCAATTCCAATCATGTTTGGAATTATAGCAATTGCAGAGAATTTTATTCCATGGTTTTTAGGAAAAGGTTACGAAAAAGTAATTATTCTTACACAAATTTGTTCGCCTATTATCTTACTGATATCGTTTAGTACAACAACAGGTTCACAATTTTTGATGTCCATAAATAAGCAAAACATCCATTCAATAGCAGTTATTTGTGGAGCTATAATAAATATTATTTTAAACTTCATTCTAATTAGTAAATTAGAGTCTGTTGGGGCTGTTATTGCAACAATAATAGCAGAATTAACTATTACAATTATAGAGATAGTTTATGTGATTAAAACAGAAACTATAAAAATGAAAACGATGTTTAAATATTCAAACATCTATATTATTTCAGGTAGTATTATGTGTTTAATCGTTTATTTATTAGGAAAAAGTATGCAACCTAATATAATAACATCAATAGTACAAATTTTAATAGGAGTAGTTATATATATAACATCATTAATTTTGTTTAAAGAGAAAAATGTTCTTCACATAATAGATTTGGCCAAAAGTAAGATGAAAGGAAGTAAATAGGATATGAAAACATACTTTATCACAGGGGGAGCAGGTTTTATAGGCTCAAGTCTAGCGAAACAATTATTAGAAAATGGAGATAAAGTTATAACAATTGATAATTTTTGCGATTTCTATAATCCGAAAATAAAAGAACAGAATATTCAAGAAATTAGTAGAAATGATAATTTTAAATTATATAGAAACGATATAAGAGATAGACAAGCAATAAAAAGGATTTTTGATGAAAATCAAATTGATATAGTAATGCATTTAGCTGCAATGGCAGGAGTAAGACCATCAATTGAAAATCCTATATTATACCAAGAAGTAAATTGTATGGGAACGCAGAACATATTAGAAGAAATGAAAGAGCATAAAATCTCAAATTTAGTTATGGCATCTTCGAGTAGTGTATATGGAAATTGTAAAGAGGTACCATTTAATGAAGATATGACAGTTGATTTTGCTATTAGCCCATATGCGGCAACTAAAAAAGCAAATGAGGTTATGACACATGTATATCACAAATTGTATGATATGAATGTAATAATGTTAAGATTTTTTACTGTATATGGACCAAAACAAAGACCAGATTTAGCAATTAATAAATTTACGAGATTAATGCTAAATAATGAAGAAATTCCTATGTTTGGTGATGGACTTACTTCAAGGGATTATACTTATATAGATGATATTGTTGATGGAATTATAAAGGCATGTGAATATACTTTAAAAAATAAGAATGTATATGAAATTTTGAATATAGGAAATTCAGATCCAGTAACATTAAAAGAAATGATAAAAACAATTGGAGAAGTACTAAATATTGAACCCAAAATAAAACAATTACCGATGCAACTAGGAGATGTTGATAGAACCTATGCAGATATTATAAAAGCTAAGAATTTATTAGGATATAATCCAAAAACAACATTTAAAGAAGGAATTACAAATTTTGTTAAATGGTATAAAGAAAACCAAGACTTGTACAACTAAAATGGAAAGGAGAAAGTAGTATGAAACAATATAAAATAGCAGTAGCAGGAACTGGGTATGTAGGACTAGTAGCAGGGGTTTGTTTTGCAGAAAGAGGACATAATGTTATTTGCGTTGATGTAGATGAAAATAAAGTAGAATTAATGAAAAGTGGAAAATGCCCTATTTATGAAGAAAATTTGGAAGAACTAATGGTTAAAAATTATCAAGAAGGAAGAATAGATTATACTACTAACTATAAAGAAGCGTATAAGGATGCTGATGCAATATTCATAGGGGTTGGAACTCCAGAACAGGAAGATGGTTCAGCAAATTTAAGTTATGTAGCAACTGTATCACGTCAAATTGCAGAAAATATTGAAAAAGATTGTTTAATAGTTGTAAAGTCTACTGTTCCAATAGGAACGAATGACAAAGTAGAGCAATTTATAAAAGATTCGCTTGTGCATAATGTAAAAATAGAAGTGGCAAGTAATCCAGAATTTTTAGCACAGGGACATGCAGTAAGAGATACATTACAAGCAAAAAGAATTGTAATAGGAACAGAGAGTAAAGAGGCAGAAACAAAATTGAAAGAAATTTATGAGCCATTTGGACTACCAATTGTTTCTGTAAATAGAAGAAGTGCAGAAATGATAAAATATGCTTCAAATGATTTTCTAGCATTAAAGATTTCATATATGAATGACATTGCAAATCTTTGTGAGTTAGTAGGTGCTAATATAGAAGATGTTGCAAAAGGAATGAGTTATGATCCAAGAATAGGTTCAAGTTTTTTGCATGCGGGTATTGGGTATGGAGGAAGTTGTTTCCCAAAAGATACAAAAGCTTTAACATATTTAGCAAAACAACATAGTTATCAATTAAAAACAATAGAAGCAGCGGTTGATGTTAATAAAGAGCAAAAAACGAAATTATTTAAAAAAGCGAGTGATAGATTAATTACATTTAATAGATTGAAAGTTGCTGTATTAGGACTTACCTTTAAAGCAGGAACAGATGATTTAAGAGAAGCACCATCGATTGATAACATTGAATTATTATTAAAAAATGGAGCCAATATTTATGCTTATGATCCAGTTGGAATAGAAAATTTTAAAAAGAAATATCCAACTCAAATTACATATGTAAACGATCCAAAAAAAGCATTAAAAGAAGCTAATGTATGTTTCTTATTTACAGAATGGGATGAGATTAGAACAATTAAACCAGAAACTTACAAAGAATTAATGAGAACACCATTAGTTTATGATGGAAGGAATATGTATGAGATAGAAGAGATGAAAGATAAAGGCATTGAATATTATTCTATCGGAAGATAGGGAGGAGATAAACAATGAAAATTTTAATTACAGGAGCAAAGGGAATGCTTGCAAAAGCAGTGCAAAATGAACTAAAAAACGAAGAATTAATTCTAACTGATGTAGCAGAATTAGATATTACCAATATCGACATGGTAAGAAAATTCGTAGAAGAAAACAAACCACAGTACATCATAAACTGTGCAGCTTATACCGCTGTTGACAAGGCAGAGGAGCAAGAAGAGTTAGCAAGAAAAGTAAATGCACTTGGACCAAAGAATCTAGCAATTGTGGCAAATGAGGAAAATGCTACGTTAATTCACATTAGCACAGACTATGTTTTTGGAGGAGCAAAGCTAGTAGAAGAGGATTATACAGAAATGGATGAAAAAGCGCCAGAGTCTGTATATGGTACAACAAAGCTAGAAGGAGAAAATGCGATTGTGGATAGTTGCTTCCAATACTACATATTCCGTACTGCATGGTTATATGGTGACGGAAATAACTTCGTAAGAACCATGCTAAAACTAGGTAAGGAAAAGGAACAAATTAATGTTGTATCGGATCAACACGGAAGCCCAACGTATGCCGTTGACCTTGCAAGTATGATTCATCAAGCAATAGCTAAACAAATTCCATATGGTATCTACCATGCTACAAATTTAGATTATACTACATGGTACGAATTTACTAAGCAAATATTTGAAAAGGCAAATATTTCTTGTAAAGTAAATTCAGTAACTTCGGAAGAATTTGCAAGTGCTGCAAAACGTCCTAAAAATTCAAAATTATCAAAAGACAAGCTATTAAAGGCAGGAATTGAAATACCAACTTATGAAGATGCATTGAATCGATATTTGAAACAGGAGTTGAAATCGGAAGAATAAATATATGATGCAAATAAAAGGTACTAAATAATATTTGTAAAAGGAGCGAACAATGAAAAATCGTAAAGGAATTATTTTAGCAGGCGGAAGTGCAACAAGGTTATATCCACTTACCCTTGCTATATCAAAACAAATCATGCCAGTGTATGATAAACCAATGATTTACTACCCATTATCTGTCTTAATGGAAGCAAATATTCGTGAAGTGCTTATTATTTCTACCCCAAGAGATATTGTAACTTTCAAGGAGCTTCTTGGAGATGGTTCTAAATGGGGTATGCAGTTTTCTTATAAGGTGCAAGAGAAGCCAAGAGGGCTTGCAGAAGCCTTTATATTAGCAGAAGAATTTATTGGTGAGGATAATGTTGCCATGATTTTAGGGGATAATATGTTCTATGGACATAACCTATGTAAATTACTAAAACGTGCCAATGAACGTGAGGATGAGGCTACCATATTTGGTTATTATGTAAAAGACCCATCTGCCTATGGAGTAGTAGAAATTAACCAAGATGGACATGCGGTTTCGATTGAAGAAAAACCAGAAATTCCAAAATCGCATTATGCGGTTCCAGGCTTGTATTTTTATACCAATGATGTAGTTAATATTGCGAAAAATGTGAAACCTTCAGCAAGAGGAGAATTGGAGATTACTTCGATTAATGAAGAATACATGAAACAAGGACGATTAAAGGTAGAAAAGCTAGGTCGTGCTATGACTTGGTTTGATACTGGGACACATGATTCTTTGCTAGAAACCGCAAGTTTTGTACAAACCATTGAAAAAAGACAAGGTATGCAAATTTGTTGCCCAGAGGAAATTGCATTTCGTAAAGAATGGATTACTCCAGAGCAGTTATCTGTATTAGCAGATCAATTCATGAAGACAGAATATGGAAAATTTTTAAAAGATTTAGCAGAAAATAAGATAGGAGCAGAGTAAAATGGGAAAGTTTAAAAAAATAGAAACTAGTATAGATGGGGTATATGTAATTGAACCAACGGTATTTGGCGATGATAGAGGATATTTCATGGAAACCTATTCCAAAGCAGAATTTGAAGAAATTGGATTATATTATGATTTCGTACAAGATAATCAATCAAAGTCGAAAAAGGGTGTATTAAGAGGCTTGCATTTCCAAAAAGAAAACATACAAGCCAAATTAGTACGAGTACTAAAAGGCGAAGTATTTGATGTAGCAGTAGACCTAAGACCAAACAGCAAAACCTATGGCAAATGGGAAGGAGTCATCCTATCCGAAGAAAATAAAAAGATGTTTTTAATTCCAAAAGGGTTCGCCCATGGCTTCTTAGTCCTATCCGAAGAAGCAGAATTTACCTACAAATGTGACGACATCTACAACCACAACGCCGAAGGCGGTCTTGCATGGAATGACAAAGAAGTAGGAATTAACTGGCCACTAGGAAACATCAAAAAAGAAGACCTAATCACCTCAGAAAAAGACACAAAATGGCCAACCCTAAACGAATTAAGAAAAACCAATTTATTTCAAAATCTAACGTAAAAAACAAAACCAAAATCTATACACAAAACGGGTCGATGAAGGCATTGACCCCTACAAAAAATATAAAAATTTCTAAACAGTAAAAAACACAAAAAAAATTCCAACGCCATAAAAAATGGCAAACACTAGCGTGAGCCCCGTAATGGGATTAATTTTTGTAATGAAGACCCGACAGCCCTTTGAGGCGGGGGAATACCCGTGAGCTTGGAGGGCGAAATGAAAAAAATTAATCCCATTATGGGTCGGAAGCGGAAACCCAAACGAAAACAAAAAAGGAGAGAAAAAACATGAGTAATAACATATTAATTACCGGAGCAGCTGGATTTATTGGAGCAAATTTTGCTGAATTTTTTGTCACAAAACATCCAGAATATAACATCATCGTATTAGACAAACTAACCTATGCAGGGAACCTAAATAACCTAAAAAAAATACAAGACAAAATTACCTTCATACAAGGTGACATTTGCGACTACACCTTTGTAAAAGACTTATTTGAAAAATACCAAATTAATGGAGTAATCCATTTCGCAGCAGAATCTCATGTAGATAATAGCATCAAAAACCCATTTATTTTTACCCAAACCAACGTAATTGGAACACATACCCTGCTAGAAGTAGCAAAACAAACTTGGGGCGAAGGAAGCAAAAACAAATTCGTCCATATTTCCACAGACGAAGTATACGGTACCCTTGGCGAAGAAGGCTATTTCACAGAAACAACACCAATTAATCCAAACAGCCCATATTCTGCGTCAAAAGCAAGCTCTGACCTAATCGCAAGAGCATATTACGAAACCTTCAAAATGAATGTAACCATTACGAATTGCTCAAATAACTATGGACCATATCAACACCATGAAAAACTAATTCCTCATATGATAAAACTAGCTATGAATAACGAAAAGCTACCAGTATATGGAGACGGAAAAAACATTCGCGACTGGTTATACGTAGAAGACCACTGCGAAGCAATCGATATGGTATTCCATAACGGAAGAGCAGGCGAAAGATACAACATTGGCGGACATAATGAAAAAAGAAATATTGAAATTGTAAAATTAATCTTAAACCATTTACATAAACCAGAAACCATGATAGAATTTGTAGAGGATCGAAAAGGACATGACTACCGTTATGCCATCGACCCAAGCAAAATAAAGAAAGAACTAGGCTGGGAGCCAAAAACACAATTCGAAGATGGCATTATCAAGACCATCGATTGGTACTTAGCAAATCCAGAATGGCTTAGGTAAGAGGGAAGAAAAATGATATATGACGCTCAAAACAAACTAATACCAAAAAAGAAAAAAGGAATGAATAAGTGGGTAAAAGTAGTTATTGTTATGCTCCTTATTATCATTTTGCTAGCCATTATTTTGGTAAGCAAGTTTGTAGGAGATCGTCTTTCCAAAATACATTTTAAAGATTTAGACGAAGGAAATTTAGGGATTAATACTGAGATGTATAGTGAAGTAGAGGGGCTAACCAAAAAGGAATATGACCAAGTAGTAAATATCTTACTTCTTGGTTCCGATTCCAAAGATATGTCAGACCAATACGACGGAAACAGTGATGCCATTATGATTATTTCCATTAATCCAAAATTCAAAAGCATCAAATTAATTAGTATTCCACGTGATACGGCAGCAAATATTGCAGGATTTGAAAATCGATACAAAATTAATGCAGCCTTTGCAACAGGAAAAGAACAACTAGCCGTAAAAACAATTAATGAAAATTTTGGACTAAATATAAAAGAATATGTTACGGTTAATATTTCTAGCATGTATGATATTATTAATGAAATTGGTGGAGTGGAATTAGAAATTACAAAGGAAGAAATGAATTCCATTAATCATTTTGTTGATATGTTTTACAAATTTTCTGGGAAACCAACCAAAAAAGTAACAAGCTATGGAAAAGTAACCTTAACTGGAGAGCAAGCAGCTGCACATGTAAAAGAAAGAGAAGCAGGTTACCGTAGTGGTACAACCGATTATGGCGATTTTGGAAGAACCAGAAGGCAAAGAGAAGTATTGGTTGCTATGTTAAATAAGATATTAACCAAAGATTTTGGCGAAATTTCTAGAATTATCGATTTAATTTTAGAACAAGTAACAACCAATATAAATGTAGGCAAATACATGGGCATGCTTCCAGAATTGGTTGCCAATAAAGATGCATATTTGAATAATCTTACCTCAGTAATGATACCAAAAAACGAGTATAGTGAAGAGATTTTAGAAAATGGAACTTTTTTATATGTGACAAATTTGGAAAAGGCAAAAAAGGATTTTATTCATTATATGTATGAGATGTAGTAAATAAAAATAAGCTAAAATTTATATCTTAGCTTATTTTTTTCTTATCCTTGATTAGATTGCATTTTTTCGTAATAATCTTTGTAGTTAATATATTTTTCAATTTTGTCTTTTAATACCTCATTAAATATTCGTATATCGAGTAAGTCACTGTGATTTTTTTTCGAATAAACTTGAATTTCTGCTAGAATTTCCTGCTTTGCTTCTAAGACCTCCTTTTCAATTTGATCCAGTCGCTCTAAAATTTCTTTTTCCATACGAAAATACCTCCTTCTCTAATTTGTCAACTTAACAAGATTATAACATACCGCATTGTCAAAAAGCAATAAAAAACGATAAAAACTTTTCGACAAATTCTGACATTGGTCCTATCTTAAAACAGTAGAGAAAAAGGCCCCTTTACTTAAGGGGGCTGTCGGCGAAGCCGACTGGGGGTTCTTCCAAAATTTTTACTAGAAACATCTTGCAAATGAGAGAGAATATCGATATAATAGACCTAATGTTATAATAAGTGGAGAAAATATGGAAGAAATTGATTTAAAGGAACTATTTGATATATTTTGGAAGAAAAAAGTATTTATTTTATTGGTAACAGTGTTATTTGCAGTTTTAGGATTTGGTTATACGAAATATGTAGTGGTACCAGAGTATCAATCTTTAACAACATTGATTTTAACTAAAAGTAATAACACAGAAAATAATACCATTACTGGAAATGATGTAACACTAAACCAACAATTAGTTGCAACTTATACAGAGCTCATTAAAACCAACAATATTATAAGAGAAGTACTAAAAAATCTTGAGGATATAAACATAGAAGAAGAGACGTTACGAAACAATATAACCGTAAGATTAGTGACTTCAACGCAATTAATTGAGATTTCGGTAAAAAATAGCAATCCTAAGGTAGCAAAAGATTTGACCAATGAAATTGCGAAAGTGTTTATTGAAAAAGCAAAAGATATATACAAGCTAGATAATCTTCAAATTGTAGATGAAGCCAAAGAGGAGGAACAACCATATAATATAAATTACAAAAAGAATGTCATATTCTTTGGTATGATAGGATTTATCGTTTCAGCTGGTTTTGTGTTTATAAGAAGCTTATTAGATACCACCATTAAAAAAAGCGAAGAAGCAGAAAAAAGGCTAGGTTTAACGGTGCTAGCCTCTATTCCACAATATCAGTATGAGTTAAAACAACAAGGAAATGAAAATAAAAAAGAATTAATGATAAGCCAAAACCCAAAATCACCAATTTCTGAAATATTTCGAACCTTAAGAACCAATCTTCAATTTATGACTTCCAACCAAGGAATGAAAACCTTACTAGTAACAAGCAGTGTACCAGGAGAAGGAAAAAGTTGGGTATCGGCCAATCTTGCTATTTCCTTTGCCAATGAAGGAAAAAAAGTTGCTCTTATCGATTCAGATATGCGAAAAGGAAGATTACATGAGATATTTGAAATAGAACGAAAACCGGGATTATCAAATTATTTATCTGGTATTAGTGAAATAGAGAACAAAGAGGATATGATGGCATATTTTCAAACGACCTCTATAAATGGGGTATATGTAATGTCCACAGGAGATATTCCACCAAATCCATCAGAATTATTGGGGTTAGAAAAAATGCAAGAATTCCTTACCAAACTAAGAAACACCTTTGATATGGTTATTTTTGACGGAACCCCAGCACTACTTGTTACCGATTCTATTATTTTAGCCAAAATGTTAGACGGTAGTTTGCTAGTTACCTCATACCAATCCACCAAAATGGGAGAAATAGAAAAAGTAAAGAAAATGATAGAACATGTTGGTGGAACCATTACAGGGCTTGTAATTAACAAAATACCAGTAAAAGCAAAAAACTACGAACACAGTTATTATTATGGGCAAAGAGAAGAAAAACAAGATGAAACGAATATGCAAACACAAGAAACACAAAATAATGTAAGCGAGGAGAAGAAAGAAAATAAAGATGATTGATATTCATACGCATATTATTCCAAACATTGATGATGGTGCCAAAACGATGGAAGAAACCCATGCCATGTTAGAAAAAGCAAAAAGTGCAGGATTTACCGATATTATTGCTACTTCCCACTATATGGAAAATCAATACGAAGTAGAGCATATAAAAAGACAAGCAGTGGTAGAGGCATTAAACCGAGTAATGCTAGAAAAACGGGCTAAGTCTCAAAATTCATGTTGGAAGTGAAATTTATATTACCCCCAATTTAGTAACACTCATTAAAGAAAAAAAGGCATCTACATTAGCCAATAGTCGCTATGTATTATTTGAACTTCCGATGAATAGCAAAGTAAATTACCTAGAACAATTAATTTTTGAAATGCAAGCAAATGGACTAGTCCCCATTATTGCTCATCCAGAACGCTATTCGTATGTACAAGAAAATCCAAATGTTGTAGTGGATTTCATAAAAAAGGGAGTGCTGCTTCAGGCAAATTTTGCGAGTATTAGTGGTTATTATGGAAAAAGAGCCAAAAAAACATTAATACAACTCTTAAAATCAAATTCCATACATTTTTTTGCAGTAGATGCACACAATTTTCAAAAGTATGATATAATACAAGAACAAATACAAAAAATTGAAAAAATAGTTTCAAAAGAAAAACTAGAAATATTAACGACAAAGAACCAAAGACATATTCTAGAAAATACAAAAATCGAAATAGAACTTCCAAAGCCAATGAAAAAAGGTCTGTTTTATGAAATAAAGAAAACCTTATTTCAATAGAAATTGTTTATCAATAAAAACTTTATCTTAAGTAAAAATTTGTTTTATCCAATTTAATAATCGAAAGGAATGTGAAGAAAATGAGAAAATATTTTGGAACCGATGGTATAAGAAGAATTGCCAATACCGAACTTACCCCCAATTTAGTCTACAAAGTAGCAAAAGCAGGAGCCTGTGTCTTATCCAAACACACAGACCATACTCCAACCATTCTAATTGGAAGGGATACTCGTATTTCTGGTTCATTAATTGAAAGTGCTATGACCGCTGGATTTTTAAGTTACGGTGCTAATGTAAAATTATTAGGAGTCATTCCAACGCCAGCAGTAGCCTATTTAACAAGGAAGCTAAAAGCAGATGCCAGTGTGGTTATTTCAGCTTCGCACAATACATACGAATTTAATGGAGTTAAGTATTTTAGCAATAAAGGAATGAAAATTGATGACGCCATCGAAGAAGAAATCGAAGAAATTATGGATTCAGACCAAATTGACGGAATGAATGCACCACATGACAAAATTGGGGTTTCCGAGTTAAGAGAAGACTTAATTGATGAATATGCCAATCATCTAATCGAAAATTTTAAAACAAGCATTGGAGCCTCCAAAAAAGAGGACTTTATCGTAGGAATTGATACTGCAAATGGGGCGACCTACAAGGTAGCAGAAAAAATATTTTCTGAGTTAGGTATTCAATATGTCATTATTAACAACCATCCAAATGGAGTAAATATCAATGAAAACTGTGGTTCAACACATTTAGAACAAATTAAAAAATTTGTAGTAGAACATAGATTAAGTTTAGGAGTAGCCTATGATGGCGATGGAGACCGTTGTTTATTAATTGATGAACAAGGAAATGAAATAAATGGAGATAAAGTGCTAGCGATTTGTTCGAAATACATGAAAGAAAAAGGAACGTTAAAGAAAGATACCGTTGTGGCAACGGTTATGAGTAATTTAGGATTAAAGAAATATTGTAAAGAAAATGAACTACAAGAGTGCCAAACCAAAGTAGGAGACCGTTATGTATTAGAAGAAATGCTAAAAAATGGCTATAACTTAGGCGGAGAACAATCGGGACATATCATTTTCCTAGATTACAACCCAACAGGAGACGGTATTTTAACTTCTCTTATGGTCATTCAAATTTTATTAGAAAAAAATGTTTCGGCATCCAAACTTTGTAGTATAATTAGTATATATCCGCAAGTATTAATTAATGCAAAAGTAGCATCCGATAAAAAACACGACTATGAAAACGATGAAACAATACAACAAAAAATACATGAGTTAGAAAATGAATTTGCGGATAATGGTAGGGTTTTAATACGTCCTTCTGGAACCGAACCTTTGGTAAGGGTTATGATTGAAGGAGAGGATAAAGAATATATTAAAACAAAAGCAGAGGAGTTAGTAAGCTTCATTGAAGAAAAATTAAAATAAGGAGGAACAAAAGATGTTTTTAATTAATGTAGCAGACCCATGGATTTTATTATTATCACTATTTCTTACGATTTGTTTAGTGTATATAGGAAAGGAAGCAAAAAATGCATATGTACCAATGCTAACGCTAATTGTATTTTTAATACTATTAGTAATGCATGGCATTCAATTTTTAATTTTACCAGCACAATATGAAGCAATGGTACCAGAAATTTCAAAATGTTTGGTAGTTGATTTTGTAATGATATTTATTTCCTATGCATCTTATCTTTGGGTAGATGATATAGAAACAAAAGCCAAAAAGAAAAAAAGTATTGATAATAGTTTAGAATGGTTTTGGAAAAACGTATAATGAAGTAAGGACGTGAAAACATGGAAAAATACTATATTACCACACCAATTTATTATCCAAGTGGAAAATTTCATATAGGAACTGCTTATACCACTGTGGTAGCAGATACCGTCAAAAAATACAAGAACTTAAGAGGGTATGATACATACCTTCTTACTGGACTTGATGAACATGGACAAAAAATACAAACCGTAGCCGAAAAAAATCATATGACACCACAAGAGCATGTAGACCATATGGCAGATATGGCAAAAGAATTGTGGGCAAAAATGGAAATTGAATATGATGACTTTATTCGTACCACAGAGGATAGACATGGAAAAGTGGTACAAGAAATTTTTGAGAAATTTCTTGCTAATGGAGATATTTATAAAGGAAGTTATGAGGGAATGTATTGTGTTCCTTGTGAGACGTATTTTACGAAAACACAGTTGGTAGATGGTAAATGCCCAGATTGTGGAAGAGATGTTGTACTAATGAAAGAGGAAGCATATTTCTTTAATATGAAAAAATATGCAGACAGATTAGTAAAACTCTATAAAGAAAGCGATTTCATTACACCAGAATTCCGTAAAATCGAAATGTTAAATAATTTTATTAAGCCAGGATTAGAAGACCTATGTGTAAGCCGTACTAATTTTGACTGGGGAATTAAAGTAAAAAGTGACCCATCTCATGTGGTATATGTATGGTTAGATGCTCTAACCAATTACATTACAGCACTTGGATATTTGTCGGAAGATGATACCAAATTTAAAAAATACTGGCCAGCCGATTTACAAATTGTAGGAAAAGATATTGCTAGATTTCATTTAATCTATTGGCCAATTTTCTTAATGGCACTTGATTTACCAGTACCAAAGAAAATTTTAGTGCATAACTGGATTATGATGAAAGATGGCAAAATGAGTAAATCCAAGGGAAATGTGGTATATCCAGAATTATTACTAGACCGTTATGGGCTAGATGCCTTACGTTATTTTCTACTTCGTGAAATGCCTGTGGTACAAGATGGTGTTTTCTCACCAGAAAGTTTTATTGAACGCTTTAATTTTGATTTATGTAATGATTTAGGAAATTTACTAAACCGAACCGTATCTATGGTAAATAAGTATTTTGAAGGAGAGGTACCAACTTATATAGGACAAGTAAATGATGTTGATAGCGATTTAGAAGAATACACAAAAAAACAAATCAAACTAGTAGAAGAACATTTCGAAAAATTTGAATTTGCCAATTCTTTACAAGAACTTTGGAACATTATTGCTAGAACCAATAAATACATTGATGAAACTGCCCCATGGGTATTACAAAAAGAAGAAGAAACCGAAAAACTAGCTTCTTGTATGAACCATCTAATTGAGAATTTAAGAAAAATAGGAATCATGCTATTACCATTCATGGAAAAAACAGCTAAAAACCTACTTACTCAAATTGGATTAGACAAACAAGAAAATACGTGGGAAAGCATTTATGAAATAGACCAAATACCAACAAGCACAAGGGTAATTGAAAAAGGAGAACCCTTATTCATGAGGTTAAATGTAGAAGAAGAAATAGATTATATAAAGAAGGGAATGGGTGTGTAAGAACCCCTAAGGGAGCTAACACTGACAGTCCCCTTAGGTAAAGGGGCCTTTTTTCTACAAATTAGAAAATGTGCCCGTAGGGATTGCATACCATGCAACCCTTTATACGTAGCAGGTCTTGTATCTGTCCGAATATATAAATAATAGAAAGAAGGGATGAATAATGGGAAAATTATTTGTAATAGAAGGAACCGATGGAAGTGGGAAAGAAACGCAATTTCGAAAATTGCAAGAACGATTAAAAGAAGAAAATTTAGAATTTCGTGTCGTCAATTTTCCAAACTATGACAATGCTTCCTCAAGTTTAGTGAAAATGTACTTATCTGGAGAATTTGGAGAAAATGCGAAAGATGTTAGCCCATATATTGCTTCTACTTTTTATGCAGCAGACCGTTATGCTACTTTCAAACGCTATTATGAAGACTATTATAAAGAAGGCGGAATTATATTAGCAGATCGTTACACAACTGCTAACATGGTTCATCAAGCAGGAAAAATAGAAAACAAAGAAGAAAGAAAAAAATTCTTAGATTGGTTATGGGATTTTGAATTCAATCTATACGGTCTACCAGTACCAACCAAAACCTTCTTCTTAAGCATGCCACCAGATTACGCCCTAAACTTAATTGAACATAGAGCCAATAAATTTACACATTCTGCAAGAAAAGACATTCACGAACGAGATAAAAGACATATTATCGATAGTTATAATACAGCCTGTGACCTAGTAAACGATTACGATTGGTATGAAGTAAAATGTGTAAAAGATGGAGAATTAAGAACCGTACAAGACATCCACGAAGAAATCTACCAAGAAGTAAAAAAATATTTATAGATGTAGGGGTCGATGCCTACATCGACCCGTAAAATGAAAACAAAGAAAGGGATCGACAATCACATCAACATGTAAAAATATAAAAACATAAAAGAGGTCAATGAATACATAGACCTATATAAAAATAAATGATAAAATATGTAGGGGTCGGCCTTGTGTCGACCCAAAAACATGAAAACCATAAAAAGGAGCAAAAAATGAAACCACGATATGGATTTTTTGGCGGATGTTTTAACCCAGTAACCAAAGCCCATATAAACCTAGCTAGACTAGTAGTAGAACAATACAATTTGGACAAGTTAATATTTGTACCCATGGGAGACCACTACCAAAAAAGCAACCTAGCAAACGAACAACACCGATACGAAATGTTAAAACTAGCAACCAAAAACCAAGCCAAACTAGAAGTATCCGACATAGAACTAAATTTGCCACATCATTTAACCATGCTACAAGCTTTTAAGAAAATTCAAGCAAACTACAAAGAAGTAACACCATACTTTATAATAGGAGCAGACAACCTAATCAAACTAACTGGATTATCCGATTTTGAAACACTAGCCAAAAACTATGAATACATCATAATCAAACGAGACATTCCACTTAAGAAGCTCTTTACCGAAGAGCCAATCCTACAACAATATCACACCCATTTTCACATACTAGAAAAAAATCCATATAAACAAATAAGCGCAAGCGAAGCACGAGCCTTGCTAAAAAGCAGACAAGAAAGAGAAATTGATACAATGATTTCAGCCGAAGTTTTTGACTATATTAGAAAAAATGGGTTATATGAATAAGACTTTTGTAGAAAAGTTTAACCCAAATATGGCTAATATGAATGAAAATAGGTTGCAACCACAAGGAATATGTGATATAGTATAACAAAATCGGCAGTTAACTAAAAATAAAAATGGAATTTTTGGGAGGAGACACATGTTTTTTATTGAGAAGAAACAAGATGGAACACGGTGCATTAAAACAGATGACTGGTATGTTGTACTAACACCAACAGGAGATGGTACAAATCAGATTTTTAGTGCATTATATTATGAAAAAGGACGAACAAAACTACAATTTGAAGTTTCAGCGACTTATAGGATTTCAAAAGTAAAAGAAATAGAGCAAGAAGGAGTAGAGCTAAAAGAAGAAGAAACAGAAATTACTGTTAGTAAAATGAAAGAATTTTTAAAACTGTTTCCACAAATGGATAAGTTAGAAGAAATGGAGAAAACGTTGTAAAAGCAAATAAAATTTATGTGTAAGCGATTTTAGTAGAGAGGGAAGAAATTTGTTTAATTTCTTCCCTTTTGCCATAATGTTTCTTTTGAAAATGTTCTTGCAGTACCATGTGGATTGTGATAAAATAGGAGAAAATAAAGTCGAATAAAGGTGGATTAGAAATTGAAAAATGAGATAGATGTGCAGTATGAATATATGGAAAAAGTAGCCAACATAAATAAAGATAAAAATTTGTCTTATTCTATTTTTACTATGGGATGTCAATTAAATGAAAATGACTCGGAAAAGATATGTGGTATGCTAGAAAAGATGGGATATAGCAAAACAGAGGATATGAAACAAGCTGATTTTGTGGTATTTAATACTTGTTGTGTAAGAGAAAATGCAGAAGATAAGTTGTTTGGTAAAATTGGAGAGATGAAACGAAGAAAAGAACAAAAAGGAACCATTATTGCGATTGGTGGGTGTATGATGCAAGAAAAGCATATCATTGAAAAGTTGAATGAGAGTTACCCATTTGTAGATATTTTATTTGGAACCCATACATTACATAAATTACCAGAAGATGTATATCATATTTTAGAAAAAAGACAGCAAGTAGAAGATATTATTGATATTGATGGAGAGATTTATGAAGGGCTTCCTATAAAAAGAGAAGATAACATAAAAGCATCGGTTACCATTATGTATGGCTGTAATAATTTTTGTACTTACTGTATTGTGCCATATGTAAGAGGAAGAGAAAGAAGCAGGAAACCAAGTGATATTTTACAAGAAATTCAAGGTTTAGCAAAAGAAGGCTACAAGGAAATTACTTTACTTGGTCAAAATGTAAATTCCTATAATGGCGGAAAGGGGTACAAGTTTTCCAATTTATTACGTGACGTAAACAAAATAGCAGGAATTCAGAAGATACGCTTTGTTTCGCCACACCCAAAAGATTTTAAACAAGATGTGATAGAAGCCATTCGAGACTGCGAAAAAGTATCGAAAATTATCCACTTACCACTACAATCCGGTAGTAGCAAAATACTAAAAGAAATGAACCGAAAATACACAAAAGAACAATATTTAGCATTAGTACAAAGCATGAAAGAGCAAATTCCCAATGTCGTATTTTCTACCGATATTATTGTTGGTTTTCCAGGAGAAACCGAAGAAGACTTTGAAGATACCCTAGAGGTAGTAAGAAAAGTCAATTTCGAACAAGTCTTCATGTTCATCTATTCAAGAAGAGTAGGAACCGTAGCAGACAAAATGGAAAATCAAATTCCAGAAGAAATAAAACATGAAAGATTTAACAAGCTAAAAACACTCGTAGAAAGTCAAATAGAAGGGAACAATCAAAAATACATAGGAACCATACAAAAAGTTCTAGTAGAAGGAAAAAGCAAAAATAACGAAAACATGCTAACAGGCAGAACCGACTCGAACAAGGTAGTTATTTTTGAAGGAAAAGACGAATGGATAAATAAGGTAATTGACCTAAAAATCGTATCACAACATATGTGGTATTTGAAGGGAGAGACAATATAAAAATGTGCTGGTAGGGGTAGCATATCATGCTACCCAAATTAATATAAAAAAAGGAGTAATAATCATGGCAGAATTTTCACCAATGATGCAACATTATTTGCAAACCAAAGAGGACTATAAAGATTGTATTTTATTTTATCGTTTAGGGGATTTTTACGAAATGTTCTTTGATGATGCTATTACTGCATCACGTGAACTAGAACTTACCTTAACGGGAAGAGAATGTGGGCAAGAGGAACGTGCTCCTATGTGTGGCGTTCCTTTTCATGCAGCAGAAATTTATACAGCAAGATTGATTGCAAAAGGTTATAAGGTAGCAATTTGTGAACAGCTAGAAGACCCAAAACAAGCAAAAGGAATTGTGAAACGAGATGTGATTCGTGTAATTACTCCGGGAACAGTAATTGAATCGAACTTATTAGAAGAAAAAAAGAACAATTATATTATGAGTGTTTATAAAAAAGGGATTTTCTTTGGAGTTTCGGTATGTGATATTTCAACTGGTGAATTCTATGCAACACGGCATTAAGGAAGATAACAATTTTGCGCGAGTATTAGATGAAATTTCTCGTTTTACACCAGCAGAACTAATTGCCAATGAGTTGTTTTACCAAAGTGAACAAGAAATGAAAGAATTAAAAGAACGTTTTAATATGTATATTTCAAAGGTAGACGAGAATACTTTTACAGAAGAATATGAGGAACTTCAAACAAATTACGAGTTAGTAACCACTTCTGGTAAAAAAATAGAAATACTAGAAAACGATTTATTAATGGTGGCTAGTATCAATGGGCTATTAAATTATTTAACAGCAACCCAAAAAATGAAATTAGAGCATATTCATAAAATTGAAGTGTATCAAACAACAAAATACATGTCCTTAGATATAAATGCAAGAAGAAATTTAGAAATTACCGAAAAAATGAGGGACAAATCCAAAAAAGGAACGCTATTATGGGTATTGGATAAAACCAGTACTTCTATGGGAGGTCGTTTATTACGTCGTTACTTAAATGACCCATTAATCGAAGTAGAAGAAATTCATAAAAGATTAGATGCAGTAGAGGAGTTAAAAAATAGTCCAATGCTAAAAGGAGAAATCATAGCTTCTCTTAAAAAGGTATATGATATTGAACGTTTAATTGGAAAAATTTCGTATGGGAATGCAAATGGAAGAGATATGGTATCTCTTAAGAATTCCATTCGAGAATTACCAAACATCAAGAAACTGTTAGAAAAAGCAAAATCGCCATTACTTACAAGCTTGCAAAAGGGATTGGATGAATTAAAAGATGTTTATGAGTTAATTGAAAAAGCTATTGTAGACGAACCACCTATTTCGGTAAAAGAGGGAGGGCTTATTAAAAAAGGCTATCATGAAGAGGTAGATGAGTTAAAAACAGCAACCACAGAAGGAAAGAATTGGTTGATGAAGCTAGAATTACGAGAAAAAGAGGAAACTGGAATTAAAAATTTGAAAGTAGGATTTAATAAGGTATTTGGGTACTATATTGAGGTTACGAAATCGAATTTGAGTTTAGTACCTGACCGTTTTATTAGAAAACAGACATTAACGAATGGGGAGCGTTATATTACAGAGGAACTAAAAGAATTAGAAGAGAAAATTTTAGGGTCAGAAGAAAAGTTAATTGCTTTAGAATATGAATTGTTTTTGAAGGTTCGTGCAGATATTGCAAGACAAATACAACGTATTCAAAAAACGGCATTTGTGGTATCTACTTTAGATGTACTATGTTCATTTGCAACCGTAGCAGAAGATTTGAACTATGTGAAACCGGAAGTAGATGATTCAGGTGAAATTGATATAAAGGGTGGAAGACATCCCGTAATTGAAAAGATGTTGCCAAGTGGAAGTTTTGTTGAAAATGATACATACTTAAATAAGGAAGATGACCGTTTGTCGATTATTACAGGACCGAATATGGCGGGAAAATCTACCTATATGAGGCAGGTGGCACTAATTACCCTAATGGCACAAGTGGGAAGTTTTGTACCAGCTACGAAAGCTAAAATTGGTGTAGTGGATAAGATTTTTACAAGAGTTGGGGCTTCTGATGATTTGAGTATGGGACAAAGTACCTTTATGGTGGAAATGATGGAGGTAGCGGATATTTTAAAAGAGGCTACAGCGAATAGTTTGGTGATTTTAGATGAGATTGGAAGAGGAACATCTACGTATGATGGGTTGTCGATTGCATGGGCGGTTGCTGGTTATATTGCGGATAAGGAGAAATGTGGGGCGAAGACGTTGTTTGCAACACATTATCATGAGTTGACAGAGCTTGAAGATAAGGTAGAGGGAGTTAAGAATTATTCGATTGCGGTTAAGGAAAAGGGAGAAGATATTATTTTCTTAAGGAAGATTGTGCAAGGTGGAACGGATGAGAGTTATGGAATTCATGTGGCGAAATTAGCGGGAGTGCCTGCTCCAGTTGTGAAAAGAGCGAATGAGATTTTGAGGAGTTTAGAGAGGAAGAGTGCTTTTGGGAAACAGGAGGCAAAAGAGGCGAAGGGGCAGACTGCGGGGCAGCTTAGTATGTATAATTATAAGCTTGCGGAGTTGGCACATGAGATTGATAAGGTGAATCTAAATGAGCTTACTCCGATTGAGGCGCTTAATACTTTGGTTAGGTTGAAGGAGAGTATTTCTTAGTAGGCGTATGGGTTTCCGCTCCAAGCTAATAATCGATTTATTTTCTTCATTTCGCCCTCCAAGCTCACGGGTATTCCCCCGCCTCAAAGGGCTGTCGGGTCTCCATTTCGAAAAGAAATCGATTATTAGCTTCGTGCTACTGCAGAGGAAGAAATTTATTATAAAGGAGGATTTGGTTATGAATAAGAAGGTAACAGATAGTATAATTTATATTGGAGTTGATGATAAGGGGATTGATTTGTTTGAGAGCCAGTATGTTGTGCCAAATGGGATTTCTTATAATTCTTATTTGATAAGGGATGATAAGAATGTTGTGATGGATACGGTGGATAGGCGTGCTACTGATGAATGGTATGAGAATTTGAAGGAGGCTTTGCAAGGGGAGAGTGTGGATTATTTGGTGGTTTCTCATATGGAGCCAGACCATGCTTATAACATTCAGAAACTTTGTGAGGCGTATCCAGAGATGAAAATTGTTTCAAACCAAAAGGTGTTTTCGTTTCTTCCACAATTTTTTGAGATTGAGAATTTAGAAGAGAGGAAAGTAGTTGTGGGAGAAGGGGATACATTTTGTAGTGGAAAGCATACTTTTCAGTTTGTTATGGCACCAATGGTGCATTGGCCAGAGGTAATGATGACATATGAAGTGACCAATCAAATTTTGTTTTCGGCAGATGCTTTTGGTAAATTTGGGGCATTGGATACCAAGGAAGATTGGGATTGTGAGGCGAGAAGGTATTATTTTAATATTGTTGGAAAATATGGGGTTCAGGTGCAAGCGGTTTTGAAGAAGGCTAAGAGTTTACCAATCAAAACAATTTGCCCATTGCATGGACCAATTTTAACAAAAGATTTAGGGCATTATTTAGAAAAATACGATATATGGAGTCGTTATGAACCAGAAAACGAAGGAGTTACCATAGCGTATGCGTCTATTCATGGAAATACCAAAGAAGTAGCCGAAGAATTTGCACATCTTCTAAAAGAAGCAGGAGTACAAAAAGTATCCTTATTTGACCTTGCAAGAGACGATTTAGCAGAAGCAATTGAAGATGCCTTCCGCTACGACAAACTAGTTCTTGCAGCAGCTTCATACAATGCAGACGTTTTTCCACCAATGCACAATTTTTTACATCAACTACAAGGAAAAAACTATCAAAAAAGAAAAATTGCCATCATCGAAAATGGAACATGGGCGCCATCTGCAGCTAAGAAAATGCTAGAAATTGTGGGAAATATGAAAGAGGTCACAGTGTGTGAAAAAATAATAACCATTCGCTCTCGTATGAATGAGAAAAACAAGGAAGAAATGAAGGAACTTGTAGAGAAATTGTTGAAATAGGGATGAAATTATGGTAATATATAACAGTAGTTTTGTAGAAGATCCTAGTATCTTAGTAATGTTTAAGCTAAATTGGATGAAATGTAACTAGAGGTAAGATGACAGATTTGTCAGAAAGGAAGAAAAATGCGGATATTCATATTGCTAGTACTTTTAGAAATAATAATAGGTCTTATTTCTTTGTATAGATTCGGAAAAAGTATAAAAGCACAAAAAAGGGAAACAAAGGAACTTATTTGTAGCTTAAAAAGAGAAACAGAAAGATTTGCTTTTGAATCTGAGAAAAAAATAAAAGAAATGGAAAGAATGAAGGACTTGTTTCTAGAAGATATCAAAAATATTGTAGGTAATGAGGAATTGGAAAGCTGGAAAGTAAAAATAAGTCAAGCTTGTGTAAATGAGATATCAAAAATAATATTGGCAGAAACAAATGGGCAGAGGAGTGATGAAGTCTATAATATTTTAAAAGAATATGAAGAATGGAGAAAGCAAAAACTAGGGTGAAAAATAGTATCACCCTAGTTTTAAATATTTACAAAAAATGACTTGACAAACCAAAACAAATGTTTTAAAATACAAATACAGTAATATCATATAAATTAGTATAATAAATGAAACAGAAAATGAAATAAAATATAATCATACATATGTTATTATGAGTATTTATATGGAGAGATGTATATATGGAATTTGAAAAAGCGAAATTAATAGAATTAAAGGAAAGATTTGATTCTATTATTAAGAAGGAAGAAAAGGAAAATGTGGAGTTTTGGTATGCTAGGGATTTGCAAGTACAACTAGGATATACACAATGGAGAAATTTTTTAGAAGTAATTGGTAAGGCTATGATATCTTGTAAAAGTGCTGGTATTAGTGAAAAAAATCATTTTGCTAAGGTCAGCAAAATGATAGATATAGGAAAAGGTGCAAAAAGAGAAGTGGAAGATTATATGCTAACAAGATACGCAGCCTATTTAATTGCTCAAAATGGAGATTCTAAAAAAGAAGAAATAGCTTTTGCTCAAACTTATTTTGCAGTACAAACAAGAAAACAAGAAATCATAGAAGATAGAATAAAATTAATGAACAGAATAGAAGCAAGAGAAAAATTGAAAGAATCAGAAAAGCAATTATCTAAAAACATATATGAACGAGGTGTTGATGATTTAGGCTTTGCAAGGGTTCGCTCAAAAGGAGATTCCGCATTGTTTGGAGGTCTAAACACCATGCAAATGAAAGCAAAATATGGGGTAAAAGAAAATAGACCACTTGCAGATTTTTTACCAACGCTAACAATAGCAGCTAAAAATTTAGCAACAGAAATGACGAATTACAATGTAATCGAAAAAGATATGTATGGGGAAAAAAGTATAACAAATGAACATATAGATAATAATTTAAGTGTAAGGAGTATGTTACATAAAAGAGGAATAAAGCCAGAAAATTTAAAACCTGTAGAAGATTTGAAAAAGTTAGAAAGAAGAGTAAATTCGGAAAAAAAGAAAATTGCTCATTGTAATCAATTACCAAAAGTAAATATAGGAAATAAGTGAAAGGGAGATAAGATTTACAAATGGAACGATTTAAGTTAGTAGTAGCAGTGCATTTAATATTAATTGAAAATGGGAAAATATTGTTATTAAGAAGATACAATACAGGATATGAAGATGGAAACTATAGTGTTGTTGCAGGGCATGTTGATGGAAACGAAAGCGTCATTCATGCTATGAAAAGAGAAGCATTTGAAGAGGCAGGAATTGTAATACAAGAAGAGGATTTGGATATTGTACATGTTATGCATCGAAAAACACCAGAAAGGGAAAGTATTGATTACTTTTTAACTTGTAAAAGTTATGAGGGAGAAGTAAGAATTATGGAAAAAGACAAATGTGATGAATTGGCTTTTTATGAGTTAAACCATTTGCCAAGTAATGTGATACCATATGTAAAAAAAGGAATTGAGTACTATCAAAAAGAAATACCATTTTCAATATATGGGTGGTAAAATAATTTAACTAACAGATGTCGAATACAAATCTTTAAGGTGCAAAAATTTCACCTTAAATAAGAATAGAAGATAGAGAGTATGTCGAAAAAATGAGCAAATTTAGTTGAAATTGCAGTAAAATTATGTTAATATAGTAGTATTAAAATTAGTAAAAATTCTCCTGTGCTACTTTAGGCAGGCTTATTTATAGATAATAATAAACAATAATTATTAACAGGAGGAAATAAGATGAATAAGTGGTATGAAATAATAGTAGAGGCAAGGAAAAGAAAACTATTAAGCGCAAAAAATTTTGCTGAAATGGTAGGTGTAACACCTATATACTTGTGTAGGATTGAAAAAGGTAAACAAATACCGTCGCTGAAAGTACTAAACAAGATTTGTGAAATTTTAAATTTGAATTTTGCTAAAATGGCTGAAGAGGTGGGATATTCTGAACAAATCGAGGGAATGACAAAAGTTTCATGTAACGAAATTAATACTAAAGAAATAGTATTGAAACTGTGCAATATGTCATCTCAGGACTTTAGCTTAGTATTCGATTTAGCAAAACAAGTTTCTAAATTAACACAAAAAGAAAAAGATATCATAGGACTTATAATATCATCATATGTAGAAAATAGCCCAGTTTGACAGGGCTATTTTTTACAATAAGAGAATTTTTATAATAAAATTAATATTTACATTTCAATCTTTGGTTGATACTTTTCAAGCCACATGTTTACTTGGCATAGGTATGCCATTAGTTGTGGACCTGTCATTAGTTGACCAAACCATGGGCGTGTGAAGGCTTTTCCGTCGGTTTCTAGAATTTCTAGAATATATTCTCTATTTAATAGTTGATTGATTGGGGCGTCTTTTTTTTGCATGATATCCCATAACATTTCTTTTACGGCTTTTAGGTAAGTTGGATTGTGGGTTTTTGGGTATGGGCTCTTTTTTCGGTTTACAATTTCGTCTGGTAGTAAATCACGTACCACATAGCGTAATAGTCCTTTTTCTCTGCCATTTAATGCTTTTATTTCCCAAGGTACATTCCACATATATTCCACTAAACGATAATCGCAAAAAGGTACTCTTAGTTCTAATCCATTATACATACTCATACGGTCAGAGCGATCAAGTAGGGTTTGCATAAACCAATTTAAGGTTAAGTAGGAAATCTTTCGCTTTTCTTTTGTTTCTTCCGAATCGCAATCTAAAATTTCTACTTTTGCTAGACTTTCTTGGTAGCGAGCGTCAATGTAGTCTTTCAAATGGACTTGTTTACCAATATCAGGGTGTAATAGATTTTGCCTTTCGTCTAAGGCGATGGACCAAGGGAAAGTGTTACTGTTTAGAGCATCTTTACGGAAAAACCAAGGGTAACCAGCAAAGATTTCATCCGAGCATTCACCGGGATACGGCAACCGTTGCCCCTTTTTTAATATGTTTACAAAATAGTAACATCGAAGAATCTACATCTGCCATACCTGGAAAATCTCTTGCAATCATGGCATCTTCTAAAGCACTTGCAAGCTCAGGAGTGTCGATGACAATTTTGTGATGATTGGTATCGAAATGTTGTAACATGAGTTCAATAAATTCATTATCCGAATTTGGTTGAAAATCACTTTTGGTAAAGTTTTTATCATTATCCACATAATCCACCGAATAGGTATTTAATTTTGGTAAATTGTTTTCCTTGTAATAATTGCAAATATAGGCAGTAATAATGCTAGAATCTAAGCCACCAGAAAGCATAGCACAAAGTGGCATATCGGAAACAAGTTGTCTTTTTATGGCATCATCTAGTAGAGTATGAACCGTTTGGCAAGTCGTTTCAAAATCGTCGGTATGAGGTTTAGATTCCAATTTCCAATATTCTTCTTCGTGCATTCCGTCTTTATGATATACCATAAAATGAGCTGGTTTTACTTCATAGATGTTTTTAAACACAGAAGTGCCAGGGGTATGGGCAGGACCAATACCAAATAATTCGCAAATTCCAGTTTGGTTGATTTTGGCTTCAATGGATGGATGTTCCAAAAGTGCTTTTACTTCTGAGGCAAAAACAAGATTGTTTTCGGCAAGGCTGTAATAAAGTGGTTTTATTCCAAAATGGTCTCTTGCCAAGAATAATTCCTGTTTTTGTTCATTCCAAATAGCAAAACTAAAAATACCATTAAAGTCTTTTATAATATCACTTCCGCCATTCTATGTAAGCTTTTAAAACAACCTCTGTATCACAATATCCTTTAAAAGTATGCCCCTTTTTTTGTAATTCTTCACGAAGTTCTTTTGCATTGTATAATTGTCCGTTATATACAATGGTATAAGTAGTATCACCATGCTTTACACTCATAGGTTGACCGCCATTTTTGGGGTCAAGAATGATTAAACGCCTATGTCCGAAATTAACTCCGTGGAGCTAAATAGAAGTTTTCTTCATCTGGTCCACGTTTTGCTAATTTTTTTGTCATACGTGTTAAAATTTCTCGTCTATTTTGTAAATCGTGTTCTAGATTTACAAATCCAACAAAACCACACATAAATGTCCTCCTTGTTTTTCTTTTACGATAATATATGCGAAAAAAGGCAAAACGTGCAACAAATTCGTTTGGATTTCATATGATAAGTAAGGTGAGAAGTATGAGATTTTGGAAAGAATTATATGAAGATGCGAAAAATATACAACAAAAAGACCCTGCCGCAAGGCATATTTTGTATG
Organism: uncultured Clostridium sp.; assembly: GCA_947648215.1. Lineage (GTDB taxonomy): Bacteria > Bacillota > Clostridia > TANB77 > CAG-508 > RGIG8482. The sequence continues at coordinate 53,891 of CANSMW010000001.1, read as the reverse complement.
TGATTTTGTTATACCAAGGGTTTCATGTGTTACTATTCTATCGTATGGGACATTTTTTCTATACACACAAACTATTCTTCCTAGCAAGGCTAATTTCACAAATAGCCCGATTTTTAACGGGAATCGAAATTCACCCTGGTGCGAAAATAGGAAGAAGATTGTTCATCGACCATGGAACGGGGATTGTCATAGGAGAAACAGCAACCATTGGAAATGATTGCACCATTTACCACGGAGTAACACTAGGTGGAACCGGAAAAGACAAAAACAAAAGACATCCAGACCTAGGAAATGATGTAATGGTAGGATGTGGTGCCAAAATCCTAGGCCCCATAAAAATAGGCAATCACGTAAAAATTGGTGCCAATGCAGTTGTAACAAAACCAGTAGAAGATAATGTAACTGTAATCGGAATTCCACGGAAAGGTATTGCAAAATGTTACGTAAAGTGGTAAAATAAGGCTATGAACCCAAAGGAGGAAAAAAGGATGGGAAATTACAAAAACAATACTGACGTAAATGACAGAGATATGTTTTGCAAAGACTGTCGGGGAAAAGACCAGAAGGACTGTGCGAGATGTCGCAATAGGTTTCCAACAGTAGTTCAGAAACGTTATTATGGCGGACATATTGATGAACATGGGAAGTATCGTTATCATCACGAAGGTGATTAAAGATTTCAAAGAGCGATTGTTTGTTTAATCGCTCTCTTATTTAATTAGATAGAAAGTTTATAAAAAAATGAACTAATATTGCAAAAAAGACAAACATGTGATAGAGTTATTTATGGGTGATGAAAAATATGTTATTGAAAAAAGCAAAAAGAATGTTTATGATGTTTAAAGAAAATGTACAAACAAAACGACTTAAGAAAAAGATAGAAGATGAACTATATATGAAATACATTAAAGAGGCTATACGTGAAGCAGAAGAGGACATTGCAAATGGAGGAAAAACATACACATTAGAAGAATATCGAGAACTAATGAGAGAACGTTATGGAGCAGATATTTAAATAAATTACAAAAAAATTACACAAACACTTGTTTAAAATAAATTAATATAGTATAATATACCTTGCATGTAATCATAATAAGAAATAAAACAAGCATGCTGGGGGGAAATATGAACGATAAAATAGTAATAAAGGGAGCAAAGGAACATAATTTAAAAAATATTAATTTAGAAATACCAAGAGATAAATTAGTGGTTATTACAGGACTTTCGGGGTCACGGGAAATCATCTTTGGCATTTGATACCTTATATGCAGAAGGGCAAAGACGATATGTAGAAAGCCTATCAAGTTATGCAAGACAATTTTTAGGGCTAATGGAAAAGCCAGATGTAGAATTAATTGAAGGATTATCACCTGCCATTTCCATTGACCAAAAAACCACCTCAAAAAACCCACGTTCTACCGTGGGAACCGTAACCGAAATATACGACTATATTCGTCTATTATATGCAAGAATTGGTATTCCATATTGCCCAAACTGTGGCAAAAAAATCGAAAAACAATCCATCGACCAAATTGTAGACACCATTATGGCACTAGAAGAAGGAACCAAAATCCAAGTCTTATCGCCAGTTATTCATGGAAGAAAAGGAGAATTTACCAAATTATTAGAAGACTTTGTAAAAGAAGGTTTTGTACGTGCTAGAATTGATGGCGAAACCGTCGAATTAACCGATGACCTAGAATTAGATCGAAAGAAAAAACACAATGTACACCTAATTGTAGACCGTTTGGTTATTAAGCCAGACATCCGAAACCGTTTAGCCGAATCGGTTGAAATTGCCATGAAACATGCCAATGAATTAGTTTTAATCGATATCGTTGGAAAAGAAGAAAAACTATTTAGTGGAAATTATGCCTGCCCAGATTGTGGCATTAGTTTTCCAGAATTATCACCACGAATGTTCTCGTTTAATAATCCAGTAGGAGCATGTCCATCGTGTACAGGAATTGGCTACCTAATGAAAATGGATGAAGAATTAATTATTCCAGACAAAAATAAAACCCTATACGATGGAGTAAAAGCCTTTGGTGCAAGCACCATGAAAAAAGGCGATACCATGGCAAAAATGTATTTTGAAAGCATTGCTCGTCATTATGGAGTAAACATCAAAGTGCCAATCAAAAAACTACCACGTGACTTTTTAAATAAAATTTTATATGGTACAGGAAGCGAAGAAATCGATTTTGAATATACCTCTGCAGCAGGAACCAGAAAATTCAAAGCACCATTTGAGGGAGTCATTCCTACCTTAGATAGACGCTATAATGAAACAAAATCGCAAGGAATGCGAGATTTTTATGAGATGTACATGAGCTATAGTGCATGTCCTACTTGTCATGGAGCAAGGCTAAAAAAAGAGGTACTTGCTGTAAAAGTAGGAGATAAGAATATTAATGAATTAACCGATATGTCGATCGATAAAATTAAAGCTTACTTAAATGCACTAAAACTAACCAAAAAAGAAGCTATGATTGCAGACCAAATTATGAAAGAACTAAACCAAAGGTTGCAATTTTTAATGGATGTAGGGTTAGAGTATTTAACCCTATCTAGGTCAGCAGGAAGCCTATCTGGAGGAGAAGCACAACGTATTCGTTTAGCAACCCAAATTGGTTCTGGTTTAACAGGAGTACTATATATTTTAGATGAACCAAGTATTGGTTTACATCAACGTGATAATGACAAATTACTAGCAACCTTGAAAAAATTAAGAGATCTGGGAAATACCTTAATTGTAGTAGAACACGATGAGGATACCATGTATGCAGCAGACCAAATAATCGATATTGGTCCAGGTCCTGGAGTGCATGGAGGAAACGTAATTGCACAAGGAACAGCGGAAGAAATTAAGCAAATTCCAGAATCTATAACAGGGCAATATTTAAGTGGGAAAAAGAAAATTGTAGTTCCTAAAAAGAGAAGAAAGTCAAACGGAAAAGCAATTGAAATTATTGGAGCCCAACAAAATAATTTAAAAAATATTAATGTAAAATTTCCACTAGGAGTATTTACTTGTGTAACAGGTGTTTCTGGTTCTGGAAAAAGTACCTTAGTAAATGAAATTTTGTATAAAACCGTTGCCAAAGAAATTTATGGCTCTAATGAGAAACCGGGAAAATGTAAAGAAATTAAAGGTTTGGAACATATTGATAAAATCATTAACATTGACCAATCGCCAATTGGAAGAACGCCACGATCTAATCCTGCCACCTATACAGGCGTGTTTGATATCATACGTGACATTTTTGCTACTACCAATGAAGCAAAGATGCGTGGTTATGCAAAGGGAAGATTTAGCTTTAATGTTTCCGGCGGAAGATGTGAGGCATGTAATGGAGACGGAATTTTAAAAATCGAAATGCATTTCTTACCAGATATCTATGTACCATGTGAAGTTTGCCATGGAAAAAGGTACAACCACGAAACCTTAGAGGTAAAATATAAAGGGAAAAGTATAGCAGATGTACTAGATATGACAGTAGAAGAAGCATTCACCTTCTTCGAAAACATCCCAAGAATCAAAACAAAAATTCAAACTCTATATGATGTAGGGCTTGGCTACATCAAACTAGGACAACCATCCACCACACTATCCGGAGGAGAAGCCCAAAGAGTAAAACTAGCCACCGAACTATCCAAAAAACCAACTGGAAAAACCCTATACATCCTAGACGAACCAACTACAGGCTTACACATAGCCGATGTCCACAAACTAGTAAACATCTTACAAAGACTAGTAGACACTGGAAACAGCATCATCGTAATCGAACACAACCTAGACCTAATCAAAACTGCAGACCACCTAATAGACCTAGGCCCAGAAGGCGGAGACAAAGGCGGACAAATTGTGGGGGTAGGAACCCCAGAACAAGTAGTAAGGAATGAGAATAGCCATACAGGTAAGTTTTTGAAGAAGTATTTGGAGTAGAGGAAAAAATAATATGGATTGATACTAAAAAAATGAGCCGATTGGCTCATTTTTTTAGTATCAATTTCTTTACTACTTTCATACAAAGAATCTGGGCACATATCAATATCACCCCAAGAAATCGTGCCCAAAACAATGTTTACACGATAAAAAATAGATTTATCTTGAAGTATTTTAAAAACACCTTTATTAAGATATGGTTTCATATCTTTAATTTTTTTCACATTATTATCAAATGTTAAAAGTAATTTACAGTCTTCCAATGGTTTTACATCAATAATTGTTCTCAAAATCATAACCTCCATTTATTATATAATTATAGTAATACAAAGATGACAAGAAGTCAACAAAAACATATGGTATTGCAAGGTTAACCATAATGTGCTATAATACAAACGAAATGTTTCAAAGAAAACAAAAATGATAAGGAGGAATTTCTAAATGAAGAATTTTTCTAAGAAAGAGAAACGGAGGATGCTAGGCACAGCTTTGAAACGGCATATAAAAAAGCGGTTAGGCATTTTGGGTTGGATTATATTGATAGCTATTGTTATAGTGGTATGCATTTTTATAATGGGTATAGTTGCATATCAAGAAATGGAGGAACGACTTCCAAACTCTAATGCAGGCTATGTATTTGCCATAGGAGCCTGTTGGATAATGTCGGTGCTGATAGGTTGTAGTATTGTTTGGGGTATTATTTGGTTGGTGTCGACAGAAATAAAATCCATACAAGAAGAATTGGAAAAAGAAGAACACCGACAAATATGCAAAGCAGAGGCCAAAAAGAGTGCAGAGGAGAAAGTGTAAAGTATAAAATAGCCCCGCACAGTGTGCGGGGTTACTCCGTATTATCTTATCTACAGTTTTCGTTATTATTGTTCTTGTTCTGATTGTTGTTTTCATTCTTATTTTGATTTTCCTTATTTTTGTTTTGGTTTTTATTATTATTTTTTGCCATAATGAAAGCACCTCCATTTCTTTTCTCTAAGAATATTTTTCACCAAATTACAAAAAATATGCAAGGAATAAGAAAAATTGTAGCAAAAAATTAACACATGGATGGAATTTGTGGTATAATGGGAAGCGAAATAAATAAAAACATAGGAGAAAAAGTATGGAACATGTTGTAATTGGAATTGAAGGATTGGTAGGAGCTGGCAAAACATCGATTTGCCGAGAATTAATTAAAATTTTACCAAATACCATTTTATTAAATGGTGGGAATTTATATAGAGCCATTGTGTATGTAATGATGAAAAGTGGGGCAAATTTAGATAAGTTAAAAGCACAGGCAAAAGAAATTGACATTAAAACCGTAATGGATTTATTTCATATTGAATTAAAAATAGAAAATAATGAAACCAAAATTTATATGGACGGGCACATAATAGAAGAAGAAGAATTACAATCAAGACAAGCCTCTCTTGCTGTATCGGAAGTGGGAGGAAAAGCAAATAATGAAGCCCTATTTATTTTTGCCAGAAATTTGATTGAACATTTAAAAATAGAGCATAATATTATTGTTTCTGGAAGATCACTTATGCAGATTTATCCAAAAACCGATTATCACTTTTTTATTACTGCAAGCCTAGAGGAACGCGCTAGAAGAAAAAGCATACAATATAAAGGGGAAACGGACATAGAAGAATTGGTAAATCATATTGCCAAACGAGATGAATTACAAAAACAAGCAGGTTTTTATGAATTAAGTGCTAATACCATTTGTATTGATGTAACCGAATGTAAGACCGTAGAAGAATCAACAAGCAAGGTATTAAGCTATATTAAATTACCACAAGATATCAAATAAATAACTTGTGGTAGAATAAAGGAGAGGATGTTCATGAACGAAAAGCTAAAAGAATTTAATACATATTTGAACAAACGAAAAGTAGCCGTGATTGGCCTTGGGGTTAGTAATGAACCATTATTAGATTATTTATACAAGTTTTCGGCAGATGTTACCGTATTTGATGACAGAACCATTGAACAAATCCCAAAAGAAATCATGGACAAAATAACAAGATATACATTTGAATTTTCCTTTGGAGAAAACAACTTATCTAAACTAGTTGGTTTTGATTTAATCTTCCGTTCCCCAAGTTGTATGCCAACCAAAAAAGAACTAGTATTAGAAGAACAAAGAGGAGCTATTGTAACAACAGAAATAGAAATGCTAATGGAAATGGCGCCTTGTAAAGTAATTGGAGTAACTGGAAGTGACGGAAAAACTACCACCACAAGCCTTATTTATGAAATTGTAAAAACAGCGGGATATCAGGTTTATCTTGGCGGAAACATTGGGTATCCACTCTTTACCAAACTAGGTGAAATGAAACCAGAAGATGTAATTGTGTTAGAACTAAGCAGTTTTCAATTAATGAATATGACAGTAAGCCCAGACATATCTGTTATTACCAACATATCACCAAACCATTTAAATATTCATGCAAGCTATGACGAATACATCGAAGCCAAAAAGAATATTTTCAAAAATCAAAATGAAAATGGTATTTTAGTCTTAAACTATGACAACGAAATAACCAGAAAATGTAAACCAGAAGCCAATGGGAAAGTTGTATACTTTAGTAGCAAAGAAAAACTAGAAGACGGTATTATTGTTGATAATGATGTGATAAAAGAATGTGAAGACCGCCTAAGAAAACACATCATAAATACAAAAGACATTCACCTACGAGGCATGCATAACTACGAAAACGTATCAGCAGCCATTGCTGCCACAAAATCCTTTGTGGATATGGACACGATCGTAGAAGCCATTAAACACTTTAAAGGAGTTGCACATAGGTTAGAATTTATAAAAGAAATAGACGGTGTAAAATGGTACAACGACTCCATAGGAACCAGTCCAACCAGAACCATAGCAGGGCTAAACTCCTTCGAAGAAGACATTATCCTAATTGCAGGAGGATATGACAAACACTTAGATTACGAACCACTAGCAAAACCAACCGTAGACAAAGTAAAAGCACTTATCCTAATTGGTCAAACCTCAAAAAAAATAACAGAAGCTGTTCGGAAAAGAACTAGAAGAAAGCGAAAAAACACTAGACATCTACCAATGCACCGAATTTCCACAAATCGTAGAAGTAGCAAAAAAAATAGCAAAACCTCGGTCAAATTGTATTATTCTCCCCAGCCAGTGCTAGTTTCGATTTATTCAAGAATTTTGAGGAAAGAGGAGAGAGGTTTAAGGAATTGGTGAATAAGTTAAAATAAGAGAAGCAAAACGCTTCTCTTTTGTCACGCTTTTATAAAATCTCTCATATTCTAATAAAAGAATAGGAGGGATTTTTTATGTATGATGAAACAGCATATGAAGAATACATGCGAAATGTGTTAGGGTATATGCCAACCTATCCTAACCAAAACGTATATGAACCAAACGATTATTACATAATGCAACCACTTCATCAAATGAATGTGGATAATAGCAAATGTGAGCAGTTGTATCCAGAAATTTACCATAAGATATATCCATTGGTTTGCAATGAATGCAAAAATAGGAATATAGAAATGACAAATGAGACATTAGAGCAAATGACAGAAAATGTGTATAAGGCAATTGAAATTGACTTAAAAATTGAGACCAAAAACGTAAGACGGAGACGATAGGCAAGTAGCAAACAGAAATAATTTTTTACGAGATTTAATTCGAATTTTAATTTTAAGAGAAATTATCGGAGGAGGAAATAGACCACGCCCACCAATGCCACCACAACCACCAAGACCACCACGTCCGCCATTTCCAGGAGGTCCAGGCGGTGGACCAGGAGGAAGACCACCATTTCCACCACTACGCCCACGTGAGTTTTAAAAAAGTAAAAAAGAGGAGTTTTAAATTACTCCTCTTCTTTACTTTTCATACACAACAACTCCTGTTTTTTCGATTTCTTTTTCAATTCTAGAACCTTTATTTATTTCTGATTTTTCAATAACATCAACATCTTTATTGAATTTTTCTTTAATCATATCGATAATAGCAAAAAATTTTAACCCTTTAATTTTCCCATTACTATCGATTAAAATATCAATATCACTAACTTTCGTTGGGGTATTTTTGGCATAGGAACCAAATAAAATTGCTTTCTCTACCTCAGTATTATCCAAGACTTCGGATAATAATTGTTTTATATCACTAATAGAATAAATATCAGTAGACATATGGGTACCTCCTATTTTTATAGATATAGTATAACATAAGGGAGAAATAAATACTATAATTTCAATGAAAAAATTTCCAATTTAGTTATTCCCGAAGATGGCGATAGTTTTGAAATTTAGCAAATTTAGACTTACATACTTTTTCGTAAAACGTATAAACTAAAATGGTATTAAAAATGAAAGGAAGTATGTAAAATGGATGTTAAAGATTGTATGACGAAAAATGTTTGTTATTGTACACCAAATACCAATGTGGCAGAAGTTGCTAAACTAATGTGTGATAACCATATTGGATGTGTTCCAGTTTGTGACGAGAAATGTCAAGTCGTTGGCGTATTAACCGACCGAGATGTGATATTACGAAGTGTATCTTGTAATAAAGATGCTAATACAACACCAGTTTCAGAAATAATGACTTGTGGAGTATGTTGTTGTAAGCCAGATACCACTATTGATGAAGTAACAAAAATGATGTCTGATTTTCAAATTCGTAGAATTCCAGTATGTGACCAAAACAATAAAATTGTTGGAATGTTATCATTAGGCGATTTAGCTCATCATGATAAAACAGTAGGGCAAAAAGAAGTATGCAATACCTTAGAAAATATCTGTCAATGTGGAAATAATTCTCAAAATGCCGAATAATTCATAAGACATTTCATATAATAGAAGTAGCAAATCTACTTCTATTATTTTTTGTAAAAATTTGACACTGGGTATGGGAAATGGTGTATTTGTTAAATTAGAAAGAGGGAAAATATGGTTATTGATATGGGATATTGGACAAAGGTATCCAAACGAATTATTGTATTAGTATTAAGTATTGTGGGCATTTATTTGGCGTTTAAACTAGCAGTTTTTTACATGCCATTTCTAATTGCATTTATTATATCATTGTTTATGGAACCACTCATTCGCTTTGTTCATAAAAGGACAAGCTTAACAAGAAAAACAAGTGCCATATTGGTTCTTGTTTTGGTATCGGTGTTATTAGTGAGCCTTCTTGCATGGGGAATTACGGTATTAATTCAAGAATCCACAAACCTTTTACAAAGTTTAAACCAATATATTGAAAGTGCTTATCATCAAATTCAAGGCATTATTGAAAACATTAATTTTGAAAAATTGAAAATTCCACAAAATGTAACAGATGTTATTCAAAATTCGTTATGGGATTTTATTGGAACCGTATCGAATTGGATAAAAGAGTTTCTTACTTCTATGATGAACTTTTTAACCGAAATTCCGAAAATTGCCATTTATGTAGGAATTTGTTTTGTGGCCATTTATTTTATTTGTACAGACAAGCTATATATGATTGACCAATTAGAACATCATCTACCAAAAGAATGGGTAAAACGTATAGGAAAACACATACGAGAATTAATTTCAAGTTTAGGGGGATATTTAAAAGCAGAACTAACGTTGGTATTCATTTCCTTTATCGTATCCTTAATTGGCTTATACATTTTCAAATTTGCAGGATTAAAAGTAGGGTATCCTTTGTTGGCTGCTCTAGGAATTGGCTTTGTCGATGCACTTCCTATTTTAGGGTCTGGTAGTGCCATGGTTCCATGGGCCATTATATCCGCAGTAAATGGAGATATTACCCTTGCTCTTTGCATACTAGGACTATGGATTGTTATGAGTGTCATTAGGCAATTTGCAGAACCAAGAGTAGTAAGCCATCACATTGGAATTCACCCAATTTTTACCTTGATTGCTATGTACACAGGCTTTAAAGCAATAGGAGTATTAGGTATGTTCATTGGTCCAATTGTACTAATTATACTAAAAAACATATTTGCCACGACCATCGATAAAGGAGTAGGAAAAGCCATTTTTGACAGATGAAACAAAAATTAATACTTTAGTATGTTATTAAAAAAATCTTCGCTAGTAATACCAGAGGGGCGATTGTTTCGTTTTAGGCAATATAAACAATCTGGGTCTTTGGTGATGTAATTTATGCCAGAAGCACAAGAAAGACTTGCTTTAAACCCGAGTTGCTTAATAATTGGAAGTGAAGCTTTACTAATAGAGCCAAAAGGGTAGGTAAAGGTATTTGGCATATAGCCTGTGTTTTGCCAAAATTTCTTTTGTAGGGTTAGAATGTCATTAGATAAGATATTGGAATAACTTTCATTTGATTCATAACTTTTTTTAGAACATCCCATTCTACCATTTGAGGTAGCATGTAGGTTATTGGTATGATTTTGAAATTCAATGGTACTAGAAGCAATTAATTGCTTTATGTCTTTCCAACGTAAATAACTATAATTCAAATTGGCTTCATCGGTTTTAGAGAAGGTATCAGTATATTCTCCTACAATGGAAATAACTGCTTTCATGTGGTATTTTTCAAGAAGAGGCACAGCATAACCTAGGTTATTATAATGCCCATCATCAAAAGTAAGAATAATTGGTTTTTCTGGTAAAGGTGTGTCTTCATATACATAAGAAATTAAATCGGACATGGTAATGGTGGTATAGCCATTGTTTACTAGATATTTTAAATCTTCTTCTAAAGTAGTTGGGGTAATAATATATTTTCCACTTTTTTGACTGTCCTTTAAGACACTGTGATACATCACAATGGGAACCATGACACCTTCTTCGTAAGAGGCTTTTACCACAAAAGAATACACAAAGATACAAGGAAGAATCGTGAGCATGGCAAGGAAAAGGACGAGGTTCTTATAATTTAATTTTATGGTGTAAAAGTGAATGTTCAAAATAGCCTCCTATCTCTTAATCTTGAACAACAGGGTCAAGAATATCGTATTTTCTTACATAATCTTTGGAATCCGAAGAATCCTTTTGTACTTCCGATTTATTTTTCCTTAAAAATTCAATAATTTGGTAAACGTCAATCCAAATTTGATTATTTCCATCTTTTTGACATTCATCAAAAATAAGTTGCATTCCAAAATGAAGATGAGGAACGTTAATATTGTTTACATTCTCTTTGGTGCTATAACCAGTCATGCCAAGGTAACCGATTACATCACCAGCTTTGACGATTTGCCCAATTTGCAAATTTTTTACATAAGGATGGTCTTTACGAAGATGAGCGTAATAGTAATAACGTTTTTTATCAAAACTACGAATACCAATTCGCCATCCACCATATTGATTCCAACCAAGTGCTTCAATGGTTCCAGATTCTACGGCAATAATAGGAGTACCAATTGCCCCCATTAAGTCGTTTCCTAGATGTACACGTTTAAAACCATAAGAACGAGCATTGCCAAAATCATCGTAATGGCTAAAACTATAATTTTTGGCAATGGGAAGAAACGCTTTTACACCATATTTTTTGGTATAAGTTTTGGTTTCGGTTCCTGCCTCTGGAACTTCTACTTCATATTCACCAATAAATTCATGCAAAATCGCATCAAAAGCTTCATAATAATAAGAATAATGTTTCATATCTTTGGTTAGTTCGTCCATTGTAGTACCTTTATTCAATTTTTCAATAAGAGAATTTAAATCTGCTTGTTTAAACTTTTTAAAATTCCCTCCATATTTACAACCAAGATAACTAAGTAGCTCAATCCAATTATAAGTAACCACATTTCCGTTATTGTGAGAATTGATATCTAATTTAGAAGTTTTATCTAACACATCAAAAGTAGCATTAAAATCAACCCATTTAATATAGGATTTCTTAGAAATTTCATCAGAATCCACCGTATTTTCCCAAATTAAATCAGAAGAATTAGCAGGTAACGAAATAGGATATAAAACCCAAACAACAATTAAAATAAGTAATATACTTATCACAATACTTGAGAATAATAAATACGATTTATTAATTTTAATTGAACGAATTAACAACAAAATCCACCTCGTAATATGTATATGAAAAGTAAGGTAGGATATGCTTATTATATATTAAAGTATTTATAAATTATCTAATAAAAGTTAAGAACTAAATTATTGAATATTAAAATAAATCGCTATGAGTACCAGTTCGAATAAGATATAATATGTGTTCATTTTCAGAAAATTCATAGATTAATAACCAATCAAAAGTAATATGACATTCTCTACAATTAGCATAATTACCTGATAAAGTATGATCTTTATTTTTACTAGGAAGTTGTTTTCCTTTTGCGAGTATAGCTACAATATTTTCAAGTAGAGAAATGTCATAATTTCTTTTTAAAGCTAACTTCAAATCTTTTTTAAATTTCGTTGAAGATACAATTTCATACATCATTTTCCACTTCCTTTACGAGTTCGGAAAACGAAGAATACGTTTTTTTGTTAGGATTTTTTTTCATTTCTTGTACTTCTTGAATTGCTAATTTAGTATCTGTATTTGGTACGTTTCTTGATAAAATAAAAGGTATTCTTTGTTCACGAACAGATTGTTTAATGAAAGAAATAAAAGCAGTTGTCATATTTAAACCTAAATCAGAAAATAAATCTTCTGCTTGTTTTTTTAATTCTTCGTCCATACGAATTGTTACATTTGTAGTAGCCATAATATCATCTCCTTCCTTACTATTGTATTACATTATATGTGCGATGTCAATACAAAGTACACATATTTTATGAAAAAAATTAAAAATTATACAAGAAATATGAAAGAATAAACATAAATAAGGTATACAATAAAGCATATATGTGTTAAAATAAGGGGAAAAAGGAGAGTGAAAATAGGTGAAAGACTTAAAAAAGACCTTTTTAACCATATTTATAGGTCAAACGATGTCATTATTAACAAGTGCGATTGTACAGTATGCTATTATTTGGCATATTACATTTAAAACAGGTTCTGCGGTTGATTTAGCAATGGCAACCATTGCGGGAATTTTACCACAGATTTTATTAGGACCAATAGCAGGAGTTATTGTAGACCGATTTGACAGAAAGAAAATAATGATGTATTCAGATGGAATGATTGCGGTTGCAACACTTGTTTTAGGGATATTATTTTTATATGGTGAGCCCTCTATGATGGGAATGTATATTGTATTAGCAGTTCGTTCTTTAGGTAGTACATTTCATTCACCAAGTTTTACTGCATCGATTCCCATGCTTGCTCCAAAAGAGAAACTTGTAAAAATATCGGGAATTAACCAAACCATCAATTCCATTACATTAATTATTGCACCAATTCTTGCTGGGATTTTATTTGGAGCAATTCCATTACCATACATTATCTTTTTAGATATTATTGGTGCCATATTTGGTATTGGTAGTATTGCCATGGTACATATTCCAAATCCGGGAAAGAAGGAAGAAAAAAGCAATATTTTACTGGAAATGAAACAAGGTTTTTGGGAAATCAAACAATCAAGATTTTTACTAATTTTAACGATTTATGTTATTGCAATTTGCATTATATTTATGCCAATTGCCTCAATGTATCCACTTATTACCAAAAATTATTTTGGGTTGGAGGCGATACATGTAAGCATTGTAGAAGTGTTATTTTCAATTGGGATGTTAGTAGGAGGAATTGCTATGGCAAAAGAAGTTGGCTTCCGAAAAAAGCAATATACCATTTTAGTAGCAATGCTAATTTTTGCAGTAGCTCTAATTGCTTCAGGCTTAATACCAAACTCAATGTTTTGGATGTTTGTGTTTTTAACGTTTGTTATGGGAAGTATGGGACCATTTTTTGAAGGACTCTATACCGTTATTCTACAAACCAAAATAGAACCACAAAAACAAGGAAGAGTATTTTCAATTGTAATGAGTTTCATGCAACTTGCTACACCAATTGGACTATTCCTAGTAGCACCAATTGCCGAACAAATAGGAGTAGAGAAAATGTTTGTAATTTCTGGAATATTAATGATTATTGCAACACTGGTTACGATTAGTTTAAAAACAATAAGGAACGAGGAGTAGCAACCTATCGTTTAGAGAGATATAAAAGAAAAAACAAAGAGGTTACATAAAGGTGTTGCACAAATCAACATAATGTTATATAATACTAACATAAACTGATTTGAAAATTCTCTCCCAAGACAAATCGGTTTAAATAAGCGAAAGCGAGGAGAACAATATGGAACGAGAGGCAGTAGTAACCTTTATTCAACAGGAGACAAAACGGCTAAGAGAGGAAGAACACCTTGATGACTTGGTCAAAGCAAATTGCTTTGATGAATTAAAACAGCTAGAGTGTCGTATCATTAAACCTGTAAGTGATTTTATTCGTGAAGAGGGTTTATGGTTGGAGGATAAAGAAATCCAAGAAGGAAATTGTACTGCAACAGCAATATGGTTTGCTATTTGTACACATGAAATAAATGAATACCTCTTTATAAATGAAGAAAAATTTGCATTTAGAATGGCAAGAGAAGAAGGTCTCCTTGGCAAGAACCTTGCAGCGCAGATGCTTGATGGTGCAGATTTATATGAAATTGACGAGGAGGAGTTCTTCTCAGACCATTATGTACAGGAATTTGATGAAAAGTACAGGCTTGAGGGAGCATTCGATTAGGACTAGAAAAACTGAATATGATGGGAGAGAATGTGGTTAGATTTTGACCAAAATAAAAAAGGTGGTAAGGTATGTTTTTTGTACTTTGCCATCTTTTCCTAGATACGGAAACCTAATAAAAAATACGATAAGTGTTGTGAAATGTAATATAAAGTGATATAATATTTTACAATAGCTGATTTTGAAAAAACTCTCTCGTAAAAGTAAATTGGCTAAAACAGAAAGGAAAATAGAGGCTAACTATGAACAAATGTCAAATTCTTCGGATAATCGAAAATAAGGACGTTACATTACAAAGGTCAGATATAGCAAAATTAATGTTAAATGACCAAGAGGAAAAAGGTAAAAATATTCTAGAGCAGTTAGAATATGAAACACTCCGCAAATATATTGCTTATATAAAACAACAGCCATCTGAAAAATTAGAAGTAAGTGAAGTAGGCTCTAATTTTATATGGTACTTATTTGGTTCTGGTCATAAAGCAGAAGAAATTATGAAGAATGCCGAAGAGTGGAAGGAAGATTTGGTAAAAATTTTAAAACAATTAGAACCACCACAAGCAGAAAAACTTCAAAAAGTAATAAATGAAGTAATGTGTTAAAAAACTAAATATTGAGACGAGAGAGGGGCATATGCCAAATGAGGAAAGATAGCAAAATAGCATTTTTATTTTGCTATCTTTTGTATACAGATAAAGTAATTTTTGAAAAAATTTTATAAAAACTATTGACTTGGAGTTAAATTTAAGGATAAATAATAAGTAAAAGAAAAAACATAAGAAAGGATTGATGGAAAATGGAAAAAGCAAAAGTCTATTTTACAAGAGAAATCACGCCAGAAAATGTGGTTAAAATGTATGAAGCCTTAGGAAAAAAGCTACAAGGAAATGTTGCAGTAAAGGTGCATTCAGGAGAAAAAGGCAACCAAAATTATTTACATCCTGAATTTATGAAACCGATGGTAGAGCATGTAAAAGGAACCATTGTAGAATGTAATACAGCATATGAAGGAGAAAGAAATACTACCCAAAAACATCAAAAATTAATGGAAACTCATGGTTGGAGTAAGTATTTTAATGTGGATATTATGGATGCAGAAAAGAATGACAAAGTATTAGAAATTCCAAATGGAAAAGTCATTAAGAAAAATTATGTAGGAAAAAATATAGAACATTATGATTCGATGTTAGTATTATCCCATTTTAAAGGTCATCCAATGGGTGGTTATGGTGGAGCATTAAAACAATTATCCATTGGGATTGCTTCTTCAGAAGGAAAATCATGGATTCATTCAGCTGGAGTAACAAAAGACCAAACCATCTTATGGGAAAATATAGCAAAACAAGATCAATTCCTAGAGGCGATGGCAGATAGTGCCTCTTCTGTTGTAAACTATTTCCAAGGCAATATTGCTTATATTAATGTAATGTGTAATATGTCTGTAGATTGTGATTGCTGTTCAGTAGCAGAAGACCCTTGTATGAAAGATATTGGAATCTTAGCTTCTACTGACCCAGTTGCCATTGACCAAGCTTGTATTGATTTAGTGAAAAAATCAGAGGATGAAGGAAAAGTTCATTTCTTAGAAAGAGTAGAATCCAGACATGGAACCCATACCATTGATGTAGCCGAAGAATTAGGTGTTGGCACAAAAGAGTATGAATTAATTGAAATTTAGGAGGAATGTTAAATGAAAGAGAAAGTATTAGAAAATCAAAACAAATTGTTACAAGTCCTAGGAACAACAAAGGCAAAATATATAGTAGGAACCATTACCAGGAATTATCCTTCAACTTGCTCTTGTACCAGTTGTGGCAAAAGCGATTAAGAAGGGAGTAAAGTTAGAACAATAATGGAAATGATGGAAAAAATAAAAGAAATACGAAATAAGAAAAATGTATCATTAGTAGTGGCATATCAAAATGGAACCATAGAAGAGTACTATCAAGAAAGAATCATCGATTTAGTTTCCATTTTAAAGGAAAATCCAGAAGCACTAAAACAAAGTATAGTTGCCGATAAGGTAGTCGGAAAAGTAGCAGCCTCTGTTATGGCAGTAGCAGGAGTAAGTAAACTACATGCCAATACCTTAAGCAAAATTGCCATTCCTGTCTTAGAACAAGCAGGTATTATCTATTCCTATGATAGTTTAGTAGACTACATTAAAAATAAAGACCAAACTGGAATGTGCCCAATGGAAAATAAATATCAAAACGAAATGGATGTAAACAAGATTTACAAAGAAATGGTAAAATAAATAAAGAATATAAAAAAATCGATGGAAACATCGATTTTTTTGTATGTATTATGAAAATAAATGAACAGCAAAAACTACTAAAATCCTTGAACCACAAAGCAATATGTGAAAAAATAAAAAAGATGTAGAAAAGTACTTGACAAATTCGGATTACAGATGTAACCTAATATAAAGATTACAACTGTAATCCGAAAATAAATGTAGTTTAGGAGGAGCAATATGTGTGGAATTGTAGGATTTGTTGGGAGTGAAGATAATAAGGGAGAACGAATCAAGAAGATGACAGATAGAATGGTTCATCGTGGACCAGACCAAGAAGGGTATTATATAGATGAAATGATTGCACTAGGACATAGGCGATTATCAATTATCGATTTAGAAAATGGAACACAACCCATGTTTAACCAAGATAAAAGTTTAGTGGTTATTTTTAATGGGGAAATTTATAATTATCAAGAATTAAAAAAAGAATTAGAAGAACAAGGTCATCAATTTCAAACCAATAGTGATACAGAAGTGTTATTACATGGGTATGAAAGCTGGGGAAAGGATTTACCTAAAAAATTACGAGGGATGTTTGCTTTTGCTATTTGGGATAAAGCAAGTAAAACGTTATTCTTAGCAAGAGATCCTTTTGGAATAAAGCCCTTGTACTATTATCAAAATGACGATACCTTCATGTTTGCATCTGAGATAAAGGCATTTTTAGAACATCCTAAATTTAAAAAAGAATTGAATAAGGAACTAATTGGACCATACTTATCTTTTAGTTTTACGCCAACAAAAGAAACATTTTTTAAAGGTGTATATACCTTAGAACCGGGAACTAGTCTTGTTTTCCAAAAGAGCCAAATTAAATTACAGCTGTATTTTGATTTGGAATTTAAGGAGAAAATGTTAGAAAAAGAAACCATAATAGCAAACATTCGAGCAATTATGAAAAATTCAGTACAACATCATATGATAAGCGATGTAGAGGTAGGAGCGTTTTTATCAAGTGGAGTAGATTCTTCCTATTTAGTAAGTTTAGCAAAGACCGATAAAACGTATACAGTTGGTTATCAAAATCCTCAATATAGTGAAATTCAATTTGCACAAGACTTAAGTGCAAAATTAGATATTCGAAATACAAGTAAACAAATTTCCAAACAAGATTACCTAAAAAAATTACCAGAAGTGTTATATTATATGGATGAGCCCTCATGTGACCCTTCAGCGGTATCCTTATATTTTCTTTCAAAATTAGCAAGTGATGAGGTAAAAGTAATTATTTCGGGAGAAGGGGCAGATGAGTTTTTTTGTGGCTACAATACCTACCGAGATGAAGTAGATTTTAAATGGTACAACAAAATCCCCTTCATCTTTCGCCGAATACTAGCAAGTGTCTTAGAAAATTTTCCAGAAGGTAGAGGACGTAACTTTATAGTAAGAAGAGGGAAAAAATTAGAAGAAGAATATGTTGGGGTGAATAAAATATTTAGTGTAAAGGAAAGAAAAAAGGTGTTAAGTTTTCAAGATACCATCCAAAATAAAACCATTACAAAACCTATATT
The DNA here is from genome assembly GCA_947648215.1 of uncultured Clostridium sp. GTDB lineage: Bacteria > Bacillota > Clostridia > TANB77 > CAG-508 > RGIG8482. The sequence continues at coordinate 35,481 of CANSMW010000001.1, read as the reverse complement.
TGATAGATACAAGGGAAAAGACAATCTAGTAAAAATGCAAGCTCTTGATATCAAACAATGGTTAATGAAAGATATTCTTTTAAAAGTGGATAAAATGACGATGGCAAATTCACTAGAAGCAAGAACACCTTTTGTAGATAAAGAAGTATTCAAAGTGGCAAGTTCCATGCCACAAAGTGGGAAAGTTTCTAAGGAAAACACCAAAATTGCACTAAGAGAAGCTGCGAAAAAAGATATTCCCAATGATAGTTATAAAAAGAAAAAGCTAGGTTTCCCAGTCCCTCTTCGAGAATGGATGAAAGAAGAAGATGTCTATTATGAAATAAGAAAAACAATTTCACAAGAACTAGTAAAAGAATTCTTTAACCAAAAATATGTGCTTGCCTTGTTAGAAGAACATAAGAAAGGGAAAAAGGATAATTACAAAAAAGTATGGGCAATTTATTGTTTTATTAAGTGGTATGAGGTGTTTTTTAAAGAAAAGTAGGACAAGAAAAGCAGAATTCTGCTTTTTTTCTTGACAAAAATTAGAATTTAAGATAAGCTATAATTGGATTACATGCGTAACCTAAAGGAGGAATGTTCATGCAAGACAAATATGATATTACCGATGCAGAATTAGAGATTATGCAAGTGTTATGGGAATATGGTCAGTGTGATTTAAACACCATATTAGATAAACTAAATCGTAAAAGTGATAAAAATAAAAATACGATTAAGACATTATTGCGAAGGCTTATGTTAAAAGGGTCTGTTGAATCTAAGAAAATGGGGTTAAATACGGTATATGTGCCAAAAGTAAAGAAAGAGAAATTTTTGGCAAATGAGAATGAGCATTTTTTAGAAAAATTGTATAATGGGAAAATGGGAAATTTATTACTAAATTTTGTGGAAAATAAAAAAGTAACCAAAGAGGAACGACAAAGATTAATTGATATACTAGAAAGTGAGGAAGACATATGATAGATGGTTTTATCTATTTTTCCAATTTGATTTCTCCTATGTTTTATAAAATTGTATATATGTCGATTGTAGGAAGTATTTTAGGAATGACCATTTTGTGCATTACGAAACTTTTTGATAGTAAACTTTCCGCAAAAACAAAATGCTTTATGTGGCTTATTCCATTACTATTTTTAATGATGCCAGTAAACCGAATTCAAATTACAACTACCAAAGATTTGGGAATTGCATCTGTTATGACAAAGTTAGAAAATTCTTTAAATGATGTACCTATGGCACAAGAAATGAACATGCAACTTGGTAATGAACAAATTAAAAATGACAGTATAAATACATCCGTTTTAGAAAAAGAGGAAAACACAGAAAATAGCAAAATAAGTGGTACGAATCAGACCATAACCATATATGAAATATTACCAATTCTATGGGTCTTGGGAATGAGTATGAGTGCTATTATGCTACTTTTAGGAAATATCTTACTAAATCGTAGAGTAAACCAAGCATTAAAACTAGAAGATAGTACAGTACGTCTAATTTTAATGAAATGCAAAAGACGATTGCAAATTACCAAAAAGATTGAAATTCGATTACAGAGTCGAAATGTATCTCCTTGTATTTATGGTATTCGAACCCCAAAAATACTAGTATCCGAAGAATTCTTACAAAATAACAGTGAAGTAATCGAAAATGTATTTTTACATGAATTATCTCATTATAAAAGAAAAGATATGTTAACCAATTACATATTGCTTATGATGACAGCGATTCATTGGTTTAATCCATTGGTGTATGGATTCTTTAAAAAAATCCGACAAGAGATGGAATTGGCAACGGATGAAATTGCGTTAAGTAGGATGGAAGAACAAGAAAAGAAACAATATGGAAGAACACTAATTGATTTATTACAGACCTATGAAACGGAAAAAGTTGCTACAAAATTACTATGTATGACAGATGATAATAAAAATATGGAAAGAAGAATCCGAAAAATTAAGTTATCTACCAAATTAAAGCAATACAAATTATCTATTTTAGTTTTTACCACGGTGATGGTACTAGGGATTGCTAGCATGTTTGTTTTAAAACCAACAAGTTTCGCTAGTACCAATGAACATGAAAAGGAATTGTATAAAATTGTAAAAGAATATTTAATTAAACAAGAACAACAAAACCATGAAAGTATAGAAAAAAAGAGGGAAACAACTGACGACGATTTTCAAACGTTCATCGATATGAAAGAATTAGGAATAAAAAAAGAAAAGGATGAAACTCATGTATATGTATGGGCCATCATTCAAAGTTATTATGTACAAGAAGAATTAACCAGTACAGGAAGTTCTATGCCATACAAATTTATAATAAGAAACAACGAAATTGTTGATTATGAAATACCAAAAGATGGAGCCCAATACCAGAAAACCTTAGAAACGATATTCCCTGAAGACATAAGAGAAAAAATGCAAAACATTCAAACATCCAGCGATAGCCAAATGCTTGAGAAACAAGCACAAAAGTATTATCAATATTTAGACAATGAAAGTAGCGATATTAACGTTAAAAGTGCATCAACAAAAGGGGATTATACAGAAAATACGGAAATCGTTGATGTGAGTAAATTAGCAGGAAAGTGGAAGCCATATATGGCACAAGATAAAGACGGAAACGAAATAAACCTAAGAGATATATATGGTTCAGGAATATCTACTTATGGAGGAGAGCTTGTTATAAAACAAAATGGAACTTATACCGAATGGATAGGTGTTTACTCAGAAGAAGAAATAGATCGTTTTACAGGAATTTGTGAAGTTTATGGCGATGGCGAAAAAGGAATGCTAATTAGTAATCAAGGAGAAACAAAAACAATTCAAATTATGCAAAACGGTATCAATTCTTTAGAAGTACTAAAAGTAACAAATGAAGAAGGAATCAGTATCTATTTTTCAAAATAGATAAAAAGGGGTAAATTGATGAAGAAAAAAATAGTAGTGCTAGTAAGTGTAATTGTACTAATGCTGATGGTTATAGTCGTAGGAATTGGATATTATTTTAGCAATAAAAGAACCTATGAAATGAGATTACCAAAAGCAGAAGATATACAAAAGATTACTTTTGAGAAAAATGGGAAAACAGGAGGATTTGACGATGAAGAAGTAATACAACAATTCTTAAGAATAATAAACGAGACAAAACGAATCACAAAACAAGAAAGCATACAAGATATGCCAATAAATGTGGAGAATGTAATTAAAATCAGTTTCTATTTAAAACAAAGTGGAGCCTCAACGGTATTTGCTTATCAAAAAAATGACCAATACTATATAGAGCAACCCTATAATGGAATATATCCAATTTCAAAAGAGGAATACCAAATAATAGAAAACGCAACAAAAGCTTTAACAAATGGTAGTTATGCAGTTTTAAATGCTGTGGTAGTAAAAGCAAATGAGAAATATTTACAAGTAATGGAGTTAAATGAGAACAAATCTTTAGTTGATGTAAGTTTTTCTAGTAAAGATGGTAACAGTGCTTTTAAACAAGGGCAAGAAATTGATATTTATTATGATGGAGTGATGGTGCGAACTTACCCAGGATATATTTCTCATGTAGATAAAATCGAAATTCTAAAGCAAAAGAGTGAAGTAGAAATACCAGAGGGCATATTAAGGTTTTGTTATAGTTCTAGGAACAATGTAGCAGTTTCAATTGAAGAATTTACAAGTAAAGGGATTTCTTTTCGCATAACAGATACGAATGAACTTCCATATGATTATTCACTTGAATATACAATTTACAAACGGAACTAATCTAGAAGAGCAAGTACGAAAAATATCCAATATCCCAAGTGCAGATACAGGAATGGTAGACATAAATAAAAAGAAACATTTTGAAACTAGAAAGTATGACTGGAGTAATTTATATGGAGAATTGCCAAAACGGAGAGTATGAATTTACCTTGCCAACTTCAATAGCATATATTCATATGATTCGAATTAAATTTACGGTAAATGAAAATGGAGAAGTAACTTATCAAAAACCAGAAATTTAGTGAGTATTAAAAAGATGTAAATAAAATATAAAGAAAGAGGAAGAAATATGAAAAGAGAAGATGCGATTGAATTATTAAAAAAGTATAACAAAGAGGAATTTCATCTAAGGCATGCACTTACTGTAGAACAAGTTATGCGATATTTTGCAAAGGAAAAAGGCTATGATGAAGAGTTTTGGGGAATTGTGGGATTGTTACATGATGTAGATTATGAACAATACCCAGATGTAAAAAAGCACCAGAATTATTAAAAGAAATAAAAGCACCAGAGGATATGGTACATGCGATTTGTAGCCATGGATATGGTATTTGCTCAAACATTCAACCAGAACATGAAATGGAAAAAATACTATTTGCTACTGATGAATTAACAGGACTAATTTGGGCAGCAGCCAAAATGCGACCATCCAAAAGTACAAAAGACATGGAAGCCTCAAGTGTGAAAAAGAAATTTAAAGATAAAAAGTTTGCAGCAGGCTGTTCAAGAGAGATTATAACAAAAGGAGCAGAAATGCTAGGCTGGGAATTAAACGAGTTATTTGAAACAACAATTTTAGCAATGCGAGAGGGAGAAGACAAGGTTGAAGAAGAAATGAGCAACCATACAAAATCGTAAGTATAGCAAAAATGATATAAATAATAAAAACCTTTTTAAGTGGAGGTAATTAATATTATTAGAAAAGTGGGGTCTATACAAACAGAAATTTCTATGTTATAAAAAGTTGAAAAAATGCTTGATTTTTTTACTCTTTTATGTTAATATAAAAGAGTATTCGTTTATTTAATAAACAAATTAGGAGGAAAAAAATGGCACAAGTAAGAGAAAGATTTAAAACATTTTGGTTAGAAATGTTAGGAAGTAATGATAGAAAAGACATAAATGAAGAGAATATTGAAAAGCTTGTACAAGTAATAAGAAAAGCTGAACCAGGAAACATTAAGGAAATGGAACAAGAAGTTGGAAAAGTCAATATTCCATTAGGAGAAAAAGTAACCACAAAAGTAAAAGTAGATGAAAAAAGCGCATTAGAAGAAGCTAACAAGAAAGCACAAACAAAACAAAAAGGAGATATGCAAAGAGAACAATAAATGTAAGATCATAAAACAAAGAAAATAATTTTGTTATTTTCTTTGTTTTATCTTGACAAAATTAGGATATACTTATATAATAATACACGTTCTAATAAATATATGGCGATGTAGCTCAGTTGGCTAGAGCATCCGGTTCATACCCGGCAGGTCACTGGTTCAAGTCCAGTCATCGCTACCAAGATTTAACTTGAACTAGTTCTTCTTTTCTTTTGGGACAATTATTTTCTTGTTTTTAGTATCTTTTATTTTAGGCTTAGCAACAATTAAATGATCATGAACTTTAGAAATTTTTAAATCTTCTCCATTTCCAGCGATGATTTTAATTTTTTTTTGTGTTTCTTTCATATCTTTTACCTCTTTTTCCTAAGATACTGTTATCTTACCACATATCGAAAAAAAGTGCAATGTAAAAATGATTAAAGATCAAAAAATAGCAAAATGCAAAGAAAAGTCATAATTCTTCTAACATATGAATACAAATAAAGTAGCCTATGTTAGGAGGATTATTTTATGTTTTTGGTATTTAACAAACAAAAAATCATATCATATCTTATTGCCTTTAGTACGGTAGCAATTCTATTTGCGGGAGCAGGCTTTTTCATGCCAAGTAAGCAAGAAACGATACAAACATCAGTAAAGGCAGGTAGACTGCTACCAATTTATAGTGTGGAAACAAGCGAAAGGAAAGTTTCCCTAACGATGAATTGTGCATGGAATGCAGACGATATTGATAAAATATTAGATACTCTTAGTAAGTATAAAGTACATATTACCTTTTTTATGGTAGGAGATTGGGTAGATAAATATCCAGAAGCTGTAAAGAAAATTGCAGAATCTGGGCATGAAATTGGAAATCACTCGAACACACATCCCCATGTAAATAACCTATCCCTAGAAAAAAACGAAGCACAAATAAAAGAATGTGCAGACAAAATTGAAAAACTAACGGGAAAACGAAGTGTATTATACCGTGGACCTTACGGAGAATACAATGATGTAGTTATAAAAGCAGCCCAGAGCCAAAAACATGAAACCATACAATGGTCATTGGATACATTAGATTACAAAGGACTTACGGAAAGCGAAATGTGGGCGAGGTTAGAAAATAAATTGCAAAACGGAGATATTATTCTAATGCATAATGGAACAAAACATACAGCCGATGCTTTAGATAGAATTATCTATAACATTCAAGAAAAGGGATATGAAATTGTGCCAGTATCAGATTTAATCTATAAAGAAAATGCCAGTATTGATGCAAATGGAAGACAAAGTAAGATAAATTAGAAAATTTTAGTAAAAAATAGAATAACAAACCAAATAAAGGATATACTTTAAAACAAGAGCAAAATAAGAGGGAGAAGAAAAATGTCTTTTGTAGGAATTCTATGTACACCAAAACAAGAAACGTATATTAAACCAATCTTACAACAATACGTGCCTTTAGGAAACCTTATGATATTAAAAGAAGAAAACTTGGAAAACTTCAAAAATATTACCTTTGAAACCATTGCTATTTTTATGGGAGGGGAAAGCCTCTTTCAGAAGGTAGAAATTCTTGGCAAAATCATGGAAAAGGCAAAATATGTAATTATGAATGCAGATGAACCCATTTTATTAAAACTCCATACAAATTTTAAACGGAAATGTAATTACTTATGGTTTTAATACCAAAAGCACCATTACGGCATCGAGTGTAAAAGAAGATAGTATTTTTCTTTGTATTCAAAGAGGGTTTCAAAACAGATATGGGGAAATGCTAGAACCACAAGAAATTTTGATACCAGTACAAGACCATAAAATGAACACAAGTGTGCTAATGGGGCTGGAAACCATTCATTTAATTTATGAAAAAAGAAAAGAAAAATAAAAAAAATGGATATTTTTAACTTTTTATGTAGACAAAACCAAAAAAAGGTAGTATAATAGAACTGTACGATAAAAAAATATTCTAAAATTTGCACTTCATGAATAAGATACAATAGACAAATTTAAAATAAAGTAGGGAGGAAAAAACGCGATGAATATAAACTATGCGGATAATAACCATTTAACACTAATGGGAAAGGTAACAAGTGAAAAAAGATTTAGTCACGAAATTTATGGAGAATGTTTCTACATATTTGATATGGAGATACCTCGTTTAAGTGATATATCGGATATCATTCCAGTAACAATATCGGAACGATTAATCTTAGACGACAAATTAACCATAGGAGCAAACATTTTAATTAGAGGACAATTTAGGTCCTACAATAGTTATGAAAACGAAAAAAACAAATTAATCTTAACCGTATTTGCGAAAGATATCTTCTATGAAGAAGAAATTGAAGAGCAATTACAAGGAGAAGATAGCAAAGAACCAGTATCCAATGAAGTAGTATTAACAGGATATATTTGTAAAAAACCAATTTATCGTCAAACACCATTTGGAAGGGAAATTTCTGATTTACTATTAGCGGTTAACCGTGCTTACAATAAATCAGACTATATTCCAGCCATTGCATGGGGAAGAACGGCAAGGTTTTGCCAAAACATAGAAGTAGGAACCGAGGTAAGAGTTATCGGACGTGTTCAATCAAGAACCTATGAGAAAAAATTCGAAGACGGAACTGCAGTTACCAAAGTAGCGTATGAGGTATCGATTGGTAGCTTAGAAATAATAGAAGAAAAAGAAAAAGCTTCTGAAGAGAATGAGGAAGAAGCAATGTAAAAAAAGTGTTTTTTATAATGTAAAGGTGAATAAAAATATTAGAAAAGTAATTTTTAGTTCTGATTAAATATTATTTGGAAATTTAATTTGAATAAAAAGATTACTTTTTTCTTTAGTCTTTATTTCAAAAATCCCTTACAATTTCGCAAAAAACTCTTGACAAAAGTTTGGAATTATCTTAAGATAGTGTCAATGTAAAAAAGAGAGGAGACTTGTTACATGGAAGAAAAAGAAGTGTTATTAACCCAAGAGGGATATGATAATTTAGAAAAAGAAGTAGAGTATTTAAGAACAGAAAAAAGAGCAGAGATTGCAGAACGTATTAAGGTTGCGCTAGGATTTGGAGATTTATCGGAGAATTCGGAATATGATGAGGCAAAAAATGCACAAGCAGAAAATGAAATTAAAATTGCAAATTTAGAAGCAAAGTTACGTTATGCTAAAATTATTGATGAATCTGAAATCGATACTAAAACGGTTCAAGTAGGAAATACGGTTAGAGTAAAAGATTTAGAGTTTGATGAGGAAGAAGAATATACGATTGTTGGTTCTACGGAAGTAGATTTAGCACAAAATAAAATTTCAAATGAATCTCCAATTGGTGCAGGCTTACTAGGAGCAAAAAAAGGAGCAGAAGTTGAAATAAAGGTACCAGCAGGGGTTGTAAAATATAAAATTTTATCGATTAAAAAATAAAGTAGGGGGTTGCATATTACATGCAACCCTATATTTTTACAATTCGTATATCAACACTAGATAAGTCAGAATTTGAGTAAATTTTGATGTCATGTCCAGTGTTGTTTTTGAATTTAAAATCCACACTACCATAAGAAACAGCAGCATCCTTATCTTTTTGCACATAATGCACATCTTTACTATGGGCATGTCGTTCTTTTACTTCTAAATCTGGAATTTGTAATACAACATTATATAAAGTGCTACTTACTTGGCAGTTTCCGTCCACCTAATGTTTTAACGGTTTCACCATCTTTGTTAAAAGAATCTGCCTCTTCATAACCTTGTTCAGCACTTGGTTTTCCAATTAATTCACAAAAAGAAAAGGTTTCACCATTTTTTACAATGGTTTCATTTAAGGTAGACGTTGTAATACCAATATTACGACTTCTAGCGGTATTTTTACCGCTAAGTTTTGTAGAGAAAGAAGCAAGTTCTGTTTCTAATGTTTCTTCATTTCCATCTGCTTCATGAGCTCCAATACGAATTTCATTTGTAACAGAATTTTCTGTCGTGTTTCCGCATAGGAATTTCCGTATTAATTCGTCCGTACTTGTACGGCTTGGTTATCTTTTGGAGTGGCATTTGGGTTTTCTTTTCCACAACCACTAAGCACACTCACTAGTAACCCACATATCATAAAAAACAATATCGTTTTATTCATCACAATCCTCCTTATATGTATTATACTGAAATTAATATAACCAAAAAAACGAATAATATTGACAAAACGTGAAAATATAGTATAATTATTTATAGAGTAAAAAAACGGAGGAAATGAAAATGGCTGCGAGAATTTGGAAAAAGGTTCTATTTTTTGTTTTGATTGTTGCATGCTTGTTTAATATCATAACAAAATTGGTTAAAAAAATACCCTTCAAACAAGAACTACAATCATCAGCAGAGTATATGATAGAACAGGAAAATGAAAAAAAGTAAAAAAATAATAACATAAGGTTGAAATAAATTTTAAAACATGGTAGAATATTGGTTAGCAAATTTATTTTAAGAAAAAGAAAGAGGTGAATACAAGATGAAACAAGGATTACATCCAGAATTTACAGAAACAACAATTACATGTGCATGTGGAAATGTGTTTACAACAAAATCAACAAAAAAAGATATAAAAGTAGATGTTTGTTCAAAATGTCATCCATTTTGGACAGGTAACTTGAAATTGAATACAACTGGTGGTAGAGCAGATCGATTTAAAAAGAAATATGGAATTGAATAAGATTAAAAAAGAGATGAAAGCCATCTCTTTTTTCTTTTTAATCTAACTTAAGAAAAAGCGAAAAATGTATTGATAGGTAACTATTTTTATGATATTCTAATACTTAGAAAATGGAAACAATTTAAGGAGTTAATAAATGAATTTAAGAAAAATAGTAATTGGTGTGATAATAGGATTATTATTAATATGGGGAATATTTGTGAGAATTGATTATATTCGTTTGAAAGAAAAATATGGACTTTCAATAAAGCCTCTTATAACTATTTATACAAAAGAATATAAAAACGAAGATAAAGAAGGAATTATATATACAGGATTAGGATATTCTATACATTATTATCGAAGAAAAACAAATTCGATGGGAGGATATGGAGTTGTATATAAACTTTTTAATATAAGTTTATGGGGCTGGGAAGCTACATAATTAAGAATAATATGATAAAATTAGAAAATGGAGAGAAAATATGAAAAAGTTGTTGTTTTCTGCTTATGATATGAATGTAGGAGGGATTGAGACCTCTTTACTTACTTTACTAAATGCGTTGGTGGATAGGGATTATGAAATTACTTTGGTGCTAGAGAGAAAGCAAGGTGTATTTTTACATGAGTTAGATAGTCGTATTCAGGTTTTGCAATATACGCCTTGTGAGTATAAGCTAATACCATTACGAAAAGCGATTAATTTAGGAAAACGAATTTGGTTTTCTTTACGATATAAAAATAAGTTCGATTTTGCGGCTTCGTATGCGACATATTCTAGGATGGGGTCATTTGTGGCAAGAACCGCATCGATGCATAATGCCTTGTGGGTACATTCGGATTATATGGAGGTATATAAGAAAGATATTGAAAAAATTCAACATTTTTTTGATACATTAAAGTGTGAAGAATTTACACATATTATTTTGGTATCGAAGACTTCATATCAATCATTTTATCGAGTGTATCCAGAATTAGAGGACAAGCTAATTTGTATGGGAAATTTAATGAATTATCATAAAATTGAGAGGTTAGCCAATAAGGAGATGGCATTAGAAAATAAACATGAGTATACTTTTTTAACAGTAGGAAGACATTCTGAAGAAGAAAAAAGATTGACACGAGCAATTGAAGCTTCGGAAAAATTAAAAAACGATGGACTTTCCTTTCAAGTTTGGTTTGTTGGTGGTGGCAAGGATACCGATATGTATAAAATGATGGTAGAAAAGAAAGGTTTACAAGAATACATTAAGTTTTTTGGAATACAAAAAAATCCATATCCATACTTTAAAAAAGCAGATGCTATTTTGGTAACTTCTGATTATGAAGGCTACCCAGTTATTTTCCAAGAAGCATTTGTACTAAATAAGCCAATTATTACTACAGATGTATCCGATGCTAAGCTAGATGTAGAGGGGAGATTTGGAAAAGTAGTAATAAAAGAGGTAGATGAGATTTATGAAGTAATGAAGCAGTTCATAACGCAAGGTTATGAGATAAAAGAAAAATTTGCTCCAGAAGAGTACAACCGAGAGATGATAGAAAAATTAGAGAATGTAATAGAATACAAAAATGAGGTATAATTGCTTAAGAACCCCCAGTTAGCTTTGCTGACAGCCCCTTAAGTAAAGGAACCTTAATTCTACGATAAAAAGGGAGGATATATTCATGAAGTTAACGGTGATTATTCCTGTATATAACCGAGAAAAAACGATACAAAAAGCAATTGTTTCTGTGGTAGAACAATTGCTAGATGATATGGAATGTATGGTGATAAACGATGGTTCAACAGACCATACCGAAGAGGTGGTACAGGAATGTATTGCAAAATATGGAAAAAAACTAACCTATTATAAAAAAGACAATGAGGGCATTGCGGCTACTAGAAACTTTGGAATTACTCATGCAAATGGGGAGTATATCTTATTTGTTGATTCTGATGATTATATAGAGCCAAATTTGTTGGATAATATCAAAACATATTTTGCACAGGGAATAGAGATTATTAAATATAAGGCTAAACATGTAGACGAAAAAGGGCGTATAATTAATAATATAACAGGACCTAATTTTTCTAAAATAGATGGTCAAGAAGCCTTTAATAGATTAGCATTTACCGATGTACTAATGGATTCACCATGTGTTTATATTTTCAAAAAAGACCTATTTTTAAAGAATAAGATGTTTTTTAAAGAAGGAACTTATCATGAAGATTTTGGCTTAATTCCACTTATTTTATTAACAGCAAAATCGGTGGTATCAATAGATTACTATGGATATTTCTATGTACAAAGTGAGGCAAGCATTACCAGAAACCAAGATTATGAAAAAACAAAAAAAAGATGGGAAGATACTTTATTCCATTATGATAATATGTTACAATGGATAAGTCAAAATGAATTAAATACCAAAACAAAAGAAAATGTAATAACATACTATACCAATGCGATTTTGTTAAAATTAGCCTTCATCAAAAAAGAAGACAGAAAACCATACATCCAAAAAATAAAAAAAAGAAAAATGATACAAAACATAAAAACCAAAAACATAAAGCAATTTATAAAAAGAATATTATTAACCCTAAACATCAACTGGTATCTAGCAAACAAAAAATAAGTTACCATCCAGACTATGAATAACTTACGAAGCCCCACAAGAAAGCCCCTTTAACAAGGGGGCTGGCGCCGAAGGCGACTGGGGGTTCTTAGAAGTCAATGGTAACAAAAAATAGGAGAAAAGCATGATAAAAGTAAGTGTCATTGTGCCAGCCTACAATGTAGAAAAATACATAGAACCTTGTTTGAATAGCATAATTAGTCAAACGCTAAAGGAAATAGAAATCATCATTATAAATGATGGTTCCACTGACGGTACAAAAAGCAAAATAGACATGTATCAAAAAAAATATTCGAACATCACTGCAATTCATAAAGAAAACGAAGGGCAAGGAAAAGCACGAAATAGGGGGACAGAAATAGCCTGTGGAGAATTTGTAACCTTTGTAGATGCTGATGATACAATTAATGAAAACATGTTAGAAAAAATGTATGAAGAAGCAACTTTAAAACAAGCAGATGTGATTGTTTGTGATTATTATGAAATGATACAAGACCAAACCATACGAAAAAAAGCAATTCCACAAAAGACAGGGAATTCTAAGAAGGACTACATTGTTTCAATAGCAGGACCTTGCAATAAGTTAATACGAACTAAAATTTTAAAAGAACATAATCTTCGTTTTTTAGAAACAGGAATATATGAAGATATTGCCATGATACCATTAATTGGTGTATATGCCAATAAGATATGTTATTTAGAAGAACCATATTATCATTATTATATAAGACAAGGCTCTACCATGAGGCAAAAGGAGTTTAACGAAAAGTTATTATCCATTTATACGGTTATGGAAACATTAGAAAAAGGTTTTAGGCAATCTAACCGTTATGAAGAATTTAAGGAAGAATTAGAATATATCTATATTCGCCATTTATTATATGCAGCAACAGGAAGGCTTTTAGAATACAAAGAGGGAATAAAACAAGTTCATAAAATTGTTTCAATCATGAAGGAACAATACCCAAATTGGAAGAAAAATCCCTATTACAAGAAACAGGGCATATTGTTTAAACTAAATTGCAACATTTTCTATTCAAACAAGAGGTGGTTAATAAATGTTTTTCAAATGTTAAAAAGAATAATAAAAAATCGCTCCTACACGGTGTAATGCATAAACAATAGTATATAAGGGTTCTAGGTGATCCGTAAAAACCTAAATATAGTATAAGGAACAAGAACGAATGGAAAAATTAAAGGAAAAATTAACCGTACCAAATCTTATCCTCTTATTTATCATCTTACAACCAATTATTGATATAATAACTGGATTACAGCTTGAATACGTCGAAACGTCGATTACCATAGGGGTGGTTATTCGAGCCGTATTTATTGCATTTTGCGTGGTATTACGGCGTTATAAAAGCAAAGAAAAAATATAGGCTTGTGATGTGTAGCTATTATGGTGCATTATTTATTTATATGTTAGTGTTTTTAGTAAATCATTATCTACAATTTGGAAGCAATATGATAATATTACAAATAAAAGGGCTAATGAAGATTTTTTACTTGCCAGTGGTGTTAGTAGCACTATTACCAATATGGAAAGCTTATTGTATAAAAATAGAGGAAAAAACACTAAATACCGCATTATTCATCTATGTGATTACGATTTTTGTATGTAGTGTCATCGGAATTGCATTTCCTACTTACCGAACAGGAGACAGAGCAGGAACGGTGGGATTATTCCATTCAGCCAATGAAATTGGTGCTATTTTATGCATATTATCTCCATTTTTTATAAAAGGACTATTAGAGGAAAAATTTCCTGTTTCCAAAGGTATTTTATTTGTTTTATTTGTGTATGCTATTTTACAAGTAGGAACAAAAGTGCCATATTTTGGAGTGATGATACTAATGGCACTACTTGTAGGGATATGTCTTATTTATGGAAAAATAAAAAAACAAACCTATTTTTATAAAAGAGCAGGAATGTTTTTGATTTGTTTGATTATGGTATATGCGATAACAGGTTTAACGCCAGTAGGAGAGAATTTAACGAAAATTTATGGAGAGATTTTCCCAGTTACTATGGCAGATATCCGAAAACAACCCACCGAAGTAGTCGAGATTAAAAATTTTGAAGAATTAAAAACAACGACGGTTAGTGGAAGAAACGATTATCTAAAGGCCAATAAAGAAAAGTTTGCAAATAGTAATTTATATGGTAAAATGATAGGAATTAGTTTTGTAAATAGAGAAGAGGTACAAGAACTAAAATTAACGGAAATGGATTATTATGATATTCTATTTTGTGGCGGTATTGTAGGAACCATGTTATTTGCTCTTCCAATTTTAGCTTTTGCAATTGCCTTCTTACGTTATACCATGCTTCATAAAAGTAGAATTCCATTAGAACTTATTTATTCGGTGGGGATGGCAGGAGTGGTTGCATTACTTGCAGGGCATGTAATTGTATCACCAGCGGTTAGCATTTATCTTGCTATTATTATATTAAAATATGATTTTGAAATACGTAATGTAGAGAATTGTTAAGGATAAGATATAGGAAAAGAAGAAATTGAAAGGGAAAAAGAGGAGAAAGAGATGTTAAAAATAACGATATTAGCTTTACATTTGTCGGCAGGGGGAACTGAAAAATCAGTTGCTACGATTAGTAATATGCTTGCCAAACGATGTGAAATAGAAATTATTTCAAATTATAAATTAGAGGAAACACCAGCCTTTGAAATTGATGATAGAGTAAAAATTCGCTATTTAATGCCAAACTTAAAGCCAAATGCAAAGGAATTTAAAATGGCAGTGAAGAGTTTTAAAGTAGGAACGGCACTAAAGGAAGGAATAAAGGCTATTCGCATTTTGTATTTAAGAAAAGCTCTTATGAAAAAAGAAATTAAAAAGTTAGATTGCGATATTGCGATTTCAACAAGGTATCTTTATACGAAATTATTGGGGAAATATGGGAATAAACGCATTATTAAAGTTGCACAAGAACATAATGATAATGGTAAGAAAGGCTATATTCGAAAAAACGTAAAATTACTTAAAAATATTGATTATTTAATGCCAGTTTCAAAACATTTAATGGAAGTCTATGAAGAAAAATTAAAGAAAAAGCAAACCGAATGTGTGTATATACCACATTGTTTAAATACATATCCAGAAAAAGTATCTGAGTTAGAAGAAAAGAATATTGTTTCCATTGGAAGGTTATCGAGCGAAAAAGGATTTTTGGATTTAGTAGACGTGTTTGAAATGGTAAGTAAAAAACACCCAGATTGGCGTTTAACCATTGTAGGAGAGGGAAAAGAACGAGAAAAAATAGAAGAACAAATAAAAGAAAAGAACTTATATGACAAAATTACATTAGTCGGTTTAAAAAACGAGGAAGAGTTAGCCAATATATTACTAGAGTCCTCAATGTATGTAATGACTTCTTTTTATGAAAGCTTTGGACTAGTACTAATTGAAGCCGAAAGTTTTGGTATTCCCCTTTTAGCCTTTGACTGTGCAAAAGGACCAAATGAAATTATCCAAACTGGAAGAAATGGTTTCCTAGTACCAAACCGCAACAAAAAACTAATGGCAAACCGTATCAATGAACTAATTGAAAACAAAGGCTTAAGAAGACAAATTGGAATAGGAGCAAGAGAAGACTCTACAAAATACAAAATGGAAAATATCGAAAAAATTTGGTACAAATTTATTGAAAGAATGATTACATCGTAGGAAAGAATATGTATATTATATTTGAAATTTGAAGAAAGTATGATATAATTGCAAAAAAAATACGAATAGGGAGGAAAGAAGAATGCAAAAGGAGGATGTTGCAATCCGTGTAGAACATGTGTATAAATCGTTTAATGTATTTTATGATAGAACAAATACCATTAAAGAGAAAGTATTGTTTTGGAATCGAAGTAAAAAAGAAGTGCGTGAGATTTTAAAAGATGTTGATTTAGAGATAAAAAAAGGTGAAGTGGTTGGATTAATTGGGGTAAATGGAAGTGGAAAATCGACGTTGCTTAAGTTAATGACTAAAATTATTTATCCTAATAAAGGAAAAGTAGAAACCAATGGAAAACTAACATCTCTTTTGGAATTAGGGGCAGGGTTTCATCCAGACTTTTCTGGAAGAGAAAACATTTACTTTAATGCTTCTATTTTTGGATTAACCAGAAAAGAAATTGATAAAAGAATTGATAAAATTATTGAATTTTCGGAATTACAAGATTTTATTGATAATCCAGTTCGAACCTATTCATCTGGAATGTATATGAGACTTGCTTTTTCCGTTGCTATTAACGTAGATGCCGACATTTTATTAATTGACGAGATTTTATCAGTTGGTGACCAACATTTCCAAGAAAAATGTTTTAGTAAAATTGAAGAATTAAAGAAAGAAGGAAAAACCATTGTTTTTGTAACACATGGCATGGATTCGGTTAATCGATTTTGTACAAGAGCAGTATGGCTACACCAAGGGTCCATTAAAATGGATGGTGATACCAAAACCGTGGTAAACCAATACTTAGTAGAAACCGCTTAAAAAATAAAAGTTTGAAAACGATGTTGTAAAACACGATTTAGAAACTTGCAAAACAGGATTTAGAAACAAAGTTTAAGCCTTTAGAGAAAGGAAAGTAAGAAAACATGAACATATTTAAAGAAATATATAATTATAGAGAACTATTAAAAAGCAATACTAAAAAAGAAGTAAGAGGAAGGTACAAGCATTCTATTTTAGGAGTATTATGGTCATTTTTAAACCCATTACTACAACTACTGGTATATTCCGTTATTTTTGGAGCCTTAATTGCCAATGGCGATAAAACCTATCACATTTATGTATGTATTGGTTTAATTCCATGGACCTTTTTTACAACAACTATTACACAAGGCTCGCTTAGTATTATCATGAATGGAAATATCGTACAAAAAGTATATTTTCCAAGAGCAATATTGCCAATTTCCAGTGTGATTAGTGGAGCGATTAACTTTTTAATTTCTTGTATTATCATATTAGCCTTTGTCCTATTTTCGGGGTTAGGAATTACTCCATTAATACTACTATTCCCAGTGGTTTTATTAATACAATGTATTATTTTACTAGGAATTAGTTTTATACTATCAGCAGGAACGGTCTATATTCGAGATTTAGAGCATATTATTGGTGTTATTTTAATGGCAGCTTTTTACGCTACCCCAATTGTTTATAAATTAGAGCAATTACCAGAAAATTTAAGAATTATTATGAGGTTAAACCCAATGACTTATATTATTAATGCATACCGCGATATTTTCTATTATCAACAAATGCCTAATATGCAACACTTAGGAATTTTACTGGGACTAGGACTTGTTTTACTTGTGGTAGGGTACTTTATCTTTAAAAAATTACAAAAAGGATTTGCAGAACAATTATAAATGGCTTGTGTTAGCCTTTGGTGATTCAAATCATGGTAAGTATACTAGTAAAGGAGAATTTAGTACAAATGGAAAAAATTATACATTATTGCTGGTTTGGTGATAAACCAATGCCAAAATTAGCACAAAAATGTTTGAAAAGTTGGAAGAAATTTTTACCAGACTATAAAATAATGAAATGGACAGAAGAAAATGTCAATTTAGAAGAATGTCCATTTATAAAAGGGGCTTATGAAAATAAAAAGTGGGCCTTTATTGCCGATTATGTAAGAGCAAAGGTTTTAAATGAATATGGTGGTATTTATTTTGATACGGATATGGAAGTAACGAAAAATATTGATTGGTTATTTGAAAAAGATACGGTTTTAGGCATTGAAGATTCTGGCTATGTGGCAGTTGGTGTATGGTATGAAAAAAATAAAAAATCCTTTTTAACAGGTGAATTACTAAAAAAATACCGTACGATACCAGAATTTGACCTTGAAAACATAACGAAAATTAGTATTCCAATCATGATGACAGAGATTTTACAGCCATATGGACTAAAAAAAGGATATCGAGAAATTCAAGATTTAAAAATTTCCCAAAAGGAAATTATTACGATTTACCCAAGAGAATATTTTTATCCATACAGTTACCATAGGGATGATAATATTTTTACCAATAATACATGTATGATTCACTATTATGATGCAAGTTGGATACCACCAAAAGAAAGAATTGAAATGAAAATGGTAAGACACTTGGGAAAGGATAAAACCAATCTCATTTTTAATACTTACCGAAGAATAAAACATTGTATTAGGAAAACGGCAAAAGTAATTTTATTTCCAATTGTAATTTATCGAAATGTGAAAAGAAAAAGAGCAATAATCACTGACGAGTATTTAACACGAATTGAAAAAACGATAAAAACCATTGAAAGTATGAAACAGTCAGAATATATTACCATCTATAATGCCCAATGGTTTGGGGTAAGTAGTGCAACCAAAGAGCTATTTACGAATTTAGTAGATTGTGGAGAAATTTTTCGAAAAAAAGATAGAACAAGGATTATAGAGGCAATTGCCAATAGTGAAATAAAACAAGTGGTATTTAGTGCTTTTGTCGTTGGTTGGAATGATTTGGTAGTGGATTTAAAAAAGAAGACAAAAGTAAAAGTAAAGACATTTTGGCATGGTAGCCATTCTCAAATATTGGATTTATATGGTTGGGAAAGAAATTTAGAAATTATTGAACTTCATAAAAAACATTTAATAGATGTTATGGGAACTTGCAAAAAAAGCTTAATGAATTTTTATACTTCACAAGGGTATCAGGCTTATTTTATTACCAATAAAGTAAGTGGTATTCCAAAAGTAGAGAAAAAAAACAAGAACAATTCCAAAAGGATAATTGGAATTTATGCTGCAAAATGTGATGATTGGAGAAAAAATATGTATTCCCAAATGGCAGCGATTAAATTATTAGATAATGCTGTTATGGATATGGTGCCATTAAATGAACCAGCGAAGCAATTTGCGAAACAATATAACATAGAAGTAACCGGAGTAGAAAAGGCAATTCCTAGGGAAAAATTGCTAGAAAGAATTGCTAACAATGATGTGAATTTATATGTTACTTTTTCGGAATGTGCACCAATGCTACCATTAGAGAGTATGGAATTAGGAGTTCCTTGTATTACAGGAAATAATCATCATTATTTTGAAGGATCTGAATTAGAAAAATATATTGTGATTAATGATGAAGCCGATATTGAAGAGATAAAAAATAAAATAGAGTTATGTATTGAAAATCGCGAGAAGGTTATTGCGTTATACCAAGAATTTTCAAAACAAAATTTACAAGATGCAACTAGAAATGTAGAAGAATTTTTAGAATTGTAATGTAAGCAATGGAAATCGAATAAAAAGGATAAGGAAACATTTTTTTAAGTGCTAAAAAGTATAATTTCAAAAGACAAATAAGGATATACTTTGAGTGTTATAAAAATTAGATTATAATATAGTGAGGTTGACAAATGATTATAAACGAAAATAAAGATTTAATTTATCATATTGATTGTTTGGTATGTATTCCAAAAGAATACGAACATCATGCTTATATTTATGAACACAATTTTAAATATGTGTATATATTGGAAACAAATTACAAAGAAACGATGAATTTTATTGATTTTATTCGTAAAAATGATGTAAAAGAAATCATTTTAATTGATTATCGATTAGAATATGAGATGATAACCGATAGGCTAGCTGATACTACCAAAATAAGTACGATTTTGACCTTCGATTTAGCGTCTTTAACGAATGAATATTGTATTACGGTTCATAATGCAATTCTTAATTTGTATCATAGTAAAAAATTATGCAAAATTGGAGTATTAGACAAAAATTTGTATCTTCTTTTAAAAACACAATTTGAAGAAGTGTATTTGTTGTATTTAGATATACCACAAAGCACGAAAGAAGATACCAAACAAGAAGGAATTGCCATATTAAGTGATAGTGGTGATGCAAAACATAGTTATTATAATTCCTTAAGTGCCATAAGATTATTGGGAAAGAAAGTAAATGTCATCAATCAAATTGATTTAGTAAAGGGATTTAACAAAGAATTTGGTCTAGAAGCAAAAGAATTTCAAACCATGAAGGAAATGATAGCGGCAAGTGAAATTGCTCTTTATATTAATTTTTGTAATTCAGATAATAGCGTATTTTTTATGTGCATGGATAAGGGCGTGCCTTGTATTGTAGGAAACAATACGTTGTTTGAAAAAGATATGCCACTAAAGGAAATGCTACAAGTAAAAAGTGATGATAATATTGATGAAATCGTAGAAAAAGTGGAAGAAGTAAGTAAAAATAAGGCAGAAATATTAAAACAATATGAAGAGTACCGAAAACAATATACCAAGAAGAGCAAAGAGAGCATCGAAAACTTTTTAAGAAATTTAGAAAGACAAGAAATAAAGAACAAAGACGGAAATTTTGTAAATCAAGAAATGAAACAAGAACACGAAATTTTTGCAAGCCAAGATATGAAACAGAAAATTGAAAACTTTGCAAATCAAGAAAAAAAGCAGGAATACGAAAAAATGTTGACAATTGGAATTCCGGTTTATAATGTAGAAAACTATGTGGCAAAATGTATTGACTCTGTCTTAAGTTTTAAACATAAAGACATTGAAATTTTAATTGTAAACGATGGAAGCACCGACGGTAGTGAAGAAGTTTGTATGCAATATGTGAAAAAATATCCTGACCTAGTTCGCTATATCAAGCAAGAAAATCATGGGCTTGGAAATGTACGTAATGTCATTTTAAAAAACGCAAAAGGAAAATACATTGCTTCCATTGATTCCGATGATGTAATTAACAAAAACTTTTTTGAAGAAGCATGGGAAGCCTTAGAAAAAAATGTAGATATGGTAATTTGCGATTGGTTATCTATTTTTAGTAAAGAAGAAAAATTCCCAACCCCAGCCTTAGACAATACCTTACAATTTGAAAGTAATTACAAAAAAATTTTGTATAGCACCATCATGCCTTCTGCATGCAATAAAATTGTAAAAAAAGAATTATACGAAGCCATAGGATTATCCTTTGTTGAAGGGCTAAAATTTGAAGATTTAGGAACCAATCCAGTCATATTAAGTCAGCTTGAAACAATTAAATACATCGAAAAACCATATTATGAATATACCATTCGCCAAAATTCCATTATGCGAACCAAAGTAGAATATAATATGATTGATGTACTAAAAATATTAGAAGAGCGAATGAATAAGTATATAACAAAACCATATGATAAAAAAGAATTTATGGCATATATATTTTTCTGGCGAGTAGAAGAAAGCATTCTAAACCAATTATATAGTTTAGATACGGAGGTAAGAAAAAATATGATTGATTATATGTATGCCAATATTTTTCCAATATTAGAGCAATTGTATCAGGATAATGAATATGTACAAGCAATGATTACAAGAATAGATGAAGAAACCAAAAATTATATCTTAGAAAGAAATAAGGCAATACTAGATAAAACGTTAGAAAAATATTTAGAAGAAAAGATAAAGACAAATACTTACAAAATATTAACACCAGCACTTATTTTATATAATTATGATAATCGCACCAAATAGAATAAGTAAAAACAATAGGTTACCTTAATTTTAGTAAGAATGAAGGTACCAATCCTATTGAAAATCGCAAAAATAAAAAGGAGGAAATCAATGATTCCATTTGCAAAAATATCGATGACAGATGTTGAAAAAGACTATATAAACCAAGCATTGACAACCAATAAAATATGTGGGGATGGGGAGTTTACCCAAAAAGTAAATCAGTGGTTTTTAGAAAAACAAGGAATTAAAAATTTTTTATTAACCACCTCATGTACTCATTCATTAGAATTAGCTAGTTTACTTGCTAATTTACAACCCGGAGATGAAGCATTAGTTCCTTCTTATACTTTTGTTTCAACAGCAGATGCTATTTTACTAAGAGGTGCAAAACCAGTATTTGTTGATATTGATTATCGTACCTTTAATATGGATACGAATAAAATAGAAGAAAAGATAACCCCAAAAACAAAGGCAATTTTTCCCGTGCATTATGCAGGGATTGCTTGCGATATGGATAAAATTATAGAAATTGCAAACCAATATCATTTAACCGTAATTGAAGATGCAGCACAAGGAGTGCTTGCTTCTTATAAAGACAGACCTTTGGGTACCATAGGAGATTACGGTTGCTATAGTTTTCATGAAACAAAAAATTATGTAATGGGTGAAGGTGGAGCAATTATTGTAAAAGATGACCAAAAATTTTTAGATGCAGAGATTATTCGTGAAAAGGGTACCAACCGAAGTCAATTTATAAAAGGCGTTGTTGATAAATATACCTGGCATAATGTAGGTTCTTCCTATTTACCTTCCGATGTATTAGCAGCAATGCTATATGGCCAGCTACAAAGAGCACAAGAGATTATGGAGAAAAGAATGCACATTTGGAATACGTATCATCAAACTTTTAAAACGTTAGAAGAACAAGGAAAACTAGTAAGACCTTACATACCAGATTATGCAAAACATAATGCTCATATGTATTATATCGTATTACCAAGTGAAGAAATCCGAAATAATGTAATAGACCAACTGAAAGAAGCAGGAATTTTAGCAGTATTTCACTATATTCCATTACATACATCACCAATGGGAAGAAAACTTGGCTATAAAGAGGGAGATTTACCAGTAACCGAAGAGTATGCCAAACGATTACTACGCCTACCTTTATATCCAGATATGTCGGAACAAGAACTAGAGTTTATTTGTAAAAAGGTATGTGAAATATTGAAATAAAACAAAAATCAATAGAGAAGAACAAATAAGGTAATTAGAACTTTATGAAGAAGGAATAAAGAAAAGTGGAAAGAGAAGAACCAACAAAGTAATGAAAACTTGTAAGAGAGGAACAAAAAATGGAAAATGTGAAATTGGAAATGGATAATGTTATATTAAGAAGTATTACCTTAGAAGACACACAAAATATATTAAAATGGAGAAATCACCCTAGTGTAAAAAAGAATTTTTGCCTACAAGAGGATTTAACAAAAGAAACGCATTTGGCATGGTTTCATAATAAGATTTTAAACAAAGAAGTGGTTCAATTCATTATTGTGGATAAAACTTCAAATCAGTCCGTTGGTTCGACTTATTTAAGAGATATAGACTATAAAAACCATAAGGCAGAATTTGGGATTTTTATTGGAGAAGAGACGGCAAGAGGAAAAGGAATTGGGACAAGTGCTACAAAACAAATTACACGGGTACGGATTTAAAAATTTAGGCTTACACAAAATTTATTTGCGTGTGTTTAACAATAATACTACAGCCATAAAAGCATATGAAAAAGCAGGTTTTGTATATGAAGGAACAGCAAAAGATGACATTTGCTTACCAAATGGAAATTATCAAGACATTACATTTATGTCGATTATCAATAAAGAGGAAAGCAATTAATCAAATTTATGTACTATGAGGGGAAGGATAAATTTATGCAAAAAATTTCATTTGTAATACCATGCTATAATTCAGAGAAATATGTAACACATACTGTCCAAAAATTAAAAGAAGTTATTACAAAAGACTTAAGCCAATATGAAACTGAGATTATTTTAGTAAATGATGGTTCAAAAGACAATACGTTCCAGAAGCTAAAAGAGATTGCGATTACTACAAATAATGTGATTGCGATTGACTTTACGAGAAATTTTGGACAACATAGTGCCATTATGGCAGGATTAAACCAATGCGATGGAGAAATTATTGTAGCCTTAGATGATGAT
Source organism: uncultured Clostridium sp. (assembly GCA_947648215.1). Lineage (GTDB taxonomy): Bacteria > Bacillota > Clostridia > TANB77 > CAG-508 > RGIG8482. Next base: position 11,364 of record CANSMW010000001.1, on the reverse strand, counting down.
GGACAAACTCCACCAGAGGAAATAAAAAAACTATTAGATGCACTTGATGAAGAGACAGATGTGGTGTATGCAAAATATGAAGAAAAAAAGCATAATGCTTTTCGTAATTTCGGTAGTTCGATAAATAGCATAATGGCACATGCATTGTTAGGAAAACCTAAAGATTTATATATTTCTAGCTTTTTTGCAATGAAACATTATATTAAAGATGAAATCATAACCTACCGAAATCCATATCCATATATGGAAGGATTAGTGCTAAGAGCAACCAATAAAATAAAAAATGTAATGGTAAATCACAAACAAAGAGAAGTGGGAAAATCGCAGTATACTTTTAAAAAGTTAATTGGTTTATGGATTAACGGATTTACCAATTTTTCAGTAAAACCACTTCGAATTGCTATTTTCTTTTCTGTATTATTTATTGCTATTGCAATGGTGGCAATGATTTTCCTAATTATCAATAGAATAACAAATCCGGCAGTACCAATGGGATGGACATCTATGACAATTCTATTATTAATCATTGGTGCAGTTATTACCTTTATTTTAGGATTGATTGGGGAATATGTGGGAAGAATTTATATATCTATTAATAATAATCCACAATATGTAATACGAAATACGATAAAGGGAAAACAGAATAATCAATAAAACCATGTGTTAGAAAGGAATAGTAGCAAATGAAAAAAACAACCAAAATACAAAATATCATCTTATTAGAAATTGCCTTTTTTATCTATGCTTTAAGTTCACTATTTTCAAAAACAGCGGTTTCGAATAATTCTTCCATATGGCATATGATAGGCTTCTATGGCTTAAGCTTAGTGATGTTAGGGTCTTATGCGATTATTTGGCAACAAGTATTAAAAAGAATGGATTTAAGTATAGCATTTAGCAATAAAGGGGTTACCATTATATGGGGAATTTTATTTGGCAATGTATTTTTTCACGAGACCATAACAATAGGGATGATTATTGGAAGTATGCTAGTAATTGTAGGTATTATATTAATGATGAAAGAAAAGGAGAATAGCAAACAATGAAATCGGTTATCTTATTTATTTTATCTGTTTGTATTGCTTCTACAAGCCAAATATTATTAAAGAAAAGTGCAAACCAGCAATACCAAAGTAAATGGCAAGAATATCTAAATAAATATGTAATAGGAGCATATGGATTACTATTTATATCGACTATATTAACAATGTTGGCATATAAAAATTTGAATTTATCGATGGGAGTGATGATTGAATCGATTAGTTATATTATTATTGCCATTGCAAGCTATTTTATATTCAAAGAAAAAATTACAAAAAGTAAGCAATTAGGAATTTTATTAATCATAGCAGGAATTATAATTGCCTCTGTATTTTAACAAAAAACAAGTATTGCCAAGCAGTAAAAGAAGGGGATGGAAATAATGGAAAGAGGAAAAAAAATAGTAGAATATATAAAACAAAATAAATCATATGTGCTAGTTATGATAATAGCAAGTATCATGTTTTTAGTGCAAATGAGCCATGTGGTATTATATGCAGATGATTTAACATTAGGACATATTGCCAAACAGGGAATGGCAGGTGCTATCCAGCATTTGTTTTCAAATTACATGGAATGGGGAGGAGGACCAACACCATTTTTTGTGATTTTACTATTTTTTGTACCTCTTAAGGTATGGAAAATAGGCAACTGCCTTATGATAGTGCTTACGATGATTGGCATTATTCGTATCATATCCTTTCACTATAAACAAATCAATAAAGCTATGTTAGCACTTGTATTATGGATTTGTGTTTATATTTTGAACATTGGTATTGCATCACAAACCTTATATTGGCTAGATGGAAATATTGCTTATGTATTAACAGCATTTCAATTTTTTATCTATTTCTATTACTTGTATTCAAGACTTATTATGAAAACGGAAACCAAAAAATACGATACCTTTTTATTACCTTTGGTTGCATTTTTTGCAGGTTGGACAGGACCACAAGCAGGGGCACTTACCGTCATTATCTCTGTTTTATTATTGGCATGGGTAAAATGGGTTCGTAAAGAAAAAGTAAAACCAATTTATATGGTAGCAGTTGTTATTGGAATTGTGGGATTTTTAGTATATTATCTAGCTCCTGGAAATAATGCAAGAATGTTACAAGTATATCCAGAATTTGCAGAATATAACTTATTTGAGAAAATCTATTACCGCATGGATTCAGTATGGACAATATTATTTAATTATGTTGTAAGTGACCAAGCGAGTATACCATTTTATTTATGTATCGTAATTGGACTTGTTTTGTCTCTTTGTATGAAAATGGTAAAAGAAGAAAAGAAAAAGTGGATCACAAAGGGCGTTAAAATAGCATCGGTTATGCTACTGGTATTTCTTGTTTTGAATTTTGTAATTGCGATGCAAGGGGATTATAATTCAACGATTACGAACATGATTTTTCGATTTGAACCAATTTTAGCCCACATAAAAGAAAATAGCTTACACTTTGACCTAATCCTTCCATACATTATTACTACACTCGTTATGGTGGCAACCGTAGTGTTATCTTATTATATAAGTTACCGCGAAAAAAATCCGTTATTGGTATTATTGGTATTAGGTGCCTTATTAGGCCAAGCAATGATGGTTTTATCGCCATATAGTCCATTACGAACAACTTTTATTACCATATATTTATTATGGCTTGCAATCGTAACATTAATAACAATGGTAAAAAAATATAAAGTATCTGTTGTTTGGATTATTACTATGATTGTATCAACAATCTTTGGGTTAAATATAGGAATTATTTTACTTATTAGTTATGCTATTATATATTATATGCAAGAAGAACGAACACGGAGAAAAGTCCCTTGCTTTACAAGCAATTGCAATTATTGCTGTTTTTGGAGTTATTACTTTTGCACATTACAAAGAAATGGTAGAGGCATACAAGGAAAATGAGGCAGTCTATTATGATAACATACAACGAATTGAAAACTATAAACAACAAGGAAATTGGAAAGAACCATTGTACTTAAGAAAACCAACCTATGAAGCCTATAGCTTTACTCCATTGGTTGGTACCAAATGGGTAGAAGAAGATGTAAAAGCATACTTTGAATTAGATGAAAACACAATCATAAAAGAAGAAAGATACTTAAACCAAGAGGAAGATGCAACAATCATCATAACACCACAAAAATAAGAGTAAGATAAAAATAACATATGGTAAATAATATTAAAAACATAATAATAAGAGGTAGAACAAATGGAAACAATAAAAGAAATGTATGCAAAAGGGAAAGAATTATATCGAAAATACAAGGAAATCATCAATTACTTATTTTTTGGTGGTCTATCCTTTGTGGTATCTATGGTTACATATTATTTGGCAAGAATATGGTTCGATTATTTAATGAGTAATTTGATTTCGTGGATAATTGCAGTTATTTTTGCTTATGTAACAAACAAATTATTTGTATTTGCAAGTAAAGTAGAAGATAAAGGAAAATTACTAAGAGAATTTTGTACTTTTGTTACAAGTAGAATTTTTACGCTTCTTTTAGAAACGGTTGTCATGTATATTATGATTGACCTAATGCATATAAATGATATAGTAGTAAAAGTAATTGCACAAATCATTGTAATTCTTACAAACTACATACTAAGCAAATTAATTATTTTTAAAAAGAAAAAGTAAAAAGAGGCGATAATATGGTATATGACGTCATTATCATAGGAAAAGGACCAGCGGGTATTACAGCAGGAATTTATTTAAAACGAGCAAACCACAAAATTCTAATTATTGGAAAAGACGGTGGTGCGTTAGAGAAAACCAAAGCGATTGATAATTATTATGGCTTTTCGGATACAATTAGTGGAAAAGATTTATTAAAACAAGGATTAGAACAAGCAAACCGTTTGGGAATTCCAGTACAAACCGATGAGGTATTGGGGATTGAGAAGGGAGAAGATTTTGTAGTAGAAACAAGAAATAACACTTATCATACCAAAACCGTTATTTTGGCAACCGGGACAAACCGAAATGCACCAAAAATAAAAGGAATAAAGGAATTAGAAGGAAAAGGGGTTAGTTATTGTGCCATTTGTGATGCCTTCTTTTACCGAAATAAACCAGTAGCCGTATTAGGTAGCCGGAGATTATGCCATAAAAGAGGCTAAAACGTTATTGCCAATCGCAAAAGCGGTTACTCTTTTAACCAATGAAGAAGAATTGGTAGAAAACCGTGATGAGGGATTAGAAGATATTAGTATCGAAACAAGAGGAGTTAGTGAAATTGTAGGAGAAAATAAAGTAGAGGCTGTTACATTAAAAGAAGGAGCCAAATTAGAGGTAGAAGGTGTATTTGTGGCAGTTGGAACTGCTTCTAGTACTGATTTTGCAAGAAAATTAGGAGCATTTATTAACAATAATGCGATACAAGTAGATAAGGATATGGCAACCAATGTAGAAGGACTATATGCTTGTGGGGACTGTACAGGGGGACTACTACAAATTTCAAAAGCGGTATATGAAGGCACAAAGGCAGGATTAGCTTGTAGTAAATTTTTAAGAGGAAGGTAGAAAAATGGAATATATTATGTCCTTTTTAGAAGGAATTATAACTTTTATTTCTCCATGTTTATTGCCAATGATACCAATTTATTTATCCTATTTTGCAGGTGGAGAAGTAGCTAGTAAGAAAAAAGAAACTCTTCAAAATGCAAGTGGTTTTGTAATAGGGTTTACCATTGTTTTTATGCTACTTGGTACTTTTGCCAGTAGTATTGGAATATTTTTAAAACAGTATAGCCAAGTGTTACAAATTATTTTTGGTGTGATTATGATTGTATTTGGACTAAACTTTATGGGCATGCTAAAAATAAAATGGCTAAATCGTACCAATGAATTAAAGGCAGATACCAAGAATTTGAATTTTATCCGTTCGATCCTATTTGGCATTATTTTTTCAATTACATGGACTCCTTGTGTAGGAACATTTTTAGGGAGTGCCTTAATGCTAGCAGCAAGTGCCGAACAGGTATTAGAAGGAACCCTTATGCTATTATGTTTTTCCATGGGACTGGCCATTCCTTTTTTAATAACAGCCTTATTTATTCATAAATTTAAAACGACCTTTGGCTTTATTAAAAAGCATTATGAAATGATTAATAAAATATGTGGAATATTTTTAATTGTGATTGGCATATTAATGATAACAGGCTATATGAGACAATTTTTATCGGTACTATCAAATTAAAGAAAAATAACGATATTGTATCTTTAAAGTAAAGCAGGAAAGGAAAAAAATTTAGGATGAAAGAAAAAACAAAATATATGATTTATGTAGTAATATTTCTAGTAGTAATCGTTTTACTAAATTTTGGATATTCTTTTATAACGCATAAACTAGAAAAGGTGCAAAATAGGGTAAATCAGGGAAGTACGAAAAAAGAAGTGGAATATAAACAAGCAAAGGATGTTACTGTGCAAGATGAAAATAATCAACCTGTACAACTTAGTTCTTTTAAAGGAAAGCCGATAGTGATTAATTTTTGGACCTCTTGGTGTGGGTATTGTAAAGTAGAAATGCCATATTTTAGTGAAGTTTATGAAAAGGAAAAAGAAAAGGTTTCGTTTATAATGTTAAATGTGACGGTAGATGATGAGGAAGAGGAAGCAAAAAAATATATTGATTCACAAGATTTAAGTTTTCCTATTTATTATGATAAACAGGGAGAGACGGCTTACAAGTACCAAATAACAGGGTATCCTGTAACGGTATTTATCAATAAAGATTTTCAAATTTACCATGTTCATAGGGGAGCAATTACAAAAGAAAAATTGCAACAATACATTGATGAAATAAAATAGAGAAAGGAGAGAAAGAAAATGTCAGTAATTACCATTACAAGCAAAAATTTTGAAGAGGAGGTATCAAAATCGGAAGTACCAGTATTACTAGATTTTTGGGCAACTTGGTGTGGTCCATGTAAAATGGTATCTCCAATTGTAGATGAAGTAGCAAACGAGGTAGAAGGAAAAGCAAAAGTAGGAAAAGTAAATGTAGATGAAGAACAAGAACTTGCCAGTGCTTTTCAAATTATGAGTATCCCAACACTTGTGGTGATTCAAAATGGAAAACTAGTAAAACAAGCAGTAGGAGTAAGAAGCAAAGCAGAAATATTGGATATGTTAAAATAAAATAGAAGGGCGACACTAGTGGTCGCCTGTTTTTTAGAGACTTTTTGTTAGTGACTTGACCTTGCATATTTCAAATATTAGCGGTATAATAAGAATATTCGTAAGGGGGGATTTTAATGAAAAAAGCAGTCATTGGAAGTCTTATTTTAAGCATTCTACATTCCATTTTATTCTATGGGCAAGATTTAGGAGTATCGGTGCTATTGTTTATGGTAGCTAGTGTATTTTTGCTAATGGCATTTTTAAAAAAACACGATAAAGTAAAAAATGCGAATGCCTTATTTTTAAGTTTTCCTATTTTATTACTAAGTAGTACCTATTTTATTTTTGATAACGCCTTTTTTTATGTTGTAAATTTAATGGTAATTCCAATTCTATTGGGAAGCATGGTAGTTTGGGCATGTACCGATACGTTTAAACTACGAGAAATCATCGGAAAGTCGGTTAATTTAGCAATTGGTTCTTTGGAATTTATACCAGGTGCTTGTCGTGTTATAAAAACGTCAGTAAAAAAAGAGCCATTAGAGAAAGAAGAAAAAGAACAAAAGAATAAAAAACTAAAATTAATAGGGTTAGGCATACTATGTTCACTTCCATTCCTATTTATTATTATTGGGTTATTACTATCAGCCGATGGACTTTTTGCTGATTTATTCGATAAATTTTTCTATCAGCTTGAGTTTATTTTTTCAAGTGAATTTATTGTAAATCTAATTGCAAGATTGCTATTAATCGCATTAATTTTTATGTATCTTGTTTGTATCATCTACAATATTGTGGAAAAGAATTCCGCTTTTAACCGAGACTATAAAACAAAGGAATTTAAACCCCATGTAGACCACACCATTGTAAATACAATTTTAACAATGATTAATATTGTATATCTTATCTTTACAGGAATTCAATTCGTATACTTATATTCGTATTTCTTTTCCGAACGGAAACTGGAATACGAGTATCAACTTAGCACAATATGCAAGACAGGGATTTTTTGAATTAATGTTTATTACTGTCATCAATTTCGCCATTATTTTGTTTACCAATGCAAATCAGAAAAAAGAAGAAACCAAAAATGTATATACCAAATGGATGAATGTACTTATGTGTATATTTACCATAGTCATTGCGATTTCTGCATTTATGAGAATGCGTTTGTATGAAAGTGAGTTTGGCTATACCTTTTTACGTTTAATGGTATATGTTATCTTAGTAACCGAAATGATAGCAATTTTGCCAACGATTTACTATGTGGTAAAAGGAAAAATTAATTTACTAAAATCCTATTTTATCATTGCACTTACGATGTATGTCATCATCAACTTTATCAATATTGATTATCAAATTGTAAAAAACAATATTGACCGTGCCGAAAAAGGAAAATTAGTACATGGACTAGATATAAACTATTTGGTAAACAACTTAGGAACCGATGCAGTACCACAAATGGTATATTTATATCATCGCACCACAGACGAAGAAGATAAACGAAGAATAAACAATTATCTATGTAATATTGAAAAAGAAGCAAAAAAGGAAAGAAGTTTCCAAGAATGGAACCTATCCAAAGATAGAGCAAAAAGAGAATTAGAACCATTACAGCTACAATATCAAAGTAAAAGTACAAGAAAAACGACTCGTTCCAATAATAATATATAAAGAATTATGTAACAATCTATACTTAAAGAGGTTTGACAAATGAAAATAAAATGATATAATTACGTAAAACAAAAAAAGGAGGAACTTCTTGTGGAATTTATGATGATTTGGCAGAGATATTCTGAAAAATTTAGAGGAGAAGGAAAGAGGTTATATAAATCCTTCAAAAAGCGGAGATATTCAGCCAAATTAAAAAGACTTGACACACAAAGAAGAAAACTAAAAGAAAGGACAAAAGCTGAAGTACTTTTCAACAATGCGTTAACTCTCGAAACAATGGATAACTTTAAAGAACAGTTAAGTTATTTCGAGGTAAAAGAAACAAAGTTGAGAGAAAAGTTAGCTAAGTGTTAGTGCCTTGTTTGAAGACAAAGAAATCCAAGAAAGGGAAACCTAGCTTGGATTTCTTTATTATGAAAAGATTGGTATCTTGCTTATATGGTGAAATTAAGGTTTTTATAGTAAAATATGCCTCTTCTAATTGACATGAATAAAGGTATCATATATAATCAAGTTAATAAAATTTGAAACGAGGTAGAAAATATGGGAGAAACGGAACAAGCCTTATTGGAACTAGTAAACAATATTCCAGTAACGTATGAAAATGAAGAGATTTTAGAGGATATTAGGCAAGCCATTGAAGATGGAGATTTGCAATTAGCTTTAGAAAGAATGGATTTACTACCAACCGATGTAAGAGAAGAATTAAATTCTGTTTTTGCAAGCAAAGAAGCAGAAGAAGGGGCTACCAAAAAACAAATATATCCACAAGAATTAAGCAATGAAGGATTAGAAGAAATTTATATTGGTTTATTATTAGATAATCCAGAAGCCATTATTAAATATTATTTTCTATTTGAAGAATGTTATTTTGAAAACCCAGAAATGTTAAATTTATATAAACGAGTACTATTTACCGATGGAGAGGCATATGCACCAGAAATTGCAAAAAAAGGTTTCAATTTTCCAAGAGATACCGAAAAAACAGAAGATTTATTATATGAAGCAACCGAAACGGCTCGTCAATCTGGTTATGGAATTGAAGAAACTTATTTGGCATTAAAAAAATTGTTTATTTTAAGAAAACATTATGTAGAAGTGCCAATTAAACACATACAAGACCGTATTGTAGAAATTGCAAATTATGAGTTATACCATCAAATGTCCGTAGAAGAGGTAAAAGGAGCAATTGAACAAGTAAATGCTACCAATAAATTCAAACGTGCTGTGTTAAATATGGATTTAACCAGATTTTTAGAAGAAGGAGACAATAACTTAACCAATGGGCTAGATTATCCATTCCCAATTATAACCAGTGTATTTAAAGGAATCAGAAAAGGAGAAACCACGGCATTTGCGATGCCATCTAATGCAGGTAAAAGTAGGTTTACCATTAACATTGCAGCCTATACCGCATTTGTGCATAAGAAAAAGGTGCTAGTCATTTCAAACGAAATGTCAGAAGAAAAAATGAGGCTTTGTTTAATTACCACAATTTTGAACAATCCAGCTATTCAAAAAATGCATAAGCATAAAGTAAGTAAAACAGAAGGTGAACTATTAGAATTTCAATTTAGACCAGATGACCCTAAGAAAGTAAAAGTGGACGAAAAAGGATATGTACTCCAAGAAGAAAAAGAAAGTAAAAAAGATTTTGTAAAAAGATTAATGAAAGTATCCACAGAATTCAAAGAAACCATAGCAGTAACGGATTGGGTTAATAAAGAAATGAAGAACTCCATCTATTTCATTAATATCACAGACCACACGAATGATGAATTAAGAAAAGTTATTATGAATTATTATTATAAAGAAAAAATAGAATATGTATTCTATGATACCTTAAAAACAGATGTTGATAATATTGGGGTAGGAGAAGAATTAAAGAAAACCGCAACCATTCTTTCAAACCTTGCCCAAAACTTTAATATGTTCATTTTTGCAACCTTACAATTAACCGAAAGTTCCACACTACCAGTTAATTTAACGGTAAACGACTTAGCCGTTAGTAGAACCGTAAAAGAAGTATTAGATACCCTATGTTTAATCAAACAAATCAACCGTGAAAACTACGAAGATTATGAATATTCCGAACAGGAAGTAGATACCAAATTCTATGACATAGAACCTTTCAAAGACCCAGATGTAAGGTATTATGTTTGTGTGGTTGACAAAAACAGAGCAGGAGCAAAACCAACGTTACTATTTAGGCTAAACCTAGCATACAATAGTTGGGAAGAATTAGGATATGTGCGATTAAAACAAAGTAAAATAGAATAAGGATGGAACCAAAGAAAAACTCTTTTCATAAAATATACAAAAAGTGAAGGGAGTTTTTTTATATGGATTATGAAGTAATGATGAATGGCAATGTAAGAATTGGCATGTATGCACCAGATTTTGAAGCACAAACAACAATGGGAGAAATCTCGCTAAATGATTATAAAGGAAAATGGATAGTATTATTTTCCCATCCAGGAGACTTTACCCCAGTGTGTACCACAGAAATCATTGCATTTAGTAAAGCGGATACATATTTCAAACAGCAAAATGCTTGTTTGTTGGGGCTTAGTATAGACAGTAATGCTTCTCATTTAGCATGGTTATATGATATTTACTGTAAAACAGGAATTCGAGTACCATTTCCAATTATTGCAGATCGAAATGGAACGATTGCTAGAAAATATGGTATGATTGCAAATGACATTAGTAATACAGAAACCGTAAGAAATGTATTTATTATTGACGATAAAGGAATTGTAAGAGCAATCTTAGTATACCCAATGAATGTAGGAAGATGTATTCCAGAAATATTAAGAGTGTTACAAGCGTTACAAATTGCAGATTGTAATAAAGGGGCGACACCTGCTAATTGGTGTCCATATGAGCCAATGATTGTACCAATGCCACAAACCTATCAAGCTTTAGAAGAAAGAATGAACATGATTCAAAAAAATCGAAATGGATTTAATTGGTATTTAAGTTTTAAACAACCAGAAGAATGTTGTAATCGTAGTCTTGAACAAAATCAAGTAAAACAAATCGAAGATAAAAAAGAAATAAAATAAGCAAATAGAAATGAAAAAAATGACCATACTAATAAAAAAAGGAGGTCATTTTATGGAAAGAAATCAAAAAATTAATTGCACAGTAACCAGTTGTAAATACAACAAAAATCAAGAACAAGAATGCTCATTGCAACAAATCATTGTAACACCAATACAAGAATGTACTAGCAAAAACCCAGACGAATCCATGTGTTCAAGCTATCGTTATGACGAAAACGCACAAACACCAAAGAATTAGTTGACAGATGGTTGACAAACAGTGACCAAATGGTGACTAAAATTAAAAAATATACAAAATTTCTATTGACAACGAAAGCCGAAATGTGCTAATATATACATTGTCAATAGAAAATGCGGATGTGGCGGAACTGGTAGACGCGCTGGTCTTAGGAACCAGTGTCAACGACGTGGGGGTTCGAGTCCCTTCATCCGCACCA